>CAVVRH010000001.1:0-72532 GCA_963750585.1 uncultured beta proteobacterium
CTGCCCGACGGGCTCGCCGTCGCGGATGGCATCCGGCAGGCGCTCAAGCTGCTCGCGAAGGCGTAGCCGGAGATGACCTCGTCGCGGCAGGGCCTCCTGCGCCACGTCAAGATTCCGCCAGGACTCTTCCGGCGCGGTCTGAACCTCTGGCCGCCATTCATCGGCGCAGGCGTTCAGGTGACCCGCGTTTCGCAGGACTACCGGGAAGTGGACGTCACGCTGAAGCTCGGACTCTTGAACCGCAACTATTTCGGCACGCAGTTCGGCGGCTCGATGTTCGCGATGACCGATCCTTTCTTTGCGCTGATGATGCTGCAGAATCTCGGCCCCGAGTACATCGTCTGGGACAAGGCGGGTTCGATCCGCTACCTGCGGCCCGGGCGCGGCGACGTGTTCGCCCGCTTCCTGCTTCCCGAGCAGGACGTGCAGCGCGCACGCCGCGCGACCGCGCGCGGCGGCAAGCACGAGCCAACCTTCGATGTTGCGATCACCGACCAGCGCGGCGCAACGGTCGCCCGCGTCGAAAAGACGCTGCACATCCGCCGTCGCGAGGCCGCGGAACCCCCGGCAACCGCACTGCGCAGCGCTCGCGCCCGACAGGCGAAGGCATAAGATAGCGCGATGGCCATCGAGAGCGACGCCCTGAACCGTGTGGTAACCACCAAGCCCGCGAGCCCGCAGGAAGAGGCCCTCGAGCGCGCACTGCGCCCACGCCAGCTCGAGGAGTATGTCGGGCAGGAGAAGATCCGCCACCAGCTCGGTATCTTCATCGAGGCCACGCGCAAGCGCGGCGAAGCGCTCGACCATGTCCTGCTCTTCGGGCCGCCTGGGCTCGGCAAGACGACGCTGTCGCACATCATCGCCCACGAGCTTGGCGTAAACCTTCGCCAGACGTCGGGACCGGTGCTCGAAAGACCCGGCGACTTGGCTGCGCTGCTCACCAACCTCGAGCCGCGCGACGTGCTTTTCATCGACGAGATCCACCGGCTTTCGCCGATCGTCGAGGAGATCCTCTATCCCGCACTCGAAGACTTCCAGATCGACATCATGATCGGTGAGGGCCCGGCGGCACGCAGCGTCAAGCTCGACCTGCCTCCGTTCACGCTCGTCGGCGCCACGACGCGCGCGGGAATGCTGACCAATCCGCTGCGCGACCGCTTCGGGATCGTCGCCCGGCTCGAGTTCTACACATCCGGGGAGCTGACGCGCATCGTCACGCGCTCGGCGCAGCTGCTCAACATCGCGATCGATCCCGAGGGCGCGACGGAGATCGCCCGCCGGTCGCGTGGCACGCCACGGATCGCCAACCGGCTGCTGCGCCGCGTGCGGGACTATGCGGAGGTGAAGGCGCAGGGCGCGATCACGCGGCCCGTCGCGGACGCCGCACTGTCGATGCTCGACGTCGACGCGTCCGGACTCGACACGATGGACCGCAAGCTGCTGCATACCGTCCTGTCGAAGTTCGCGGGCGGACCGGTCGGCGTCGACAACCTGTCGGCGGCGATCGGCGAGGAGCGCGATACGATCGAGGACGTGCTGGAACCATTCCTGATCCAGCAGGGCTTTCTGCAACGCACGTCGCGCGGGCGCGTGGCCACCGCGCTTTCATGGCGGCATTTCGGGCTCGCACCGCCCGCACCCGGAGCAGCGGACCTGTTCCCGGCCGGCGAATGACCGGCGCGGCGAAACACTTCAGTCTGCCGGTCCGCGTCTACTACGAGGACACCGATGCCGCCGGCGTCGTCTACTACGCGAACTATCTGCGCTTCATGGAGCGCGCGCGCACCGAGTGGCTCGCGGCAATCGGATTCCCGCTCACCGCGTTCGAGCGGGAACACCGCGTCGCCTTCGTGGTCCACCGTCTCGAGATCGACTACAAACGGCCGGCGCGCCTGCTGGACGCGCTCGACGTCACCGTCGTGCCGGACGGGCTCGGTGCCACGCGATTCGTCGCACGCCAGCAGGTCCGGCGCCTGGACGAGGTGCTTACCGACGCGCGTGTGATGCTCGCCTGCGTCGACACGGTGCGCTGGCGTCCGACCCGCATTCCGTTGCCGTTGCGGCAAAGGCTGGAGACCATTACTTGAACGTACACGCCGATCTTTCCTTCTTCACGCTGGTGGCGCAGGCCTCCGTCATCGTCCAGGCGGTGATGGCGCTGCTCGCCTTCCTTTCGCTGTGGAGCTGGTGGCAGATCTTCCAGAAGCGCTTCCAGCTCTCGCGCGCCGCTCGCGACACTGCACGATTCGAGGACGAGTTCTGGAAAGGCGGCGATCTCAACGAGCTCTACCAGCGCACCAACCAGTCGCACATCGGCGCCGGGCTCGAGCACATCTTCACGGCGGGCTTCCGCGAGTACGCCAAACACCGCAAGCAGGGCAGCCCGTCGATCGTCACGCTGGATGCCGCACGCCGCGCAATGCGTGCCGCCTACCAGCGGGAGATCGATGCGCTCGAAGCCCATCTCTCCGGCCTTGCGACCGTGGGCTCCGTGTCGCCGTACATCGGCCTGTTCGGGACCGTCTGGGGCATCATGAACGCGTTCCGCGGCCTTGCGAGCGTTGGCCAGGCGACACTCGCGCAAGTCGCGCCCGGCATCGCCGAGGCACTCATCGCCACTGCGATCGGCCTGTTCGCGGCAATTCCGGCGGTGGTGGCGTACAACCGCTACACGCACGACGTGGATCGCCTCGCAACGCGCTACGAGACGTTCATCGAAGAATTCTCGAACATCCTGCAACGGCAGGGCTGATTCAGGAGTCGGAGGCCAGATGACAGAGGTCAGTTGCCGATGCGTTTCAGGCGACCGCGCATCGAGCGCGGTTGCAGGACTTGGTTGTTCCCGACACCACGAAGTCGCCAATTCAGGCGTTGCCATGCTTTTTCGGGCGCGCCGACGCTATCGATCCGTTCCACGGGCTTCGGGAATCATAACCGGCGCTCGATGCGCCGCCACAGGAATCGCAGGCGACCCTGTTGCCTGACTTCTGACACCGGATCCCTGAAATGCGCCGCGACCGCAAAGCGATCAATCAGATGAACGTCGTGCCGTACATCGATGTGATGCTGGTGCTGCTCGTCATCTTCATGGTGACTGCGCCGCTCATCAATCCGGGTCAGGTCGAATTGCCGTCCGTCGGCACCAAGCTTGCAGTTCCCGCGTCTCCGCTCGAGGTCACGCTGCGCACCGACCAGTCGCTTTGGCTGCACGACCAGGCGACGAGCGTGCCGGCCGTCCGCGTCTCGCGCGACGAACTCGTCGCTCGCATCAAGGCAATCCAGCAGCGACGCCAGGACCAACCGGTGGTCATCGCTGCAGATCGGGCAGCGAAGTACGAAGACGTGCTGGGCGTGCTCGACCTCCTCCAGCGCAACGGCATTCGCAAGGTCGGACTGCTCGCGCGGCCGCCTTCGAGCTGACGGTCGATGTCGCGCGACCGTGTCCGGCCGCCGCAGCCCGGCCGCCGCACGCCTGGCAGATGGCTGGCGCTCGGGCTCGCGGTCCTCGTGAACCTCCTCTTCGTCGGCGTGCTTGTGTTCTCGGTCACCTGGCGCAATCCGAAACCGCAGGCCGTGACCGCCGAGTTGTACGCGCCGCCGACCAAGGCCGCGGTCGCACCGACCCCGCCGGCTCCACCCGTCGTGGAACCACCGAAACCCGAGCCACAGGTCGAGCCGAAACCGCCGCCACCGCAGCCGGTAACGCCGCCGGTGCCCGAGCCCAAGGTCGAACCGAAGCCATCGCCCAAACCGGAGCCAAAGGCCGAACCGGACAAGCGCGCGGCCGACATCGCTCTCAAGGCCAGGCAGGAAGAAGAAAAGAAGCGCCGCGAGGAGCAGGAGCGGGAGAAGGCCGAGGCGGAGAAGAAGCGCAAGGACGCCGAGGACAAGAAGAAGGCGGACGACAAGCGCGTCGCCGAGCAACGCGAGCGACAGCAACGCGAAACAGAGGCGATGCGTGTGCAGGCAGAGCGGGAGACGCAGCTTCGCGCGCAAGCCGAGGCGCAGGCCCGGGCGCAGGCAGACGCGCAGCAGCGCGCGCAGGCCGAAACCCAGGCGCGCGCGCGGGCAGAGGCTGATTGGATTCGCCGCGTGCAGGCAAAGATCCGTGGCAACGTCATCCTGCCGCCCGACATTCCGGGAAACCCGGAAGCGATCTTCGAGGTCGTGCAGCTGCCTACAGGGGAGATCATCGACGTACAGTTGCGCAAGTCGAGCGGTGTGCGTGCCTACGACGATGCCGTGCAGCGCGCGATCCTCAAGTCGACGCCGCTGCCCAGGCCCGACCGCGCCGACCTGTTCCAGCGTGCGCTGACGCTCAAGTTCCGGCCGGCGGACTGATTGCGTGTAGCGGGCCGGGCTGCCTTGTTCGCATGACGGCCTTCCACGACGCAGACCCTGAACCCGGAACGTTGCGTGGTCGGCCGCGGTCCCTCGAGTAACGACGGGCCCTGGGTTGGGCATCGTTCTCGGGAGCGGCCTTCCATGACGCAGGCCTTGAACTCGAAACGTTGCGTGGTCGGCCGCGGTCCCTCGAGTAACGACGGGCCCTGCGTGCCTTCGGTCATCGTTCGGGAGCGGCCTTCCACGACGCAGGCCTTGAACTCGAAACGTTGCGTGGTCGGCCGCGGTCCCTCGAATAGCGCCGCGGGCTTCGCCCCTAGCGCGGCCTGCGGCCGCGCTCGCTATTCTCGGGACTTCTTCTCCAAGATCTGGATCGCGCACCAGGACCACTCGGCGCGCTGCTCGACCAGATGGCGCAACGCCACCGTGTAGACCGAACGGCCCGTCGTGAGCATGACGCTGCGCCCGTCCGAGTATTCGGAAGTAGGCACGATGACCGTCTTCACCGAAAGCGGCTTGTCGGGACGGGACGGCGGCGGCAGGTAGAGGCCGTCGAAGCGAGCGCCCATGGCGGAGACGTCGACTCCGTCGACGACGAAGCCCATGTCCTCCTTCGGGTCGCGCTTCGCATGAAGTACCACCGGCACGATCCGATCGGCGATGATCGACACGCCTGCCTCGACATCGTCGTTGTTGATCTTGTTCAGGCGGCGCACGACGCCGAGCACCCAATCGGTGAGGTCGGTCTGCCGCACCGCTACCAGGGCCCCGAGTGCCAGCGCCTGTCCGATGCCGCCCGAGGCCGCGATGCGCAGCCCCGCCACGCTGCGGTCCTTCACCTGCCACATCGGATCGCTGAACGCCGAGAGGCTTGCAGCGAGGGTGTCATGTTCGTCCGGCGCCCTGCGCCGCGCGCGGGCCGCACCGGCGACGGCGAACACCTCGATCTGCTCGCCGGAATGACTGTCGGCAATCGCCTCGCTCAAGCCTTTCGCTGCGACCTCCCGGCAGATGCGGCCGATGCCGATCCGAACCTTGGCCGCCACGGCGCAGGTGATGCGTGCGTCCTTGCGCAGGTCGTTGTTGATGTTGGGCGCAACCGCCGGCCGCACTTTCTCCAGCACCGTGATCCGTTGCTGGTTGATGATGGCGGTGGGACCCTGGTCGCTGTCCTCGGTCTGTCGCAGCGACGCGAGTGCGCGCTCGAGCTGCTCGGAAAGCGCAGTCGTATCGAGGTAGCGCAGCATCGATCCGGAATCGTTCCCCGTGCGGCGCACGAGGCCACTTCTTGCCGGCGAGGTCGACAAAGAATCCTTCGGGCGAGTCCGGAACCGCATCGAGCTTGAGCTTGCGGCTCCAGGCACGCAGTTGCGAGCACGCCCAATCCAAACCGGCCGGTGAAAGATTGCCCGTGTTGAGCTGATGCACGAGCAGCACGTTCAGGTACTCGACTTCGGGCGTCCACGCACGTAGCGTTCGGCCCAGCGGCACCCAGCGCGCAGGAGACGTGCTCGACACCGAGCTCCGTGGCGCGCAGGTACGTGCGGTGCAATTCCATCCACTTCGCGGGAATCCAGCGCTCGAAGCGGAAGACGCGCAGCTTCGCGTCGGTGCCGTAGTAGTGCAGCAGACGCGTGAACAGCGTCGGAAGAGCAGGCTTCCAGCGGGCCCCGCCAGCTTGGCCCGTGGCATGCTCGAGCGCGGCGTGGTAAGCATAGACGAAGCCTTGCGTGAGGTCGAAGATTGCCTGCCAGATCCGTTCCGCAAGCTTGCGGTTGGTATCGACATTCTCGACGTATTGCTTGATCAGCTGGCGACGGTCGGCACCCAGCGCGGCGTCCAGGTACTCGATCGCCTGCACGCGCGGAAGGTCGATCTCCCTGCGCGATTGCCGCATGCCGTCGAACGCGCGCATGACCTCCTGCTGGCGCCCGACGACATCGAGCAACGGAAGCTGGCGCAGCCAGATAGCCGTTGAGCGGGCGGCGACCAGCGGGTCGCCCGTATCCTTGCCGGCTGAGGTCAGGAAGCTGAACATGCGTCGAACGTCGTCCTGCTCAAGGGTCGAATCTCCCCCGCCTGACCGGGCGATGCGACGAAGCATCGGCCACTCTCGGGGAGTTGGGACTTATATTCGAATTCATGGCCACATGCAAAAGGGCCGGCGATGTCCGCTACAATCGCCCGCTCTGCAATTCCGGCGTTGCCGACCGCGCGCCACGCGGGCCGCGTCCCGTCTTCCTTTTCCGAGGTCTCCCTGATGTTGCTGAACACATGCCAAGTCCCCGCGCCCGTTTCGACCGCCATCCGTCGACTTGCCTTCATGCTGATGCTTTCATCAGCACTCGGTGCTGGCGCGACGTTTGCACAGGCACCGTCCGGGGCATCCGGAACACCCAACGATCGACCAAGGAGCAGCAAATTGGATGCCAATCCTCAGGAACTCCAGAAAGACGATGCAAAACAGGGCTCTGGCGCCGAAGCGGTCCATGGAAAGCAGGTCGTGGTTCACTACATCGGGTGGCTTTATGACCCAGCGGCGCCCGCCGGCAAGGGACGGAAATTCGACAGTTCGCGCGATCGTGGTACGCCATTCGAGTTTGCACTTGGCCGTGGTCAGGTGATTCGTGGCTGGGACGATGGCGTTGCCGGCATGAAGGTCGGCGGCCAGCGCACCCTCGTGATTCCACCGCAGTTGGGCTACGGCGCCCGCGGCGCCGGTGGCGTTATTCCTCCGAATGCGACGCTCATCTTCGACGTCGAGTTGCTCGAAGTGAAATAAGCCGGACTGCCGATGCTTCCCCGTGACAGCCGTGCGCTGGTCAAGCGACGATCGGATTATCGCCCGCCGGCGTTCCTGATCGACACGGTCCACCTCGAGTTCGATCTCGACCCGGAGGCGACGCTCGTCACGGCCTCGCTCGCATTCCGCCGCAATCCCGAGGCGGGCGATGGCGATACGCTCGCGCCGCTGGTTCTCGACGGCGAACAGCAGGAAAACCTCGGTGTGCTTCTCGACGGGCGGCCGCTGCCGGCGTCGCGCGCGGTGCTTACGCCAGGCACGCTGACGATCGCCGATCCCCCTGTGGCGGGAACGCTGACCGTGCGCTCGCGATCCGCGCCTTCGCGCAACGCCTCGCTCGAGGGTCTTTATGTGTCCTCCGGCGCATTCTGCACGCAATGCGAACCCGAGGGATTTCGGCGCATCACCTATTTTCCGGACCGGCCCGACATTCTCTCGGTCTACAAGGTGACGATACGCGCAGAGCATGCGCGCTACCCGGTGCTGCTGTCCAACGGCAACCGGATCGACGCGGGTCCGCTGCCCAGGGGACGCCATTTCACCGTCTGGCACGACCCCTTCCCCAAACCGTCATACCTTTTCGCGCTGGTTGCCGGTGACCTCGCCTCGCTCGACGAACCGTTCACGACGACGTCCGGACGCCGCGTCGCGCTGCGCATCTTCTCTACCCCCGGCAATCTCCCGCGCTGCGGACACGCGATGGCATCGCTCAAGGCGGCGATGCGCTGGGATGAAGAGCGTTTCGGCTGCGAGTACGACCTCGACACGTTCATGATCTTCTGCGCCGACGATTTCAACATGGGCGCGATGGAGAACAAGGGCCTCAACATCTTCAACAGCCGGCTGGTGCTCGCCGATCCGGTTACCGCGACGGACGACGACTTCCAGTCGATCCGCAGCGTCGTCGCGCACGAGTACTTCCACAACTGGACCGGCAACCGCGTGACGTGCCGTGACTGGTTCCAGCTCTCGCTGAAGGAAGGCCTGACCGTGTTTCGTGACCAGGAGTTTTCGAGCGAAAGCGGGTCACGCGCCGTCGAGCGCATCGCCGCCGTCGAATACCTGCGACGCGAGCAGTTCGCCGAGGACGCAGGACCCATGGCTCATCCGGTCCGCCCCGACGAATACCAGGAGATCAACAACTTCTACACCGCCACCGTGTACGAAAAGGGCGCCGAGGTCATCCGCATGCAGCATGCGCTCCTCGGACCGGAGCGCTTCCGGCGCGGCATGGATCTCTATTTCGATCGCCACGACGGCCGCGCCGTGACCTGCGACGATTTCGTGCAGGCCATGCAGGATGCATCCGGCGTGGACCTCGCGCAGTTCCGCCTGTGGTACAGCCAGGCGGGGACTCCCGTGCTGCGCGCCAGCGGAACCTACGACGCCGCGAGCCGTGCGTACACGCTCGCCATCGAGCAGCGCACACCCGCGACGCCGGGGCAGTCCGCCAAGGCGCCATTCCATGTGCCGGTCGCGATCGGCCTGCTCGACGATGCGGGCAGCGAGATGCCGTTGCGGCTTGACGGAGAACCGGCCCCGGCAGGCACGACGCGCGTGCTGGACGTCCGTGCCGAACGACAGTCGTTCCGTTTCGTCGACGTGCCCTCGCCGCCCGTACCCTCGCTGCTGCGAGGCTTCTCGGCACCAGTGAGGCTCGAGCTGGATCTGGGCGACGACGAACTACTCCTCCTCGCCACGCACGACACCGATCCCGTCAACCGCTGGCATGCGGCCCAGCAGTGCTTCGTCAAGGCGATGCTCGTACTCGCCGACGACGCCCGGGGCGGGCGGGAGCTTGCGCTGCCTACCTCGCTGGCCAATCTCGTGCGCAACCTGCTCGCCGATGCGAAGACGGACCCGGCGCTGCTAGCGCTTGCGCTGACTCCGCCGGACATCGGCTATGTCGCGGCGCTGGAGCGTCGGATCGACGTTGATGGCATGCTCGCAGCCCGCGACTGCATCCTGCATGGGCTCGGGTCGCAGCTGCGGCCGCAGTTCGAAGCCGTGGTAGCGCGACACCAGCCACGCGAGCCCTACGCGCCCACGCAGGCGCAGATCGGGCCACGACGGCTGCGCAACGTGGGTCTGCGCTACATGGGAGGGCTGGACGATGCTCGCGCCGAAGCGCTCGCCGTGGCGCAGTACGACGCCTCGGACAACATGACCGACGCCATCGCCGCGCTCGGCGCGCTGCGCGACAGCAGGTCGGCCGCCCGCGACGACCTCTTTGCGCGCTTCGAGGCGCGCTGGCGCGACGAGCCGCTCGTTCTCGACAAGTGGTTCGCACTGGAAGCGACCGCTCAGCGCGACGACGTGCTGGCGCGGGTTCGTTCGCTGCTCGCACATCCGCGCTTCAACGCACGCAATCCGAACCGCGTGCGCGCCCTGGTAGGCGCGTTCGCGCTGCACAATTTCCGCGGCTTCCACGCGGGGGACGGCAGCGGCTATGCGTTCACGGCCGATCAGGTGCTGGCACTCGACCCGGCCAATCCACAACTCGCGGCCACGCTGTCCGGCGCGTTCAGCCTCTGGAAGCGTTTCACCGAGCCGCGGCGCGGCGCGATGAAGGCGGCGCTTGTGCGCATCGCCAGCGCGAAAGCGCTGTCACCGGACGTGAGCGAGGTCGTCACGCGTACGCTCGAGGACCGGATCCTCGCATAGCGCATAGTCGGGTTCGCGCTTGCGGACACGATGCGGACAGCTCCTGGGCTACCAGTAGGTCTCGACGGTAATGTGGCCCGGTTCCCGTCGACGGTGCCGTCGCATCCCCCGCGCGCCGAGCACGCGCTGCACATCGTCCACCATGGCGGGATTCCCGCAGAGCATCGCATGCGAGTTCTCGGCCGACAGCGCAATGCCCGCGCGCGCCTCGAGCAGGCCATCGGCGACCAGCGCGGGAATTCGACCGGAAAGCGCGTCCGTCACCGCTTCACGGCTCACGACGGGAACGTAGCCGAACGCACCTGGCCGCGCGCGGCCGATCGCGGCGATCTCGTCGCGGTACGTGAGCTCTGCCGCATGGCGGACCGCATGCACGAGCACGACGCGCTGGAACTTCTGCCATGGCTCGTCGGTGCGCAGTATCGCCAGGAAGGGCCCGAGCCCCGTGCCGGTGGACAGGCACCACAGCACCTCGGCCGCCGGCACCTCGGCAATGGTGAAGAAGCCGTTGGCGCGCGGCAGCAGCCAGATCGGGTCATCGATCGCGAGCTCCGCAAGCCGTGGCGACAATGGCCCCTCCGGAACGACGATCGCGTAGAACTCGTGCAGCGATGCACCCGGCGGGTTGACGAACGAGTAGGGACGGCCGAGCATCGGCTCCTTCGACCCGGGCGGCGCCGGCAGTGCGAGCCGCGCGAACTGGCCCGCCGTGAAAGTCACCTCGGGCGCATCCACCTGCAGCGAGAACAGCGTGTCGGTCCAGTTCCTCCGGCCGGCGAGCCGTCCTTGCACCCATGTCGACATCGGAAGCGCGTGCGCGTCGTTGTTAGAATCGGTCTATGGTAACGCGGCGCAAAGCCCCGACCCGCCCCGCGCGATTCCACGTTCAGCTGCGGCCACCGCGTCGTGCCGACGCGGCGGCGTTCATTGCAGCGGCGCTCGCCAGTCGCCGCCTGCACGCGGCGTGGGTGACGCCGCCGACCACTCCCGAAGCGTTTGCGGCCTTCGTGCGCCGCTTCGGCGGTCGTCCTCGCGTCACGGATAACGCGGGTTTTCTCGTCCTCGACGCGAAGGACGGCGGAATCGTCGGGGTGTTCAACTTCTCGCAGATCGTGCGCGGCGTGCTGCAAAGCGCCTACCTCGGCTACTACGGCTTTGCCGCCTACGCACGACAAGGCCTGATGACCGAGGGTTTCGTGCTTGCGCTCGACCGCGCGTTCGGCGAACTCGGCCTGCATCGCGTCGAGGTGAACGTGCGGCCCGAGAACGCGCGCTCGATCGCACTGGTCGAGCGGGTCGGCTTCGAACGCGAAGGCTATTCTCGCCGTTACCTGAAGCTCGCCGGTCGCTGGCGCGATCACGTGCGCTTCGCAATGCTTGGCGAGGATTGGCCCGCGCGGCGCAAGCGGCTGCTCGCTGCTTCCGCGAAGGGCGGCAGGTGACACCGCGCAAGTCGGTGGGCAAACGCGCGCTGTTCGCCGCCGTCGGGCCGATGCTCGCCGCGTGCACCGCGCCCCTGCTTGCTCCCGACACGCCACGCGAAGTCCGCGACCTTCCGCTCCTGCCCTACGCGTCGCACGAAGAATGCGCGCGCATGGACGAAGGCGACCGGCTGGACTGGTCGTTCGCCTCCGATGCCCCGCTCGGTTTCAGCATCATCTACCGGGAAGACAACGCCGTGCTGATCCCGTTTGCCCGCGACGGGGTGCAAAGTGACAGCGGCATCTTCCGTGCGGTGCGCGCGCAGCAGTACTGCGCCGCGTGGGAGGCGGGCGCGCAAGGCACGTTGCTCGAGTACCGCCTGCGCCTGCTGAAGGCGTCGCGATGAGCGCGGCCCTTTCAGGCGCGGTGCTCCTGGAGGCGTCACGATGAGCGCGGCCCTTTCAGGCGCGGTGCTCCTGGACCTCGATGGAACGTTGTCGGACAACTATCCTGGAATCGCCGCATCCATCGTCTATGCAATAGTGCGGCTTGGCGAGCCGGCGCCGCAGGTGACCGCGTTGCGCACTTGCGTCGGTCCGCCGCTGCGCGAGTCGTTTGCGCGCCTCCTCGGCACCACGGACCGCCAGCGCATCGCGCACGCAAGCGACTCGACCCCGTGCTCTGTACGATGGTGGGCGATCGACACCATGACATCCGCGCAACACGCGCGACCGGAACGCGGGCCGTCGGCGTGCTGTGGGGTTAGGGCAGTGCCGAGGAACTTGCCGGCGCGGATGCGCTGGCAGACACGCCCGCCGCGCTGCCTTCGGTCGTTGCGCGGACCGTCAGACCACCCGCCGCCGGAGATTGACTTCGGCCGTCAGTGCGGCGAAGTCCGAAGCGGACGGAACAGCGCCGCATTGTCGAAGACCCGCTCGCTGCGCGCGCCCATCGACCAGCCGGGCAATGCGATCACCGGCAGTGGCGCGAGCCGGGCCGGCGAGAAGTCGTCTCGCGCGACGGTCTCGGCCGCGGCCGCGTCGACCTGCCTGCATCCTTCGCCCCCGGGCGGAAGCGCCGCAGGAAAGATAGAAATCACGAGCGCCTTCGCCGTGAGGGCCGGGTAGGGCGCAAGAAGCTTGACGAGCAGGCCATGCCCGATGGCGAAAGTGCGTGTGCCTCGGTCGACTTCTGCTCGCCTCTCCCAGAATGTCTCGCGCCAGCGATGCCGCCGCAAGCCTTCCACGATATCCGCATCGGCGCAGACGAACAGCAACCCGGACTCGTCGAGCAGTGTCGCCGCATCGCGGACACGTGTGCGACGGTTCGCGGTCACCGCACCACCTGCCGCCACATGGCGGGCGTTGAGCGCCGCCTTGGTTCTCGGGAACGCGAGCCACGTGAGCGCATTGCACGTGTCGTGAAGGTTGCCTTCGCGCGTCGCGATCTCGCCGGTTTCCGCGACGCGCCGCTCGTACGCAAGTGCCGGAACGCTCCGAGCGGGCGCAGCCACGAATCGCAGCGCACGACCGTCCGTGAGCGTGAGTCCCGACTCGTGCGCCCACCTGTTCAATTTGGCGAGCGAAGGCCGCTCGCGCGTTTCGAGCGCCGTCTGCCAGCGCGCGAAGGGCGCGAACGCAGGCCCGTCGAGCAGTGCCCGCTCCCCCGCCGGAGCGGCGTTCCGGACGTCGGGCATCAGCGGCCGGACAGCGACAGGAAGATCACCACGACGACAAGCACTGCGAGGACGATCAGCGCGATCTTCCAGGGGCTCTTCGGGTATTCGCCCGCGATCTCGCCGGTCGCGCCGTTGATGACGCACTGGTAGCTTCTCGCGCCGTAGTCGTAAGTCAGAAGCCAGACGGGTGCGAGGATGTGCTTGAACGTCTGGCGCGCATAGTCGGCGCGCACCTGCAGGTTGCGCTGCGTGTCGCCCGGCACCTGCTGCGCGCAAAGCGCCTGCAGGGTCGCATTCATCTGATTGCGCGCGCGCAGCACCGCGGCCGGCAGGTCTGTCTGGTAGCGCTCGACTACCCAGCCCGCGACATACGCCGGGTCGTAGGTCCGGAGCCCGCCAGTCGGGAACGGCTCGATGCCGCGTAGCAGGCCCGGATGCACGCCAACCGACGCGCAGACGAGTTCATCGTCGAAGAAGTGGTCGAGCGAGCCTGCCGCCGGCACCCAGCGCACCTGCTGCACCTGCCGCGTGCGTCGCTGGCCGTTCTCTTCGTAGGTCTGCGTCGTGTAGTAGTAGTGCCCGGCCTCGGCAGTCCAGTCCGCGTGCACCTGCGCATCGAAGGTCCAGTAGGGAAGATAGACGCCGCGCACGCGGTCGGTCAGCGCCCGCCGCTTGAGCGCGTTAGGTGCGAGCCAAAGCTTGCCGTACCACGCCCGGATGCGCTCACGCGCGTCGGTCTCGGCGACCCGGAACGGAACGACGCTTTCCGGCCGCAATGCGGGCGCCGGCTCGTCGTAGGGAACGAGTTGCGCTGAGCCGCAAAACTCGCAGTTCTGCGCCTGCCGGGCCGGATCCAGAACGGAAATCGCGTTGCAGCTCTGGCAGCGTACGGTGCGTTTTTCGGCCTGCCAGCCGTGCGCAACGGCGGCAAGATCGGTCAGCGCCTGCGCGAGATCGCGTTCGGCAACGTCGGTCGCAGTCGACGCGGGGGCGGCCGACTCGGTGCCGCAAAACGGGCACACGAGCTTCTGTTTCGCAGGGTTCCATTGCGCCTCGCCACCGCATGCGGGGCACGCGAACTTGGCGAGCGCGACGCGTTCGTTCATTGCGCCGGCGTGGGCTGCGGCCCGGTTCAGCCGATCACGTAACCGGCGACACGGAACGTCCCATCGGAGTCGCGGGCGATCGTGACGCGCTCGACCACACCCTCGCGCTTCTCGAACGTCGTCCGGTAGACGAGCATCACGTACTCGCCCTTGTCGGGCAGCCCCGGGATCTCGGTGTGGAACTGCGTGCCGACAAGCGTGCGCGTGACGACCGCGCCGAGCGGGCTGCGAATCGTGGCAAGCGCGTTGGCCCAGCGCGCCTCGTCCACCGCATCACGGAACAGCGCGCTCGCGGCCTTCCAGCTGGCCGGTGCGTCCGCCTTGTCGGTGAGCGCGAGCCAATCGCGCGCCGCAAAGTGTGCGGCAGTCCCGCGCGGATCCTGCGCAAGGGCGATGCCCGGCGCGCATGCAACGAGCAGCAGGCCGGCCAGCGCGATTCGCCGGACCTTGTTCGGCGTCGCGCTCACGATGCAAGGAACGCATCGACCGCCGTGCGGGCGATGCGCCATTGCGTGCCGATCTTCTTGCCCTTGAGGTCGCCCGACTCGAGGCTCGCAAGCACGTCGGATTCGGCGACACCCAGGCGCTGCGCGACCTGCGCAGGCGTCAGGACGTCCGGCACGCCGGTTCCACCCGCGCCCGCCGGTGCGGCGATGCCCGGCGTCGCTTGCGCCATGATGCCGCCCGACTGGTTCATCATCTGCTGCGCCATCGCCATGCCGACCGCCATTTCCGCCGCCATGCCGCCTGCACCGCCGCTGCCGCCCTTTTCCATCCCCTGCGCCATCTGGAACTTGACGTAGTCGTTCAGGTTGCCGACCGCCGCCATGCTCGAGCGCTTGTCGATCGCCTGCTCGACCTCGGGCGGCACCGAGACGTTCTCGACGACGAACGAGGTCATCGCGAGTCCGTATTTCGCCGGAGATCACCGGATTGATCAGCGGCAGCAGCGCCTCGCCCAGTTCGCCGTAGCGCGCCGCGACGTCGAGCGCGGGGATCTTCGCCTCGGCGAGCGCGTCGCGAGAACACGCTGACGATGCGCGAGCGCATCGTGTCGTTGAACTCGTCGAGGCGGAAGTGGTCGTCGGTGCCCGGCGACTTCCTTCAGGAACTTCTTCGCGTCGACGATGCGGAAATCGTAGGTGCCGTAGGCGCGCAGGCGGACGATGCCGAAATCCGGCGTCGCGCATCATCACCGGATTGGCGGTGCCCCACTTGTTGCCGGTGAACACGCGCGTGACGACGTAGTAGACGTCGGCCTTGAACGGGCTCTCGAGCGCGTACTTCCAGCTCTTGAGGTTGGTCAGGATCGGGATGTTGTCGGTCGTCAGCGTGTGCTTGCCCGGACCGAACGGTGTCGCCGAACTGGCCGAGGTAGACGAACTGCGCGACCTGCGACTCGCGCACGATCAGCTGCGCGCCGTTCTTGATCTCCTTGTCCTCGTCGGGGAAGCGGAACGACAGCGTGTCGCGCGAGTCGTCGGTCCACTCGATGATGTCGATGAACTGCTTCTTCAGGAAATCGATGATCGCCACGCCCTCTCTCCCTCTCCGCCGCCTCGTCCGGAATTGGTTGCCCGCCGCGCCTCTACTTCTTCTGCGCCGCGATCCTCTTCGCCTCGACGTCGGCCTTGCCGAGCTCCTGCTCGAGCTGCGCGAGCGGCAGCGCGCCGGGCACCAGCGTGCCGTCGGCGAAGACCAGCGTCGGCGTCGCGTTGATGCGGAACTGTTGTCCGAGCGCCTGCGTCTCGGCGATCGGGTTCGCGCAGTCGCCGTTGTTGTCGGGCAGCTTGCCGCGTCGCGAAGAACTCGTCCCACGCCTTCGTGCCGGTCGGGCGCGCACCAGATCATGCGCGACTTGCGCGCGGCGTCGGGATGCAGCTGGTCGATCGGGAACAGGAACGTGTAGATGGTCACGTTGTCGAGTCCCTTGATCTCGTTCTCGAGCCGTGGCAGAACGGGCAGTCGGCGTCGGAGAAGACCACCAGCTTGCGCGAGCCGTTGCCCTTGACCTTCTTGATCGCGAGCTCGAGCGGCAGCGTCGGACCATGCGACGCGGTTGAGCTTGCGCAGCCGCGCCTCGGTCAGGTTGCTGCTTGGTCGTCGTGTCGTAGATCGAGCCGACGAGCACGTAGGTCGACCTTGGCGTCGGTGTAGATCAGCTGGTCGTCGAGCATGCGCCTCGTACAGGCCGAAGATACGGCGCCTTCGCGACGTAGCGGACCTGCGGCGCCGGGGAACTTCTGCTCGAGCGTCTTCTTGCACGGCGACGCGCCTCGCGCGGTCATCTGGCGGTTCGCCGGCAGGCGCCTTCGCGGCGGCCTGTGCCAGCGCGAGTGGCGGCAAGCGCCGCAGCAACGGCGGCCAGCGCGACGAAAGCGCTATCGACACGAATTCGGTTCATCTGGGGATGCTCCTGAGTCGGGAAAGACTTCGACAAGTCTATCGCAGCGCCGGTTGCGCCAGCAGCCGCTTGAGCGAGCGGCAGCCGATCGACGGCGGCCATGCCGGCGTTGCGCAGGCAGCGCAGGCCACGGCGCGGAAAGCCGAACAGCCGCGCCAGGCCGTCGGTGACCGCCTGCATCGCCAGCACCGGCTCGGCCCGCGCGCCGGGCATAGCGCTCGAGCAGGATCGGCGCGCCGGCATCGGCGACCGGACCGCGCTCGGCCAGCACATGGCGCGAGCGCCTCGGCGTCGCCGAAGCCGAGGTTGACACCCTGCCCCGCCAGCGGATGCACGCCGTGGGCGGCGTCGCCGACCAGCGCGAGCCGGTGCGCGACGAGCGTCGGCACGCGCAGGAAACGCAGCGGAAACGCGGCCGGCGGCGTGATGCAGCGTCAAGCGCGCCGAGTGCGCTGCCGCCGGCTGCCGCGACGCGCTCGCGCGAGCGCGACCGGATCGAGCGCGAGCAGCTGCTGCGCCAGCGCGCTCGGGCGCCGACCAGACGATCGAGATGCGCCGGCCCGGCAGCGGCAGCCACGCCAGCACGCCGCCGTCCGCGCAGGAACCATTGGCGCGCGCGGCCGTGATGGGCGCGCTCGCAGGCGAAGTTGGCGACGACCGCGGTCTGTCCGTAGGGCCGCGGCTCGACCATGATGCCGGCGGCCTTGCGGCACCCACGAATGCACGCCGTCGGCGCCGACGACGAGCCGCGCAGCGATCTGCTCGCCGTCGTCGAGCGAGAGCAGCGCCGACTGCGGCGAGAACGCGAGCGCCTCGAAGCGCGCCGGCGCGATGATCTCGACGCCGGCAGCGTGCACTGCAGCGGAACGAGCGCCGCGCGCAGCTCGCGCTCCTCGACGATCCAGGCGAGCGCAGCGCTCGCCCAGCTCGTAGGCGGAGAAGGCCAGCGATCGCGCCGTCGTCGCCTTCGACGCGCATCGACTCGATCGCGCGCGATGCGCTCCGCAGGCAGCGCCTGCCACGCGCCGATCGCGCGCAGGAACGCCGCGCTTCCCGGGCTGATCGCGTAGACGCGCGCATCCCAGCTCGTCGCCGGCCGCCTCCGGCGCCGCGATCGGCGCGCGGTCGACGAGCGCCACGCGAAGGCCGGCGCGCGCGAGCGCCGGCGCGAGCGCAGGCCGACGAGCCCGGCGCCGGCGATCAGCCACGTCGCAAGGTGCGCGCTCGCCTGCGTCATGGCTCGGCGGCAGCGTCTCGATGACGTGTTCTGGTTGGTGTAGATGACAGATCTCGCCGGCGATCGTCAGCGCCTTGCTTGACGATCTCGGCGGCGGACAGCGCCGGTGTTGCTCGAGCAGCGCGCGCGCCGCGGCCTGCGCGTAGGCGCCGCCCGGAGCCGATCGCGACGATGCCGTGCTCGGGCTCGAGCACGTCGCCGTTGCCGGTGATGATCAGCGAGGCCGTGCGGTCGGCGACCGCGAGCATCGCCTCGAGCCGGCGCAGGATGCGGTCGGAGCGCCAGTCCTTGGCGAGCTCGACGGCGGCGCGCGTCAGGTGTCCCTGGTGCTTGTCGAGCTTCGCCTCGAAGCGCTCGAACAGCGTGAACGCGTCGGCGGTCGCGCCGGCGAATCCGGCGAGCACGCGGTCGTGGTAGAGGCGCCGCACCTTGCGCGCGGTCGCCTTGATGACGACGCTGCCGAGCGTGACCTGGCCGTCGCCGCCCAGCGCGACGGCGCCGTCGCGACGGACGGAAAGGATGGTGGTGCCGTGAAAGGGTTCCATGGTCATGGTCCGCGTCCTGGGGTCGGCCGGGTCAGGCGACGCCGGGTCGACATGGCATGCGCCACGCCGCTCCCGGGTCGGGCCGCCCCGCGACGAGGCTATGTTGCCTTCTTGACGAAATGACGCGGCGAGATGCCGATCAGCAGCAGCAGCGCCCGGACGATCGGCGACGCGCCGACGATCTGCACGGCCTTGCGCTGGCACTCGATCGCGGTCGATCGCGTTCAGCAGCGCGCCGGCGCAGACGAAGTCGACGCGCTCGACGTCGGTCATGTCGATCGGCGACGATCGCGCGACCTTGCGCGAATTCGCGCAAGCTGCGCGACGAACTGCGGCGGCACTGCCGGCCAGCACGCCGTGCCACGCCAGCGCCTCGGGTTGCGATGTCGCGCCGCGGCGCGCGGCCGGCGCTCCGGCGGCCTCCACGCCGATCGGTCCGGCGGCATCGGCGGCGGCTCCCACGACGGCGGCGACATCTCGAAGGCGACCGCGTACTCGACCGCCCGGTCGTCGAACGCCGTCCTGCTCGTGCTGCCACTGCATCAGCTCGAGCGACAGCAGCCACGCGCCTTCGCCGCCGTCGCGGCCTCTGCGCACCGCCGCCTCGCAGCGCAGCGCGCAGCTTCTCCGGACGCTGCAGCGTCAGCGGCGATCCGCGCTTGCGGCGCGCGTCCGCGAGCGCATCGGCGAGCAGCCGCGCGCCTTCGTCGTCGAAGCCGGCGACCGAGGCGAGGTCGAGCCGCGCCTGCGGCACCTTCTTCGCGATCGCGCGCCGCAGGCCGTCGAGCTGCGTGCGCACTGGCGCGCCGTGAGCTTGCCGGTGAGCGCGATGTAGCCGCCGCCGACTGCCTTCGGCCCGCCTGCGGGCGCAGTGCGCTTCCGGCTCGTCCCACGCCGGCGCGCGAGCGCTCGAACTGCACGACGTACTGCAGCGCGAGCTGGTCGAACGCCGCGCGGTCGTCCGCGCGCTGCAGCAGGTCGAACAGCGCCAGCCAGGCGAGCGGCGAAAGCTTCGCGTCGTGGTCGGTCTGCACGCCCTGCTCGAGCAGCGCGCGCGCTCCGGTGCCTGCCCGCTGGCGTAGAGCAGCGCGGCGTTCTCGAGCACCGCGCACAGGCCGGGATTGGCCTGCGCGACCTCGATCGACGGCTGCGCCGGGGTCCATTCGATGATGCTGGCGCCGGTCACCGAGATGTCGCCCCCGACCGGCTCGAACGCGGCTGCTCGCCGGCCGCGATTGCCTCGCCGTGCGCCGCCACCTCGCGCGCCGGTCACGGTGCTCGGGCGCGCGCTTGCCCGAGCCGGCTTCGGCGGCGGGACGGAGGCACGCAGGCTTCTTGGCCGGCGGTTTGGAGAACAGGGCCATGCGGGACAAGCGTATGCACCCGGCAGCGGGGCAGGCCGCAACGATTATCGTTCTCGTCATAGGCGGCGAACAAGCGCACAGCGTGGCCTCACGGCCTCGAATTGCCAAATCCGCCGGAAAACGGCGAAAACCGCAAGTCCGGCCCAAGAGAACCAACGGCCGGGACCGGCCGTGCCGCGACTTCGCCGCACCGCAGTGCGCGCGTCAGCCCTTGGCCAGGTTCTCGGCGGCGAAGTCCCAGTTGAGCAGCTTGTCGATCACCGCATTGACGTAGTCGGCACGCCTGTTCTGGTAGTCGAGGTAGTAGGCGTGCTCCCAGACGTCGATCGTCAGCAGCGGCTTCTGGCCCTTGGTGAACGGGACCTCGGCGTTGCCGGTCTTGACGACCTTGAGCTTGCCGCCGTCGAGGACCAGCCAGCCCCAGCCGGAGCCGAACTGCGAGTCACGCGTGGTCGCGCGAACTCCTTCTTGAAGTTGTCGAAGCCGCCGAAGTCGGCGTCGATCATCGGCGCGAGCTTGCCCGGCGGCTTGCCGCCGCCGCCGGGCTTGCAGGCTGTTCCAGTAGAACGTGTGGTTCCAGATCTGCGCGGCGTTGTTGAAGATCGCCCGCCTTGTCGGCCTTGCCGGCCGTGTCGTCGACGATCCCTTCTCGAGCGTCGCGCCCTCGAGATCCGGTGCCCTTGACCAGGTTGTTCAGGTTGTCGACGTAGGTCTTGTGGTGCTTGCCGTAGTGGAAGCCGAGCGTGTTGGCGGAGATGACCGGCTCGAGCGCGTTGTCGGCGTAGGGGAGCGGCGCGGAAGCGTGAACATGGCTCGTGTCGGCTCCTGAGCGTGTGACGGGGAGGAATCGTGCGCGCGGACGACGCCAGACACCGCGCGGATCAGGTACTGACCTAAGCGGCCTGGATGACGGCGCACGCGATGCGCGCGCCGGAGTTGCCGGTCGGCTGCGTCTTGTAGTCGTCCGGGTCCTTGTGGACGATGAGGCCGCGTGCCGACCACGCTGCGCGGGCCGGCGGCGACGGTGACGTCGTCGAGCACGAACGTCGTACTTGGCCTTGCCGGCCGCATCGGCCTTGAGCGATCGGCAGGTCGCCGCGCGTGGTGCGGCGCGTCCTGCGGGCCATGCGGCTTGGCGTCCGGATTGAAATGGCCGCCGGCGCTCATGCCGTCGCCGGAGCTGCAGTCGCCTTTTTCGTGCACGTGGAAGCCGTGCTCGCCGTTGGGCGCGAGGCCGCGTGAGGTTCGCGGTCACATGAACCTTTTCGCCGCGCTGGACGAACTCGACGGTGCCGGCGGCGGTGTTGCCGTTCGTCGGCTCGAGCTTCGCGACGGCGGCGGGTCCCGAGTAAGGCAGCGACGGTGCAGGCAACGAGGAGAACGGCGGATGCGACGGAGGCAACTTCTCTCAATCATGGCGTTCTCGCAGGCGTGGTGGAAGCAGCGAGCTCATCGGGCGTCGCGGTCAGTCGCCGTACAGCTTCTGCACGCGCTCGCGGCGCTCCTGCGCCTCGAGCGACAGCGTGGCGGTCGGCCGCGCGATCAGGCGCGGAACG
The DNA here is from genome assembly GCA_963750585.1 of uncultured beta proteobacterium. Classification (GTDB taxonomy): domain Bacteria; phylum Pseudomonadota; class Gammaproteobacteria; order Burkholderiales; family Casimicrobiaceae; genus VBCG01. The sequence goes on from CAVVRH010000001.1 coordinate 21,124, forward strand.
CCGATGGGCTCGCCGGTTTCCTCGCAGTAGCCGTAGCTGCCGTCGTCGATCATGCGCGATCGACTTTTCGACCTTCTTGAGCAGCTTGCGTTCGCGGTCGCGCGTGCGCAGCTCGAGCGTGTACTCCTCCTCGAGCGTCGCGCGGTCCGACGGGTCGGTCGTGACCTCGTTCTCGCGCAGGTGCTCGCCGGTGTCGTCGGCGTTGTGCAGGATCTGGTCGCGCATTTCGATCAGGCGCTTCCTGAAGAACGCGAGCTGCGCCTCGTTCATGTAGTCCTTTTCCGGCGCCTTGAGGATCTCCTCCTCGGTGAGCTCGCCGGACCTTCTTGACGACGGTTGCGCGTCTTTGCTGCCATGCTGCCATCTCCTCCGACCTCGTAGCCTGAATCGCTCGACTCGAGAGCGGGCAGCGGAGCGGTTCCGCGCACCGGCCGCGATAAACGGGCGATTATAACCCGCGCCGCGAGCGTGTCACCAGCCTGTCCTCCGCACCGGTACGCCGCTCCCAACGGTCGGCCGCGCCGCAAGGCACCTCGTATAATCCCGAAAAAACAAGGATTTCTGATGACCAGCCCCTGCCCCGCTCACGCTCACCCGCCCGGACGACTGGCACCTGCACCTGCGCGACGGCGCGGCGCTCGCCGCGGTGCTCGGCGCGACGGCGCGCGTGTTCGGACGAGCAATCGTCATGCCCAACCTGCAAGCCGCCGGTGACGACCACGGCGCAGGCCGCCGCCTATCGCGACCGCATCCTCGCGGCGCTGCCCGCCGGGCGCGACGTTCGAGCCGCTGATGACGCTCTACCTCACCGACAACACCGCCGCCGCGCGAGATCGCGCGCGCGAAGGCGTCGGGCTTCGTCCACGCGGTCAAGTACTACCCGGCGGGCGCGACGACGAATTCCGATTCGGGCGTGACGGCGCTCGAGCGCGCCTATCCGGCGCTCGCCGCGATGGAGCAGCACGGCGTCGTGCTGTCGCTGCACGGCGAGGTGACCGACCCCGACGTCGACGTGTTCGACCGCGAGCGCGTGTTCGTCGAGCGGCACTGCTCGCGCATCGTGCGCGACTTCCCGCGCTGCGCATCGTGCTCGAGCACATCACGACCGCGCGAGGCCGCGGAGTTCGTCGCGGCCGCGCGCGCCAACGTCGCCGCGACGATCACGCCGCAGCACCTGCTCTAGTCGCGCAACGCGCTCTTCGCCGGCGGCCTGCGGCCGCACTTCTACTGCCTGCCGGTGCTGAAGCGCGAGAACGCACCGCCAGGCGCTGGTCGCCGCCGCGACCTCGGGCAACCCGAAGTTCTTCCTCGGCACCGACAGCGCGCCGCACGCGACGGCCACCAAGGAAAACGCGTGCGGCTGCGCCGGCTGCTACACCGCGCCGGCCGCGCTGCGAGCTCTACGCCGAGGCGTTCGAGGATGCCGGCGCGCTCGACCGGCTCGAAGGCTTCGCGAGCTCACTTCGGCGCGGACTTCTACCGGCTGCCGCGCAACCGCGACACGATCACGCTCGTGCGCGAGCCGTGGACGCGTGCCCGCCGACTATCCGTTCGGCGACGACACGATCGTGCCGCTGCGCGCCGGCGAGACGCTGCGCTGGCGCGTCGCATGAGGGCGCGGCCGCCAATGCCGGCAGCGAGCGACCGCGGATTGCGCCGCCGCAAGAAACCTTGCCGATCCGGTGCTATCCTAGCTTCACGAAGCCAGCCAGACCGTCGCTGCCCGCGCGGTTCACGCGAGGGGAGAGGAAAGTCCGGGCTCCACAGAGCAGGATGCCGGGTAACGCCCGGCCGCTATAAGTCGCCGCTTAGCGCGGCCGACGAAGGCGAGGAACAGGGCCACAGAGACGAGTCGCTCCCGGTCAAACGGGGCGGGTGAAACGCGGCAACCTCCATCCGGAGCAACACCAAGTAGGCGGACGATGACGCTGCTCGCCGAGTCCGCGGGTAGGTGGCTCGAGCCCGCCGGCAACGATGGGCCTAGAGGAATGACGGTCATAGCGCGCGCAAGCGCGCCGTAACAGAACCCGGCTTATCGGCTGACTTCGCCTTTATTCGGGTCCGGCTGAACACGTCGCAGGATCGCGAAGCGAGGCATTTGCGCCGGCTTGTTTTCGCGCGCTCAGCGGCGGCCTCGCCGCGCGTCCTTCAGGATCTCGCGCGCGGCGTTGCGGCCCGGGATGCCGGTCACGCCGCCGCCCGGATGCGCGCCCGATCCGCACAGGTAGAGACCCGGCACCGGCATCCGGTAGTCGGCGTTGCCGAGCACCGGCCGCGTCGAGAAGAGCTGGTCGAGCGCAGCGCGCCGTGGAAGATGTCGCCGCCGATCGAGGCCGAACTCGCGCTCGAGGTCGAGCGGCGACAGCGCGCGGCGACCGAGCACGCTTGCGCGCGAAATTCGGGCGCGACGCGATCGACGGTGGCGATCATCAGGTCGGCGACCTCGTCGCGGGCGTCGTCCCAGCGTCGTGCCCGGCCGCACCGCTGGCAGATCCGGATGCACGTGCTGGCAGAACAGGCTCGCGACGTGCATGCCCGGGCGGCGCGAGCGAATCGTCGACCGTCGACGGGAATCAGGATCTCGACGATCGGCTCGCGCGACCAGCCGGCGGTCTTCGCGTCGAAGTACGCGCGCTCCATGTAGCCGAGCGACGGCGCCATGATGATGCCGCTGGCGTGATGCGGCTGCGCGTCGCGTCGCCGGCAGGCACGCGAAATCGGGCAGCGCCGACGAGCGCGACGTTCATCCGGAACGTGCCCGAGCCGCAGCGGTAGCCGTCGATGCGCGCGCGGAAATCGGCGTCGACGTGCTGCGGGCGCGACGAGCCGCTCGAACAGCAGCTTGGGATTGACGTTGGCGACGACGCGCCGCGCCGCGATCGATCTCGCCGCTCGCGAGCTCGACGCCGGCCGCACGACCGGCCTCGACGAGCACGCGCGCGACCGGCGCGTCGGTGCGGATCGTCGACGCCGCGCGCCGCGCACTCCCTCGCCATCGCCTGCGTGATCGCGCCCATGCCGCCCTGCGCGTGGCCCCACTGCCCGCGCTTGCCGTTCACTTCGCCGAACACGTGATGCAGCAGCACGTACGCCGAGCCCGGCGCGTACGGGCTCGCGAAGTTGCCGACCACCGCGTCGAAGCCGAACGCCGCCTTGATCGGCGCCGACTCGAACCAGCGGTCGAGCATGTCGCCGGCGCTCTTGGTGAAGAGGTCGAGCGAGATCGCGCCGCTCCGGCGAGCGACAGCGCGCGAAACGCTTGCGCGACCTTCCACGCGTCGAGCAGCGCCGCGACGTCCGCGCGACCCGGCGCCGCGATGTTGGGCGGCGTCACGTGCAGCAGCTCGCGCAGCACGTCGGCGACGCGGTCGAGCATCGCGTAGTAGTCGGGCAGCGCGCTGCGGCGTCGCGCGCGCGAGAACTTCGCGACCTCGGCCTGCGTCGCGGCGAGCCCGCCGCCGACCTTCAGGAAGTCGCCCGCCGGTCCGACAGCGGCAGGAAGTTCGAGAACGGCCGCTCGACGATCGAAAGACCGTGCTCGGCGAGACTCAGGTCCGGATGACCTGCGGGTCGAGCAGGCTCACCGTGTAGCTCGCGGTCGAGTTGCGGAAGCCGGGATGGAATTCCTCGGTGACGGCGGCGCCACCGACGACCTCGCGGCGTTCGACGCACGCACAACGGCGAGGCCGGCGCCGCGAGATACGCGGCGCAGACCAGGCCGTTGTGGCCGCCGCCGATGATCGACGACGTCGAAGCGGCGGGCGGAGACTGCGGAAGCGGGCGCCATCGCGTATGCCGCGCGCGGCGCGACTGACGCTATTCCTCGCCCGAGACCGCGCACGGTCGAGAAACCGGCGTCGACGTAGGTGATCTCGCCGGTGATCGCGCTCGACAGCGTCGGAGAAGTAGAACGCGGCGACGTTGCCGACCTCGTCGATCGTCACGTTGCGGCGCAGCGGCGCCGTCCGCTCGACGAAGCGGCAGGATCTTCGCCGAAGTTGCCGATGCCGGCCGCGGCGAGCGTCTTGATCGGCCCCGCGGAAATGGCGTTGACGCGGATGCCCTCGGGGCCGAGGCACGCGGCGAGGTAGCGCACGTTCGCCTCGAGGCTCGCCTTGGCGAGGCCCATGACGTTGTAGTTCGGCACCGAGCGCATCGCGCCGAGGTAGGTGAGCGTCAAGAGCGAGCCCGGTGCGGCCCTGCAGCAGCGGCCGCGCGCCCTTGGCGAGGGCGGCGAAGCTGTAGCTCGAGATGTCGTGGGCGATCGCGAACGCGGCTGCGCGACAGTCCTTCGAGGAAGTCGCCGGCCAGCGCCTCGCGCGGCGCGAATGCGATCGAGTGCAGCAGGCCGTCGAGGCCGCCCCACTCCGCGCCCAGGGCCGCGAACAATGCGTCGATCTGGTCGTCCTTGGCGACGTCGCACGGCAACACCGGGCAATTGCCGAATTCCGCGGCGATTCTCGCCACGCGCTCCCGGAGCTCCTCGCTTGCGTAGGTGAACGCAAGCGTCGCGCCTTCGCGACTGCATGCGCGCGCCACGCCGTAGGCGATCGAGCGATTGGAGAGCACTCCCGTGATCAGGATCTTCTTGTCGTCAAGGAATCCCATGATTTTTCCGTGTGGGCGCGCTGCACGGCGCGGGCGGACAATGACACGAACAGCAAGCGAGGTTTCGGCGGAATCAGAACAGGAGCGATCGAGCGGGCTCGAACACGCCGCAGGCTACGACATTGTTGGGCACTTCCGCCTTGATTGGTTGAATGCCGCCGCCCTGGTAGATCAGCACGCTGCGGCCATTGATGCCGCCATCGCCGTCGATGCGCACGTCGCGCACTCGGGCGGTGACGGACGCGCCACTCTCGGTGTTGACCAGAAACTCGGGCAGGAGCTCGGTCGGCGGCCTCTTCGCGCCCGAAGGGGCCCACGGAGCCCCGGCCGAGAATCCGTTGCGCGAGCTGCAGTTGCCGGTCGCGTGCAATGCCCACGCGTAGAAGCCAGGCGGCAGGCTGGACAGCGCGAGCTGGACCACCATCACGCCGCCGCGGTCGCCCACGGCAACCGATCCCGTCGCCGCCGACCCGTTCATCGGCCGCAGCCGGGCCATGTATCCGGTACCGCGGCCCACGTCCGCCGAGCCACGTGGCTCGGCTGCGACCTCGGGAAACTGGCGCGGGTCGTTGGGAAGGCGGCTCGAGCCGCAACCCGTGAGGACCAACAGGAAGAGAAACGGCGTCAGGACAGGGTATCGCATGGAGCGTCAACGCACCAAGCTGTGGTATCGGATGGCACCACGATGGGGCATTTGCCGGATGATGGTGGATGATCAATCCAATTCTCGCACAGGCAGTGTCATTGCACGCGAGCCGCTGTCACAATCCGCCCCCGGGCAGACACGCTCGAACCAAGCGTCACGGCACGAGATTCCGCGAAATGCGGATCCCCTGAAGGGGGGCTCAAGCGGAAGTGCACGGTCGAGTGCACCGCAAGGGAATGGAACTCTGCGCGCACGGCCTCGCGACGAGCACCATCAACCTCCTGGACCCCGCGCGCGCAGACGCGAACGACGCAGGCACGACAGGCAACTTGAACGCCGGCCTGTCGGCCTCCGAACTCACCACGTTCAACACGGTCAGCCCCAATCGGTTCACCACCAGGCATGCACGCTCTAAGCGCGGCGCGGAAATGTACTGGGTTTCGATACGCCGATCGCGATTCGGCTCGCCTTCTTCCTCTTGAACGTATCGCGCTCGGCATGGAACACGGACGGAAGCATCGTCGTCGCGATCGCGACCGAGAACACGATTGTCATCGCGTCGTCAGCCAGCAACGGCGGTGTCGCCGCGATCACCGCGGCGAACGTTCCGCCCATCTCGGTCAACCCGGCGAGCGCCGACCTGATCGCGTTCTCGAACAACACGGTGCAGATTCCCGACTGACCTCGCGGGATTCCTCCCGGGCGCGCCAATGGTGATCTCGGAAGAGCGCGTACAATGACACGGCCGCCCGCTCGGGCGGCCGTTTTCTTTTCCTCGCCGCAGTGCGTTCAACGCCATGCCCATCCCCATGACCCCGGCCGAGATCGTCTCCGAACTGGACAAGCACATCGTCGGCCAGGACGACGCGAAGCGCGCGGTCGCGATAGCGCTGCGCAACCGCTGGCGCCGGCAGCAGGTGCCCGAGCCACTGCGACAGGAGATCACGCCCAAGAACATCCTGATGATCGGTCCTACCGGCGTAGGCAAGACCGAGATCGCGCGCCGCCTCGCGCGGCTTGCCCACGCGCCGTTCGTCAAGGTCGAGGCGACCAAGTTCACCGAGGTGGGCTACGTCGGGCGCGACGTGGACACGATCGTGCGCGATCTGGTTGAAGTGGCGGTCAAGCAGACGCGCGAGTCCGAGGTCCGCAAAGTGCGCGACCGTGCAGCGGACGCCGCCGAGGAGCGCGTGCTCGACGTCCTGCTGCCGCCGGCGCGCGAAGTGAGTTTTCAGGACATGCAGCCGACCGACTCCGCGGCGCGGCAGAAATTCCGCAAGATGCTGCGCGAGGGCAAGCTCGACGACAAGGAAATCGAGATCGAGGTTTCGCTGCTGCCGGCGCAGATGGAGATCATGGCGCCGCCGGGGATGGAGGAGCTCACGAACCAGATCCAGGGCATGTTCCAGCAGATGGGCGGCGGGCGGCGCACGGCCAAGCGCATGAAGGTCACCGATGCGCTGAAGCTGCTCACCGACGAGGAAGCGGGCAAGCTTCTGAACGACGACGAGATCAAGTCCCGGGCAGTCGCCGCCGCCGAGCAGAACGGCATCGTGTTCCTCGACGAGATCGACAAGATCGCATCGCGCTCCGAGATGCACGGCGCCGACGTTTCCCGGCAGGGTGTTCAACGCGACCTGCTGCCGCTCGTGGAAGGCACGACCGTGTCGACCAAGTACGGCATGATCCGCACGGACCACGTGCTGTTCATCGCGTCCGGCGCGTTCCACCTGTCGAAGCCGTCCGACCTCATTCCCGAGCTGCAGGGCCGCTTCCCGATCCGGGTCGAGCTCTCATCGCTGTCCGTGGCGGATTTCGAACAGATCCTCACGGCGACCGACGCATGTCTTACGCGGCAGTACCAGGCGCTGCTGGAAACCGAAAGCGTGCGCCTCGAATTCGCGCCCAACGGTATCCGCCGCATGGCCGAGATCGCGTTCGCGGTGAACGAGAAGCAGGAGAACATCGGCGCGCGGCGGCTCTACACCGTGATGGAGCGCCTGCTCGAGGACGTCTCGTTCGATACGGCGCGCCACGCGCAGGCGCCGGTCGTGATCGACGCCGCGTTCGTCGACCGCAAGCTTGCCGGCATCGCGGGCGACGAAAACCTCGCCAAGTACATCCTGTAACGATGCACGCAACGTAGCCGGCACCGCTCCTGCCGTTCATGCTCGAACGAATCCTCGGCATCATCCTGCCGGTCTTTTCGGTCATCGCGGTCGGCTACTTCTGGGGCCGGCGCGTCAAGCCGGACATGGCAATGGTCAACCGGATCAGCATGAACGTGCTCGCCCCTGCGCTCATCTTCTCGGCACTGTCGTCGAAATCCTTCGACGTGCGCGGCGACGCGATGCTGTTCGTTGGCAGCATCGGTATCGTCCTGGGCTCCGGTCTCCTCGCGTGGCCGTTCGCGCGGCTGCTGCACCAGGACGCCCGCACGTTCGTGCCGCCGATGATGTTCAACAATTGCGGCAACATGGGGCTGCCGCTCGCAGTGCTCGCGTACGGCGAGACCGGGTTCGGGCCGATGGTCGCGCTCTTCACGATCTCGAACCTGCTCCACTTCACGCTCGGCGCGTGGATCATCGACCACCACGCGAGATTCGGACGGCTTCTGCGCAATCCGATGGTCTGGTCCACCGTGGCAGGCTTCCTGTTCGCATGGCTGCGCCCTCCACTGCCCGACTGGACTTCGGTGACATTCAAGATGGTCGGGGACGGTCTGATCCCGATGATGCTGCTGTCGCTAGGCGTACGCCTCACCGCGATCGATTGGCACGACGCGAAGCTCGGCGTGATCGGCGGGCTCGTCTGCCCGCTGACCGGGCTCGCCATGGCGGGACTGTTCGCGTCCATTCTCGATCTCAATCCGCTGCAATCGGGGCTGCTGTACCTGTTCGGCGCGCTGCCGCCCGCGGTGCTGAACTTCATGGTCGCCGAGCAGTACCGTCAGGAGCCCGGCAAGGTTGCCTCGATCGTGCTGATCGGCAACCTGCTGTCGGTGGTGTTCGTGCCCATCGGGCTCGCGCTTGCGCTGCGGTCATGAGCGCCGCAGGGCCGTCCCGAGGACGTCCACGCGAGCGGGGCGCAGCCCAGGCTCGAAGAGCGCGGTCGCGAGCGTGGACGGCGGCCGACGCGATACTGTGGGGGATCGCGCGGCCGTCCAATGAGGCCGCGAATTGCTCCCTCTTGGAGGGAAGGCGCGCAGCGCCAAGGGTGCACCAATGAGCGCGGACAGCGGCATCGATGTCATCGTCTGCGACCTGGGCGGCGTGCTGATCGAGCTGGTCGGCATCGAGACGATGCTCGCGTGGTGTCCGCATCTTGCAACGACGGATGCGTTGTGGCGCCGCTGGCTCCGTTCGCCGGCGGTTCGCCGCTACGAGACGGGCGGCGCAACGACCGCCGAGTTCGCGGACGAGCTGATTGCCGAGTTCGAACTGCCGGTGGATGCGCCGACCTTTCTCGCCGCGTTCGCGCTGTGGCCGCGGCGGCCGTACCCGGGCGCCTTCGAACTGCTCGCCCGGCTGAAGCTGCGTTACCGGCTCGCGAGCGCGTCGAACACGAATGCGTTGCACTGGGAACGATTTGCGCGCGACTGGTCGTTGCCCGACCGCTTCGACGACAACTTCCCCTCGCTACCAGGTGGGCAAGCTCAAGCCGGACGGCGACTACTTCCTGCACATCGTCGAGCGCGTCGACGCAGACCCCGCGCGCGTGCTGTTCGTCGACGACAACGCGATCAACGTCGAAGGAGCGCGCGCCGCAGGACTCAATGCGCACGTCGTGCGCGGGCCCGACGACTTTCGCGCGCGACTCGTCGCGCTCGGCGCACTCGACGCGGAGGAACCGTGAATCTCCATCGCATGCTGCAGGACCGCGCGGCGGCCGGCCGCCCGCTGCGCGTCGGCCTGATCGGCGCCGGCAAGTTCGGCGCGATGTACCTCGCCCAGGCCAAGCACACGGTCGGCATCCACGTCGTGGGGATCGCCGATCTCGCGCCCGACCGCGCAAAGGCATCCCTCGCGCGGACCGGCTGGCCTGCAGAGCGCTTAGCGGCGCGCACGCTGCCCGATGCCGGCAGGTCCGGCGGCACCTGCGTCACCGACGACGCGCTAGCGCTGATCGCGGCGTCCGAGATCGAGATCGTGATCGATGCCACCGGCAATCCCGCAGCGGGTATCCGTCATGCGCTGGAGTGCTGCAGGCACGGCAAGCACATCGTGATGGTGAACGTCGAGGCCGATGCGCTCGCCGGCCCCCTGCTCGCGCAGCGTGCGCGCGAAGCGGGCATCGTCTATTCGCTCGCGTACGGCGACCAGCCGGCGCTGATCTGCGAGATGGTCGACTGGTGCCGCGCGGCCGGTTTCGAAGTTGTCGCTGCAGGCAAGGGCACCAAATACCTGCCTGAGTACCACGCCTCCACGCCCGCGACCGTCTGGCCGCACTACGGCTTCACGCCGGAGATGGTCAACGCCGGAGACTTCAACGCGCAGATGTTCAATTCGTTTCTCGACGGCACCAAGAGCGCGATCGAGATGGCGGCGGTGGCGAACGCGACCGGCCTCGCACCTGCGCCTGACGGGCTCGAGTTCCCGCCCTGCGGCGTCGACGACCTGCCACGAGTTCTTCGCCCGCGCGAGGAAGGCGGACACCTTCATCACGCCGGACAGGTCGAGGTGGTCTCGTCGCTGGAGCGCGACGGTCGGCCGGTATTCCGCGACCTGCGCTGGGGCGTCTACGTCACGTTTCGCGCCGGTGACGGTACTGGCGAGGACTACGTGCGCCGCTGCTTCAAGGAGTACGGCTTCTCGACCGACCCCTCGGGACGCTATAGCGCGATGTACAAGCCCTATCACGCCATCGGTCTGGAACTCGGCATCTCGGTCGCCTCCGCCGGCTTGCGCCGCGAGCCGACAGGGCAGGCGGTCGCATGGCGCGGCGATGTGGTGGCGACCGCCAAGCGCGATCTCGCCGCCGGCGAAACGCTCGATGGCGAGGGCGGCTACACGGTGTTCGGCAAGCTCATGCCGGCCAACGCCTCACTCACGCTCGGCGGATTGCCGCTCGGCCTTGCGCATGGCGTCAAGCTCAGGCGCCCGGTCGTCGCGCACGCGCAGGTGCGCTGGGACGATGTCGAGTTCGACTCCGCCAACGATGCCGTCAGGTTTCGCCGCGAAATGGAGCACCAGTTCCGCCGTTAGCAACCGCTGTTCGGTTCTCGCGCGGGGCTTGATCTGAGGCTCGATGGCGCGTGGCGCTCGTCCCTCAGACCGCGCGCTTGAACGTCGCGAGCACTGCGCCGGCAGCGACGAACAACCCGCCGAACGTGTGGTTCATCCAGCGGATGTGCTGAGGATCGCGCAGCATGCGCAACACGCGCGCGGCGAAGGCGGTGTAGCCGCTCATCACGACGAGGTCGGTGAAGACCAGCGTTGCGCCGCAGATCAGATACTGCGGAAGCTGCGGTCGCGCGGGATCGATGAACTGCGGCAGCACCGCGAGCATGAACAGAATGCCCTTCGGGTTCGTCGCATTGACGAGAAAGCCCTTCAGCACGAGCTGCCGCGGCGTCGCGCCGAGCTCGCGCTCCGCGGTCTTCGCGTCGATCGCAAACGCAGGCGCGCGCCACTGCTGGACGCCGAGCCAGACGAGATAGGCGGCGCCCAGCCACTTGACGACCGAAAACCCGAACGTCGACGCCGCGAGCAGCGCACCCACGCCCGCCGCGACGATCGCGAGGACGAACATGATCCCGAGGATCAGGCCGACGATGTTGACGAAGGCGCGCCGGAAGCCGTAGCGAAGCCCTGCGGCCATGCACGAAATCGCGCCCGCGCCTGGCGAGAGGCTGATGAGCCAGCTGGCGACGAAGAACGCGATCCAGGTTTCGAGCGACACGGCGGCGGGCGCAGGCGTATTGCGTCAGTACTTGACGCTGCAGCCGTACGGCGCGGTGCTCGCAACCGTCACGGGCCTGCCCGCGAGCGCTTCGTCGAGCGCGGCGCGCACGTGGTTGCGCGCAGCCTTGACATCCGCGGGGTTGGCCGAGCGCTTGTCGTCGATGGCGCCGGCATAGACGATCCTGCCTTCCGGGTCGATCACGAACATCTGCGGCGTGGTCTTCGCGCCGTATGCGCGGCCGGTTGCGCTCGTCTCGTCGATCAGCACCGCCTTCTGTGCCGCGCCCTGCCCGCCCATCCACGACACCATCTGCGCGCCGGTCTTGAATTCGGAATGGTCACGATTGGTCGAGTTGACCGAAAGCCAGACGACATCCTTCGCGCCATAGTCCTTCTGCAGCGTCTGCATGTTGCGGCTGTCGTAGTGCTTTCGAACGAACGGGCACTCGGGGTTGGTCCACTCGAGCACGACGAACTTGCCTCGGTAGTCGGTGAGCTTCACCGGCCTGCCGGACGCGTCGTTGATCGTGAAGCCGGGCGCGGACTCGCCCGGCTGGGCGGCGAACGCATAGGTCGCAAGCAGGGCGAACGCGCCGCTGGCGGCGAGTGCCAGCAAGCGAAGGTTGCGCGAATCGGGCATCTTGGACTCCTTCTGGCGGTCGACGAACCTGAGCACTTGGAGCGGCACACACTGGCGCAGGTTCCGCGCCACCGGCTGCACATCGTGGATTCTAGAGCGTGGCGAGCGCGTCGTGCACGACCTGGGCCTGCAGCACCTCGGGCAGCAGCAATGCTTCCTTGCCTGGCCGGTAGAGCACGTAGACCGGCACGCCGTTGCGCCCGAGTGCGGCGAGTGCCTGCGTGATCACCGGATCGCGCCGGGTCCAGTCGGCACGCAACAGCGCGACGTTGCGCTTGCCGAATGCATCTCGAACTTCCGGCTGATTCAGCACGAGCTTCTTGTTGACCTGGCAGGTGACGCACCATGCTGCGGTGAAATCGACGAACACGGGCCGGCCGGATGCGCCGAGCTCGGCCACGCGCGCGGGCGAGAACGGCTCCCAGCCGTCCTGCGCAGCGGCCACGCCGGTGCGCGCTTCGACCACCGCGGCGCCCGCGTTCAGCAGCGGAAAGGCGACGATCGTGGCACCTGCAATGCCCATCGCCGCCACGGCCGCCCAGCCACGCAAGGCGCCGCTGCGGAATACGCGCCACGCCCATGCTGCGAATGCGACGCAGACCAGCGCCACCGCAAGCCGAAGCACCGCATCGTTGTCAACCTGCGCGCCAAGCACCCAGGCCAGCCACGCAACGGTCGCGTACAGCGGGAACGCAAGGAATTGCTTCATGCGCTCCATCCATATCCCCGGCTCAGGCAGGCGCCGCCGCCACGCCGGGAACCACGCGAGCAGCGTGTAGGGCAGTGCCATGCCCACTCCGAGCGCGACGAACACCGCCATCGTGACCAGCGTCGATTGCGACAGCGCGTAGCCGAGCGCCGCACCCATGAACGGTGCGGTGCATGGCGAGGCGACGACGACCGCGAGCACGCCGGAGGCGAAGGCATCGAGCGTGCGGTTCTTCGCGGTCCAGCCGGCGGCGCCGGAGGGCACCAGCATGCCGAACTCGAACACGCCGGACAGATTGAGCGCGAGCAGGAAGAAAAGGACCGCAAGGCCCGTCACCACCGCGGGCGACTGCAGCTGGAATCCCCAACCCAGCTGCTCGCCCGCCGCGCGCAGCAACGCCAGCACGAGACCCAGAGCCACGAACGTCAGGATTACGCCACTCGCGAACGCGATCGCCTCCTTGCGCAACGTAGGCTTCGAATCGTGGTGCTGCACGAAACCCAGCACCTTGAGCGAGAGAACGGGGAACACGCAGGGCATCAGATTCAGGATCAGGCCGCCGACGAACGCGAGCAGCACGGCAAGCGGCAGCGTGACGCCCGCGGGACCTGTCGCTCCCGCCTGCAGGTTGAGCACCGGCGCGGGCACATCGACCGGCTTCGGGCCGGCGACGATCGTCCCTGCGAGCGGCACATCGAGCGTGGCCGCGCGCGACCCCGGCCATCCGAGGTCGTTGTCCGCGGTCAGGACGCCATCGAGCCGCCGTACGTCGGGCGCGAGCTGGAACGCGACGGGCAGCGCAAGCACATACGCGTTGCCGTCCTTCGAGAGCACCTGTGGACGCGAAGGCTCGACGCGGCCGTCCTCGTTCGGAAAGAAACGGAGCTTGCCGGGATCGGCGGCGCCGGCGGGAGGCACGAGCCGGAGCGCGATCGTCTGGCCATCGCCGGTGGCACTCGCCTGCCAGCCCACGAGCGCTCTTGGCAATCCCGCACGCGTGTTCGCGATCGGCGCACCCCAGCGGGGATCGGGTTCGGCGCTGGCGCCAACGGGCAGCGTGAGCGTCAGGTCGGCGCCCTCGGGAATGCACGTCTCCTTGCACACGAGCCAATCGGCGCGCGCGGCGAGCGTTGCCGCGCCACCGTTCGCAAGAGACGCAGGCACGGTGAGATCGACGAGATGCAGCACCTCGCCTTCGTAGCCATAGTTTACGAGCGGCCCGGCAGGCAGCGCATGCGGTGCCGGCCACTGGATCGCGCCCGCGGCGATGCCGTCGGGAAGCTTCCAGTCGAGGCTTGTCGGCAGCCCCGAGTCGCCCGGATTGCGCCAGTACGTGTGCCAGCCTTCGCGCATCTTGAGACGCAGCGCAACGGTAGCGGGCTGCCCGGGCACGAGTGCGTTGCGCTCGGATACGAGCTCGGCCTCGACATTCGGCGTCTTGACGACGGCCGCGTATGCGGGCGCGATCGTCGCCAGTGCAAGCACGAGCGACGACAGCATCTGCACGGATGCACCGCGCATCGCGCAGTGGAAGGTGGGAGGGATCGACATCGGGGCGATGAGCGGTGCGCGTCCGGCGGCGGGCAGCATGGCGCTCCTACCCATAGAGTAGGTCGGGCCGCTGCCGGTTCCCGCGTAAATGGTCATTTTGCCATCCTCCATCGCTCTGCCCCCGGCCGATGCCACGAAGACCCTCGGACGGGAGTCGGCGGCCGACCTTCGGCGGGCCGCTATAATTCGTCGGTTCATCAGGGGTTAGCAGCCCTCTGGCACCGCGCGAAAACGCGCGCTTCGGGGGGCACGTCAGCACACCTGGCCGCGAAGCCGGCGGCCATGGCGAGACCGGCAGCGCGTCCGGGCGTACCTCGGAGCGGCGCTGGCGAGGCACCGCCGCTCCGAGGTCCGAGCCGGCGGCCCATTCGCCATTGCCTGCCCCGACGCCCGACCCGCCTTCAGCTGCCCATGGAAGCCTTCCTCGTTTCGACCGCCGTCGTCGCGCTCGGCGAAATCGGCGACAAGACCCAGCTGCTCGCGCTCGTGCTCGCGGCCCGCTTTCGCCGCCCGTGGCCGATCGTCGCGGGTATCCTCGTCGCAACGCTCGCCAACCACGTGCTCGCCGGCCTCGTCGGCAACTGGGTACGAAGCGTGCTGCCGCCCGACGTGTTGCGCTGGCTGCTCGCCGCATCGTTCCTGGTTGTCGCGGTATGGGCGCTGAAGCCCGATACGCTCGACGACGACAGGGCTCCGGTCTCGCACGCGGGAGTGTTCGTCATCACGCTGATCGCATTCTTCCTCGCCGAAATGGGCGACAAGACCCAAGTGGCCACCGTGATGCTCGCCGCGAAGTTTCCATCGCTTGCGGCCGTCGTCATCGGCACGACGCTCGGGATGCTGATCGCCAACGTGCCGGTCGTCTTCGCCGGCAAGATCGCGAGCGAGAAGATCCCGTTCAAGGCGATACGCATCGTCGCCGCGGCGATATTCGCCGGGCTCGGCATCTGGGTGCTTTACGCAGGAGTGCCGGGGCCGTAGCGCCCGGGTCCCGTAGCGACCCCGCCGGTATAATCGATTGCTTCCCCAACTGCTCGCGCCCGCAGCGCGGCACACTCCCGCCGATTCCCGTGACGACCCCGTTCAATCCCGCCGAGATCGAAGCCGCCGCGCAGGCCGCGTGGCGTGACGCCGACGCCTATCGCGCCACCGAGAAGCCCGGTGCCGCGAAGTTCTATTGCGTGTCGATGCTGCCCTACCCGTCGGGCAAGCTGCACATGGGACACGTGCGCAACTACACGATCAACGACGTGATGTACCGGCACCTGCGCATGAAGGGCCTGAACGTGCTGATGCCCATGGGCTGGGACGCGTTCGGGCTGCCGGCCGAGAATGCGGCGATCAAGAACGGTGTCGCGCCCGCGCGATGGACCTACGACAACATCGCCTACATGAAGAAGCAGATGCAGGCGATGGGGCTCGCGATCGACTGGTCGCGGGAGATCGCCGCCTGCGATCCGAACTACTACAAGTGGAACCAGTGGATGTTCCTGCGCATGCTCGAGCGCGGCATCGCGTACCGCAAGACGCAGGTCGTCAACTGGGACCCGATCGACCGGACGGTGCTCGCCAACGAGCAGGTGATCGACGGACGCGGCTGGCGCACGGGCGCGATCGTCGAGAAACGCGAGATCCCGGGTTACTACCTCAAGATCACCGATTACGCAGAAGAACTCCTCGCCAGGCTCGACGAGATGGACGGCTGGCCCGAGCGCGTGAGGACGATGCAGGCCAACTGGATCGGCAAGAGCCAGGGCGTGCGTTTCGCCTTCCCGCACGACATCCCCGGCAACGACGGCAAGCCGATCAACGGCGGGCGCATGTACGTGTTCACGACGCGCGCCGACACGATCATGGGCGTGACGTTCTGCGCGGTCGCGCCCGAGCACCCGATCGCCGAGCACGCGGCACAGACGAACGTCAAGCTTGCGGCGTTCATCGAGGAGTGCAAGCGCGGCACGATGATGGAAGCCGACCTCGCGACGATGGAGAAGAAGGGCGCGCCCACGGGCCTCTTCGTCATCCATCCGCTCACCGGCGACAAGATCGAGGTCTGGGTCGGCAACTACGTGCTGATGGCCTACGGTGACGGTGCGGTGATGGGCGTGCCGGCGCACGACGAGCGCGATCTCGCCTTCGCGAGGAAATACGGGCTGCCGATCAAGCAGGTGATCGAAGTCCCCGGCGAAACGTTCACGCCCGACCAGTGGCAGCCGTGGTACGAAGACAAGTCGCGCGGCGTGTGCGTCCACTCGGGCAAGTACGACGGGCTCGCCTACGAAGCTGCGGTCGACGCGGTGGCGGCCGATCTCGCGGCGACGAGCCTGGGCGAAAAGCGCGTCACGTTTCGCCTGCGCGACTGGGGCATCTCGCGCCAGCGCTACTGGGGCACGCCGATTCCGATCATCCACTGCGGGACCTGCGGTCCGGTGCCGGTCCCCGACAACGACCTGCCGGTGGTGCTGCCCGAGGACTGCATCCCGGACGGCAGCGGCAATCCGCTCGACAAGCGCGAGGACTTCCTCAAGGTCGACTGCCCGAAATGCGGCAATCCGGCGCGGCGCGAGACCGACACGATGGACACGTTCGTCGACTCGTCGTGGTACTACATGCGCTACACGTGTCCCGACGCGCCGACGATGGTCGACGCGCGCAACGACTACTGGATGCCGATGGACCAGTACATCGGCGGCATCGAGCACGCGATCCTGCACCTGCTCTACGCGCGCTTCTGGACCAAGGTGATGCGCGACATGGGCCTCGTCAGGTTCGACGAGCCGTTCACGCGGCTCTTCACGCAGGGGATGCTGCTGAACCACATCTGGTCGCGCCAGGGAGAGAAAGGCGGCATCGAGTACTTCTCGCCGGCCGAGGTCGAGCCGGTATTCGGCGAAGACGGGCGGATCGTCTCGGGCAGGCTCACGACCGGCGGGTCCGCGGTCAATTACGGCGGCGTGGGCACGATGTCCAAGTCGAAGAACAACGGCGTCGAGGCGCTGACCGTAATCGACAAGTACGGTGCGGACACGGCGCGGCTCTTCGTGATGTTCGCCGGGCCTCCGGTCGATACCGCGGTATGGTCCGACTCCGGTGTGGACGGCCAGTACCGTTTCCTGCGCCGGCTCTGGGCGTTCGCGCACGCGCGCACCGATGCGATCGCGGGCGTGAGCGGCGCGTTCGACTGGCGGAGCGCTGCCGAACCGGTCCGTGCCGCGCGGCGCGAAATCCACCAGACGCTGCGGCAGGCGAACTACGACTACGAGCGCATGCAGTACAACACGGTCGTTTCGGCCTGCATGAAGATGCTGAACGCGCTGGAGGCCGTGCCGCCGGACGCCGCCGGGTCGACCGCGCTCGCGCGGGAGGGACTTTCGATCCTGCTCCGGGTGCTTTATCCGGTCGCACCGCACACCAATTGGACGCTATGGCGTGCGCTGGGATTCGCGAGCGCGCTCGGCGACCTCCTCGACGCGCCGTGGCCGGACGTCGACGAATCCGCGCTCGCGCAGGATGAAATCGAGCTCGTTCTGCAGATCAACGGCAAGTTGCGCGGCAAGATCGTCGTGCCGGCTGCCGCCGACAACGCGACGATCGAGTCGGCCGCAAAGGCCTCGCCCGAGGTTGCGAAGCACGCGAATGGCGCCGCCGTCAAGAAGGTGGTGGTCGTGCCGGGACGGCTCGTCAATGTCGTCGTGTAGGCGCACCGGCGGAGGGCGACGGACGGCGCTCCTGTCGCTCGCCTCGCTTGCGCTCGCCGCCTGCGGGTTCCAGCTGCGCGGGCAGGCCACCTTTCCATTCACGTCGATCTACGTGAACTCGCCGACGTCGCCGCCTTTCGAGATCGAGATACGGCGCGCGGTCGCCGGCGCGGGCAACGCCGCACTTGCCGACAGCGCGGCCGGCGCACAGGTCGTGCTCGATGTCAGCCTCGTCGCCGACGAAAAGTCGGTACTGTCTCTGTCCTCCGGCGGCCGGGTGCGCGAGTTTGCGCTCGCCAAGCGCGTCGTCTTCCGCGTGTACGACAAGGACGGCCGCGTCTGGCTGCCTACGCAGGAAATCGTCGTGCGCCGGACCTATCTCTACGACGATTCGGAACGCCTTGCGCGGGAAATCCAGGAAGGCCGTCTGCTGCGCGAGATGCAGACCGACGCCGTGCTTCAGATCGTTCGTCAGTTGCAAACGGCGAAGCGACCGGCGTAGCGGGATCGGGGAATGCCCAGCGTGCGTGCCGACGACCTCCCCGCACATCTCGCGAAGACGCTCGCGCCGCTCTACGTCATCCACGGCGACGAACCGCTGCTCGCGCTGGAGGCCGGCGACACGATCCGCGCTGCCGCCCGCGCTGCCGGCGTCGAGGAGCGCGAGGTGCTTGTCGTCGAGCCGGGCTTCAAGTGGGACGCGTTCCTCGCCGCGAACGCCAATATGGGGCTGTTCGGCGGACGGCGGCTCGTAGACCTGCGCATTCCCTCGGGAAAGCCGGGCGTGGAAGGCGGCAAGGCACTCGAGTCGTACGCCGCGAATCCGAACCCCGAGAACGTGACGCTCGTCTCGTTGCCGCGGCTCGACCGGGCGACGCAGGCAACGGCGTGGTTCGGTGCGCTTGCCGGGGCGGGCGTCGTCATCGCCGTGCAGCCGATCGAGCGCGACGCGCTGCCGCGCTGGATCGGCGCTCGGCTCGCCCGCCAGAAGCAGCGCGCGAACACCGAAACGCTCGCGTTCCTCGCCGACCATTGCGAAGGCAACCTGCTCGCGGCTCGCCAGGAAATCGAGAAGCTCGCGTTGCTGATGCCGGAGGGCGAAATCGATCATGCCGCAGTCGAGGCGGCGGTCGCCGACGTGGCGCGCTACGACGTGCAGGCGGCCTCGGAAGCGTGGCTCGCCGGCGACGCCGCGCGGGCTCTGCGCGTGTTGTCGGTGCTGGAAGCCGAGGGCGAAACGGTGATACTGCCGCTTTGGCAACTCGGCGAAGACCTGCATGCACTTGCGAGCGTGCTGACGCAGACGCGCGATGGTGTCCCATTGCCCGTCGCGATGCGCAACGCGCGCGTCTGGGGAAAGCGGCAGGCGGCGCTCGAGCGCGCCGTGCGCCGTGTTGCGCCGTCGGCGATCGCGACCATGCTCGTTGCGCTCGCCCGACTGGACGCGCTCGCCAAGGGGCTGGGCCGCGGCAACCCGTGGGACGAGCTCGCGGCGCTCGCGCTCGCGCTTTGCGGCAAGCCCGTGCGCCCGCTCGCGCCACCCGTGACCGTCTGACCGTTTTCGATGCTCGAAGGGCGGCTCTCCGTGTACGCTGACGATACGACGCGGGCATTGCAGCAGTGCTTCGCATTCGACGCGCCGGTGTTCCTGCCCGCCATCGCGCCTGCGTCCGCGACACGCCAAACACGGAGGTAGCCATGTACCGGAACATCCTCGTCGCCTACGACGGCTCGCCCGAGAGCCGGCTTGCGCTGGACGAATGCGCGCACCTGCTCCCGCAGGCGGGTCGGGAGATCCACGTTGCCTGCGTGCTGCACGACCCCTCGCCCTACCTGCTCGCCGTCGAGCTCGTGCCGGAACCCGCCTACCGTGTCGACCGCGAACGGACCAAGGCCGATCTCGACGAGGCGGTCGCGGCACTGACAGCCCGCGGCTTCACGGTACGGTCGCACCTGCTCGAGGGCGAGCCGGTCGAGGTGATCGCGCGGCTCGTCGAGAACCTCTCGATCGATCTCTTGATCCTCGGGCACAAGCGGACGCGCAGCTTCGCGATGCGATGGTGGCGCGGTGCAGTGGACTCGATGCTGATCGAGCGGGTGCAATGCGCGATCCTGCTCGCAGGCGACGCGTCGGCGCACCAGCGCGCGTCGGCCGACAAGCCGACTCCCTAGCGCGCGTCGCCCGCGACCGCATTGATCGTCGCGAGCGCGGCGATCGTCGCGGTCTCCGCTCGCAGCACGCGCCGCCCGAGATGGACCGTCGCGATGCCCGACGCGTTCGCCCGCGCCATCTCCTCGTCCGTCCATCCGCCTTCCGGTCCGATCAATACGCTGCGCGGTGCAACATCGGCTGCTGCGGCCGCAAGCGAGCGCTCGCCGCCAGGGCCGAGCAGGAACGCCGGACCGGACGCGGCGTCGAACCGTTGCAGCCATTCGGCGAACGTCGTTGGCGACGCGACCTTCGGGACTTGATTGCGCCCGCACTGCTCGCAGGCTGCGACCGCGATCTGCCTCCAGTGCGCGAGCCGCTTTCCGGCCTTGTCGCCGGCCAGCGACCCCTGGCTGCGCGCCGCGAGGACGGGAGCGATCGCCGCAGCGCCGAGCTCCACCGCCTTGCGAAGCGCGATCTCCATCGCCTCCGCTGCGATGATTGCCTGCACGAGCGTCACGGCAAGGGGCGACTCGCGGTCGACCGGATCGAATCCTTGCACGCGCACCCGCGCGCCGCGCCGGTCCGCCGCCACCAGCGTGCCCCGGTATTCGCCGCCGGTGCCGTCGAACAGCACGAGCGCATCGCCTTCGGCGAGCCGCAGGACACGCACCGCATGATGCGCGACCGCATCCGGCAGCGTGATTTCGGCGCCGACCTGCGTCGGATCGAGCGGCATTGCGGAATGGAACCGCGGGGCGCCCACCGTCAGTGCTCCGCAGGCACTACGAAATCGTAGTGCCAGACCTCGCCCAGCGGCCGATACCCCACCCGCGCGTAGATCGCGTTCGAGGTCGGATTGGCGAGGTCGGTCGAAAGAAAGAGCTTGCGCCGTCCTCGCTCAAGCAACGACCGCGACAGCGCGGCGGTCAGCGCCGTCGCATAGCCGCGCCGTCGTGCGGCGGGTTGCGTGTACACCGGACCGATTCGTGCGGTCTCCGGTGTGGCCTCAAGCCATCCGGCATAGGCGACCCGCGCGCCGTCGTCCCAGATCCAGTACGCGCCTTGCGCGACACCGCGCTCGATGCGCGCCACCTGTCGTAGCGGCGGGTCCGGCACCCGCGCTTCCGCGAGAAATGCGAATTGCGATTCGACCAGCCAGTCGACATCGCCCGCGTCGGCGACGCGGGGCACGCCTGGCGCGCGATCGACGACGCGCACTTTCGACAGCGCATGGTGGCGGAGGTGATAGCGCAGCGTGTGTGCGCGGCCGATACGCTCGAGCCAGCGGCGCGCGAAGCCGTCGCACGCCTCGCGCCCGCCCACGACACCGGGCAGCCCCGGGAATTCCGCCGCGAGATCGTCGGCGACGCACACCGCTGCCACGCCGTCCGAGGGTCCGAGCAGCACGCTGCCCTCGCCGGTCAGAAACGCAAGGCCCCGCGCCGGCATTCCCACCGTGGCGAGATAGACGCGCGAGCCGACAGGCAGCGGGTGCGCGGCGAGCGCACGCGCACGCGAGGCGAAGAAGACGAACTCGGCCTCGTCGCGGTCGAGCACCGGCCGCGCAGCGGCGAGGAACGCATCCGGGTCGACATGTCGGATGAGAAACACAGGAGGGCGGCAGTGGCGAATGCTACGATTCTGCCACGTCAACGATCATGTCCGAGGGATTCGATGGTCTCGCTCACCACGCCACACCCAGCGCTCGGGTCGCCAGCGCCGCCATTCGACCTTCCCGGCGTAGACGGGCGCAGGCACAACCTTGCGTCCGTCTCAGGGCCGAGCGGGATCGTCGTGATGTTCATCTGCAATCACTGCCCCTACGTGAAGGCAGTGATCGACAAGATCGCGCGAGACATGCGCGATCTGGCCACCGTGGGCGTGGGCAGCGTCGCGATCATGAGCAACGATCCGGCCGAATATGCCGAGGATTCGTTCGACAACATGAAGGTGGTTGCCAGGCAGCATGCGTTCGCCTTTCCCTATCTGCTGGACGAGACGCAGGACGTCGCGCGCGCCTACGGTGCCGTCTGCACGCCCGATTTCTTTGGCTACGACAGGGACTTGCGGCTCGCGTATCGCGGCCGGCTGGACGACTCGGGTCGCTCGCCGAAGGAAGGCAATCGCCGGGAACTCTACGAGGCGATGGTGCAGGTGGCGCGCACGGGAAAGCCCCCAGCCGAGCAGGCACCGTCGATCGGCTGCTCGATCAAGTGGCGTCGCGAGCAGCCGGCGAGGGGCCCCGCGTAGCGGGGATCGACGGCAAGTGCGAGTCGACGCGGCGAGGCGACCCGCAACCGTTCATTCAGCACAACAGACCAAGGAGCCGAGGCGTCGCGAGCAGCCGGCGAGGGGCCCCGCGTAGCGGGGATCGACGGCAAGTGCGAGTCGACGCGGCGAGGCGACCCGCAACCGTTCATTCAGCACAACAGACCAAGGAGCCGAGGCGTCGCGAGCAGCCGGCGAGGGGCAACGGCGCGAGCAGCCGGCGTGGGTGCCCGCGTAGCGGGCTCGACGGCGAGTGCGAGTCGCGGATGGGCGACCGATTCGTTGCATTCGCGCAAATCGTCCGCGTCCAAGGAGGTCGCCCCGCGTAGCGGGGATCGACGGCAAGTGCGAGTCGACGCGGCGAGGCGACCCGCAACCGTTCATTCAGCACAACAGACCAAGGAGCCGAGGCGTCGCGAGCAGCCGGCGAGGAGCAACGGCGCGAGCAGCCGGCGTGGGTGCCCGCGTAGCGGGCTCGACGGCGAGTGCGAGTCGCGGATGGGCGACCGATTCGTTGCATTCGCGCAAATCGTCCGCGTCCAAGGAGGTCGCCCCGCGTAGCGGGGATCGACGGCAAGTGCGAGTCGACGCGGCGCGGCGACCCGCAACCGTTCATTCAGCACAACAGACCAAGGAGCCGAGGAAGGATCACGCCCGCCTCACTCCACCAGCGCGCGGTAGGCGTGCCACGTCGCGTGCCCGATCACCGGCACGGCGACGACAAGCCCGACGAACGCGGCCAGGAAACCTACTCCGATCACGCCCGCGATGACAAGACCCCAGACGATCATCGCCGACACGTTGTCCCGGCATGCCCGGATCGACGTCAGCGCGGCAGTGATGCCATCGGTGTCGCGGTCGAGCATCATCGGCACGGACACGACCGCGATCGCGAAGGTCAGTGCTGCGAAGAAGCCGCCTACCGCGAAGTAGGCGAGCAGGAACTCGAGGTGGTCTGTCGACAGCGCGTTGACCATGAAACCCGAAAGCGACGGCATTTCGTCCGGGAAGAACACCGCGATGACGACGAGCGAGGCGCGCGACCACACGAGCAGCAGCACCCCAAGCACCAGCGCGAAGATGCCGATCGACCCGACGTTGGGCCGCCAGGCGTCGAGCGACGGCGCGAGCAACTGCGGCTGTCCGCGCTCACGGCGTCGCGAGAGTTCATAAAGCCCGATCGACAGGAACGGTCCCACCAGCAGGAAGCCGGTCGTGAGGCCCCACACGTACTGGTACGCGTGCCGGAAAACGTAGACGACCAGCCAACCCATCGCGGCGAACACCACGCCATAGAAGAGGCTCGGAACGGGTGCGGCGACAAAATCGCGCCAGCCGGCGGCGAGCCAGGCGAACGGCGCGCTCGCGGGCAAGCGCCGAACAGACGGGAACGCTGACGGTTCCTCGGTGATCTCGGGCATCGCAGGTCTCCTCCTCCGCCACGTCGGGAGCGCACGGCCGCGCGCTCTCGCGAGCACCTTCTCCCGACCGCATCGGAGTCGAGTCTAGATAAACGCGCGCAGCGCGTCGAGCACCGCGTCCGGCTGCTCGGTCATCATCGCGTGCCCGCACTCGGCAAGCGTGACGACCTTCGGCTGCGGGAGCGCCGCGATCAGCGCCTGCGCGGACTTGGGCGGCGCCATCAGGTCGCGCGAAGCGAGCACGATAAGTGCGGAACAGGCAATCGCAGCCGCGGCCTGCAGACCGTTGTCGTAGTCGTTGCATGCACGAAGGTCGACGTCCAGCACGTTGTCGCGGTTGCGCGTCATCAGCGCAAGCGCCGCACCGGTCATCCACATGCCGGGCACCGGGTTGCCACCCAGCTGACGCGCCGGACTGTGCGACCAGGCGTTGATCATCTCGTAGGCGCGTGGTGCGTCCTCGCACGCGGCCGCAAGCAGCACGTCGCTCACCAGCATCGGCACGGCCGGGCCGAGCAGCGCGATCCGTTCGACGCGCGACGGATGGCGGGCCGCCGTCTCCAGGACCGCGAGCGAGCCGAGCGAATGCCCGACCAGCGCCGCCTTCCGCACGCCAGCCGCGTCGAGCACCGCTGCGAGCCATTCGGCGATCGCGCCAACGCTCGCGAGCGGCTTGCCGGCCGAGCGGCCGTGCGCAGGCAGGTCGACCGCGAGCACGTTGCGACCGTGATGCGCGAAGTAGCGCGATTGCAGCGCGAACACGCTGTGGTCGTGCGCCGCGCCATGCACGAACAGCACGGTGGCCTGCGCGGGATCGAATGGCCGCGTGCCCGAGTACGCGTAGGCTTCGGACCCCGCGACCTGAAGCCGCATCACGCCTTTCCGGCCGCGTGCAGCGCGCGCGACAGGTCCTCGATCAGGTCATCGGGATCCTCGAGCCCGATCGAGAGGCGGATCGTGCCCTCGGTAATGCCCGCCCTGACGAGGTCAGCGGCGCTCATGCGGAAATGCGTCGTGGACGCAGGATGGATGACGAGCGACTTCGCATCGCCAACGTTGGCGAGATGCGAGAACAGACGCAGCGATTCGATGAAGCGCCGGCCCTGCTCGCGCGTGCCTTTCAAGTCGAAGCTGAACACCGCGCCGCAACCGCGAGGAAGGAGGTGCTTCGCGAGCGCATGATCGGGATGACCGGGCAACTCCGGGTAGCCGATCCCCGCCACCAGCGGATGCTCGCGCAGGAACGCGACGACACGACGCGTGTTGGCGACGTGCTTTTCCATGCGCACCGGAAGCGTCTCGATGCCCTGCAGGATCTGGAACGCCGTGAACGGCGCCATGCACGCGCCGAAATCGCGGATGCCCTCGCGCCGCGCACGCAGCAGGAACGCAGCCGTAGTCGACTCCTCGGTGAACACCATGTCGTGGAAGCCGGCGTAGGGCGCAGTCAACGTCGGGAACTTGTCGCGCGACTTGACGCCCTCCCAATCGAAGCGACCGGAATCCGCGAGCACGCCGCCGATCACCACGCCGTGCCCGGAGAGGAACTTGGTGGCCGAATGGAAGACCAGATCCGCGCCATGCTCGAATGGCCGCATGAGCCAGGGCGTGGTGAACGTCGAGTCCACGAGCAGCGGCAGGCCGTGGTCGTGGGCGAGCGTTGCGACGCGCGGAACGTCGAGCACGTCGAGCCCGGGGTTGCCGAGCGTCTCGCCGAACAGCAGCCGGGTCTCCGGCCGGATCGCCGAGCGCCAGGCGTCGAGGTCGCGCGGAGCGACGAACGTCGTCGTGATTCCGAAGCGCGGCAATGTGTAGTCGAGCAGGTTGTGCGAGCCGCCGTAGAGCGAGCGAGAGGCGACGATGTGCGCGCCGGCGCCCATCAGGGTCGCGATCGCAATGTGCAGCGCCGCCTGCCCGCTGGCGGCGGCGATCGCACCCACGCCGCCTTCCAGTGCAGCAACGCGCTCCTCCAGCACCGCGCAGGTGGGATTCGAGATGCGCGAATAGACGTGGCCCGCGCGTTCCATGTCGAAAAGCGCTGCCGCATGGTCGGTGTCCTGGAATACGAACGATGCCGACTGGTAGATCGGCGTCGCGCGGGCACCGGTTGCGGGATCCGGGCGGGCGCCGGCATGCAGCGCGAGCGTATCGAAGCGCGGGAACTTGGAGGCGGTCATGCGGCAGGCTGCCGTCCCTGCATGGAAGGCAGCCCGCATGGTAGCGCAATGTCCGGAAGGGCCGGCAGCGCCCTTCCCGCGGGTTCGCGCTAGACTTGCGCAATCGCCCAACCATAACCGAGGAGGAACAGATGAAGCGCACTGCATCGGCCCGCTGGCAGGGCTCCGGCAAGGAGGGCAAGGGAACGCTGTCGGTCGAAAGCGCAACGTTGAAGGACACGCCCTACTCGTTCAAGGCGCGCTTCGGCGACGGCAAGGGGACCAATCCCGAGGAACTGATCGCCGTGGCGCACGCCGGCTGCTTCACGATGGCGCTTTCGTTCGCGCTCGGCAACGCGGGCTTCACCCCGGAGGCGATCGACACCGAGGCCGCGCTGACCATTGAACAGGCCGACGTCGGCTGGACCATCACGGCGATCCACCTGGTCACCCGGGCCCGGGTGCCCGGCATCGACGCGCCCAAGTTCACGGAAATCGCCAACGGCGCCAAGGCCAACTGCCCCGTCTCGCGCGTGCTGAACGCGACGATTACGCTGGACGCAGCGCTGGCGGGCTAAGGGCAGTCGATGGCGCAGGGACGCTCCAGCCCTCCGGAGTCCGCACCATCGCATCCACGCGAGGTGCGGCGGGGGCGCGGTGCGACGTGGAACCCCGGCAACCGTTTCCGCGACACGACCCGCGAGGCATTCGACGACGGCTGGGGCGCGCCGGGCGACGCTGATGCTCCCGCGCCCTTGCGCACGACCGTGACGATCCAGCCCGCGCGCACGATCATTGCTCGAAACGAATCGCCGGACATCCCGTTCGACCAGTCGATCAATCCCTACCAGGGCTGCGAACACGGCTGCATCTACTGCTATGCGCGGCCGTCGCACGCTTATCACGACCTGTCGCCGGGGCTCGATTTCGAATCGAAGCTCTTCGCCAAGCCGAACGCGGCCGCGCTGCTGCGCACCGAGCTCGCGAACCCCGGCTATGTGTGCAAGCCGCTCGCGATCGGCATGAATACCGACGCCTACCAGCCGATCGAACGCGAATGGAAAGTCACACGTTCCGTGCTGGAGGTGCTGTGCGAGTGCGATCACCCGTTCTCGCTCATCACCAAATCCGCATTGATCGAGCGCGACCTCGACCTGATCGCGCCGATGGCGGCGAAGGGCATGGCACGCGCCTACGTTTCGATCACCTCGCTCGACCGGACGCTGTCGCGCAAGCTCGAGCCGCGCGCGGCCGCGCCGCAACGCCGCCTGGAGGTGGTCAAGCGGCTCGCCGATGCCGGCGTGCCGGTCGGCGTGATGGTCGCGCCCGTGATACCGCAGCTGAACGACCGGGACCTCGAGGGAATCCTCGAAGCCGCTGCCGCGAGCGGCGCGAGTTCGGCGGGCTTCGTGATGCTGCGCCTGCCGCGCGAAGTTTCGCCGTTGTTCCGCGACTGGCTGCAGGCGCACTACCCGGACCGCGCCGCACACGTGATGAGCCTCGTGCAACAAATGCGCGGCGGGCGCGACTACCAATCGGCATTCGGCGTCCGCATGCGCGGCGAAGGCATCTTCGCCGAACTGATCGGCAAGCGCTTCAAGCTCGCCTGCGGGCGGTTCCGACTCGATCGCGATCGCGCGCCACTCGACACGTCGCGCTTCCGCGCGCCGCCTGCGCTGCCCGCACCGCGGATCAAGCGGAACGTCGCCCTCTACCGAGGGCAGCTCGACCTGTTCTAGCGTGGTGTACCGGACCTCGTCCGGGTTCGAGCGTCCAGCGCGACACCATCCTGCGTGTCGCGCCTACGAAAGCCGCGCGACATCGTGATCCGCCCGCGCCTGCCGGATGCTTTTCCGCGTGCGGCCAAGTCCGTGCCATCGCTTGGCGTCACGGAAATATATCGAAAGAACAATCGATTACATGACAGCACGGAACTCGGGCACCGCTTCTGCGGTCGCATCAGTTCGCACCGCATCCGGCGTACGTCCGCACGTGATGGCCGACGACGCCTCGCATCGACACCCTCCGACTGCGGCTGCACCCGGAGCACTTGCGGCGACCCTTTCCTGCATCAGGAGGAACCGGATGAAACTTTCGAAACATCGAAGCGTGCGGGATCTCCCGCACGCGACTCAACGTCCACAGGTTGCCCAGGGCAGGTTCCCGGGCGATGGCATGCCGTCAATCCCGGTGCTCGTGGCGAGCATCTTCACGAAGCTCCACCTCGCGCAGCGCGTACGTGTCCTGCGGCGACTGCTGATGTCCGTCGGACCGATGGCGCTGGCGGTGCTGGGCGGTGGCGCCTTCGCCAAGTTCGTAACCCAGGCACGCTGGTCGCGGATGTCCGTTTCGCTGGAGGATGCCGCGCGCGTCACTTCGAGCCAGGTGCTGGAGCTCGTCCGTTACGTCGAGCAAAGCAATCCGCAGGTACTGCAACAGGTGATGGTCGTCCTTTCGCGCGATGCGGTAACCATGGCCGCGGCCGGCGCCTCGGTTGCCGCACTCGTCATGCGGCAGCTGTCGAATCGCAGGGCGTAAGGTGACTCGGCAACGCAGCGACCACCTGGAAGCATGGCGATTGCTGCCCCGGTAGAACCGCCCGGTCGAGCGGCAAGTCAGGGATCGTAGCCGCGGTCGTCTTCTTCGCCATCGGTGATCGGAGGTTGGCGGCGATCGCGCTAGCATTCCGTTTGCCGGCCGAAGGAATTTCTGCCCATCCCCGGCGTCCTGCGCCGCACCACACCGGATCTCTCCATTGAAGCTTGCCATCATTCCTGTCACGCCCTTTCAGCAGAACTGCTCGCTTGTCGTCTGCAAAAGCACCGGTCAGGCGGCGCTGATCGACCCGGGCGGAGACGTCGACACGGTGATGGGCGTGGTGGAGCGCAGCGGCGCCAAGCTTGCGAAGGTACTCGTGACGCACGGCCACGCTGACCACTGCGGCGGCGTCGCCGAGGTCGCGAAGCGCGCCGGCGTGCCGATCGAGGGTCCGCAGCGCGAGGATGCGTTCTGGATCGACCAGCTCGACGCCCAAGGCCGGATGTTCGGGATTCACGGCGCGCGCCGATTCACGCCGGACCGCTGGCTCGATGACGGCGACACCGTGACCATCGGCGAGTTGCACTTCGACGTGCGCCACTGCCCGGGCCATACGCCGGGACACATCGTGCTGATCCAGCCCGACCACCGCATCGCGTTCGTCGGCGACGTGCTGTTCCAGGGCTCGGTCGGCCGCACGGATTTTCCGCGCGGCGATTTCGACACGCTGGTGCAGTCGATCACGACAAAGCTCTGGCCGCTCGGCGACGACATGCGCTTCGTGCCGGGGCACGGACCGACGTCCACGTTCGGCGCGGAGCGCGAGTCGAACCCGTTCGTGGGTGACGCGGCGCTTGCAGGATAGCCGAGGACCACCGAGTCGGCGAAGCGGACGGGCTGCCACCTCAGCGGCAACGTCGATCAGGTTACGGGAAGCGTCAACACCTCCCGCGCCGCGGGACGAGTGCGCAGACGCCCATACCACGCGGCGATGTGCGGCCGCGCGATCTGCCGCAAAGGCAATCCGAGCCAGCGATGCACCTGCAAGCCGACGGGTATGTCGCCCATCGTGACGTTCGCGCCGGCGACGAACTCGCGTTGCGCAAGATGCGCATCGAAGATCGCGAGAAGCGTTTCGGTTGCCTGTGCCGAGGCGTCGACCAGACCGGAGTCGCGGCGCTCCGCCGGTGTGCGGATCAACTGCAGGAATGCATCGCGCATCGCGGGGCCCAGTTCGGTCGCCTGCCAGTCCATCCAGCGGTCGGCGTCGGCACGCACAGTCAGCGAAGCCGGTGAAAGCTCGGTGGGCGAGTATTTCGCTGCAAGATAGCGCACGATCGCGTTCGACTCCCACAGCACAAAGCCGTCGTCGTCGATCACCGGGATCTTGCCGTTCGGATTCATCGCCCGGTATGCCGGCGCGTCCAGACCGCCGAACGTGCCGCCGGCATCGATGCGCTCGAACGCGATACCCGCCTCTCGCGCGCACCAGACGACCTTCTGCACGTTGATCGAGCTCAACCGCCCCCATATCCGCAGCATCGGGATCCCCCTGGCCATTCCGGCTTCGGTCTGGCAGCTTACCGCGTATCGCGACGCCGCTCTACAATCGACTCTGCCCGATTCG
The DNA here is from genome assembly GCA_963750585.1 of uncultured beta proteobacterium. Lineage (GTDB taxonomy): Bacteria > Pseudomonadota > Gammaproteobacteria > Burkholderiales > Casimicrobiaceae > VBCG01. The sequence continues at coordinate 51,041 of CAVVRH010000001.1, forward strand.
TCGCCTTGCAGAGCGCCACGCGACCCCGATGAACGCGCCACCCACCCCTGCGACCCCTCCCGACTACCGCCGCAGCGCGGCGATCGTTATCGCCCATCCGCTCGGCTTCGCAATTCGCGTTCTCAAGGGGTTCCGTGCGAATCAGGGGCTGCTGCTCGCGGGTGCAGTCGCCTACTACGCGCTGCTGTCGTTGGTTCCGCTGCTGATCCTCGTGCTGATCGTGCTCTCGCACGTGATCGATCCCGAGCAGCTGTTCGAGATGCTGCGGCAGTACCTCGAGTTCGTCGTCCCCGGGCAGTCGGGGATGTTCGTCGCCGAGCTGCGCACGTTTCGCGCCCATCGCGAGGTGGTCGGGCCGGTGCTGCTCGTCACGATGCTTTTCTTCAGCGCGCTGGCGTTCACCGTGCTGGAAAACGCGATGTCTGTCATCTTCCTTCACCGCGTCGCGATCCGCCGGCGCCACTTCGCCGTGTCGGCGCTCATGCCTTATGTGTTCATCGTGTTCCTCGGCGCAGGGCTGCTGCTCGTCACGCTCATGTCGGGCGCGCTGCAGCGCATGGCTGCGTATGACGTGCTTGTGTTCGGGGAGCTGCGTTCGCTCGGCGGCGTGTCGGCGGCGCTGCTCTATCTGCTCGGCGTGGGCGGCGAGATCCTGCTGCTGACGGCGATCTACCTCGTGATGCCGGTGGGGCGGCTGTCGCTGCGCCACGCACTGATCGGAGGCATCACCGCCGGGCTGCTGTGGGAGGCGACGCGCCATATGCTCGTCTGGTACTTCACGACGATTTCGCAGATCCAGATCGTTTACGGCTCGCTGACCACCTCGATCGCCGTGCTCCTATCGGTCGAGATAGGCGGCATCGTGCTGCTGCTCGGCGCCCAGGTGATCGCCGAGTACGAACGGATCGCGCGCGAGCCGCTCGAAGCCCGCCCGAAGGCTTTGCGCACGTACTCGCCAGGGAAATAGCGCGTCAGCCGCCGGGAGTTGCGCGGACCCCGGTCGCACATTCGGCGCACAGGCACGCGACGTTGCGCAGCGCTTCCGGGATCCGCGCCAGCGCCTCCGGGGAGATCGTCACCGTCGCACACCAGCACGGATCCAGTCCACCGGCCGCCATCGCGCAGCGGTTGGGCCGCCGGCATAACGGGCAACGCGACGGGTCGGCTGTTGCCGACTCCGGCGCCAATTGCTGCTTCGTCGACGCGGCGCGGACCAACCCGAAGTCGTAGATCCCGGGAGTCGAGTGCTCGATCAACGTTGCGCCGACGGATTTTTCGTAGAACGCTGCCGGGCCGACGCCGCCGATGACCGCGTAGGCATAGCCTGCGTCGCGCATCGATCGAAGGCACGCGAGCAGCAGCGCGAGACCAATCCCGCGACCCCGCGCGGCCTCCACGACGCCGGTCGGTCCGAAGAAATTGCGCCGAACGCAATCGTGGCAGGCGAAGCCGACGAGCGAATCGCCTTCGAGCGCGACGAAGCAGGCAGCTGGACGCGCGGCGAACGCGATGTCGCACTCGGCGGCCCACCCCGGCGAGAACGTCGTACCGACCCATTCGCGCACCACGATCCGCTCCCAAGGCTCCGGTCTGCGGATGCGCACGCCGATGCGTGCCATCTGCGCGAGCGAAGGTTCGGGGTCTGGCAGCGCGTAGAGGCGGACGAGCAGGTCTGGCATCTCGGAACGGCGCGATGGTGCGCAGGCTCAGGGATGGTCGGCGATGACCGGGGCGTCGGATGGCAGCGGTATGAATTCCGTCTCGCCCGGAACGCTCCCCAGGCGCCCCGCCTTCCAATCGGCCGCAGCCGCGGCGATGCGATCCTTGCGGCTCGACACGAAGTTCCACCAGACGAAGCGCGACGCGTCGAGTGGCTCGCCACCGAACAGCAATACACGCGCCGACGAATGTGCCGCGACGGCCACCTCGCGGTGCGGCTCGACCACCAGCATTTCGCCCGCATTCGCAATCGCGTCACCGAGCCCCACCGCACCTTCGATCACGTAGATCGCGCGCTCGGCGTAGTCCGCCGGCAGCGGAATGCGTGCGCCCTGCTGGAGCGCCGCGTCGGCGTAGAACATTTCCGAAAGCGTACGCACAGGCGACGATTCGCCAAGCACGCGGCCGAGGATGACCTGCACCCGCGCCCGTGCGTCGGCGACCACGGGCAGTTGGGCGTAATGGGCGAACGAGGGCGCGTCCTCCTCGTGCGCGCGGGGTAGCGCGACCCAGATCTGGATGCCGGACAGGGTCGAATGGTGGTCCCGCAATTCGGCTGGCGTGCGCTCGGAGTGCACGATGCCGCGCCCGGCTGTCATCCAGTTCACTTCCCCCGGCCTGATCGCCTGCACGAATCCCAGGCTGTCGCGGTGCAGGACCTCCCCCGCGAACAGATACGTGACGGTCGCGAGCCCGATGTGCGGATGCGGACGCACGTCGAGCGCCCGCCCCGGCTCCAGCGCAACGGGCCCCATCTGGTCGAAAAACACGAAGGGGCCGACGTTGCGGCAGCGTGCGCTCGGCAACGCGCGGCGAACGGTGAATCCGTCGCCGAGATCGCGGGCATGGGGAACGATACGGTTGACGATCATCGCGCTGTCGATCCTCCCGGCCGATCGCCATCCGACCGACGGCGACCCCGAAAAAACTGCAAGAACACGGTCCGGATGTCCTTGCACAAGATGCGGGCAACGTGCAAGAAGGACCCCGGCGCTCACGGCATGACGCGAATCAAGGCCGCACGCCCCTCCGATCGCTAGAGTTGCGGAGTCGTCGCGCCACCGTCATTGTCGCCCAACTTCCAATGCCCGTGCTTCCGCTGATTCCCGTCGCGCTCGCGCTTGCCCTGCTGTCCGCACATTTCTACCGGGCCGGCGCGTGGATTCCGCTTGTCATCACCCTGGCCCTCGTTGCGCTGCTGCCGCTGCGCAAGCGCTGGGTCGCCCGCCTCGCGCAGGCAGGGCTCGTGCTGGGTGCACTCGAATGGCTGCGCACGCTGGCCACGCTGGTCGAGGTGCGGCAGGCGACCGGGCAGCCGTTCGTGCGGCTTGCCGCAATTCTGGGCGGCGTGGCGGTCGCGACGCTGCTCTGCACGCTCGTCTTTCGCGTGCGCGCCGTGCAGTCGCACTACCGCCTGCGTGGGCCCGACGAGTTCATTGGTGCACCCTTGGCGCTGCGCGCCTTCCCTCGGGGAGGGAGCAATTCGCGCCTTGGGACCGCCCTGCGGCGCTCATGCCGATCCGCGCTGGCTCAACCCGGCTGCCCGCCTCCGGCTGAGCGATCGGCGCGTCCGTGGCCATGCGCTGCAGCGATCAGCGGGCGCTCGGAAAGAAGAAGTCCGTCATCCGCGCGATCTGGCCGCGCATCATCTCGCGGCCATAGACGGTCGTGCAGCCGCAGGCCTCGGCGAGTGCGAGCAGCGGCGTGCGATCGGGCTTGACGACCGCATCGAAGACGACGAGCGAGGACGGCAGGCGGTCGACAGCCAGCGGAATGCGCGTATCGCCAAGCATGCCGACCGGAGAGACATTGAGCAGGATGTCGATGTCCCCCACGTCCGGCGGGCCGATTGCGACCTTGATGGCCGGATCCACCTGCGCGATCCTTGCGGCCAGCGCCTCCACGCGGGTGACATCGATATCGAAGAGGCGGACCGCACGCGGATGCTCGCTCGCGATCGCCACGCCAACGGCGGCGCCTGCGCCCCCGGCGCCGATCAGGGCGATACGCTTGCCGGCGAACGCAATGTCCCGGCGACGGAAGCCCTCGACGCAGCCCAATCCGTCGAAGATTTCGCCGCGCCATTTCCCATCGCTCTCGCTCGCCAGCGCATTGATCGCACCGACCACGCGCGCCTGCTCGCCCAACGACGATGCAAGCCGATATGCCTCTGCCTTGTAGGGAATCGTGAAAACCAGGCCGCCGAGATTGGCGAGCTTCATCAGCCGCGGCAGGCAGTCGTCGAAATCCGCCGGCAGGACATGCAGCGGCACGAGGATCGCATCGTGTCCGCGTCGATGGAACTCAGCGGTGAACATCTCCGGCGAGCGCACCTGCTCGATCGGATGGCCGACGATGCCGAAGAGTCGCGTGCTGCCGCGGATGTAGTCGACTTCGTCGCCCGTGGCGGTGGTCGTTGCAGGTTTCCCGCTCATGGCGATGGGGCGCGCTATCGCGTCGGCGCCACCACGGGCGCCACTGGTGACGCGGCCTGTGGTGATCCGTGCGAGGCAAGCCACGCGTCCGCGGCGGGCTGCCACGGAATGGTCACACCCTCTCGCGCGGTCCGTGGTCCGATCTGCGCGACGGCTGCGGCAGCCGTGTCCTCGCGCCTCACGAACAGCAGGTCGAGCATCGCGTTCACCTGCGTCGTCGGAACGTCAGCGCGCGTGACCAGCAGCGCGGTCGCGGCGACCGTCGGCAGCGGGGCGTCCTGTCCCGGATAGGTACGCGCAGGAAGCGTGAGCGGAACGAGCCCCGCGTCGAGCAGCTCCTTGCTGGGGCCGATCGGCACGAACGCGAGCCGCTGGCTCGTCGCCAGGCGCTGGATCTCGCGCGCCGGTGCATGAATGGTCGCGAATACGGCGTCCAGCGTGCCCGTCGCCGAGCGCCTTCAGCGCCTCCGGCAGAGGCGCTGCGATAGCGGCGCCAAGCGCGTCGACCGGCACGCCGTTGGCGGCGAGCAGCGCGAGCGCATTGGCGCGCGAACCCGAGCCTTCCGGCCCCAGCGCCACCCGCTTGCCGCGCAGGCCGGCGATGGACGCGATGCCCGCGTTGCCGCGCGCGATCAGTTGCACCGCCTCGGGGAACAGACTCGCGACGGCGCGCAGCTCGGCCTGCGGTGCGCCGGCGAACCGGCCGCGCCCGAGGTAGGCATAGCGCGCCACATCGTTCTGCACCAGCGCGAACTGGGCGGTGCGATCGGAGAGCAGCCGGACGTTGCCCGAGCTGCCCTCGCTCACGATCGCGTCCAGTGTCACGTTCGCCGCCTTGGCGCGAGCACGCAGCGCGCCGATCACCGCTTCATACGCACCGCCGGCCGGCCCACCCGCGACGACGATCAAGTCGGCCTTGCGCGCGAGGCGCTGGCTCGCCGCAGCGTAGGCGTGCTCGAATTCCTCGCGCAGGATCGCGTCGTGCTGGGCGGGATTCATGTTCGGCGGCGGCCCTTGCGCGGCGAGCGCCTCGAGCTTGTCCAGCGCCTCCTGCGACGCAGTAAGCGGCGGCGCCTCGCGCGGACGCGGTTGCACGGCCGCGACGCTCGCGGCCGGAACCACGGGCGCCGCGGCCTCTTCGCCCGTCAGCGGATTCGCGACCAGCTGCCAGGCGGAGCCTTCGCGCACGAACGCAGCGGTGCCGTACACGCCCAGCGTTTCGCCGGCCCGGTTGCCCTCCGTCTTCATGCCGACAATGCCCTTCGGGCCCGCACCGAGCAGCGCCGCGAGCGAGGCGACGCTGTGCGCGCTCCAGCGCGTGAAATCGTAGTCGCGATCGAGCTTGAGTTGCGCGTTGAAATAGACGAGGCGCCCGTCGCGGCCGCCGAGTGGAGCGCTGCCGGCGAGCTTCAGCCGCTCGACCGCAAGCACGCGCCCACCGAGGGCGGCGTCGAGCTGCTGCTGCACCGCCTGCGTCACCAGCGGTGCCTCGGGGCCGCGCGCGCAACCCGCCAACGCCAGCGCAGCGGCGACGCAGGCAAGGAGACGAACGAGACGCGTCACCAGACAAACCATGGCAGCGACAGGAAGCCCTGGATGATCAGCGCGTTGATGATATCGATCAGGAACGCGCCCATCACGGGAATCAGCAGCAGTGCGAGCTGCGACGTGCCATAGCGCTCCGCGACCGACTGCACGTTGACCATGGCGGTCGCCGTCGAGCCGAGTGCGAAACCCAGATGACCGGTCGCAAGCAGCGCTGCATCGTAATTGCGGCCCATCAGGCGGAACGTCACGAACGAAACGTAGACGAGGATCGCAATCGTCTGGGTCAGCAGGATTGCCAGGATCGGGCCCGCGAGATCGATTAGCTCCCAGAGCTTCAGCGTCATGATGATCATCGCGAGGAACAACGACAGCGCGAGCGCCCCCGTGACTTCGAGCGCGCGGTCGTCGACGCGGTAAAGGCCTGCAAGCGAGAGCGCGTTGCGCAACACGACACCCACGACCAGCGCCCAGATGAACGAGGGCAGCGTGAAAGCGCCCTGTCCGATCGCGGCGTACAGCGCGAAGCCGATCGCCATCGACAGGAAGATCAGGAACAGCGTTTCAATCTGTCGGCGCAGCGGTACGGCCGGCTGTACGGCCACCGGCGTCTCGGTCGCATCGCCGTTTCCGCTCGCACCCTTGAGCTTGTGGCGGCCGATGAGCCAGCCGGCGAGCGGCGCACCGAGCAGCCCGCCCACGACGAGGCCGTAGGTCGCTGCTGCGATCCCGAGCTCGACTGCGCCGCGCACGTTGCGCTCCTCGACGAACTTCGATCCCCATGCCGCTGCCGTGCCATGCCCACCGGACAGCGTGATCGAGCCAGCCAGGAGTCCGGTCACGGGGTTGAGGTCGAAGACACGCGCAAGTGCAAGGCCGATCGCGTCCTGCATGACGAGCGCGCCCGCGACGACCGCTGCGAAGATCAGCAGCATCTTGCCGCCCCGGGCAAGCGCCCGGGCATCGGCGGAAAGGCCCACGGTGGTGAAGAACATGACGTTGAGCGGCGTGATCAGCGCCGTGTCGAACTCGACACGAACGTCGGCCACTCCGCGCAGCACCGTGATGATCAGCGCAAACAGCATGCCGCCGACGACCGCATCCGGAATGCTGTAGCGCGCGAGAAACGCGACCCGCGTGACCAGCAGGTGGCCTATCACCAGCGCGGCAGTGCCGAGCGCAAGCGTCGAATAGATGTCGACCGGAATGTTCATGCGGGGGACGGGACTGCGCCGGATGCACGAACATTCTAGCGGACCACGCTGCGATGGTGGCGGCGACGTTAAGCGAACTCGGGCCTGCCTGCATTGCGGCCACAATTGCGTTGCACGGCCGAACGCGCCGGAGGCACGGCGAGAAACGGATCCGGGGCGGCCGCCCGGCGAGACCTTGCTGCAAAGGCATCGGGCACGTTCGGCAGCAATGCGACGAGGACTGGCGCCGGCGGGCGCCATGCTTCGTTGCCCTCCTTTCCGCGAGACCGCGAACGCGTTGTCGTTTCGCCTCGGTCGATGCACAATGGCCGATCGGGCGTCGTCGCCGTCTCGCGCTGGCGGTTGCGGCGACGATGCGCCGCTCAAACCAGAGAGGAACCCCATCATGAAATCGAAGCCATGGCTTCGGGTCGTCGCAATTCTGCTCCTCGCAGCTATCGCGACCACGGGTCACGCGTGGATTCGCAGCCCGGCCGACTCGTTCGCGGACTTGCCGTCCGGCACCGCCTACCCCGAGGGCATCGCCGCCGATTCGCAAGGCAATATCTACGTCTCAACCTTCGACGTCAGCAAGTCGGGCGTTCCGGGCACTATCGTCGTGTTCAATCACTCGGGCAAGGTGGTTCGCACGCTGGAAGTCGCCGGTTCCACCAACCTGCTGCTGGGCGTCGCATTCCATCCGAAGACCGGAAACCTGCTCGTCTGCGATCTGGGGACCGGCAAAGTGTTCAGCGTCAATCCGCTGAGCGGAGCAGCGAGTGTATTCGCGACAATTCCTGACACGGCCCCGGCAGCCGGCGCGGCGCCCGATCCGGGCCCCAACGCGCTGGCATTCGATGCGCAGGGCAACGTCTACATTTCGGATTCCTTCCAGGCGACGATCTGGCGCACCGGCCCGGATGGCGGCGCTGCGGTCGCGTGGTTGGCTGATCCGCTGCTCGGCACGACGGGTGTCCCGCCATTCGGCGCGAACGGCATGGCGTTCAACAAGGCGAAGACGAAATTGTTCGTCGCCAACACGGGCAACGATACCGTGGTCGGCGTTCCGATTCTCGCCGACGGAACCGCCGGCACGCCAGCGGTGTTCGTCAACAGCATCAACGGCGCCGACGGCCTCGCGATGGACGACGACGGCAATCTCTGGGTCGCCGCCAACCAGTCCGACGAGATTGTCGTGCTCGACCCCACCGGCCGCGTGATCGCCAAGCTGGGCGATTTCGATGGCATCGACCCCAAGGGCGCGGCGCGCGGTCTGCTGTTCCCCGCCAGCCTCGTGATGGCCAACGGTTTTGTCTACGTCACGAATCTTGCGCTCGACCTGCGGCTATTCGGCGCAGCGCAGACGACCAACTCGCAATGGTCGGCGGATGTCAGGCGATTCACGGTGGCGCGCATCAATGCACGCATTCCGCCGGTGAAGGGGCGTTCATACGATCATCATTGATCCGCCGGTTCAATGCGGCGATACGGACGAACGGACCGCGCGGTGCGGTCCGTTCGCGTCCCGAGCCGGGCAACGCCCGCGCCTGACGCTCAGTGACTTTCCTTCCCGACGGGCGCGCCCGATGCGCCGACGAGGAAATCGAGATCGACGCCCAGGTGGGCCTGGTTGACGTGGTCGCAATAGAGCTTCACCCAGCCGCGGTCGGTGTGCGCTGCCGGCGGCTTCCACGCGGTCCGGCGGCGCGCAAGCTCGGCGTCCGGTACGTCGAGATGCAGGCGACGCTTCGCGACATCGAGCTCGATCATGTCGCCGCTCCTTACCAGCGCGAGCGTGCCGCCTGCCGCCGCTTCGGGTGAGGTGTGCAGCACCACCGTGCCGTACGCGGTGCCGGACATGCGTGCGTCCGAAATGCGCACCATGTCGGTGACACCCTGCTTGAGGATCTTGGCGGGCAGTGCGAAATTGCCCACTTCCGGAAAGCCCGGGTAGCCGCGCGGACCGCAATTCTTCAGGACGAGGATGTCCGCGGGCATGACGTCGAGTGCCGGATCGTCGATGCGTGCGTTGAGGTCGTCGATGCTCTCGAACACGACCGCTCGGCCGCGGTGCTGCATCAGCCCGGGCGTGGCCGCCGAAGGCTTCAGCACCGCGCCATCGGGCGCGAGGTTTCCCGTGAGCACCGCGATCCCGCCCTGCGGCTTGAACGGCGCCGAAACGGGCGTGATCACGCGCGGGTCGTAGTTGACTGCGTCCTTCACGTTCTCCCAGATCGAGCGTCCATTCACCGTCAACGCGCCCTTGTGCAGGAATTGCCCGATCTCCTTGATGACGACCGGCAGCCCGCCCGCGTAATAGAAGTCCTCCATCAGATATCGGCCAGAGGGCATCAGGTCGACGAGGCAGGGCATCTCGCGTCCCAGGCGATCCCAGTCGTCGAGGGTGAGCTTGACGCCGATGCGTCCAGCGATCGCCAGCAGGTGGACGACCGCGTTGGTCGAGCCGCCGATCGCGCCGTTGACCATGATCGCGTTCTCGAAGGCCTGCCTCGTCAGGATCTTCGACATGGCGAGATCCTCGTGCACCATCGCGACGATGCGCCGGCCGACCATGCGCGCAAGCACCCGGCGCCGCGAATCGACCGCGGGGATTGCGGCGTTCGTCGGCAGCCCGATGCCGAGCGCCTCGACCATCGATGCCATCGTCGAGGCCGTTCCCATCGTCATGCAGTGGCCCGCCGAGCGCGACATGCAAGCCTCGGCCTCGATCATGTCGGCCTCGCTCATCGCGCCGGTCTTCATCATCTCGGTGAATTTCCACACGTGCGTGCCGGAGCCGATGTCCTCGCCACGGAACTTGCCGTTCAGCATCGGTCCGCCGGAAAGCCCGATCGTCGGCAGGTCGCAGGACGCGGCGCCCATCAGCAGCGAGGGCGTCGTCTTGTCGCAGCCCATCATCAGCACGACGCCGTCGAACGGGTTGGCGCGAATGCACTCCTCGACGTCCATCGCCGCCTGGTTGCGAAACAGCATCGTCGTGGGTCGCATCAGCGTCTCGCCCAGGCTCATCACCGGGAACTCGATCGGGAAGCCGCCCGCGTCAAGGACGCCGCGCTTGACGTGCTCGGCGAGCTCGCGGAAATGCGCGTTGCAGGGTGTGGCTTCCGACCACGTGTTGCAGATGCCGATCACCGGCCGGCCATCGAATTGGTCGTGCGGGATGCCCTGGTTCTTGGTCCACGAACGATGCACCATGCCGTCGCGGTCGCGGCGGCCGAACCATTCGGCGGAGCGGAGCTTGCGCTTGGATTTGTCCTGGCTCATGGCTTTCTTCGGTTTGGGGAACAGCGGGAACAGGCCATCCGACGGGGAGCGAAGCGGCGCTGGCGACGATGCCGCAGAGGAGGCCGCGAACCGCGCCTTGCGCAAGCGCTCTCGCGGCTTCGCCCCGAAATGTCAGTTGCCGGACGCTACATGACGGCTCCCAGGTACCAGGGCACGAACTCGTTCTGCCCGTAGCCGTGGTTCTCGCTCTTGGACTTGGTGCCGGAGCACGTTTCGAGCATGAGCTGGAAGAGGCGCCCGCCGACCTCGTCCACGCTGGCATCGCCGTCGGCGATCGCCCCCGCGTTCAGGTCGATGTCCTCTTCCTGCCTCACCCAAAGCGGCGTATTGGTCGAGAGCTTGAGCGACGGCGCCGGCGCGCACCCGTAGGCGGAGCCGCGGCCGGTCGTGAAGCAGATCAGGTTGGCGCCGCCCGCCACCTGTCCGGTCGCCGACACCGGGTCGTAGCCCGGCGTGTCCATGTAGACGAAGCCCTTTGCCGTGACGGGCTCCGCGTACTCGTAAACTGCCACGAGGTTGGTCGTGCCGCCCTTTGCCACGGCGCCGAGCGACTTTTCGAGGATCGTCGTCAGCCCACCCGCCTTGTTGCCCGGGGAGGGGTTGTTGTTCATCTCGCCTTTCTCGCGCGTCGTGTAGTCCTCCCACCACTTGATCCGCGCCACGAGTTTCTCCCCCACGTCGCGCGAAACGGCCCGGCGCGTCAGCAGATGCTCGGCACCGTAGATCTCGGGGGTCTCGGACAGGATCGCCGTGCCGCCGTGGCGCACCAGCAGGTCCACCGCCGCACCGAGCGCGGGATTGGCGGTGATGCCCGAGTAGCCATCCGAGCCGCCGCACTGCAGCCCGACGACGATGTTCGACGCCGGCACCGGCTCGCGCGTTACCGCGTTCGCATGCGGCAGCATCTCGCGGATCATGTCCACGCCCCTCTGCACGGTCTTCGCCGTTCCGCCGGTGTCCTGGATCGAGAACGTGCGCAGCAGCGGCCCTTCCTGAAGGTTCTGCGCGCCGAGCAGCGAGCTGATCTGGTTGGCCTCGCAGCCCAGGCCCACGATCAGCACGCCGGCGAAGTTCGCATGGCGCGCGTAGCCCCCCAGCGTGCGGCGAAGGAGCTGCATGCCCTCGCCGCTCGTATCCATGCCACAGCCCGAACCATGGGTCAGCGCCACCACGCCGTCGACGTTCGGGAACGCGGCGAGGCCGTCGCGCGCGAAGTGGTCGGCAATGCCGCGGGCGACCGTCGCCGAGCAGTTCACCGTCGAGAGAATGCCGATGTAGTTGCGCGTCGCGACGCGGCCGGCGTTGGGGCCTTCGCGCCGCACGATGCCCATGAACGTCGCCGGATTCGCCACGTGTTGCGTGGGCTTGACGTCCGCACCGAATGCGTAGTCGCGATCGAACGCACCCATCGCCAGGTTGTTGAGGTGCACGTGCTCGCCGGGCGCGATGTCGCGGCTTGCGAAGCCGATGATCTGGTTGTAGCGCCGCACCGGCTCGCCGGCCTTGATCGCGCGTGTCGCGACCTTGTGGCCCGGCGGGACGAGTCCCGCAACGGTCACGTTCTCGTCGAGCAGCCGCGTGCCGCCGACCAGTTGCTGCCTGGCGATGACGACGTCGTCGTTCGGATGCAGACGGATTGCAAGCGATGCCTGGGTCAGCATGATGAATGTCCTTTCGTGGCCCGCATCACGCGGGCAACGTCGTTCGGTTGATGCATCGGCGGTCGATTGCCGCCAGATCCCATTCGATGCCGAGACCCGGCGTGTCGGGCGCGATCGCGCAGCCATCGTCCATCGCCATGCGGGATGTCGTGATTGCGTCGAGTTGCGGGATGTACTCGACCCATGCGCCATTCGGCACCGCGGCCGTCAGCGATACATGAAGCTCCATCAGGAAGTGCGGACACACGGCGACGTTGAACGTCTCGGCCAGATGCGCGACCTTGAGCCAGGGCGTGATGCCGCCGATCCGCGCGCAATCGACCTGGACGATCGAGCACGCGCCCCGCTCCAGGTATTCGCGGAAGTGCGCGGGGTGATAGAGCGACTCGCCCACCGCGATCGGCATCGGCGCGACCGCGGCGAGCTCGACGTGGCCGCCGAGGTCTTCGGCGGGCAGCGGCTCCTCCAGCCAGGCGAGCCCGAGCGGCTCGTACGCGTGGGCTCGCCGCCGGGCCTCCCCGACGGTGAATGCCTGGTTCGCGTCGACCATGAGCTCGAACGCATTTCCTACCGCGTTGCGCACCGCCGAAAGGCGCGCGACATCCTCTGCGATCGACGGCTTGCCGACCTTGAGCTTGGCCCCGCGGAAACCCGCAGCCTTCGCCGCGACCGACTCGTCGACGAGCCTTTGCGCCGGATGGTGAAGCCAGCCGCCCTCGGTGGTGTATACCGGGACTCGCGGCTGCGCGCCACCGGCCACCTTCCAAAGCGGCAATCCGGCGCGACGGCATTTCAGGTCCCAGAGCGCCGTGTCGATCGCCGCCAGCGCAAGGCTCGTGATGGCGCCGACCGCGGTCGCATGCGTATGGAAGAAGAGCTCCTTCCACAACCGTTCGATCTCCGATGCGTCCCGGCCGATCAGGCGCGGACAGAGGTGATCGGAGAGCAGCGCGAGCACCGACGAGCCGCCGGTGCCGATCGTGTAGGTGTAGCCGATGCCGACTGCCCCGTCCGCGCAGGTGATGCGCACGATCGGTGTTTCCTGCGTCACGAACGACTGGATCGCGTCGCTGCGCGGGACCAGCGGCGGCAGGTCGACCTGGAAGATCTCGACGCGCTCGATCGGGCTCATCGAGTCACTGCGGATACATGATGCCCGGCAGCCAGAGCACCAGCTGTGGAATGTAGGTGATGAGCACCAGCGTGGCGAGCAGCGGCCACAGCCAGGGCAGCACCGCCTTCACCGTCGCCTCGAACGAAAGGCGCGCGACCTTCTGCAGGATGAACAGCACCATGCCGACCGGCGGTGTCAGCAGTCCGATCATCAGGTTCAGGATCATCACGAGCCCGAAGTGCACCGGGTCGATGCCGAGCTTGGCGATGATCGGCATGAACACGGGCACGAGGATCGTGATCGCGGCAATCGTCTCCATGAAGCAGCCGACGAACAGCAGGAACACGTTCGCGAGCAGCAGGAATACCCACGGGTCGTTGGAGATCGACAGTACCCAGTTGCCGATTGCCTCGGTGACCTGGGTGGTGGTCAACACCCACGCGAAGATGGACGCAGCGGCCACGATGAACAGCACGACCGCCGTGGTCTCGATCGTCTCCATCGAGATCTTGACGAACATCGGCCAGGTCAGCGTCCGGTACCAGATGAAGCCGAGGAAGAGTGCCCAGGCGACCGCGGCGACCGCTGCCTCGGTCGGCGTGAACAGGCCGGTCGCCATTCCTCCGATCAGGATCACCGGGGTCAGCAGCGCCATGTAGGCCTCGAACTTGAACAGCTTGTCCGCGACCATCGTGCCGACGAGCAGCGAGCCAAAACGGATCCAGCCCGGCAGGCCCTCGTGCGACCAGAGGAAGTAGAGGATGCCGGCGGTAGCGGCAACGAAGCCCAGCTCGAAAAAGGCCCGGCCCATCCGGGGCCACGAGAACGCGATGTCGGCACCGTACTTCCGCACGTAGGCGTAGTAGCTCACCAGCACCATCATCAGGATCGCCATCACCGCGCCGGGAATGAATCCCCCGGCGAACAGCCTGCCGATCGAGACGTTGGCCTGGACGCCGTAGATCACCATCGGCAGCGACGGCGGGATGATCGGGCCGAGTGTCGCGGAGGCCGCGGTGATCCCGACCGCGAACTCGGTCGGATACCCGTGGTCCTTCATCGCCTTGATCTCGATCGTGCCGAGGCCGCCCGCATCGGCGATGGCGGTACCCGACATGCCGGCGAAGATCACGCTGCCGACCACGTTGACATGGCCCAGCCCGCCCTTGAGCCAGCCGACCAGCGCGAGCGCGAAGTTGTAGATGCGGTTGGTGATCCCCGCCGAGTTCATCAGGTTGCCTGCGAGGATGAAGAACGGCACCGCGAGCAGCGGGAAGCTGTCCACGCCGCCGACCATCCGGTGGATGACGGTGAGCGGCGGAATCGTTCCCGATATCCAGATGTAGAGCAGCGCCGCCAGCGCCATCGCGATCGCGATGGGCAGGCCGCTCATCAGCGCCGCGAGGAATCCGCCGAAAAGGATGCTGTTCATGCACTCTCCACTGGCGCTACGCGTCGGCGATCGCTTCGGCAGGCCGCTCGAGCACGCTCCAGCCCTGCTGCCAGTGGCGCCACGCGACCTGCAGCGAACGCACCGTCATGAGCACGAAGCCCAGCGCGACCATTCCGTAGACGTAGCTCATCGGAAAATCGACGATCGTCATCTTCAGGTTCTGCATGCGGGGAACGAGCGTGATCGCGAGCCATGTCGCATACGCGAAGAACGCCACGCGCACGATGTCGACCAGCGTGGATAGCAGGCGGCCGACCTGCGCCGGCAGGTAGCGGTAGATGAATTCGACGTGGATGTGCGTGTTGCGCCGCACGCCCATCGCCGCGCCGACGAACGTGACGACGATCAGCAGGTAGCGTGCGATCTCCTCGGTCCACGCGGCCGAATCGTCGAGCACGTAACGGGTGAAGAACTGGTAGAACACGTCGAGCGCGAGCAGCCAGAACACGCCGAACGTGAACCAGTCCTCGATTGCGTAGCCAGAGATGTCCACGGGCGCGTCGGTCGCGTGGAAGTGCCCGGACTCGTCGAGCACGTGCTCCACGGGCGCGGAACCCGGAACGACGGTATCTGCGGAGGATGCGGGTCGGTGCATGCGTGTTGCCTCGGCGTGAATGAACGCAGTGGCGGGTGCGAATCGGTTCGGCGTCGTTCCCGCGGAATCGGCCCCCGACCGCGATCGGTGGTCGGGGACCCGGCGGCATGCCCAGCGAACCTCAGGCCGCCGGATTCCCTTTCATGCTGCGGCACGACATCGAACCGGCCGGTGTCTTGACGTCACTTGATCGCCTGGATCTTGTCCCAGTCGGCCTTGCTGTAGCCCATCGACTCGAGCGACACGGTCTTCATGATCGCGTCCTGGAAGCTCTTCTTGTCGGGGGTGTGGACGTTCAGCCCCTTCTTCTTGAACTCGTCGACGAGCTCGCCTTCGCGCTTCTTGATCTCGTCGGTCGCGCTTGCCGCGGCTTCCTGAGTGACATCCGTGAAGATCTTCTTGTCGGCATCCGAGAGCTTGCTCCAGACGTGGGGCGCGATCTGCGTGGCGAGCGAATCGACGATGTGCCCGGTCAGGATGATGTGCTTCTGGACTTCGTAGAACTTCTTCGCCTCGATCGTCGTGAGCGGATTCTCCTGCGCGTCCACGGTGCCGTTCTGCAGCGCGAGGTAGACCTCGGCGAACGCGATCGGTGTCGGATTGGCGCCGCAGCTCTTCGGCAGCGCCAGATACGCCGGTACGTCGGGCACGCGCATCTTGAGGCCCTTCATGCCGGCGCAATCGTTGAAGTCCTTGTTCGACGTCGATTGCCGGGTGCCGTAGTAGGTCATCGCGGTGATCTGGATGCCGGACTTGTCGCGATAGAGGCCGGTGAGCTCGGCGAACGCCGGGCTCTTGGCCCATGCGAGCAGGTGGTCCGGCCCGCGGAACGTGTACGGGTAATACCCCACGCCGATCCGGGGCGTGGTCCGCGCCGCGAACGAGAGACCCGAGATGATCATGTCGACCGTGCCCAGCTGGAGGCCCTGGTTGATGTCGGTCTCCTTGCCGAGTTGCGAGGCGGGGAAGACGCTGACTTCGTAACGGCCATTGGAGCGTTTCTTGATCTCGTCGGCCGCCCACACGGACCATTTGTGGAACGGTTCGCTCGTCTCGTAGACGTGCGCCCACTTGAGCTTGGTTTGCGCCGCGGCAGGCGCGACCGCGAGCGCGGTCGCAGTGGCAAACGCGGCAAGGGACAGCATCAGCTTGGACAACGTACGCATGGTTCTCCTCCTCGTTGGTGTCGCGAAGTCACTGGATCTACATGGCGGAAACGACCTGCACCTTGGTGCTGCGATTCTTGTCGGCGGCCACGCGGAATGCCTCGACGGCATCGGCCAGCGGATACGTGCCCGAGAGGAGCGGTCGCACGTCGACCCGCCGCGATGACAGGTAGTCGACCGCCCAGTCGAACTCGATGCCCCAGCGGAATGCGCCGCGCAGGTCGATCTCCTTGACCATGATCTCGTTCACGACGAACGGCAGGGGCTCGTGCGGCAGTGTACCCACCTGCACCACGACACCGCCGCGCTTGACAGTCGCCATGCATGTCTTCACGGCCGCAAAATTGCCGGAAACCTCGTAGCAGACGTCGAACTGCGGGGAGCCGAGCTTGTCGCTATCGCGATCGGCGCGCAGCGTGGCATCGGCCCCCGACTCCGCCGCCTTCGCGAGCGGACGGTCGAGAACATCGCTCACCGT
This sequence comes from uncultured beta proteobacterium, assembly GCA_963750585.1. Classification (GTDB taxonomy): domain Bacteria; phylum Pseudomonadota; class Gammaproteobacteria; order Burkholderiales; family Casimicrobiaceae; genus VBCG01. The sequence continues at coordinate 67,706 of CAVVRH010000001.1, forward strand.
TATCGCGGCGGCACCGGCAAGGCGCGCCGCCATGACGGTCAGGCAGCCGATCGTGCCCGCCCCGGTGATCAGCACGCGCTTGCCGATCAGGTCGCCGCCGCGGTTGACCGCATGGAGCGCGACCGCGAGCGGTTCGGCGAACGCGAGCTCGCCGAGCGACACGTCGCCGGCGACGGGATAGCACTGCCGCTCGCCCATCACGAAGTAATCGCGGAAGAACCCCTGCGTATGCGGGAAGACGCTCGCGCTTCCCAGGAATTTCATGTTCGAGCAGAGCTGCTCCCGGCCCGAGCGGCAGCCTTCGCATCGGCCGCAGGCGTGCGAGGGGCTCACCGCGACCTTGTCGCCTTTCCTGACGCGCGTAACGCCGGGGCCCACCGATTCCACCACGGCCGAAGCCTCGTGTCCCGGGATAAGCGGCTCGCGCACGATGAAGCTGCCGTTGCGGCCCTCGAAGTAGTAGTGCAGATCGGATCCGCAGATGCCTCCGGCGCCGAGGCGCAGCAGCACCTCGCCCGGTCCGGGCGCGGGCACGTCGAACGGGTCGAGTCGCAGGTCTTCCTTGGCGTGGATACGGCAGGCAAGCATGGGTTTCTCCTTGGTCCTGCGTCACTGAAGCGTATCCCAGCCCTTGGAAAAGCGCTTGTACGCCTGGTTCAGGTGACGCTGCATCGCATTGCGTGCGCCGGCGACATCATGGGCCGCGATCGCGTCCAGCACGGCGCGGTGTTCGCCCATCGCCGACTCCCACAGTGCCGGGGAATCGTAATGATGCTCGAGTTGCTGGTAGAGCGGGCCGGTGCGCTCGTCCCACAGCATCTTGATCACGTGCACCAGTGCGCCGTTGCCGGTCGCCTCGGCGATCCGCAGATGGAATTCCCGGTCGGCCTGCAGCGGCTGCCTCCCTTCCGCCATGTCGCGCGTCATCTCGTCCAGCGCATGCGAGATCGCCTGCACCTGCGCCTTCTTCGCGGACTTGGCGGCAAGCGCCGCGCACTCGCCCTCGATCACGTAGCGCGCGCGCAGCAGCTCGAATGGGCCTGCCGGGGCGTCGGAGTCGCTGTCGGCGGGAGCGGTGGTCCCCGCCCCCGTCACGTAGATTCCGGAACCGATGCGCACCTCGACCAACCCTTCGACCTCGAGCGCGATCAGCGCCTCGCGCACGCTAGGGCGCGACACGCCGAGCTGCTTCGCGAGATCGCGCTCGGGGGGCAGCCGCGCGCCGGTGCGAAATTCGCCGGACCGGATGAGGCCGCGGATCTGGTCGGCGATCTGCCGGTACAGGCGGCGAGGTTCGATGCTCTGGAACGGCATGGCGCCGGGAAGCAGGCAAGGCGGCGTTGCCGCGCGTGGGTCGGGGCGTCAAGGCTATCCGCGACCGGCGAACTGGTCAAGTGGCATTACCAATTCCCGGACAGGGGTTTCCGCGGGCGAAGCACCGGTTGCCGCGCGGGGCAATGCGAGCCGGCGCAATGGCTGCGTCGGCCGCGTCGCCGGGATGCGGAATCGACCAAAGGAACCTCTGCATAACCCCCGCACGGCCGCGCTGCAGGGCGAAATGCGGATGAATGTGAGCCGAGCGACGACGGTCGTAGCCGAGCCTACGAAGCCGAGGAGCGAGGCGAAGCAGGCGCCGCATGGAGCGAGAGCCCAATGGGACGGGGCCTGGCGGCCGGTCTGCTTTGTAGCTCCGGCCGCCACTTCGCGGCTTAACGTGTCGCCTTGCAACGTTCGGCGCCAGTTAGCCTTCGCTGAAGGACAATCGTTTTCGCGCGGTTTGCCAAGGGGATTGGCCATTGGCTTCGCCGCGCTTCGCGCGTACGCCTGCGGAGCGCGGAGCAGGGGCCCTGGAGCGAACGCGGAACGCGTGAGTCCGGGGATGCGACCGCGAAGCAGGCGCACGCCCCCGCCTCCGCTGCGCTCGTTCCGCAGCGCAACGCTGCGGCGGGAGTATCCCGCCAAGCCCCGTCGCGACCGTGCGCGGGTTGTGCAGAGGTTCCTAACGCTCGTCGACCAGCTTGGCGGCGCGGTGAAACCCCGTGTTGGCCGCCGGCACTCCCGCATAGACCGCGGCAAGCATCAGCATCTCCTTCACATCGTCGGGCGTGAGCTCCGCCTCGAGTCCGGCGCGCGCATGCAGGTCGAACTCCTCCCAGCGACCGAGCGACACCGTGATCGCCAGCACCAGCAGGCGCCGCGTCCGGTCGTCCAGAATCTCGCGGGTCCAGATCTCGCCCCACGCATAGCGGGTGATCATCTGCTGGAACTCTTTGTTGAAGGCCGTGGCATCGCGCAGGCGCGACTCGACGTACGGGGCGCCCAGCGCCTCCTTGCGCCGGGCGAGGCCCGCCTCGAAGCGCTCGCGTTCGGTGGTCACCGGCGATCCGGCGAGAAACGGCACCACCGCCTGCACGAACGGGCCCGGTGCTTCGACCACCGGGATGTGTGCGAACGGCAACTCGGTGAGCAGGGCGCCGCGAATCGCCGCCGCGATCGCCTCGCCCTGCGCCTTCGGCGTGGACAGATCGTGAGTCCCGGTGACGACCAGCGTCGGCATGCGGATGCTCGCCGCGAGCGGACGCAGGTCCATGTCGCGAATCGCGGCGCAGCATCCGAGATAGCCTACGCTGCCGGTCTGCAGCAGCGTGGTGCGCGTCGTGGCGACGAGCGGGCCCTGGCGCGCCTGGAACGAAGCGGTGAACCAGCGCTGCAGGACCGCCTCGGCGATCGAGGCGGTGCCGCCAGCCTGAACCTTGGCGATGCGATCGGCCCAGGTCGCCGGATCGGAGACGGCGGTCGTGTTGGACAGCACCAGCCGCTCGACCCGGTCGCCGGCGTGGGCTCCGAGCCATTGCCCGAGCATGCCGCCGATCGAGATGCCCAGGAAGCTGAAACGCCGCGCCCCCGCCGCATCCGCGATGGCGAGCGCGTCGCGCGCCAGCGCCTCGATGGTGTAGTCGCCCGCAGGCGCGTCCGATGCGCCATGGCCACGCATGTCGAAGCGCAGCACGTGGAAGCGGCGCATGAGCGCCGGCAGCGCCGGGTCCCAGAGCCCATGGTCGGTGCCGAGGGAATTCCCGAGCAACAGCGCGGGCTTCGCAGGATCGCCGTCGCTGCGCCAGTAGAGTCTTGCACCGTCACGCGTCACGAAAGGCACGGCATTTCCTCCGCGGGGATACTCGATCAGCGCGCATGGGATGCCACGAGATGGACATTTCTCGTAGCATTGGCTCATCCGGCTGCAAACCGGGCCTCGGGCCGCGCACTCACGGAGGCATCATCGACGCGACACGAGGCTCCGGCCGGCGTTCTCGAGTCTAGCAGGCCGGTGCAGAAGCCGTCATGGTCCCGGCAGCGTCCGAAATGCCCCCCGCCACAGGAGAAACCCGCAATGAACCCAGCCCCTTCGCCTGGCGAGACCGTCGCGCTCTCGCCCGCGCTGTCCGCCTATGTCGCGCGGTCGCACGCGGGCAACGCACCGGGAGTCGTCGTGATCCAGGAGGCGTTCGGTGTCAACGCGTTCGTGAAGGCGACCTGCGATCGCTTCGCGGCGGCCGGCTATTCCGCGATTGCGCCGGACTACTACCACGGCAGGACGTTCGATTACGATGATCTGCAGAACGCGATTGCCGCGCTGGACGAGATCGACGATGCGCAGGCGATGCGCGAGACCACGCTGGCGCTCGACCATCTGCAGCAACGCGCGGGGGCCGGGCGAATCGCCGTGCTGGGCTTCTGCATGGGCGGACGGCTCGCATTCCTCGCCAACGCGACGCTCGGGTCGCGCCTTGCCGCTACCGTGTCCTTCTATGGCGGCGGCATCGCGCCCGTCGAGCCGAAGGGCAAGCGCAAGCCGCTCCTCGACCGCGTGCCGGACATCGTCGCACCGGCGCTGCTGCTGTACGGTGCGAAGGACAGCGCCATTACGGCCGATGAGCACGCGCGCCTTGCGAAGGCGCTGACCGAGGCGAACAAGCGCTACGTGCTCGCGGTGTTTCCCGATGCGCCGCACGCGTTTGCGACCTTCGACCGTGAAGGCTATCGCGCCGCCGCTGCCGCCGACGCCTGGCGGCTGGCGGATGCCTTTCTCGCCGCGGAGCTCAGCGGCACGTAACCGCTGCCCTGACGCTTTCCGCTTCCGGAAGCAAGCGGAGAGCCGTCGTTGGGGCAGCCGAACTTCAGCTGCGCGGCTTCAGGTGTACGTGCGGATGCGCATGATCGTGCGCACCCTGCGACAGCGCGTGCGCGTGCGGATCCGCGTGCTGGTAGCGCATCGTCTGCGCCGTCCCGACTTCCACCGTGATCAGGTTGAGCCGACCATGGTGCACGCCGCGCTCCGCGACGGCGCATCGGCAAAGGGCGCACGGCAGGTGTCGCTCGCGCAACGACAGCGTCTCGAGACAGGATTGGTGGTCGAGGTGCGCATGCGTCGTCGCCACGCAGAGGTCGTGATGCTCGTGCTGCAGGTGCGTGAGCCGCTCCGCCAGCTCGCGCTCGTCATGGTTGTAGACATAGGAGAGGCTCGCCACGCAGTGCGTGCCGTCGTTCTTCGACTGGCGGCTTTCCTCGATCTCGGCGCGCAGCATGTCGCGCACCGCCTCGGAGCGGTTGGTGTAGCCGCGCGCCTCGATCAGCTGGTCGAACGCCTCGGCCAGCGGCTCTTCGAGCGAAATCGTGAAACGTTCCATTGCACTCCGCCGTTCGGTTGCGCGGCCGGGGACCGCATGCATCCAGTTTGACCGTGGTTGCGCATCGCAGGCAAGCGTGGCCCTTGGTGCAGGTGATGCGCGCTCCACGCGGGGCGCTGGAAGTGGTCAAGTGGCATTA
>CAVVRH010000002.1:0-80513 GCA_963750585.1 uncultured beta proteobacterium
GGAAGGCGGCTACCGCACCTGGCGGCGGCACGTCGTCCGGCAACTCGTCTCGTTTCCCGCCACATTCGACTACCGCGTCGTCTGCGGCCTGACCGGCTCCGGCAAGAGCCGCCTGCTCACCGCGCTGGCCACGGAAGGCGCGCAGGTGCTCGACCTCGAACGCCTCGCCTGCCACCGCGGCTCGCTGCTGGGCGACATGCCGGACGCACCGCAACCTTCGCAGAAGGGCTTCGAAAGCGCACTTTTCGACGCGTTGTCGCGGCTCGATCCGGCCCGGCCGGTCTTTGTCGAATCGGAAAGCAAGAAGATCGGCCGCGTGCAGGTCCCCGACGCACTGCTCGAGGTGATGCGCCGCTCGCCCTGCGTGCGCCTGGAAACGCAGCAGGCACTGCGCATCGCGCTGCTCAAGGAGGAATACGCGCACTTCCTCGCCGATCCGGTCGCGCTCGCGGCGAGGCTGCAGCCGCTCGTACCGTTGCTTGGCCGCGCCATGATCGAACGTTGGGCAGCGTCCGCAGCCGCGGGCGAATTCGACGCGCTGGTCGCGGATCTGCTCGTGACGCACTACGATCCGACCTACACGCGCTCGATCGAGCGCAATTTCCCCAACATTGCCAACGCGACCGCGGTGACCCTGCATGGCATCGCCGAAGAGGACTTTCGGCGCGCCGCGCACGGGCTGGCCGCACAGATCGAAGGCCAAGGCGCGGGGCAGCGACCATGACCGACTACGCGTATCGCCTCGTCAATGTCTTCGCCGAGGCGCCCCTCGCCGGCAATCCGCTGTGCGTGTTCGAGGACGGCCGCGGCCTGGACGACGCGACCATGCAAGCCCTCGCGCTTGCAGTTCAATCTGTCGGAGACGACCTTCATTACGCCCGCCGAGTCGGGGACGGCCACCGCGCGCGTGCGCATCTTCACCCCCACGTTCGAGATGCCCTTCGCCGGCCACCCGACGCTCGGCACCGCCCACGTCGTGCGCGAGCTCACTCGGTGCCGGCGACGCGGTCAGCCTCGACATGAAAGCGGGCATCATCTCCGTCACCGCGCGCGACGACGTGTGGACGCTCGAGGCCAACGCCCCGCACTGGCACGCGCCCGACGTCGTCGCGCGGCAGGAGCTCGCCGAGATGCTCGGGCTCGACGACGCGGACATTGCCGAGGGCGCGCTGTGGGTCGACACGGGGTCGGAGCAGCTCATCGTGCCGCTTGCCTCCGCCGCCGCCGTCGATCGCTGCCGCCCGAGCGCCGAGCTGCTCTCACGCGACAGTCGCGGCGCGAAACGCCAGGGCCTCGCCTACGTGTTCGGGCGCGGGAGAGCGATGCCTCGCTCAGGTGCGCTTCTTCTTCAGCAAGCACGGCGCGGTGGTCGAGGATCCGGGTACGGGTTCCGCCTGCGCCAATCTCGGCGGCTGGTTGATCGCCAACCAGGCGCCACGCTGCCGCGGCGAAGTCCGTCGCGCAGGGCGATGCCGTCGGGACGGCCCTGCCGGCTCCGCCTGCGCGTGACCGCGAAAGCGCAATCCGTCGTCTCGGGGCGAGTCATCGCCCTGGGACGAGGCGCCGTTACGCTGTAGCGCAGGACGCCGGAGCTGCCGAGCTGCAACCGATGACGCGCCATCCGTCCGCGCCCGATGCGTGACGCCGCACGAATGCGAGCCGCGCATTGCGCGTGGGCCACCGCGTGGGGCTCCTACCCCGCCGTCTGCCCGTCCCACGCGGCGAGGAATGCCTGCCAGTGCGGCGCGCCGTTCACCCCGATGCGCTCGCGCACGAACGAAATCTCGGCCGCGTATTGCCCTGCAGTCAATTCGCCACGCATCAGCCGGAAGCGCTGGTAGACGAGGTAGGTGTTCAGCACGTCGCACTCGCAATAGGCACGCACTTCGGCGAGACGGCCGGCCTGGACGGCGCCATGCACCTCGCTGCCGTCCATGCCGAGCTTGCCCGGGAAGCCGCACAGGCGCGCCATGGCGTCGAGCCCCGCGTACGCGCGCGGCTGGAACTGCGCGAGCACGTCCATCAGGTCCAGGTGGCGCGTGTGATAGCGGCTCAGGTAGTTGTTGTACTTGAAGTCGCGGTTGTCGTCGCCCCAGTCCCAGTAGCGCGGCGCCGCGACGCCGTGCACCAGCGCGCGGTGATGCAGTACCGGAAGATCGAAGCCGCCGCCGTTCCACGAGACGAGCTGCGGCGTGAAACGATCGATGCCTTCGAAGAAGCGGCGGATGAGCTCGGGCTCGCCATCGTCCAACTCGCCCAGCGACCACACCTGGAAGCGCTGCGAATCGCGCAGCACGCAGCCAACCGCGACGACCTTCTGCAGATAGTGCGGCGCGAAGTCGCTGCCCGTCGCCGCGCGACGCTGCTGCGCGAACCACGCATGGACGTCGGCGTCGCCGAGCGTCGCGGGCACGTCGTGCACTCGCCGAATTCCGGCGATGTCCGGCACGGTCTCGATGTCGAAGACCAGGATCGGCGTCATGACGTGCGGCGCCGGTCGATGGCGTCGTCGCACAAGTTCGCCTGGCCGATCATGCCGGAAATACGCCAGTGGACAGGTAGCGGTCGCCGCGATCGCAAACGATGAACACGATCGTCGCGTTCTCGACTTCGCGCGAGAGCCGCAGCGCGATGGCGCAGGCGCCGCCGGCGGAGACGCCGCAGAAGATGCCCTCCTCCGTGGCCATGCGACGCATGGTTTCTTCGGCTTCGGCTTGCGATACCTGCTCGATACGATCGACCCGCGAGCGGTCGAAGATCCTTGGCAGGTAGGCCTCGGGCCACTTGCGGATGCCGGGGATGGTAGAGCCTTCGTCGGGCTGCGCACCGACGATTGCGATGTCGGGCTTCATCTCCTTCAGGTACCGCGACACGCCCATGATCGTGCCGGTGGTACCCATCGCCGAGACGAAATGCGTGATGCGCCCGGCAGTGTCGCGCCATATCTCCGGCCCGGTGCCGCGATAGTGCGCAAGCGGATTGTCGGGATTGGCAAACTGGTCGAGGATGATTCCCCGGCCCTCGGCGCGCATCTTCTCGGCGGTGTCCCGCGCGAGTTCCATGCCGCCGCTCTTCGGCACCAGCACGATCTCCGCGCCGTACGCGGCCATCGCCTGGCGGCGCTCGAGCGACTGGCTGTCGGGCATCACGAGCACGAGTTCGTAGCCCTTCATCGCGGCTACCATCGCGAGCGCGATGCCGGTGTTGCCGGAGGTCGCCTCGATCAGCGTGTCACCGGGCTTGATGTCGCCGCGTCTCTCGGCTTCGACGACCATCGACAGCGCAGGCCGATCCTTGACCGACCCGGCGGGATTGTTTCCCTCCAGCTTGCCGAGGATCACGTTGGTCGTGCGCCCGGGCATGCGGGCGAGGCGCACGAGCGGCGTCTTGCCGATGGTGTCGGCGAGCGTGGGATAGATCGGGACCAAGCCGTATCCGCGGTTGGAGGTGCGAAGGGCGGATTGTAGCGAATGCCCTCTGCACGACGGCCGGATCGGGGTGTACGCGCGGTTTGAGCGGTGAATTCGTGGAATTGCTCGGGCAGCCAACTGAAATGGCACACCGTGCGATCGCCGCCGGCATCGCGCGCTCATTCGGCCCCGCGCAAACGAAGGTGCAGGCACAAGACCCAATGCAAGCGTCGGCGCGCACCATCGGAGTCGCGCGGCGAAGCCTCGGCCGGCGTGCCGTACCTTGCACGCGATGCAACTCGATCCCGAGATTCGAACGGGGTCGGCTTGCATCGTGATGCCCGGTTACTTCTTGGTCTTCTCGCCTTCCTTGGCGTCCTTTGCGTCCGCAGCCGTCGACTTGGCGGATTTCGTCGCCTTCTCGTCCTTTGCGGCATTGGCTTTGGCGGCCTTTTCGTCGCTCGCCTTGGCCTTCGCCTCCTTGTCGGCCTTTTCCTTCGCAGCCTTCGCTTCCTTCGCTTCCTTGTCCTTGGCCGACTTCTCGTCCTTCACGGCTTTGCCCTTTTCCTCGGCCTTTGCGGGTGCTGCGGTCTTTTCGTCCTTCGTCGCCTTGGATTTGTCGTCGGCCTTTGCGGGTGCTGCGGTCTTTTCGTCCTTCGCCGGCTTGGACTTGTCGTCGGCCTTTGCGGGCGCGGCAGGCGCTGCGGCGGGCGCGGCTTTGGCCTTGTCGTCGGCCTTTGTGGGCGCGGCCGCGGGCGCGGCGACCTTGGCGGGTTCCGACTTGGCCGGAGCAGGCGCGGGCGCTGGAGCCTGTGCGGCCTTTGCCGGGGCCTGCGTGGCGCCTGCAGCACCGGCTGCGGCGGCGCCCGCGGCAGCGGCCGGTGCGGTGGACTTGGCGGGCTCGGATTTGGTTGCCGCCGATGTGCTCGTGCGTCCGGTGACCGAGATTTCGCCCTTCAGTTTGTCGAACGTGGCGTCGCCGATCCCCTTGACGTTCTTGATGTCCTCGATCGACTTGAATCGACCATTCGCGTTGCGATAGTCGATGATCGCCTGTGCCTTCACTGGACCGATCCCCGCAAGCGCTTCGAGTTCCTCTTTCGAGGCGGTGTTGATGTTGATGGCGGAAAATGCAAGCGTCGAAAACAGCAGCGCGAACAGCAGCACGAGAAGGCGTTTCATCTATTAATGCTCCGGGGCGGGCAAGCGGAAGGCGCCAAGGCCGGCAACGACTGCCGGCCCGGCGTGGAAATCGCCCCGAGAGAATAGCGGGTTGGCACCTGCCGCGCCCGTTCGCGGCTGCAAGGGTTTGACGCAGGGCAAATTGGATGCGCCCGTGGACGGCCCGTTTGGGCCGCCTTACAGGCCATCCGCGATACCCGGCGCCGGAACCCGGGTCCGTTCACTTCCGGGGCTTGTCGTCCTTGGAGATCCTGCCCGCGTCTGCCCGGGAGGCTGGCTTCGTTTCGACCTTCGCGTCACCCTTGCTGGCGGACGGGACGGCCGGAGCGGCCGATGCGACTTTCGCGCCGCCGCTCACCGCAAGTTCGGGCTTCAGTCGCAGGAACAGTTTTTCGCCGACGCCCTTGACTTTGCGCACGTCCTCCACCGCCTTGAAGGGGCCGTGTTCCGTGCGATAGTCGATGATCGCCTGCGCCTTGGCGGGCCCGATGCCGGGCAGCCCGACGAGTTCGTCCTTCGACGCGGTATTCAGGTCGACCGCGGCGAGCGCCACGCTGGAAAGCAGCAATGCCACCAGACCGAACAACAGCTTTTTCATCGCTTCCTCCGTATTGGCCGCCCGACGCTCGCGCACCATGCGCAGCGCGGCGGACCCGGAGGACAGTACGGCCGCGCGCTACATCGCCGCCATCAGACGATGGACGTAGCGACCGACGCCTTCGTCGACCGAATACATTGGCGCGACGTAGCCGGCAGCGCGCAGCCGCGTCAAGTCGGCCTGCGTGAAGCTCTGATACTTGCCGACCAGCGCCGGCGGAAACGGGATGTACTCGATCGCGCCGGCCCCGACCAGGTCGCCGACCGTGCGCGAGGGACGGCCCGCCGCGATCTCGACGGCGTTGATCACCGCCGCCGCCATTTCGTTGTAGGTGGTCGCGTGGCCGCTGCCCAGGTTGTAGATCCCGGACCGTTCGGGATGGTCGAGAAACTCGAGGTTCACCTTGACCACATCCTCGACCGACACGAAATCGCGGCGCTGCTCGCCCGCCGCGTAGCCACCGGAACCTTCGAAGAGCCTGACGCGGCCCTCGGCACGATACTGATTGAAGAAGTGGAATGCCACCGACGCCATGCGGTCCTTGTGCTGTTCGCGCGGTCCGTAAACGTTGAAGTAGCGGAAGCCGACGATCGGCGCGGTGCGCTCAGGCAACACGCCGCGCACGAACTGGTCGAACAGGAACTTCGAATAGCCGTAGACATTGAGCGGCGTCTCGTTCTCGCGGTGCTCGCGGAAAACGGTGCCGCCCCCGTAAACCGATGCCGACGATGCGTACAGCAAGGGGACGTCGTTGTCCTGGCAGTGCTGGAGCAGCGCGACCGAGTAGCGGTAGTTGTTGCGCATCATGTATCGGCCATCGGTCTCCATCGTGTCCGAGCAGGCTCCCTGGTGCAGAATTGCGGACAGGTCGTCGTCGAAGTCGTCGTCCACGAGCCGCACGAGGAACTCGTCCTTGTCGAGATAGTCGGCGATTTCGCAATCCACGAGGTTGCGGAACTTGTCCGCGCGGGTCAGATTGTCGACCGCGATGATGTTCTTCTCGCCGCGCTCGTTCAGCGCGCGCACGAGGTTGGCGCCGATGAATCCGGCCGCTCCGGTAACGACGATGTACATGGCAGGTATCCGGTATCAGGAATGAGTCAGCGGAGGTCGCCGGTTCGGAAAGTCCGGGCACCAGGTCAAAGCGGGACGTCGATCAGGCCGACGTTCGTGGCGACGAAGCGCACGCGCGGCGCCACCGCACACAGCAATTCGTAGCCGATCGTCGAGGCGGCGGCCGCGACGTCGTCCACCGGCAGCCCCTCGCCCCACAGCACGACCGGGCTGCCGGTGCGCGCCTCCGGCACCTCGGTCAGGTCGACGGTGATCATGTCCATCGACACCCGCCCGGCGATGCGCACCTTCCTGCCGCACACGAGCACGGGCGTGCCGTTGGGCGCGTGGCGCGGGTAGCCGTCCGCGTAGCCGCACGCGACGACTCCCACCCTGTGGGCACGCGAGGCGGTGTATGCGCCTCCGTAGCCAACCGTGTCGTTGGGTTTCAACTCCTGCACGGCGATGATCTCCGAGCGCAGCGTCATCACCGGCGCGAGTCCCAGCATGCCCGGCGTATCGTAGGGAAACGGCGATGCGCCGTAGAGCATGATTCCCGGACGTACGATATCGCCGCCGACATCGGCATAGCGGAGCACGCCGGCCGAATTGGCGATCGATCGAGGATATCGCAGACCCCGGCACGCGGACTCGAAGATCGCCAGCGGTTCCTCGATCGCATCGTCCTCATCGGCCCGCGCGAGATGCGTCATCAGCCGCAGTGCGGCAACGGCGGGCGCATTCGAGAGCCGCTCGCAGATCGCGGCGGTGTCCCCGGGTGCGATGCCGAGCCGGTTCATGCCGGTGTTGATCTTGACGAAAACCTCGAGTGGTCGGGTGAGCAGCGCGCGCTCGAGCATCGCGACCTGCTCGGTGTGGTGCACAACCACGGCAAGCCGTCGCGCCGCGATCTCGGTCAGTTCGCGCTCGTCGAAAAAGCCCTCGAGCAGCAGGATCCGCCGCGTGTAATGACGCTCGCGCAGGGTCACTGCGGCGTCGAGTTCGACCAGCGCCAGGCCGTCGGCATCGTCGAGTGCGGAGAGCACTCGGGCAAGTCCGTGCCCGTACGCATTGGCCTTGACCACCGCCAGCACCTGCGTCTGAGGCGCCTTGTCGCGGACCACCGCGAGATTCGCCCGCAGTGCAGCAAGGTTGATTTGCGCGACGAGAGGGCGGGCCATCGCGGGACCTGCTCAGCGGGGGGGCGGCGAACGGCCCGCGGCACCGCCGGGATTCGACAAGGCGATACGCGCGGGACCGGCAGCTTTGGGCGCGGAAGCAATCATGGTATAAAGCGCCGGCCTTCTCGCCTCTTTAAAAGAATTATACCGGACCGGGCGCGGCGGCCTGCATCCGCGCCCTGCCGGCGCATTCCCGGATCCTACGCCCCGCTCGATCGATGAAGGCCGGCTTCTACACCATCATGGCGGCGCAGTTCTTCAGTTCGCTCGCCGACAATGCGCTGCTGGTGGCCGCCATCGCCTTGCTGCGGGAGATGAACGAGCCAACTTGGATGACGCCTGCACTCAAGCAGTCCTTCGTCATCTCGTATGTGATCCTGGCACCGCTGGTCGGGGCTTTCGCGGATTCGCTGCCGAAGGGCCGGGTGATGCTCCTCACCAACGGGATCAAGGTCGTCGGCTGTGTGCTGATGCTGTTCGCGGTGCATCCACTCATCGCGTACGCGGTCGTCGGCTTCGGCGCGGCGGCATACTCGCCCGCCAAGTACGGCATCCTGACCGAATTGCTTCCACCGCAGCAGCTGGTCGTCGCCAACGGCTGGATCGAGGGCACGACCGTCGGCTCGATCATTCTCGGCGTGCTGCTCGGCGGCTTCCTGATCAGTCCGGGCACGTCGACGTATCTGCTCGGGTTCGACATGCCCAATTTCGAATCGGGCATCGAGACGCCACCGGCAGCCGCCATTGCGGTGATCATGTTGAGCTATGTCATCGCCGCGGTGTTCAACTGGTTCATTCCGGACACCGGCGTCGATCGCCGCATCGCGAGCACGAATCCGGTGTACCTGATCCAGGAGTTCGCGCATTGCGTTCGGTTGCTGTGGCGCGACAAGCTCGGCCAGATCTCGCTCGCCACGACGACGCTGTTCTGGGGCGCCGGCGCGACGCTCCAGTTCATCGTGATCGATTGGGCGGCGAACGCCATGGGTTTCAACCTGTCGCAGGCTTCCTACCTGCAAGGCGTGGTCGCGATCGGCATCGCGGTCGGCGCAATCCTCGCGGCGCGACTCGTCTCGCTGCGCGGCTCCGTGGGCGTGATCCCGCTCGGCATCGCAATGGGCCTGATCGTCATGGGCATCATCTTCGTGAAGTCACTGTCGATCGCCGTGTTCCTGATGATCATGATCGGGGGCCTCGCCGGCTTCTTCGTCGTGCCGATGAACGCACTGCTGCAGCACCGCGGCCACATCCTGATGGGCGCAGGGCATTCGATCGCGGTCCAGAACTTCAACGAGAACATCGGCATCCTGGTGATGGTCGGCCTGTATGCAGCGATGGTGAAGGCCGGCCTGACGATCAACACCGTCGTCGTGCTGTTCGGGCTGTTCGTCTCCACGACAATGACCCTGGTGCTGCTGCGCCACCGCTGGAACCAGCGGCAAGGCGACTCGCTGCATCTCATCGGGATGGAAAAGGGACCGCACGGACCCTGAACGTCGGGAAACGGCCGCCCAGGGCCGTCCGTATGTTCGGCGCGCCGACGTTGCCTGCGTCAGAGGATGCGGGGGCGGTCGGAGAGCTCGTTCGGTCCCGCTTCGCCGCGCGGGAAGTGCTGCATCAGGAGCGCGTTGATCGCCTGCAGGCCTTCAACGAGCCCGTCGGTGAAGCGACCCTCGCGGAACGCCGCCTCCATGTTGGCGCAGATTGCCTGCCATGCGGTTTCGCCGACGACCCGGTGAATGCCACGGTCCGCGACGATCTCGACATCGCGGTCGGCGAGAAGCAGGTAGACCAGGACACCGCAGTTCTCGTCGGTGTCCCAGACTCGCATCAACCCGAACACCTCGAGTGCGCGTTCGCGTGGTGACACCTTTTCGTAAACGCGCGCCAGCTGCAACGCAGGCTCGATCGCCAGGCACACCTGGCCTCGGTGGCGGCGTTCGCCGTCGGCAATCAGCTGTTCGAGTCGTTTGAGGTCGGCCTCCGGCACCGCCCGCCGCGTGTCCGCGTGATCGGTCACGATGTGGCGCCAGTACCGGCCTTTGCGCCGCCAGGGCATCGTACGTCCTCCTTATTCAGCCCATTGAACCATACGAGGTCGCGTACCGACCGGCCGCATCCACCCGACGACGAGCCCTGCTGCCCCCGAACATCGCGTCCGCCCCCTACCAGCCACCCGAGGCGCCGCCGCCGCCAAAGCTGCCGCCGCCGCCACCGAAGCCACCTCCGCCACCGCCACCGCCACCAAAGCCACCGCCACCACCAAACCCGCCACCGCCCCAGCCCCCCCGTCCGCGTGATGTCGAGGACATCATCACGCCCGAACTGAAGGCAAGCATGACGAACCACGCGACCACAGCAGCGACAAGCGCGATCAACAGCGAGCCCGCCACGGTCCACGCACCGAAACCCACGATGCCGGCGCCGAGCGTCGAGCCAACTAGCTTGCCGAAGATACGCCGCAGGATGCTTCCGACGATCGGTACGACGACGAACAGCAGGATGAACAGCGTCTCGAGATTGAACCCCGACGGTTTGCCGACCGGCCGTGCGGACTGGCCCGCCGGCGCAACGGAAGGCTCGCCCTTGTCCACGGCGTCGATCGTGCGATCGACCCCGGCATCGATGCCCGCGGCGAACTGGCCCTGACGGAAGAACGGCGTCACGGTCTCCGCGATGATGCGCTTCGCGACGGCATCGGGCACCGCGCCTTCCAATCCGTATCCGACCTCCAGGCGCATCTTTCGGTCGTTCTTCGCAATCAGGAACACGACGCCGTTGTCGCGCCCTTTGCGCCCGATCTTCCACGCTTCGGCGACACGCAGCGAATAGGCCTCGATCGGTTCCGGTTGCGTGGAAGGCACCATCAGAACCACGAGCTGGTTGCCGGTCTTCTGTTCCCAGCTCGCGAGTTTCGCTTCCAGCGCCTGCCGCTCCACCCCAGTAAGCGTGTTCGAGAGATCGGTGACCCGCGCGGTGAGCGGTGGGATGGGCGCGAGTCCATCCGAGCCGGTCTCCCAGTTTTGCGCCAGCGCCGCAAAGGACGCCAGCAGAAACCACGTCGCGACGAGCAGCAGCGAGTGTCGCCAGCGCATCGCCGAACGACCGACGCAAGGGAGTGTATTCACGCGAGGAAGCGGCCGCGATTCATGTGCGAGGCGCCCGCCCGCCGTGGCGGCGAGCGGGTCGTCCGGGCGACGTGCGAGGCGGCTGTCAGTAGCCCTTCGAGAGCAGTGAATCGCTGCCGGATTCGGACTTCTTCTCTGGCGCCGGCGCCGGCGCGGGAGCAGGTGCAGGGACAGGAGCCGGCGCGGGCGCTGCCGGCTGCTTGCCGAAGTCGACCTTGGGCGGAACACTCACGACAGCCTCGTCCGCAACCGCGAAGTTCGGCTTGATCTTCATGCCGAATACCATCGCGGTGAGATTGGTCGGGAACTGGCGCACCGTCGTGTTGTATTCCTGTACCGACTTGATGTAGCGGTTGCGTGCGACCGTAATGCGGTTTTCGGTGCCTTCGAGCTGCGCCTGCAGGTCGCGGAACAGCGCATCCGACTTGAGCTCGGGATACTTCTCCACCGTAACGAGCAACCTCGACAGCGCGCCGGAAAGCTGGTTCTGCGCCGCCTGGAACTTGGCGAACGCCTCGGGATCGTTGATGAGCTCGGGCGTGGCCTTGATGCCGGCGACGTTCGACCGCGCGTTCGTCACGGCTTCCAGTACCTCGCGTTCCTGCGCCGCGTAGCCCTTCACCGTGTTGACGAGGTTCGGCACCAGGTCGGCGCGACGCTGGAACTGGTTAAGCACCTCGGACCACGACGCCTTGATCGCCTCGTCCTGCGTTTGCATCGTGTTGTAGCCGCATCCCCCGAGGGCCAGCACGGCGAGCGTGGCGAGTAGTGCACTGAGCGAGCGAAACATGACTTCCTCCGGGGTTGGACCAGCGGACACGCTGTCCGCGGCGGGAAATATGGGGCTTCGCAGGCGCGCGCGCAAGTGCGCGGCGGGCCGTAGCGGCAAGACGGCGGCGCCGCGCCCGCCTCTCAACGATGGACGCAGCGTGACTGCGCCGCGCCGTCACCCGTCCAGGTTGCGTAGGGCTCCGGCCAGCGTGCGTCGCGCGAACAGCAGATCTTCCCACGCCTTCGCCTTGTCGGGCAGCGTGCGCAGCAGATATGCGGGGTGATAGGTCACGACCAGAGGAATGCCGTGGTAACGATGCACCTTGCCGCGCAGGCTCGCAATGCTCGCATCGGTGCCGAGAAGCAACGACGCGGCGCTCTTGCCGAGCGCGATGATGATTCCCGGCGCGATCAGGTCGATCTGCCGTTCCAGATACGGGCGGCACGCCGCCGCCTCGGACGGCGCGGGTGTGCGATTGTTGGGCGGCCGGCACTTCAGCACGTTCGCGATGTAGACGTTCTTGTCGCGATCCATGCCGAGTGCGGCGAGCATGTTGTCCAGAAGTCGCCCTGCCTGACCCACGAACGGCTCGCCTTTCGCGTCTTCCTCGGCGCCAGGCGCCTCGCCGACGAGCAACCACTGTGCCCTCCGGTCGCCGACGCCCGGCACCGCCCGTTTGCGGGTGCGGCATAACCCGCAGGCCGTGCAGGCCTCGACATCCGTGACAAAGCGGTCCCATGCGAGCGCGGCGATACGGGCAAGGCGAGCGGGATCGGAGGAGTCCTCGAGCGCGGTCGCGTTGGGCGACGCCTGCAGCGCTTCGACGACCGACGTCGCGACGGAAGCGTCCGGGCCAACCGCGGGTGCCTGGGCGCGGCGCCGCCATATCGGGGCAAGGCCAAGCTCGCGCAGAATCTCAAGGCGAGTGGCCATCGTCATTCCTGGGCGTGGCACCACGCAGTTGCCGGCGCATGACGAGCGCATCTTCTCGCGAACCGTCGCGCGGACTCGGTGGGTAGTAGGCGGTGCGACGGCCAACCGTGGCAAATCCCGCCCGCTCGTACAGCTCGATTGCCGCGACGTTCGATACGCGGACCTCGAGGAACACCTGCTCGACGCCCAAACGCACTGCATCGGCAACGAATTGCCGCAGCAACGTGTATCCGAGCCCTTCCCTCCTCGCGTCCGGTATCACCGAAAGGTTCAGCAGCTGCGCCTCGCCGGGCGCGTACATCAGCACGCCGTATGCGACGATGCGACCGTCGCGTTCACCGACACGGGCACCGTAGCCCGCGGCAAGCGCATCGCGGAAGTTGCCGAGCGTCCATGGTGCAGCATGGATCCGCGCTTCGAGTGCAGCGACGGTAGCAAGATCCTCTGCGACGAGCGATCGCCAGCGCACCGCAGACGCGGCCGGAGCGCGGAAGACCGGGCTTGCCATTGCGCTACAGCCGCTCGCCTGCAGCGCGTTCGGCGGATGTCAACGCGATGCGGTGGCGCACGTAGAGCGGCAACGCGGCTTCCGGGACGACCCCGCGACCAGCGACGAGAATAGGGAGCGCGAGCTCGCCAACCGCGCGCGCGGTGGGCAACAACGCCGCGTCGTGACCCGCCAGCGCCAGCTGCGCGACCAGGTCGGGATATGCGGCAAGCCCGTCGCCTGCGCCGAACCACTCGCCCGGAGGAATCGCGACGGCGACCGGCTTGCGCACGGCCGGCTCTTCGCGGTCGAGCCAGCCTTCGCCGTCGCGTTCGCACGCCGCGAAATACACCTCGCGCATGCGCGCATCGAGGCACGCGAACACGCGGGTCCTGCCGTAGGTGCGCCACGCTTGCTGCGCGAGCGCGGCGAGCGTGGAGACCGGCACCAGCGGCAGCGACGCACCCAGCGCCAGACCTTGCGCGACGCCACATGCGATGCGCACGCCTGTGAACGAGCCCGGACCGGCGCCGAATGCGATGCCGTCCAGTTCCTGCAATCGCCATTGCGCTTGTGCAAGCGCGGAATCGACGAGCGGCAGCACGCGCTCGGAATGCGCCTGGCCCGCCCGCTCGCGGTACTCGTGCCAACGCATGCCGTCGCCGACGGCTACGGACAGCCAATCGGTCGAGGAATCGAGCGCGAGGATACGCATGGGATTGGGCGCGGCGGCAAGCGAAGCGAACAGTGGGGATTCTACCGGAGGGGCCCCGTGGCAGACGGGTAGAATCCGTTCCCTTGCGCACAGCACGCGCGGCGCGTGCCTCCATTAAGCATGTCCGCCCCCCAGCCCGCTTCACCCGTTCGCGTCGAATCGCTCGACCAGGAAGGACGTGGACTCGCACGCATCGATGGCAAGGCGGTGTTTGTCGAGGGTGCATTGCCCGGCGAGCTTGTGACGCTCGTCACGCTGAAGCGCAAGCCGACTTACGAAATCGCCCGCGTCGACCGCGTGCTGGAGGCATCGGCGTCGCGCACGGCGCCGCGCTGCCCCCATTTCGGGGTCTGCGGCGGATGCACATTGCAGCACGCAGATCCTTCGCTGCAGGTGGCGGCGAAACAGCGGGTGCTGGAGGAGGCGCTCGCGCGCATCGGCCGCGTGCGCGCCGAACAGATGCTGCCGCCGATCCACGGTCCCGCATGGGGATACCGGCTGCGCGCGCGCCTCTCGGTGCGCCACGTGCCGAAGAAGGGGGGCGTGCTGGTTGGCTTCCACGAGCGGAAGTCCAGCTTCGTCGCCGACATGCGCGAGTGCCACGTGCTGCCGAGAAAGCTCTCGGACCTCCTGCCCGAACTTCGCCGGCTCGTGGAGGGGCTTTCGATCCGCGACCGATTGCCACAGATCGAGGTCGCCGTCGGCGATCGGCCGGGCGCGACTGGAGCGCCGGGTGACACCGAGCCGGTCTGCGCGCTGGTCCTGCGCATCCTGGCGCCGTTGACGCCCGAAGACGAAGCGACGTTGCGGGCGTTCGCGGAACGCAGCGATATCCAACTTTGGCTGCAGACCGGCGGTCCGGCGACGGTTGTCCCGTTTCATCCGCCGGAGGCAGCGCTCGCCTACGCCTTGCCCGAGTTCGCGGTGCGACTGCCATTCGGTCCGACCGAGTTCACGCAAGTCAACCATGAGATCAACCGCGTGCTCGTGCGGCGCGCGATCACGCTGCTCGACCCGCAGCCGGGCGAGCGCATCGCCGACTTCTTCTGCGGACTGGGCAACTTCACGCTGCCCCTCGCGCGCCGCGGTGCGCAGGTGGTCGGCATCGAGGGCGGCGAGGCGCTGGTGCGCCGCGCCGGGGAAAATGCCGAACGCAACGGCTTGTTGGACAGGACGCGCTTCGCCGTCGCCAATCTGTTCGAGGCGACGTCGGAAACCATCGCACCGCTGTTGCCGCTCGAAAAGGCGCTGATCGATCCGCCACGCGAAGGCGCAATCGAGCTGGTCAAGGCGTTGCCCGCAGCCACCGACCAGCACTCGCTGCAAAGGATCGTCTACGTCTCGTGCAACCCGGCGACACTCGCGCGCGACGCCGGCGTGCTGGTGAACGAGCGCGGCTACGTGCTCGCGGCTGCCGGCGTCATCAACATGTTCCCGCACACGGGGCATGTCGAGTCGATCGCGATGTTCGAGCGAGCGAGTCCGGCACTCGACGCAGGCATGGATGACGTCGGAAGTCCTTGACGCATCACGAGCGCACCCGCAGCATAGGCCGCGCGCGATCAGGAAGCCCGGCGAATGCATCGGCCGATTGTGGCGTGTCGAGCCACGCCCCTCCGATCCTTCAACAATGGATATCCCATGCGACATCCGGAAACATTGAGCCCGCTCGGCACGCGGCGGCGTTCTGCAGCGTTCGCTGCGGGCCAATCGGTCCGCGCGGCGGTGCTTGCCGCCGCGCTCGCCGCGAGCGCTACATCGGCCATTGCGCAGTCGCCGGCGCTCGAGCGCCGGTCGATATCTCGTCACCACGATCTTGGCGTGCGGGAACTGCCATACGCCCAAGGATGCCGACGGGCGACCCGTGCCCGGCAAGGAACTGGCCGGTGGAGGTCTCGGCATGGACATCCCGCCCTTCACCGGCACCTCCCCGAACATCACGCCCGACCGGGAAACCGGGATCGGCAGCTGGAGCGACGACGAGATCAAGCGTGCGATCACGCAAGGGGTTCGTCCGGATCACGGCCCGCTCGCAGGGAAGCCGCTCGGCGCGCCGATGGCCGTGAACTTCTACAAGGTGCTCACGCCGGCCGATCTCGAAGCACTGGTCGCCTACCTGCGGTCGGTTCCGGCCGTGCGCAATACGGTGCCGACACCCACCTATCGCCTGCCCGTCCGACACGAGGCCTTCCCGGAGGCAGAGCGCGGCTTCACCGAGCGTGACCTGCAGGACAAGGTTCGCCGTGGCGCGTATCTCGCGACGATTGCACACTGCCTGGAATGCCACACGCCGATGCAGCAGGGCGAAGTGCAGTACGGGACTGCGCTCGGCGCCGGCGGAAGGCCGTTCCTGCCCTCGTTCGTGAAGGGCTTGCCGGAGGACTGGAAGGGCGCGATTTCGCCGAACATCACGCCGCATCCGGTACAAGGGCTCGGAAAATGGAGCGACGCCGAAATCAAGCGCGCCATCGCCCAAGGCATCGGGCGCGACGGTCGCCGGATGCAGCCGCCGATGCCCTTCGCCTGGTACGCCGGCATTCGTGACGAGGATCTCGACGCCATCGTCGCGACTGCGCACATTGCCGCCGCAGCCGCGCTGACCGAAGTCAATTCGCGGCGAATATCGCGGTAGCGAAGGGTTCGAGCCAAGCAAGAAGGGCGGCCCGCGGGCCGCCCTTCGCACGTGTGACGTTCGCTTATCAGTCGCGGTTGCCCGAGAATGCGAGCAGCAGGTTGAGCAAGCTGACGAAGATGTTATAGATGTCGAGGAACAGGCTCATCGTCGCCATCACGTAGTTCGTCTCCCCCCCGCGTACGATGTTGGATACGTCGTACAGGATATACGCCGAGAAGATCAGCACCGCGATTGCCGAGATCGTGAGCGACACTGCCGGGACCTGGAAGAACAGGTTGGCGAGCGAGGCCACGACCAGCAGGATCACGCCGACGAACAGGAACTTGCCCATGAAGCTGAAGTCCCGCTTCGTCACGGTCGCGATCGCCGCCATGGCGAAGAAGATTGCCGCGGTCATGCCACCCGCCAGCGCGACCAGCTGACCGCCGTTCGAGAAACCCGCCGCGTAGGTCAGGATCGGCGTCAGCGCGAGGCCGGCGATGAACGTGAAGCCAAACAGCGCCGCGACGCCCCAGGCGCTGTTGCGCAACGCAGTGACGACGAACAGCGAGCCCAATCATCAGGCCGAACATCATGAGCGGAGCAATGATCGGGTAAGCCGCGAACACGCGCATCAGGTTCAACTGGCCACCGACCAGCGCACCGCCGATCGTCGGCAGCAACGACAACGCGAGCAACCAGTAGGTATTGCGCAGTACGCGGTTCTGCTCGACGGCGACCGATCCGCCCGTTCGGCAACACGACACGATCGCTCGCAGACATCACCGGTTGAAGCTTCGGATCCATACATCCTCCAGAAAGCGGCCAAAGCGGCCGCAAGCGACCATTAGACTAGCAGAAACCCGCAGAGTTTCAATGGCATAAGACCACGGAACCGGCAGGGGCGCAAACTGCTGCTAACATGCCGCCGCGCTTGACGATTTTCAACTGGACAGCGCGAGGATGGGTGGCAGAGCGGTTGAATGCACCGGACTTGAAATCCGGCGGCCGCGGCAACGTGGCTCGTGGGTTCGAATCCCACCCCATCCGCCAAGTTAGCGTCCAGCAAAGGCCCGCAGATTCCAATCTCCGGGCCTTTTTCATAGGCGACTCGCCATAATGCTGTTCCCGTAGGTTCCGGCAAAGGCGTTTGACATCCGGGGGCAACATTTGGGGCATCTACGTTGCGCTTATCCAGAGTTGCCCCCATGCCCCTTACGGCCACGGCAATTCGCAATGCGAGGCCCGGTAAGACCCCGCGCCGACTGTTCGATGCGCTCGGGCCGTATCTCGAGATTTCGCCTGCGGGCGGGCGTTGGTGGCGCTTCAAGTATCGTTTTGACGGAAAGGAAAAGCGGCTGTCGCTTGGCGTGTACCCGGACGTTTCGCTTGCCGATGCACGCGAAGCACGCGACGCGGCGCGCAAATTGCTCGCTGCTGGCAACGACCCGAGCACGGCACGCCAAGAAGCAAAGCGCGAAGCCGCCGGACGAGCTGCCAACAGTTTCGAAGCCGTTGCGCGCGAGTGGTATGCCAAGCAAGCGCATACGTGGGTTCCCTCACACGCCGCGGACGTGCTGCGTCGGCTCGAATCCAACCTGTTTCCCGAACTCGGCGGCGAACCCATTGCCGAGATAACGGCACCGATGCTGCTGGCGAGGCCGCCATGCGGATGATGGACCGCGCGCTCAGTTTCGAGCACTCGCAGGCTGGCGATCAGGTGGAGTCGTGCCGGTGCCTCAATTGCCGCTGCACGGCCGATGTCAGTCTTTCAGGATGGACTGCTGACCCTGCAACGGCTACGGACCGGCGGCAATCAGACTGTGACCGTGCAACACGTCAACGTCGCGGCCGGCGCCCAAGCCGTTATCGGCAGCGTGCAGACCGGGGGCGCCAAGCGCCGGGGGAGCAATGGGAAATAGAGGCAATGCCATGCATCTGAACGCCGCGCCCCGCTGCGGGGCCCACGCCAGGACAACCGGACAGCCATGCCAAGGGCCGGCCCTACGCGGCAAGGCGCGCTGCCGAATGCATGGTGGCAACGCCGGACGGAAGCCGACGCACGGGCGCTACACGAAGGCGGCGATTGACTCTCGACGGAAGGTTCGGGCGATTCTTCGAGCGGTGCGTGACCTGTTGGATAAGGCGGATTAACGCCCGCGCCAAGGGTCGCAACCAACCGTCAATGCGTGTGTTTCATGCCGTCGAAATTCGTGGTGTCCCGTACTTCCCCTTCGGGCTTCGCCGCGCATATGGCCACGCCCAACGCGCCACCCGTACCGCCAACAATCAACGCCGCCACCACCCACCAGATGGAAATCAGCATCTGTCGCTCCTCGATTCAGTGTACAGCCGGCCCCTATTTCCACAAACGAAATGTGCCGGTTGCTGTGCCTGCCAGCAACGACCGTGCCCTGTTAGCGAAGGCTGATTCTCGGCGCGACGAACGGTGCCACTCAGGCAGTTGGCGAGCACTGCTGCGGAACGTGTTGCGGGCGCTTCGGCAATAGAACGAGGGCGGCTCCCTTTCGCCAACGCGACCCGCGCACGGGCAAGTGGGTACCCGATACAAGGCCGAAAAGCACGAGATCGCTGCGCAGGAGACTGGCCCGCATCGAGGCCCGGGCGATCCTGCAGGCAATGCGGGAATTGCTGGGGCAGCGAATGCAGGCGGGGGAATGGGGGCAACTATGGCCCTCTAGTGTGGCGACGCCCGGCAATGTGAATGTCTCCCCCCCGGTCGGGTCGGTCGACCCCCACCGCCGGCCACCCGTGAAATGGACTGCCATCCAACCGGAGGAGTGTTTCACCCGCAACGACCGCGCATGCGGCTGGACCTAAGGCACGATGTTGCGAAAACGGGTCTCTCTCCGGTGACCCACCCACATGCGTACGTCACAGCTTGCCGCGATCGTGCCGGGGCTTCCACGCCGCCATTGCCGTTCACGGCCCCCTCCCCGATACACGCTAGGGGCTAGAACTCCTGCGGCTGAATTTGCGTCACACGACCGCCAGGCAGTGTCATCACGGCGGATGTCGGGGAGTCAAACCGGATAGAGAGAATCCCTTCGGTTCCGTTTGAGGCGGGCGGTTGGTATGGGCACGTTATGCATTGGCCTTCTCGAAATTTCTCGAGCGGCCTCGTGAATTCGCGCCCGCCGTTCGTAAGAGGTCCCGATGCGATGTACCACTGGGGCTCGCCGGTCCCTGTGTAGGAGTACACCGTGACCACCATGACCCCGTGCCGGACGTCGAGCATGTAACCGGAACCCGACTCGTTGGGATTCCACCATAATCCTTTGACCGGGGTGAAGTACTTCGGGGTCGGCGGACGCGAGCCGAAGTCCGTGAAGTTGGCGTTCCCACCACAATGGGTGCGCGGAGCATAGCCGCCGTTCGTTGGTCCTCCATCGAATTCCGTAACAATGATGGTCAAGTAGCCGGCGTTGTCTGGTGGCCATGACATTACCTGACCCCGAGGGCTGAAGTGGCGAGTCGTGGATTGACCAGGTTCCAATGGTTCGACCTCCACCTGGAATAGCTTGTATCCATTCAGGCTCCCTCCGAGGTATGCGTCTCGAAACGCCCAGAATTCGAGCCGTAAAGGGGCCGATGCGACGGTGTCGGTGTTTCCATAAGTCACTGCCACGTCGGTGTCATCGTTTATCGGGTAACTGTAGACGAGCTCGCCAACCGCAATCCTCGTGGCGAAGACGGGCGTGACGGTCAAGAGCACGGGCATTAGCCCCAATAGCGTCAGGACAAATTTCGAGGTTCGCTTCATGTCTGCCTCCTAATGATCGCGCGATGACCGCAAGGATGCTTGCGAGACGCCGCCGGGGCAAGCCGAACTCGCAGTTGTTGCTTGGAATCACGCTTCGTGCACTCACGCCACCAAATATCACGAGTTCTGCCCGCGTCGCTCGCACGGATGACGCCGGTGGAGGCGAGAGTCCGCGCCGCCTCGCGCTCCGTTCACGAGGGACTTGTGAGGAACTCTGCGCGCTGCGATACCCGGCCTTGTTGCCGCAGCACGAGCACGCGCGCCGAGAAGCGCGATTTCTCGATGGTGGATCCAACGAGCGTACTCGAGCGGATCGTTGCGCTTCCGATCGCTGCGTGGAGTTTTCGTGACGAGCACAGCGGCGCGCGGCACATGGGCCCGACGGCGGAGGATTTCCACGCGGCATTCGGTCTCGGTGACAGCAATCGGACGATCGGTTCGGGGGACGCGCAGGGGGTTGCGCTGGCTGCGATCCAGGGACTCAATCTCAGGCTCGAGGAACGCTACGCCGCGCTGCGCAACGGGATGCACGCGAAGGACGCCGAGATTGCGGCACTCAGGGAGGAGTCTGCCCTGCTGAGGCGGGAAATCGCCAATCTGCATCTTGCGATCGTCGCGCTGACGGCGCGTGCATCGCCCGACGGGCGTGCAGCGCAGTTCCGCTGAACACGCCGCCAAGTCAGCGAGCCCGGTTGGCCGGCCTTCCGCAGAGAGGCGCGAACGCGCCTCCCCCGCGTCAGGGCCGAGGCGCCGATCCCGCCCGACGTCGCCCTGCATCCTGTGCGCGCCTCACGCTCGATCGGCACCGCCCGGGCCCGCGAGTGTTCCGCGCTACTGGCACACCGTCCCCGGCGTGCGGAATATCTGTCGCATGATCGCTTTCGATTGCGCGATGTCGTTCACCGTGTAGGAGAAGGTCGCATTGTTCCCGTCCTTGAACGTGAACGTCGCGGCTCCGACCTCCGTCGCAACCACGCGCGCGGGATCGAACGGCACCGCATTGAACGGTGGACCCGTCGTGCGGTAGAGCGTGCCCTCGTAGGTGTCCGGTTCGACCCTCGTCGCGGTGACGACGAGCCACATGGGCGTCCGGTCGAGATCGAACGTGAACCAGGTGGCGAAGATCGTCTGCCCCTGCTGCGTCAGATTGATCCCCCACCCCGCTTCGGAGGCGGCCGGTGCCGCCCACCACAGGTCCTGGTAATTGTAGGCGGCAGCAGGATCCGGCAGCAGACCGAACGTGCAGGTCGGCAGCGGGCCGAACACCTGGCGCGTGATCGACTTGGTCTGCGGGACACCATTGACCGTATAGCTGAAGGTCGCGTTGTCGTTGTCAGTGAAAACGATCGCGCCTCGTCCCACCGTGCTCGTGCGGACTTGCCCTGGATTGAACGGCACGGCATTGAACGGCGGCCCGGTCACCTCGAACCAGGTTCCCTCGAATATCCGTTCGGAGGTCTGGTTGGCGGTCATGACGAGCCACCATCCCTTTCCGAAGAGGTCGTAGGTGAACCAGGACGCGAAGATGACGTCGTCCTGGTGCGCGAAGCTGACACCCCAGCCGGCCTCGGATCCGGCTGGGCTGTTCCACCACAGTCCCTCGTAGTTGGGCGGGCCGGCGGCCACCACGCCGACCTGGGCACCGGCCGAAAGGCCGCCGAAGGGAACGCCCGCGGGCGTATTCATCTGCCACTGGAAGTTGTAGGTGCCCGGTGTCGACGGCGAAGTGACCGCGAATTCGAATGCGACCTCGCTGCCCGCCTCGACATCGTCGGGCAGTGACACGCGGTCCAAGCCCCACAGATCGCGGTCCGCCTCGACCGCCGGGCGCAGCGTGAAGCCGGCCGATTTTTCCCACGTGGTGGTGGTCGTATTCCTGAACGTGACACTGACCTGGATCGGCGAACCGGCAGGAACCTTGGCCGGCACCCGCTGCGACACGTACTCGGCGGCGGTGGAAACATCCACCTTGGGGTCCGGCGTCAATTCGCCAAACGTCCCGAAACGCTGGGACAGCATGCGAAAGCGGAACGGCGCCGTCGCGGCGAAGCCGCAGCCGAGTGGCTTCACGACGAAATCGAACGTCACCGTCTGGCCGGGGTCCACATCCTGCGGAAGCAGCACGCGATTCCCGCTGACGCTGCCGTAGCGATTGCCCTGGATGCACCAGTAGAAATTGTCCTGCGGCTCCTGCGTGGCGAGGAACACGTCGCCGTCCGCGGTACGCCACGTCGCGGTGCCGGTATTGCGCATCGTGATCGAGACCGGAGTGGCCGTCTGCAGTGCAATGAACGATGGCACCGTCTGCGCGACGAACGCGGCCGAGTGCGCTGCCTGCGCATGCGCGGCAGTCGTGAAAAGGCCGCCGGCGGCAACGATCAAGACCTTCGCGAGCCGCCGCAGCACATGCAGCCGGAGCGCGATGTGAGGACGTTCGGCGCGATCACGCGGCCGGAAGGGCGGCTCTGGCAATTTCGATTCCCGATCTCGACCATCAGACGCTACCACGATGACAATTCGGATCGCAAACGCGCGCGCATCGAACGCGTTGACATGCGATCGCGTCCTTGCCCGGATGAGGGCGTCTGCCGTTCGCCATCGGCGATCACGCAAATTGGTCAGGCCACTTGACCACCCGGGGGTCTCCGCGTAGCATTCGATTCCATCGCCCGCCGCCTCCCGAGGCCACATGATGGAAGTCCGCCAACCGATTCACAGCGACCACGCGAAGACGCTCGATACCGCGGGGCTGCGCGCACAGTTCCTCGTCGAGAACATCTTCAGGCCCGGCGAAATCACGCTCACCTACAGCCAGATTGACCGCATCATCGTCGGCGGCGCGATGCCGACGGACGCGGACCTCGGGTTCTCGCCCGCCCTTGCGAAGAAGTTCGCGGTCGCGAACTTTCTCGAGCGCCGCGAGCTGGGTGCGGTCAACGTCGGCGGACCGGGCGCAATCGTCGTCGATGGCGAAACGTTCCGACTCGATTCCCGCGATGCGCTCTACGTAGGCATGGGTGCGAAGGACGTGGCGTTCCGCAGCGCGGACACGCGCAACCCCGCGAAGTTCTACCTGAACAGCGCACCGGCACACCGCAGCTACCCGAACCGCAAGGTCACGCTTGCGAATGCATCGCCGCAGACGCTGGGCGACCCCGCCACGGCCAATCGGCGGACGATCTACAAACTGATCGTGCCCGGCGTCGTCGATTCATGTCAGCTCACGATGGGCATGACGCAATTGGAGGCGGGCAGCGTGTGGAACACCTTCCCCTCGCACACGCACGAGCGGCGGATGGAGGTGTACTTCTATTTCGGCATGCCGGAGGACGCAGTGGTGTTGCACCTGCTCGGCCGCCCCGACGAGACCCGCCATATCGTCGTGCAAAACGAGCAGGCGGTGATCAGTCCCAGCTGGTCGATCCACTCGGGCGTTGGATCGCGTGCCTACACGTTCATCTGGGGCATGGTCGGCGAAAACCAGGTATTCGACGACATGGATCACCTGAAGAACACGGATCTGCGTTGAGATGGCGGCGAGCTTCCGGCTCGACGGCAAGGTCGCGCTTGTCACGGGCGCGAGCCGCGGCCTGGGCCTGGCGATGGCCCGGGCGCTTGCGCAGGCGGGCGCCGACGTCGCCGGCGTGGCAAAGAGCGACCTCACGCAGACGGCGGAAGTCGTTCGCGACGCCATTCGCCGTTTCGTGCCGATCAACGAGGATCTCGGTACTCCGAGCGCGACGCGGCGCGTGGTCGAACACGCGGTCGGAACGTTCGGCCGACTCGACATCCTGGTGAACAACGCGGGGATCATCCGCCGGGCGGACGCGCTCGAATTCTCCGAAGCCGACTGGGACGACGTGATGAACGTCAACCTGAAGAGCGCCTTCTTCCTCGCGCAGGCTGCGGCGAAGCAGTTCCTCGCCCAGGGCGGCGGCGGCAAGATCATCAATGTCGCTTCGATGCTTTCGTTCCAGGGGGGCATCCGGGTGCCCTCCTACACCGCATCGAAGAGCGGAATCCTCGGGCTAACCCGGCTGCTCGCCAATGAATGGGCCGCCAAGGGCATCAACGTGAACGCGATCGCGCCCGGGTACATGGCCACCGACAATACGGCGACGTTGCGCGCGGACGAGACGCGCGGCGCGGAGATCCTCGCACGCATACCCGCCGGGCGCTGGGGCGCGCCGGAGGACCTGGACGGCGCGGTCGTCTTCCTGGCGTCCGCCGCTGCGGACTACGTGCACGGCTTCACGCTCGCGGTGGATGGCGGCTGGCTTGCGCGCTGAACTGCCGGCAGGCACTCGGCACTCCGCCGGCGCAACAACGTAGCGGCAGGAACGCGCCGCCGATCGCCTTCATGATTGGCACGGCGCAGCCGAACGGCGTAAGCTGAATTCGACCGTCCCCACACCGTGGGATCGCGGCGCGATGCGAAGTTTCGGCAATCGACCACCAGGGTCGATCCATGCAATCCTCCGCGCATTCGGCATTTGCCTCGCACGTCCGTGCAGGCGGTGCGGTGGTGCTGGTCGCGATCCTCGCCGCCTGTGCCACCCTTCCTCCGCAGCAGGTCGATCGTCCGACGTCGCGCGCAATCGTAACCACCGGAACCTTGCTTGCCCGTGTGGCACTCGCCGCGACGTCGGCGCATCCGGGTGACAGCGGCATCTATCCGCTGCCCACCGGCTCCGAGGCGTTCCTGAGCCGGCTCGTGCTGGCCGACGCCGCGGAAACCACGCTCGATCTGCAGTACTACCTGTGGAACGACGACACGACCGGCCGGCTGCTGCTCGACCATGTGCTGGCCGCCGCCGACCGTGGCGTGCGGGTGCGGCTGCTGCTTGACGACTGGGGCGGCCATCCCGGAGACGCGACGTTGCGCGTGCTCGATGAACATCCGAACATCGACATCCGGCTGTTCAACCCCGCCGTTCGCGGGGGACTCACCGCCCTGGCCGAACTCCTCGATCTGCGACGCCTGAACCGGCGCATGCACAACAAGGGGTTCATCGCCGACAATCGGGTGGCGATCGTGGGCGGACGCAACGTCGGCGACGAGTACTTCGAGGCAGGCGGCGATCTCGAATTCGCGGACCTGGACGTGATCGCGATCGGGCCCGTCGTCGACGAGTTGTCGCACGAGTTCGACACGTTCTGGAACAACCCTTCGGCATTTCCCGTCGCCACGCTCGTCCCGGAGGAACCGGCGAACGACGCTTTCCCCGTGCTGCGCGTTCGGCTGGCCGCGACGCGCGACGAGGCCGGTGCGCAGGCCTACCTGGTTGCCCTCGCCCAAAGCCCGCTCGCCCACGAGTTGCGCGACCGACGGCTCACGTGGCTGTGGGGCCAGGCACACCTGCTGTACGACAACCCGAGCAAGCTCGAGATCGAGCCCGGTGAGGGAACCGGCCACCTTGCCGGCGAACTCGCGCCGGTCTTCCGGAGCGCACAGCGCGAGGTGCTCCTGATATCGCCGTACCTCGTGCCGGGTCGCGCCGGTGTGTCATTCCTCACGGGCTTGGAGGTCCGCGGCGTGGAAGTGCGAATCCTGACCAACTCGCTCGCGGCCACCGATGTCGTGTCTGCGCATGCGGCGTACGCGCGCTATCGGGACGCGATGCTCGACGCCGGCATCGAACTCTTCGAGTCCCGCCCGACCGCCTCGCGTGCCCGGCATCGGCATCACGAGGCCGATCTGCACGAGATCGCCACGTCACCGCAGGGCTTGCTCCACGCGAAGGTCTATTGCATCGACCGCCGCGTCGTGTTCACCGGGTCGTTCAATTTCGATCCGCGCTCGCGCCTGCTCAACACCGAGATGGGCCTGCTGCTCGACATCCCGGTGCTCGCCGAACGCATTGCCTCGGGGTTCGACCAGATTGCCACGGAGCACGCATGGCGGCTCGAGCGGGTGCCCGCGACCGAAGCGCGACCGGTCCACATCGAATGGGTCGCAATCGTCGATGGACGCGAAACTCGGCTGGCCGACGAACCCGCCGCCGCCATCGGGCGGAAGCTGCGGGCATTTCTGCTGTCGCTGCTTCCCCTCGACGATCAGATGTAGACGTCAAGCACGACGTTCCCGGGACGGTCACGAGAGCGGTGCGACCTTCATCACCTCTTCCGCCGTCGTGAGCCCGGCCGCGATCTTCATGGCGCCCGAAACGCGCAACGGTTTCATGCCGTCCTTGTAGGCCTGTTCGCGGATCTCCGAATCGTCGGCGGCACGGTGCACGAGCCTGCGCACCGCGGGCGTCAACAGCATGATCTCGTAGAGTCCGACGCGGCCGAAGTACCCGGTCATGCGGCATTCGAGGCAGCCGACCGCGCCCATCACCTGCGCCGGACGCTCCGCGCGCCATGGCGCGGTGAGTGCGCGCCACGTTTCCTCGTCCGGCGGATCGACGGGCTTCTTGCAGTGCGGGCAGAGCGTGCGCACCAATCGCTGCGCCATCGCACCGAGCAGCGTCGAGTTGATCAGGTAACCCGGCACCCCGAGGTCGAGCAGGCGCGTCACCGCGGTGGGCGCGTCGTTGGTGTGCAGCGTGGAAAGCACGAGGTGGCCGGTGAGCGCCGCCTGCACGGTCATGTCCGCGGTGTCGCGGTCGCGGATCTCGCCGACCATGATGATGTCCGGGTCCTGCCGCAGCAGCGTGCGTACGCCGGTCGCGAAGTCGACGCCGATCACCGGCTGCACCTGCATCTGGTTGAACGCCGGCTCGATCATCTCGATCGGATCCTCGATCGTGCAGACGTTGACCTCCGGTGTGGCGAGCTGCTTGAGCGACGAATAGAGCGTCGTCGTCTTGCCCGAACCCGTCGGCCCGGTGACGAGGATGATGCCGTTGGGCTCCTTGATGAGCCGCTCCCAGCGCTCCCGGTCGTCGGCGTGAATCCCAGGTCGGTGAAGTCGCGCACCAGCACCTCGGGCGCGAAGATGCGCATGACGATCTTTTCGCCGAACGCAGTCGGCATCGTCGAGATGCGCAGCTCGATCTCCTTTCCGTCCGGCGCGACGGTCTTGATGCGGCCATCCTGCGGACGGCGCTTCTCGACGATCTCCATGCGCGCGAGGAGCTTGATCCGCGAGGTCATCGCCGCGAATACGGGAATCGGGATCGCGTACACCTGGTGCAGCACGCCGTCGATGCGGAAGCGGACCACGCCGGCATCGCGGCGCGGCTCGATGTGGATGTCGGATGCCCGCTGCTCGAACGCGTATTGCCAGAGCCAGTCGACGATGTGGACGACATGCTGGTCGTTCGCGTCGAGGTTGCCGTGCTTGCCGAGCTCGACCAGCTGCTCGAAGTTGCCGGCGATCGACATGCCGCCCTTCGAGCCCTCCTGCGCCTTCTTCATCGAGCGCGCGAGGTTGTAGAACTCGGAGAGATAGCGCCGGATGTCGGCTGGGTTGGAGAAGACCAGCGCGACCTTGAGCTTGAGGATCTTGCCCAACTCGTCGGACCAGCTCGTCACGAACGGCTCGGCGGTCGCGACCGTGAGGGTTTCGCGCGTGACGGCGACCGGCAGGATGCGGAACCGCTCGGCGTACGCGTTCGACATCGTCGCCGTCACGGCAGAGAGATCGATCTTCAGTGGATCGATGTGGTGGTAGCGCACACCGAGCTTGCCGGCGAGCCATTCGACCAGCCAATCGAGGGTGAACGCGATGTGCGGCGGACGGGCGGCCTTCCAGTGCTGCGATTCGATCAGCTCGAGCGGATGCTCGAAACGGTGTGAATGGGCGCGGGCGAGCTTGTCGGCTTCAGCGGCCGGCACGAGTCCGTCGGCGACCATCAGCTTCAGGATGTCGTCGAGCCGCAGCCGGCGGTCCTTGCTCGCGCTGTCGCGTGCTCCGGATGCGGTTTTCGTCCCAGTCGCCGAGGTGGCCATACCGCAGACTCTACACGACGCCTTTCGCACCCGCCGCATTCGTCCCTTCCCGGGCCGATGCTCCCGAAAGGGCGTTGCTATACTCGCAACAGCCACGTCACCCGACTGCTCGGTCTGGCATTCGCATTGAACGGTGTCCAGTACAGCTTCCTGCCCGTCGGCGGCCGGAAACCCGTCACTTCGGCATGCCACGATTTCCGGGGCGCGCGACTGACTTCCCGCGCTGAACCGATGGCCGCGACCATAATTGCCCGCGAGGTCGACATCACCGACCTCGCCGTCGACGCGATCGTCAATGCGGCCAATCGGACACTGCTGGGAGGTGGTGGAGTCGATGGCGCAATCCATCGCGCAGCCGGTCCCGGCCTGCGCGCGGAGTGCGCGCGACTGGGCGGATGCGCGACGGGCGACGCCAGGATCACGGCCGGCTATCGGCTGAAAGCCCGCCATGTGATCCATGCAGTTGGCCCGGTCTGGGCAGGCGGCGCCGGCGGCGAACCGGAACTGCTTGCGTCGTGTTACGTCCGCATCTTCGAGATCGCGCGGGCGCACGACATCGCGTCGATCGCGTTGCCCGCTATCAGCTGTGGCGCATACGGCTATCCCCTCGCCGCGGCGGTGGGTATCGCGGTTGCCGAAACCCTGCGCGCACTCCCCGGCAACCCCCGGATGCGCGACGTGATCTTCGCCTGTTTCGGTCCCACGACGCTACGCGCATACCGCGAGGAGCTCGCGCGGCACGGGCTCGGCTGAGCGTGCCGCTCAGCGTGGGACAGACGACGCGGACCCTGGCCTGGCTGCAGCAGGATCCGGTACCTGGAACACTTCGCGCAGATACGCGACGTAGGAGGGATCGTAGTCCATCGCCTTCGAAGGCTCGTCGCTGATCTTGGCGACCGGTTGCCCGTTGCAGCGCGTCATCTTGATCACGAGCTGCAGCGACTTGTAGCCCAGGTCGTTGGTGAGATTGGTGCCGATGCCGAACGCCGTCTGGCTGCGGCTCCTGAAATACTCGAAGAGCCGGATCGCGAGCGGCACGTTCAGGCTGTCGGAGAACACCATCGTCTTCGAGCGCGGGTCGATGCGCATCCGCTGATAGTGCGCGATCAGCTTCTCGCCCCATTGGAAGGGGTCGCCGGAGTCGTGCCGCACGCCGTCGAACAGCTTGCAGAAGAACAGGTCGAAATCGCGCAGGAATGCGTCCATTCCGCAGACGTCCGAGAGCGCGATCCCGAGGTCGCCGCGATATTCACGGGCCCAGGTGTTGAACGCGTATGCCTGCGAGTCGCGCAGCCTCGGACCGACCGCCTGGCACGCCTGCAGGTACTCGTGGGCCATCGTGCCGAGCGGCGTGAGGCCGTGGTCCATCGCGAGTTTCACGTTGCTGGTGCCGACGAAATGCGGACCCGTCTCGCGT
The DNA here is from genome assembly GCA_963750585.1 of uncultured beta proteobacterium. GTDB lineage: Bacteria > Pseudomonadota > Gammaproteobacteria > Burkholderiales > Casimicrobiaceae > VBCG01. The sequence goes on from CAVVRH010000002.1 coordinate 29,171, forward strand.
TGCAGCGTGGCCACCACCTCTCCATGCCATACGCGCGAAAAGCGGCGGCGGGTACCGTAGTCGGCAATATGGAAACTCGCATCACCCACGGCGTTGATCAGACCGATCTTCTCCTGCAGCCGTCGCCGTCCCTCGGCGAAATCCGGCGCGCGCACGGTGCTGCGGTAGAAGATCTCGCACACGATCGCGAGCACCGGCACCTCGAACAGGATCGTGTGCAGCCACGGTCCCTTGATCGAGATGTCGATCTCGCGGGCGCGAGTCCGCGCTGCGCGTCACCGCGATGAAGCGCTCGTCGAGCTGGAAGAGCGCGAGCAGGTCGACGTAGTCGCTCTTGAAGAAGCGCCAGCCGCGCAGGTATTCGATCTCGGCCGGCGTGAAACGGAGCTTGCACAGGCCGCGGATTTCCTGCTCGATCTCCGCGATGTAAGGCGTCAGATCGACGTCCGCATTGCGGCACTTGAACCGGTACTCGACCTGCGCCCCGGGAAAGTGATGCAGCGCGACCTGCATCATCGTGAACTTGTAGAGATCGGTGTCGAGCAGCGACTCGATGATCATAGGCAACGCGCCAGCATCGCGCGGCGGGCGGGCATTCCTGAGCGCGGGATCGTCATGTTACGCGTGGTTTTCCGGTATGGCGAACTCAGGCTGGCGCGCTGCCGCCGTCGTGGACGACCCGCACGCGCTGCGCGAGCGCTATCGCGAGCAACGTGCAGGCGACCGCGAGCGCGCCCACCCAACCGAAGCCGGTGAGCGAGCCGTCGGCGGCACGCCCGATCATCAACCCCGCGACCAGCGCGGCCGCGCCGGACGCGAGTTGCTGGATCGCCGCATTGAAGCTCATGAAGCTGCCGCGCAGCCGCGGCTCGACGGCACCGGTCGTGAGCGCCATCGCCGGGCCGAACCTCCCGCTCACCAGCACGAAAAAGAGCGTGGACGCCGCTACCGCGGCCGCGAGCGGAACAGGCGGCAGATGGGTCGTGATGAGCAGCGGAATGATCGACGCGAAGGCAATCCGCGTGAATATGCGTCTCTTGCCGTAGCGATCCGCCCAGCGGCCGATCAGCTGCGCGGTGAACAGCGTGGCGCTGCCGGCCACGAAATAGACGAGCGGCAGGTCGGCCTCGCTGATGCGGACGTTCGCCACGTAATACGGGGCGATGAAGGGGATCACCGTGAACCCGGCGAACATCAGTGCGATCGTCAGTGCGAACGCCCGGCGATGGTTCGGCTCGCCGAATACCACCGCGAGTTGCGCGAACGGGTGGCGATGCGTCGCATGGTGCATGTGCGTGGTCAGCGACGGAATGAGGCGCGCGGCGATCGCGCCGATCGGAATTCCGGCAACCGCGAGCACGAGGAACGGCGCCCGCCACGACCAGTGCGCCGCGAGCCACAGTCCGAGCGGCACGCCCATCACCGCAGCGACCGAGAACGCTGCGCTCACGATCGCCGTGCCTCGCGCTCGGCGCGCGTACGGGACGATATCGGCGACGATCGCCAGCACCAATGCTCCGATCACGCCCCCGAATGCGCCAGTGACGGCGCGGGCCGCGAGGAGCAGCGGATAGTTCGGCGCCGCGCCGCACAACGCGGTCGCGCAGAGAAATCCCGCATAAAGCGCGAGAAGTGCCTTGCGCCGATCGTAGCGGTCGATGCGAAACGCGGCGAGGAATCCGCTCACCGCCGCCGCGAATGCGTAGGTGGAAACCAGCACACTGAACTGTTCCGGCCCGAGCGTGAACAGGCGCATGAACTGCGGCCCGAGCGGCATCATCACCATGAAATCGACGATATGGATGAACTGCATCGCTGCCAAAGTGATGAGCAGCGCGAGCTCGCGCCGGGCGGTGAAGCGCACGGCCACGGGAGCGGAGACGGGATCGTCGTTCGGCAAGGTACACGCGCGGGCCAGCGGACCGCTGCCCGGTCGCGCCGCATTCAGGCTGCGATCATGGGCCTGTTCACACGATGTCCACAAGTGCGCGGTCGGGGTATCAACGCGACGGACTCCGCGCAAGACGAAGCCGAACGGCTTTCATGCTGACGGGCGATTAGAACTGCAGGCGGCCCGCAAGCGTGAAGCCACCGGACCCGTCCGGCCGCAGCACCAGGGCTTCGCCGGATGCCGGAACCTCGCCGGTCAGCGCAGTGATGTTCACCTGATGCGTGACGAGCACGAGATTGTCGCGCCCGCGCCAGTCGCCGACCCGGGCGCGCACCGCCGCGGTCCGGGCAACCTCGGCCGATCGCTCGCCGAAGAACGAATCGAGCGGCGGCCAGGGCTCGACGCGGCCGAACGCGAGCCGCGCAGTGTCGAGGCAGCGGCACCAGCGCGAGGAAAGCACGGGGCCGATGGCGACAGATCGGGTCGCAAGCGCTTGCCCCATCGCGCCGGCCTGCGCCCGGCCAGCCCCCGAGAGATTGCGCTGCGTCGCGCACTCGCCCAGGCGAAAGTCGGGCGGATCGCCGATTCCCGGATCGGTCTGCGCGTGGCGCACGATCAGCACGTGGCCACCGGCGCGCAGCGCCGTCCACGCCGCGTCGTCCATCGCCCAGGCCGGCCCGGTCGCGCTCAGTCCGAGAAGCGCACCAACGAGCGCTCGACCCGCTGCCCGGCGGTTCATGCCTTGGGTATCGTCGCGTTCTCGCCAGCGGCCGAGTCGCCGGTGGCCGACGTAAGGCCGGCCATCAGCGCGTTGAGCGCACGCACGAAGCCGGCCGGATCGGGCAATGGCGCACCCTCGGCGAGCACCGCCTGATCGTGCAGCACGCGCGCCCAGTCGGCGAGCTGCGTTTCGTCCAGCCCCGCGAGCCGCGCCACGAGGGGATGGCCGGGATTGAGCTCGAGGATCGGCTTGACCGTCGGTGCCGCGTGCCCCGCCGCCGTGAGGATTCGCTCGAGATTGCCCGACACCTCGCCTTCGCCGACGACCAGGCACGCCGGCGAATCGGTGAGGCGCGCAGTGGTGCGCACGTCACCGACACGGTCGCCCAACGCCTTCTTCACCCGCAGGACGATCGGCTGCGCGGCCGCAGCAGCAGTCTCGTGCGCCACCTTCTCGTCCTCGGTCGCGAGCTTCGCAAGATCGAGCGCACCTTTGGCGACCGACCTCATCGGCTTGCCCTCGAACTCGTCGAGCGAGGCCGTCACCCATTCGTCAACGCGATCGGACAGGAGCAGCACCTCGATCCCGTGCTTGCGGAAGATCTCGAGATGCGGACTGCCCGCCGCGGCCGCGTGCGTATCGGCCGTCACATACCAGATCGCGTCCTGGCCAGGCTTCATGCGCGAGACGTAGTCGGCCAGCGCAACGTCCTGCGTCGGCTCGCCGGTGTGGGTGGACGCGAAGCGCAGCAGCTTGGCGATCCGCTCGCGATTCCCGGCATCCTCGACGACACCTTCCTTGAACACCTTGCCAAACGTCGACCAGAACGTCGCGTACTTGTCCTTCGCGCTCTCGGCCAGCTCCTCCAGCATCGACAGCGCGCGCTTCACGCAACCGGCACGGATCGACTCGACGTCGCGCGAAGCCTGCAGGATCTCGCGGGACACGTTGAGCGGCAGATCGTTCGCGTCGACCACGCCGCGGACGAAGCGCAGGTAGGCGGGCAGGAGCTGCTCGGCGTCGTCCATGATGAACACCCGCCGCACATAGAGCTTGAGACCCCGCCGGTGATCGCGGTCCCAGAGGTCGAACGGCGCGCGCGCCGGAATGAACAGCAGTTGCGTGTACTCGGTACGGCCCTCGACCTTGGCGTGCGCGTGGGCGAGCGGGGCCTCGAAATCGTGCGCGACGTGCTTGTAGAACTCCGCGTACTGCTCATCGGTGATCTCGCTCTTCGGTCGGGTCCACAGCGCCGAGGCTGCGTTGACGGTCTCGTCCTCGTCGGCGCGGACGTGGGCCTTTGCGGCATCGTCCCAGCGCTCCTTCACCATGCGGATCGGCAGCGCGATGTGGTCGGAATACTTGCGGATGATGCCGGCGAGGCGCGCGCGCGAGGCGAACTCCTCGACGCCCTCGCGCAGATGCAGCGTTACCGTCGTGCCGCGCTTGTCGAGCGGCACCGCCTCGATCGTGTACTCGCCTTCGCCGGTGGACTCCCAGCGTACGCCGTCGTCGGTGTCGAAGCCGGCCCGGCGCGTGACCAGCGTCACGCGGTCGGCGACGAGGAACGCCGAGTAGAAGCCCACGCCGAACTGGCCGATCAGCTTCGCGTCCTGCGCCTGGTCGCCGGAGAGGGCCGCCAGGAACTCCCGCGTACCGGACTTGGCGATCGTGCCGATATGCGCGATCACCTCGTCACGCGACATTCCGATGCCGTTGTCGCTGACGGTCACCGTCTTCGCCGCCGGATCCCAATCCACCCGGATCACGAGGTCTGTCTGGTCCTCGTACAGGTCCGGCTTGTCGAGCGCGGCGAAGCGCAGGCGGTCGCAGGCATCGGAGGCGTTGCTGACGAGCTCGCGCAGGAAGATCTCGCGGTTGCTGTACAGCGAGTGGATCATCAGGTGCAGGAGCTCGCGGACCTCCGTCTGGAAGCCCAGCGTTTCCCGGCGATGCGGGGTGTCGGTGGCATTGCTCATCGAGTATCTCCGGTACGAACGACGGCGCGACAGGTGGGGTCGCCGCCGCAGGCTTTCAAGGGGCTGCTTGGTCGAGGGCGCCCCGGGCCGCTATGATGGGCGCGAATCCACAATTATCGCCCAACGCATGCTGCTCAACTGCGTCGTCTACCAGAACGGCCGCAAGATCGCGGACGTCCCCGTCGAGGACATTTCCGAGTACGTGTGCCACCCGGACTGTTTCGTCTGGGTCGCGCTGTTCGAGCCGACCGACGAGGAGCTCGACGTCATGCGCGATGAGTTCAGTCTGCCCGGACTCGCGCTCGAGGACGCGCGCAAGGGGCACCAGCGGCCGAAGATCGAGGAATATGGCGATTCGATGTTCGTGGTGATGCACACCGTCGATCCGGACGCGAAGGCCGCCGATGGATTCGTGATCGGCGAGGTGCACGTCTTCGCAGCGCGCAACTACGTCCTGTCGATCCGCAGGCGCTCGCCACGCGGTTTCGCGAACGTCCGGGCGCGCTGCGAGAGGGAGCCGCACAACCTCGAGCACGGCGCCGGCTTCGTGCTCTATGCGATCATGGACGCGATCGTCGATCGCTATTTCCCGATCATCGACACGCTCGAAACCGATCTGGAGAAACTCGAGGCCGAAATCTTCCGCAGCACTCCGACCCGCGCCAACATCGAGGCGTTCTACGACCTGAAATACCGGCTGATGCTGCTCAAACATGCCGTCACGCCGCTGATGGAGGCCGTCGGCAAGCTCCACGGTGGCCGCGTTCCTGCACTCGCGATCGGCTGCCAGGACTACTTCCGCGACGTCTACGACCACCTCGCGCGCCTGAACGCCTCGATCGACAGCATCCGGGACATGCTGCAGACCGCGACGCAGGTGAGCCTGACGCTCATCAGCCTGTCGGAAAGCGAGACGACGAAGCGACTCGCCGCGTGGGGTGCGCTGATCACCGTGCCGACGCTGATTGCCGGCATCTACGGCATGAACTTCCACAACATGCCGGAACTCGACTGGAGAATGGGTTATCCGTTCGCGCTGGTACTCATGTTCGGCATCGACGCCTATCTCTTCACGCGCTTCCGGCGCACCGGGTGGCTCTAGCGTCGACTTCTAGTTCCGGGACGAATCCCCGTCGTGGCGCGGGACAAGCGGAATCACCCGCCCTCCCGGCGGTGGAACCGGCCACGAAGGCTGAAGCGTCACATGATCGATGCCGAAGTCCCGAGCGAGCAGGCGTCGCGCGGTGGCAAGCGCCTGCGGCCACATGGCGGCATCGGTCAGCGTGACGTGCGCAGAGAGCGCGGGTCGCTCCGCGCTCATCGTCCAGATGTGGAGATCGTGCACGCCGGTCACGCCAGGCAGCGCAGCCAGTGCGCGGCCGATCTCCTCATACGACAGGTGCCTGGGCACGCCCTCCATCAGCACTCCGGACGATTCGCGCAGCAACGCGAGCGTCGAGCGCAGGATCAGCACGGCGACGGCGACCGACAGAATCGGATCGATCGGCATCCAGCCGGTGAAGTGGATTACTGCGCCGGCGGTCACGGCCGCGACCGAACCCAGCAAATCGCCGACGACATGCAGCAGCGCACCGCGCGCGTTGATTCCGCCGCCCGCGCGGGCAAGCAGCCACGCGACGAACAGGTTCATCGCCATTCCGATGACGGCAATCACCATGACCGTGGTGCCGGCGACGGGCAGCGGCGACAGCAGTCGCGAGACCGCCTCCACCGCAATCCAGACCACCAGCGCGAGCATCGCGAGCGCATTGACGAATGCCGCCAGCACCTCGGCGCGCGCGTAGCCGTACGATGCGCGTTGCGACGGCGGGCGGCGGGCGAGCGCCTGCGCGATCAGCGCAACCACGAAGGATGCCGCGTCGGTCGCCATGTGGCCCGCGTCGGACACCAGCGCAAGCGATCCCGCAAGCCATCCGCCGATCGCTTCGACCACGGCGAATCCGCCGGTGAGCGCGAGTGCGGTCCACAAGGCGCGCGCCGTCGCGCCCTCGTGATTGTCGTGTCCGTGTGCGGCGTCGTGCATGGTCGGCGTCAGCGCAGCGGGCGGTCGCGGGCGACGTTTTCAGGCGCGCAGGCCGCGACCAGAACGCCTCCCAGAGCGTTCATCGTGGCGGTGGCCGCTTCCCAAGCCGTACCGGCCCCGCCCTGTCGGGCCGCCGTGCCCGTCTGTCGCCATAGAACGTCGCGAGCGCTGCCATGTCGGCGTCGACGTCGCCGGTCAGCGCTACATGGCCACCAATGCCGACCTCGGCGCGACGTTCCGCGTCGGGTTGGTGCAGTCTAGCAGGCTGATGCGGAACCCGTCATGGACCGCGTTTCGGACGAGATGGCCCCGGATGCTAGGCGCGAGCCGCGTCGAATGGCCCGCGCACATTCGCAAGGCGAGCAACAACGCAGACGGCGCCATATCGTCGAAACCCGTATGGGCAGCGGCTTTGCGGGTGGCCTGCTTTGGCGCAGCTCGTTCGTGTGGGGTCGACCACACGTCGCTCGCTGCTTCGCGCATCCCATCCCGCAAGGCCGCTGCGCGGCCATGACGGGTTCCGCATCAGCCTGCTAGCAAACGCCCATCGACCGCAACGGCGCGGCGCTACAATGACGGCGTGCGCCACGACCTGTATGCCGATCGCATCGACGCAGTCCTGCCGCAGACGCAGTGCACGCGCTGCGGGTTCGATGGTTGTCGGCCCTATGCCGAGGCAATCGCAAGGCACGAGACGCCGATCAACCGCTGTCCGCCCGGCGGCGACGAAGTGATCGCGCGCCTCGCGGCGCTGACCGGCTTGCGCCGGCAGCCGCTGGATCGCGATTGCGGCGAGCACGGCCCGCTGCTCGTCGCGACGATCGCCGAGGCGCATTGCATCGGCTGCACGTTGTGCATCGATGCCTGTCCGGTGGACGCGATCATTGGCGCGGCGAAGCGCATGCACGCCGTGCTGCCGACGCACTGCTCGGGTTGCGAACTCTGCGTTGCGCCATGTCCCGTCGACTGCATCACGATGGTACCGGCCGGCCGCCCCTGGACGGACACGGATGCGGCCGCCGCGCGGGTACGCCACCGTGAACGCGAAATGCGCGTTGCACGGGGCGAGCGGGTTGCGGCAAGGATGGCAGGCGCAAGTCAGCACGCGCAGGACGACCCGAGGCGGCGCCAGTCGGCGGTGGCCGCGGCGCTCGAACGCGCGCGTGCGCGGCGCGCCGCCCGGATGGCGTGACGCGACATGCACGAATTGCCGGAGCATTGCTGCTGGTGGCCGGTCTATCCGGCGCCGGCACACCAGCCATGAGCACCGCAAAGACCGTACGCGGGGATTTCTCGGCGCAGCTCGACGCGCGCTGGGACTTCGCGAAGCCCAACGTCTCCGAGGCACGCTTCCGCCAGGCGCTCGCGCAATACCCGGCGAATTCGCGCGAGGCGCTCGAGATTTCGACGCAGATCGCCCGAGCGCAGGGCCTGCAGCGCCGGTTCGATGTCGCGCACGCGACGCTCGACGCCGTGGCGCTGCGACTGCCGGGCACCATTTCGCGCGTGCGCGTACGTTACCTGCTCGAACGCGGCCGACTGTTCAACTCCGCGGGCCTGCCGGAGCAGGCAGTGCCGCTGTTCCGCGAAGCGGCGACCATCGCGAAGGCGGAAGCGACACCGGGCGATGCCTTCTACCGCGTCGACGCGTTGCACATGCTGGGCATCGCGGCGCCGGGGGACGAGCGCCTCGACTGGAACCGCAAGGCGCTCGCTGCCGCGGAGGCGGCCACGGACGCCCGTGCGCGCGGATGGCGCGGCTCGCTTTATCACAACATCGGCTGGGCACATTTCGAGCGCGGCGACGCGGCCACCGCGCTCGGCTACTGGCAGAAGGCGCTCGCCGTGCGCGAGGCCGCAAAGGATGCGACGCGCATACGCATCGCCAAGTGGACCGTCGCGCGCGCGTTGCGCGAACTCTCCCGGCTGGACGAGGCCGAGAAGATCCAGCGCGCGCTCGTCGCCGAGTACGAGAAGATCGGCGAGTCGGACGGGTATGTGTTCGAGGAACTTGCCGAGATCGAGGTGGCGAAGGGCAGGCGCGCCGCTGCGGCGCCCTGGGCCGCGAAGGCCTTCGCGATCCTGCGCGAGGACCCTTGGTTCGTCGCCACCGAACCGGCCCGGCTCAAGCGCCTCGCCCAGCTCGGCAGCGCACCTCCGTGAACGCCGCCAAGCGGCGCATGATCTTCGAGAGGCTGCGCGCCGCCAATCCGGATCCGCGCAGCGAGCTCGACTATCGCACGCCGTTCGAGCTGCTGGTCGCGGTCGTGTTGTCCGCGCAGGCGACCGACAAGAGCGTCAACCGGGCGACGGAGAAATTGTTTCCGGTTGCCGGCACGCCGGACGCGATCGTCGAGCTCGGCGTCGATCGACTCATTCCCTTCATCAGTTCCATCGGGCTATTCCGCAACAAGGCGAAGAACATCGTCGCGCTTTCGGAGGAACTGCTGCGCAAGCACGACGGCAAAGTGCCGGCGACGCGAGAAGCCCTGCAGGCGCTGCCCGGCGTCGGACGCAAGTCCGCGAGCGTCGTCTTGAACGTCGCGTTCAACCAGCCGGTCATTCCTGTAGACACGCACATCTTCCGCGTCTCGAATCGCACCGGGATTGCGCCGGGCAAGGACCCCGACGACGTGGCGGACAAGCTCGAACGCACCACGCCGGACGAATTCAAGCTCGGCGCACACCACTGGCTGATCCTGCACGGACGTTACATCTGCCTTGCGCGAAAGCCGCTGTGCCCGCAGTGCATGATCCACGACTTGTGCGAGTACCGGGACAAGTCGCCCGCGCCTGCCGTCGTGGACACCGCTTCGCTCGCCGCCGGTGCGAGACGTGCCGCGCGGCGAGGGAAGGCGACGCCGTCCGTCGCCAAGACTCGCGCTCCTGCTCCGGGTACGGCTCGCGGCAAGCAACCTTTCGCAAAGACCGCGAAGGCCGGCACGCCGCGAGGCCGCAGGCGCTGATGTTCGCACCGACTCGCGAGGAGGCCCGGCGCTTCCTCACCGGTGCCTGGGCGAAGCACCGGGCGGGACAGCCGCTCGAAGGACTGGAAAAGACCGTGGTCGGCATCGTCGCGCTGCACCCGGAATACCATGCGCTGATCGAGGATCCCGCGCGCAACCTCGAACGCGATTGGGCGCCGGAATCCGGGCAGACGAATCCGTTCCTGCATCTCTCGCTGCATCTCGCCGTGGCCGAGCAGCTCGCGATCGATCAACCGCCGGGCATCCGTGCCGAGTTCGTGCGTCTGCGCGCACTCAAGGCGGACGAGCATGCGGCGCTGCACGCGCTGCTCGAGTGCCTCGGCGAGGTGATCTGGCAGTCGCAGCGCCTTGGCGCGCCGCCGGACGCGAAGCTCTATCTCGACTGTCTCGCGCGTCAGCAATGACCCGGCGTGGTGCGTCAACGGTGCGCCACACATGCCCTCGTGTGCGCGCCGGGTCCCGAGAATTTCGAGTGCCGCGCCGCGTCAATGCATGACCGCGGCGGGCGGCCCGATGTTGCGATCGCTTGGGCTGCCCGCCAGATCTGGATGGACACTCGCCAACGCGCCTGCACCACTGCGGTCCAGGGTCGCGTCCCTCTGTGCGCAAGGCGCAGGGGAACCCGGCGACGCACGCTGCATCGCGATGGTTGAAGGCGCGCGCACGGCACTTGCTAAGGTGTTCTCACAGTCCGTCGAAAACGGACCCAAGGAGGCAACCGCCCGGGGATTCCCGGCAGCGAACGGCGATGGCTCGCGCGACGACCGACAGGCGGTCCGCGCACCATTCGTTTCCCGTCGCTGCGCCCAAGGACGTACCGATGTTCGAATCACGCTTCAATCACGTCGCCGCCTGCGAAGCCGCTCGCGAACACGCAAGCTTGCTGCACATCCGCCGAATCCGCCTTTCGCTGCTCGGCCTGCTCGATGACGCCACATCCCGCGACGAATTCGATCGCAAGATTGCCGAGCTCGAGATGCGCGAAAACGCGCTCTGGCGCTTCGTCGAATATCCGTATCACGCCGACTCGCTGCTGCGCATCTTCCATGCGGGCGACCGCGGAATCGTGCTCGATGCGGGGCGACCCACCGCACCCGGAGCGACGCCCGCAGTCTGCGGCGTGATCTAGCGAGCCTCTGCACGGCGCCGCGGCGGCATTGCGTTGCATGACATCAGCATGAGAGGTGACGGCGTCACGCCCGGATGCGACACTGGCTGCCGCCGGATCCTCCCGGCCCGAAAACGAACGCTTGACCGCGGTCGCCAGTCATAGCAGAGTGCCGGAATACGGGCGCTTGGCAGTATCCCTGCCGAGCAACGGAGAGCAACCATGGGGAGCGAGGAAGTGAAAGCCCCGCACGTCGATCCGCGCAGCATGCGGCGGGGGCAGCCGCTGAATCAGGCGTTGCCCGCCACCTGGCGCTGGATCGCCCAGCTACCTGCCGATATCCGACCGCTGTCGCTTCTGCAGGACTATCCGCGAATCGCAAACCACCTTGCGCGTGCCTGGCACGACCCGGTGATTTTCGCAACTTACCTGAGTACGTTGCTGGTCGACCGGCGCGGGGGCCGGCGCGGCTTTCCCGGCGAAGTGCAGGGCGAACTCCTCCTGTTGCGCGACTACGTCGAAGGCCGCTACCCCGCGTCCCCGACCACTCCCGATGCCGCGGTCGAATCCGCCGGCGACATCGAACACCTTTCGTTGAGCGAGCTCGGGCAATAGCGACCGGGCCGCGCAGCGTCGATTGCGCAGCAACGAAACGAAAGGCGCCCGAGGGCGCCTTTCTTCGCATCGTTGCGACCGCGGCGCCTACGGCATCTTGTGGGTGTAGGGCTCGACGAACACGACGGGCGGCTGGGCCGCGTAGTACGCGGCGAGGTTCTCGATGTCCTTGGCGGTGAGCGCCGCGGCGAAGCCCGCCATGATCGCGTTCTTGCGCCGCCCATCCTTGTAGGCCTGCAGCGAATGCGCAAGGTAATCGCCATGCTGGCCGCCGAGTTTGGGAAAGTCCGGGGACGGACTGTTTCCGTCGAGGCCATGGCATGCGACGCAGACTTCCTTCGCCTTCGCGGCGCCCGCCTGCAGGTCCGCGGCCTGCGCGAGTGATGCAGCGCCAAGACCTGCGACCGCCGCCATCGCGGCAACGAGATGCGTCGTCTTCATCATTTCGCCGCCGTCTTCGTTTCGTGCTGCGAGTAGAACGCCGCAAGATTCGCCATGTCCTCGTCGGACAGCGACGCGACGATCGCCCGCATCGAGGGATGATTGCGCTCGCCGCTCTTGTACGCCTGCATCGCCTTCAGCAGATAGCTCGCGTGCTGACCGCCGATCCGCGGCACGTTGTAGACCTCGGGGAACGCCGTGCGGTAGCCCTCTATGCCATGGCAACCGGCACACATCTGGATCTTTTCGCGACCCTTGGCCGCGTTGCCAACCGCCTGCGCGGACGCCTCCGCGGCGAGGCATGCGGCGCCGGCGGCAAGGACCAGCGTGGCAATGGTCGTCGGTCGAATCATGGATTTCCGAGAAGGAGGAAAGCGGGTGATCGGCCCCCGATTGGGGCCCTGGGAAAAAAACCTTGCGATTCTATGGGTTCCGGCGGATGCGGGTCAAATCCGGGCTCACCGCTGCAGTTGCTTCAGCTTGTCCTTGACGTCCTTCCACTCGTCCGCGTCCGGTGGGGCCGGCTTGCGCTCGATGATCGGCTTCCAGACCTTGGCAAGCTCGGCGTTCAACGCCGTGAACTGCTGCTGGTCCGGCGGCACATCGTCCTCCGCGTAGATCGCCTCGACCGGGCATTCCGCCACGCACAGCGTGCAGTCGATGCATTCGTCGGGATCGATCACCAGGAAATTCGGGCCCTCGCGAAAGCAGTCGACCGGGCAGACGTCGACGCAGTCGGTGTACTTGCAGCGGATGCAGCTCTCGGTGACGACGTAGGTCATGGCTTCGCGGTCGGTTACGGCGACCTGCGGAAAAGGTTTGAATTCTAGCAGATGGAACCCCAGCTAAGCGGTGCCTGCCGGTGCGCTTGCGCCGTGCAGGCGCTTGGGCTACCGTAACCAACGAGGCGCGCCATGCGTCGCGCCCATCAGGAAAATCCATGAGCGAGATGATCAAGCACGTTTCCGATACGAGTTTCGAGAAGGACGTACTGCAGTCGACCAATCCCGTGCTGGTCGACTTCTGGGCGGAGTGGTGCGGCCCCTGCAAGATGTTCGCGCCGGTGCTGGACGACATCGCCAAGCAATACGAAGGCAAGTTGACGGTCGCTAAGCTCGACATCGACGCCAACCCCGCCACCCCGGGCAAGTACGGAATTCGCGGCATCCCGACCCTGATCCTCTACAAGGGCGGCCAGGCGCATGCGCAGAAGGTCGGGGCGCTGTCGAAATCCCAGCTGACCGCCTTCCTTGACACCAACCTCTAAGACCGCTACCCTGCCTTTCCGTGAGCGTGGCGCCGGGCTGTAGCTGACCCGCGCCATGCACCTGTAGCGCCGCCGACTCCTCTTCGCGGCGCACGCAAATCCCAGACGATTCACCGCGGCCCCGCCGGGCGCCGCCTTTCCTTCGCCCCTCCGGCGGGCTTCCCCGCACGCCTCCCACGCCATGCATCTTTCCGAACTCAAGTCCAAACACGTATCCGAACTGCTCGACCTCGCCAACGCGATGGAAATCGACGGCGCCAACCGGATGCGCAAGCACGACCTCATCTTCGCCATGCTGAAGACGCACGCGAAGAAGGGCGAGAGCATCTTCGGCGAGGGCGTTCTCGAAGTGCTTCCGGACGGCTTCGGCTTCCTGCGCTCGCCCGATACCAGCTACCTCGCCGGCACCGACGACATCTACATTTCCCCGTCGCAGATCCGCCGCTTCAATCTGCACACGGGCGACACGATCGAGGGCGAGATCCGCACGCCCAAGGATGGCGAGCGCTACTTCGCGCTGGTCAAGGTGGACCGCGTCAACGGCGAGCCGCCGGAAAACGCGAAGAGCAAGATCCTGTTCGAGAACCTGACGCCGCTCTTCCCCGACGAACCGCTGGTGCTCGAGCGCGACATCAAGGCCGAGGAGAACATCACCGGCCGCGTGATCGACATCGTGGCACCGATCGGCAAGGGGCAGCGCGGGCTGCTCGTGTCCTCGCCCAAGTCCGGCAAGACGGTGATGCTGCAGCACATCGCGCACTCGATCGCCGCCAACTACCCCGAATGCGTGCTGATCGTGCTCCTGATCGACGAGCGGCCCGAGGAAGTGACCGAGATGCAGCGCACCGTGCGCGGCGAAGTCGTTGCTTCGACGTTCGATGAGCCAGCCACCCGCCACGTGCAGGTCGCCGAGATGGTGATCGAGAAGGCGAAGCGCCTGGTGGAGCACAAGAAGGATGTCGTGATCCTTCTCGACTCGATCACGCGGCTTGCGCGCGCTTACAACACGGTCGTGCCGGCCTCCGGCAAGGTGCTGACCGGCGGCGTCGACGCCAACGCGCTGCAACGCCCGAAACGGTTCTTCGGCGCGGCTCGCAATATCGAGGAAGGCGGCTCGCTCACGATCATCGCCACCGCGCTGATCGATACGGGCTCGCGGATGGACGATGTGATTTACGAGGAATTCAAGGGTACCGGCAACATGGAGATCCACCTGGATCGTCGCATGGCCGAAAAGCGCACCTACCCAGCGATCAACGTCAACCGCTCCGGCACGCGCAAGGAAGAACTGCTGCTCAAGCCCGAGGTGTTGCAGAAGGTCTGGGTGCTCCGCAAGGTTCTCTACCCGATGGACGACCTCGAAGCGACGGAATTCCTCGTCGACAAGGTCAAGCAGACGAAGAACAACGCCGAGTTCTTTGACTCGATGCGCCGGGGCTAGCCTGCGCGCGACGCCCGACGGTCCATTTCGAGCTCGGGTATCCGCATTCGGGGCTCGATCCCAGGCAAGCAACGCGGGGGCGCTCGCTCTCCGACTCTCCGGCGTCGCCAACCTCGACGTCCGTCAATCTGGTGTCAGTTCGTGAGGCTTCTCTCGAGCACGTCGCGATGCCGTCGCTTGCCCGCTTTTGCATGCGGGAAATCGCGTCGATCATGCGCAACTGCCGACTGATCGCGCCGGGACGGTGCTGACCTTCGTCCCGACGGCATTGAAGCAATGAAATCCGACAGCCGCCTGCTGTTCGGCGCCCTTTGCGTGTTCTGGGGAACCAACTGGCTCGCGATGAAGCTCGCGGTGGTCGAGGTTCCGCCTATCGCGTTCTCGACTGTGCGCTCGATCGCATGCGGCATCGTGATGCTCGCGCTGGCGGGTCCGGCGGCGTCGCTCGGGGTCTTCATGCGCTCGCCGTGGCGCGCGACGGCAGTGTCCACGCTCACCGCCACCGTCACCTACGCGGCGCTCTATTGGGGGACGACCCGGCTTTCGACGGGGATCGCGGCTATCGTGAACAATGCGCTCATGCCGATCGGCCTGCTGGTCTTCGGGCTCATGTTCCGCGAGGAGACAAGTTCCCGCCGCCGCATCGCCGGAATCGCGCTCGGTGTGGTGGGGCTTTCGCTCTTGTTCGCGCGACGAACGGGTGATGCGCTCGACACGGCAGCGCTGGCTGCTGTCGCCGGGGGCACCCTCGCCTACTGTCTCGGTTCGGTCTGGTGCAGGCCATTGCTTCGTGACGGTACGCCGCTTGCGGTGGGCAGCGTGCAGATGCTGGTCGGAGGCACATTGATGGTGCCGCTCGCCGCGGCCATCGAACGACCGGATGCCCAGACGCTTCGTGCGATGCTGGCGCCGGTCCCGCTCATGAGCCTTGCGTGGCTCGTATTCGCGGGTGGCGTTGCCGCGGTATGGATCTACCTGCGCCTGATCCGCGACTGGGGCCCGACGCGAGCAGGCATGTATGCGTTCGTTTCGCCCATCATCGCCACCGCGCTTGGTGCAGCGGTGCTCGGCGAGCGCCTGGGTGCGCTCGAAATCGCGGGCGCTGTCGTGCTCTTGTCGGCTGCGGCGCTGGTACTGCCAGGACCCAAGGATGTGGTCCAAGTCGCAGGCCCGCCCGAGACGTAGCGAGAGGGTTTTTGTACTTGTGCGGGGCTCCCTGACGGATTGTCGGCGCCGCCATTCGGGTGCACGATGTGCCGGGTGCGCATGCCGCCGGCGGTGTAACTGCCAAAGACGCGCAGGCGGCGTTCCACCCGGCCCGGGCCACGCCGCGGGTCGTGACCCGCCGGAACGAGGACCACGCCGCAACAGGAGGACGCGATGACGCGCAAATACGTCGATTGCCGCGACTATCCGAGCGAGATGAACTGCTCGATTGCCATCTCGGCGGATTCCGTGGACGAAGTGATCGAGGCCGCCGCGCAGCACGCGGTCGCCGTGCACAAGCATCAGGACACGCCCGAATTGCGGTCCATGCTGCGCTCCGCAGTGAAGGAAGGAAGCCCGAAAAGCTGAACGGAACGGCCGAGCCCGCGCGCGATCACGCGCGGGCTCAGAACCGCCAGGGCACCTCGGGTCCCGTTGGTCTGTGGCAGTGCCATGGCGGGGAGATCCATCCGACTTCCCATCCTTCAAGCGGGAGCAAACCCCGCAAGCTGCGAAGCCATCATCGGCCATCAACCGGCTACTTGTGCGTTTTCGGCAGCTCAGTTCGGCGAGGCTATTTGGCGTAATGCATTGAAATAACATGAAAAAAGATACCGTCGTTGCCTTTGGCGGAGGCGCCCCGATATTGCGTTGCAGCGGCTCTTCGCGGATAATTCATGGTTTGCCGTCGACCGCCCGGACGTAACCCGGGCCGGCACCACGAGATCCCGCCCGCCCGCGCGGGGTGCAGTGAGGGGATGCCGCAAGCGAAAGGATTGCCATGAAAGACGCCATTCATCCCAAGTACGCCGAGATCGACGTCGCCTGCAGCTGCGGGAACACGTTCAAGACCCGCTCGACAGTCGGCAAGTCGCTGCACGTCGAAGTCTGCTCGGCGTGCCATCCGTTCTATACGGGCAAACAGAAGGTCGTCGACACGGCAGGCCGAATCGACAAGTTCCGCCAACGGTACGGCACCAAGGGCGCTGCGGCGTCCGCCTGATCCACGACCTGGTTTGCGATGAGAAAGGCAGCTTCGGCTGCCTTTTTCGTTCCGGTCCTCCGCCCGCCATGTACCGCCCCCGCTCCCAATCGGCACCGGCCGCCCCCCCAAACGACTCGTCGTCGCTCCGGCTGCGCGCGTTCAAGCAGGCGGGACTTGTGCTGCTTTGCGGCGCATGGGTGGCGCTCGGCCTTGTCGGTCACGATCCGTGGAAGACGGAGGACGCGATCACGTTCGCGACGGCGTGGGAAATGCTCCAGCGCGGCGACTACCTGATCCCCCATCTCGCGCAGTTCCCGGCGTTCGACCGCGCGCCACTGGTTGCCCTGCTCGCGGCCGCGACGATGAATTTGTTCGCGCCACCGCTCGCGCCCTACGACGCGGCAAGGCTTTCCGTCGGCCTGTTACTCGTGCTGGTGCTCGCGCTGACCGCCTGGACCGGGCGCGAGCTCAACGGGCGCGCGTTCCGCTGGGTTCCGGTGCTCGTGCTGATCGGTTCGCTCGGGCTGTTCGACCGTGGCCACCAGATGGCACCGGAGATCGGACTCATGCTGGCCGTGGCGCTTGCGCTCTACGGACTCGCGCTCGCCATCCGCAGGCCGGTGTTCGGCGGTGCGCTGCTCGGGGCCGCACTCGCGGTCGGGTTCCTCGCCTTCGATTTCCTGAGTCCGTTGTGGATTGGCGTTACGGCCCTCGCGATGCCGCTTGCCGGCGCACGCTGGCGAACGCGCGGCTACGCCGTCGCCCTAGCGGCTGCGCTCGCTGTCGCGCTGCCGCTTGCCGCCGCGTGGCCGATCGCGCTGCATTTGCGTTCGCCATCGCTCCTGGAAGCATGGTGGCAGGCGCAGGACCTGGGCAACTACGTGCCATTCCTGCCCGGCGCCGGCAAGCTCAACATGCCCTACTTTCCCAAGAACCTCATCTGGTTCGCGTGGCCCGCCGTGCCGCTCATCGTCTGGATGCTCTGGATCCGCGGCCGCGGCTTCAATGGGGGCCTCGCCCAACCGGGAGTCCAGGTTCCTGGGGTCATGGCGATCGTGATCGTGACAAGCCTCGTCTTCATGCCTGACCCCAGGCTTGCGGTCGCCGTTCCGCTGCTCGTCCCGCTGGCCCTTCTCGCGTCAGCGGAGGTCGATTCGCTGGAGCGCGGGATGTCCGCAGCGCTCGACTGGTTCGGCATCCTGACATTCGGTCTGACCGCGCTCATGCTGTGGCTGTTCTGGACTGACAGCTATCTGAACGGGATGTCTCCGCGCGTCGCGCTCATCCTGCGCGATACCGAAACGGGTTACGGCATGTCGTTCAGGCTCGCGGCGGTGTCGTCCGCCGCGCTGCTGACGGCACTCTGGATCGCGCTCGTGCGGCCGGCACGGCGCTCCAACCGGCGCGCGGTACTCAACTGGGCAGCCGGCGTAACCCTGATCTGGGGGCTCGCCACGACGATCTGGCTTCCCTACCTCGATTCGCGCCGCACCTACCGGCTGGTCGCCGAATCGATTGCGCGCGAACTGCCCCGCACCGGCTGCGTGGCGAGCCGCAATCTCGGCGATGCGCAGCGCGCGCTCTTCTACTATTACGCCGGCATCGTGACGGTTCCCGCCGAGATCCGTCCGGTCTCGGACTGCGGCACGCTTCTCGTCCAATACGGCCGTCTGCCCGGCGACGTGCCGTCAATCGACGGCTGGCGGCTCAGGTGGAACGGCGCGCGGCGCGGCGACCAGAGCGAGCGGTTCGCGATCTTTGTGAAGGAGCCGGTGTGAGATTCGTCGACGAGGCCCACATCGACGTGTACGCGGGTGACGGCGGCGATGGCGCTGCGTCGTTCCGGCGCGAGAAGTTCGTGCCGCGCGGCGGACCGGACGGCGGTGATGGTGGCCGCGGCGGCAGCATATTCGCCATCGCGGATCGCAACATCAATACGCTGATCGACTATCGGTATGCCCGAATCTTCCGCGCTACGCGTGGCGAGAACGGACGAGGTGCAGACCAGTACGGCAAGGGCGGAAGCGACATCGTGCTGCGCGTGCCGGTCGGCACCGTGATCACCGACGCGGACAGCGAGGCCATGATCGCCGACCTCGCTGCCGACGGGGATCGCGCGCTCGTCGCGAAGGGTGGCAAGGGAGGACTCGGCAATCTGCACTTCAAGTCCAGCACCAACCGCGCGCCGCGCCAGTTCACACCTGGCGAGCAGGGCGAGCACCGACGCCTGCACCTGGAGCTCAAGGTGCTCGCGGACGTCGGCCTGCTCGGCATGCCGAACGCGGGCAAGTCCACGCTCATCCGCGCAATCTCCGCGGCAAAGCCGAAGGTTGCCGACTATCCGTTCACGACGCTCGCGCCCAATCTCGGTGTGGTGCGCACCGACACCAATCGAAGCTTCGTCGTTGCCGACATCCCGGGGTTGATCGAAGGCGCCGCCGAAGGTGCTGGCCTGGGGCATCAGTTCCTGCGCCATCTGCAGCGCACGCGGCTGCTGCTGCACGTCGTCGACATCGCGCCGCTCGATCCCGAGGCGGATCCCGTCCGCGAGACCCGCGCGATCGCCAAGGAACTCAAGAAATACGACGAGTCGCTGTACAAGAAGCCGCGTTGGCTGGTGCTGAACAAGCTCGACCTGGTTCCCGAAGAGCAGCGGGAGTCGGCAGTCGAGGGATTCGTCAGGTCGCTGCGCTGGAAGGGGCCCGTGTTCGCCATTGCGGCGATTGCAGGCACCGGCTGCCGCGAGCTGGTCTACGCAATCCAGGCATGGCTCGACGCGCATCCGAGAGTTGCGATCGAAGCGCCGCTAATGCCAAACGCAACCGCTGCATCCGCGGCGAAAGCGGCCGTCGTGACACCCAGGGCGGTGGCGCCGCGCCGGCGACGCAGCGCGAAACGCGAGGCGTCATGAAGGCGGTCGCGAACGCCTCCCGGCTCGTCGTCAAGGTCGGCTCGAGCCTCGTCACCAACGAAGGACGGGGGCTCGATCACGACGCGGTCGCGCACTGGGCGGAGGAAATCGCCGGGCTGCGCAATGCCGGCAAGGAGATCGTGCTCGTATCCTCTGGCGCGATCGCCGAAGGCATGCAACGGCTGGGCTGGTCGTCGCGGCCCAAGGCGATCCACGAATTGCAGGCGGCGGCCGCTGTCGGCCAGATGGGACTTGTGCAGGCGTACGAATCCGCATTCGCGACGTTCGGTTTGCGCACCGCGCAGGTCCTGCTGACGCACGAGGACCTGGCCGACCGCCGCCGCTATCTCAATGCCCGCACGACGCTGCGCACGCTGCTTGGCCTTGGCGTCATTCCGATCATCAACGAGAACGACACCGTCACCACCGAGGAAATCAAGGTCGGCGACAACGACACGCTTGGCGCGCTGGTGACGAACCTGATAGAAGCCGATGCGCTGGTTCTACTTACCGATCAGATCGGGCTGTTCACCGCAGATCCGCGTCGCGATCCTTCCGCCACGCTCGTGCGGGAAGCGCGCGCCGGCGACCCTGTGCTGGAGGCGATGGCGGGCAGCGCGGGCAGTGCGATCGGCAAGGGCGGCATGCTGACCAAGGTGCTCGCGGCGAAGCGCGCGGCACGCTCCGGCGCCAGCACCGTGATCGCCTCGGGACGCGAGGCGCACGTGCTGACGCGGCTCGCGGCGGGCGAGGCCATCGGCACGGAACTCGTTGCCGAGACACAGACGCTTGCCGCGCGCAAGCAATGGCTTGCCGATCACGTCCAGCTCGCGGGTCGGCTTTCGCTCGACGCCGGGGCGGTGCACGCGCTCGCGCGGGAAGGCAAGAGCCTGCTGCCGATCGGCGTGTTGGCGGTCGAAGGCGCATTCCAGCGCGGCGAGATCGTCGGCTGCTTCGCGCCGGACGGACGCGAAATCGCGCGCGGGCTCGTCAACTACGACGCATCCGAAACCGCGCGCATTCTCCGCAAGCCGTCGACCGAGATCGAATCCATCCTGGGCTACGTGGACGAGCCGGAACTGATCCATCGGGATAACCTGGTCCTGCTGGGTTAGGGAGCCTCTGCATAACCCGCGCACGGCCGCGACGGGGCTTTGCGGGATGGGATGCGCGAAGCGTGGCGAAGCCAATGGCCAAGCCCCTTGGCAAGCCGCGCGACAATGCAGACCGCCCGCAAAGCCCCGTCCCATCGGGCTGCTGCGAAATGCGGCGCCTGCTTCGCCTCGCTCCTCGGCTTCGTAGGCTCGGCTACGACCTTCGTCGCTCGGCTCACATTCATCCGCATTTCGCCCTGCAGCGCGGCCGTGTGGGGGTTATGCAGAGGCTCCTTAGGGCCTGTTCACGCGTCCGTCACTCCCGCACCTCCCGAGATGCGGGGGCATGCCGGCGCACCGCGCGCAATCGCATCGGTCCACGTGCGCGCCCAGGTCGTCGCACGCGTTCGACATCGATGCACGCGTGACCTACACTGCGCGTTGTCCTTCCGCCACCGTGAAAGGGGAACCCGATGGCACTGATCGACCGCGTCAAGGGCATGCTGTTGGAGCCGAAGACCGAGTGGCCGAAGGTCGCAGCAGAAACCGTGACCGTGCAGTCGCTCTACACCGGCTGGGTGATGATTCTGGCCGCACTCGGCCCGATTGCCATCGTGCTGCGCACGTTCGGCGCGGGGATTGCCATCGCGATCCTGAGCTACGTGATCGCGCTGGCACTCGTTTACATCGTCGCCATGATCGTGGACGCAATCTCACCATCGTTTGGTGGCGAGAAGAACATGGACGCGTCGCTCAAGCTCGTCGCCTATGCGATGACCGCGGCGTGGGTGGGCGGCCTTTTCCAGATCGTTCCGTTCATCGGCTGGATGGTCGCGCTCGCCGGCGCGATCTACAGCATCTATCTCTTCTATCTGGGTGCGCCGGTGCTCCGCAAGTGCAGCTTGGACAAGGCAATCGGCTTCACCGCCGTCGTCGCGCTCTGCGTGATCGTGCTTCAGGTCGTGCTCGGCAGCATCCTGATCGCCACGATGTTCGGCGGCGGCATGATGAGCGGGATGATGTAGCGCAGCTTCTGGCATCCGGATAGGAAAACGGCGGGCCCGAGGCCCGCCGTGTCTTCTGCATCAGACCGAAGTTCAGTCGCCCGTGCCGCCCTGGGGCTCGGCATACGACGACGGCATGACCGGGCCGGCGAATCCGTAAAGCCGGTTGCGCCGCGCGGAGGATTGTGCGTGCAGGTGCCGCTCGAGCTCGGTCAGCGCGCGGCGATAGACCTCACGCTTGAACTCGATGACGCCATCGAGCGGAACCCAGTAGTCGTGCCAGCGCCACGCGTCGAATTCCGGCTTGTCGCTCGCGCGAAGCGAAACGTCGCTGTCACGGCCCGTCAGCCGCAACAGATACCAGATCTGCTTCTGGCCCTTGTAGCTGCCACGCCATTCCCGCTTGATCCAATGCAGCGGAACGTCGTAGCGAAGCCAGTCGCGCGTGCGACCCAGGATCTTGACGTGCTGGGCAAGCAGTCCCACTTCCTCGCGCAATTCCCGGTACATCGCCTGTTCGGGCGCTTCACCGGGATTGATGCCACCTTGCGGAAATTGCCACGAGTGCTCGCGGATCCGTTTGCCCCAAAAGACCTGATTCTTCGCGTTGACGATGACGATGGCGACGTTCGGGCGATAACCGTCGCGATCCAGCATCGCGGTGCCCCTGAATCAATATGTTGCGCCGATTGTTCCACATAACCCGGCGCATGGAAAGCCGCGGCGCAGCGCCCATCCGACGGCCGGTACCGAATTGCCCTAGGTTTGTCGGGCATCGCGCGGGCGAACTTCCAGCATGAGCACGCGGTCCCGGCGAACGACGGCAAGCGGAAGGGCTCGCCCGATCACCTCGCCCGAGAGCTGGCGCTGCAGGTCGTCGACGCTCGCAATCGGCACGTCGCCGAGGCGCACGATCACATCGCCACGCGCAATCCCTGCGTCCGTCGCAGGCGAGTCGGCTTCAATGCTCTCGACCCTTACACCCGAATCCCCGGGGAGCGCGAAGTGGCGCACCACGCGCCGCGGGAGCGCCAATGTCTGGCCGCCGATGCCGAGGTAGGCTCGCCGAACGCGTCCCTCGCGAATGAGCGAACTCGCGACCAGTTCGGCCGTCGAGGCAGCGATCGCGAAACAGATGCCCTGCGCGGGCAGGATCACCGCGGTATTGACGCCGATCACCGTGCCGTCGCCGTTCACGAGCGGGCCGCCCGAGTTGCCCGGATTCAGCGCGGCATCCGTCTGCAGCACGTTGTCGAGCAGACGGCCGGTCTGTGCGCGCATCGAACGGCCCAACGCGCTCACGATGCCCGCGGTGACCGTGTGCTGGAAACCGAACGGGCTGCCGATCGCGATCGCAATCTGACCAACGCGCACGCGGCCCGAATCGCCGAATCGGCACCAGGCGAGGTCGAAGGCGGCAACCTTCAGGACCGCCAGATCGGAATGCGGATCGTCGCCGACGATTTCCGCGCGGGCGCTGCGGCCATCGGGCAACGTCACCTCCAGCGCGGAGGCCCCACTTGCGACGTGGCTGTTGGTGACGAGGTAGCCGTCCGGCGTGATCAGGAACCCCGACCCCGAGCCGGCAGCCGCAACGCCGCGGCTGCCGCGCCGGCGCTGCACCTGCACGTGCGCGACGGCGGGGGCGACCCGATCCACCGCACGCGTGACGGCCTGCGAATAGGCGTCGAGCAACGGCGCGTCGCTTTCGTCGCGCGAATGCGCGGACGGCACGCTCGAAGCCGCGACCGCATGTTCGGCGGTGTCGTCGACGCGGTGCGGGAACGGCAGGTCGAGCGGCGGCATGTCGCGGCAGTTGGTGCCGCGCAGACCACATTTCAAGGCATCCGGAACGTGTAGAAGTTCGCCACCGGAATGTAGTCGAGGCAGCCGCAGGGGTGGAGGTCCGACCCGTTCGCACGCTCCAGAAGTGGATCGCGCCGGACGCGAGCGGGGTTTCCACCCAGTCGAGTCGGAAGCGTCTTCCACGCCAGCATGGGCGTGGTCGAGCGCGCCGTGCCGATGCGAGGAACCGGAGGGCCGAACAGCGCCGACGTCCAGTTCGGCGCGGGCTGCACCGGCATGATCCCGCATGCATAGGGGAGGCGCGCGACGTCGAATCCCACCGCGGAGACGTGGACGTCGATCGCGCCTCCGAAGCCGCGTGCGCGCAATGCGCGATAGTCGGGCTGGTCCGAAACGGCGGTCGGCCCCGGCCTTCGACGATTTCGCTGCGATAGCCGGCAAGCCGGATCGCCGAATCCATGACCACCCTGGCGGTCCCCTCGGAATAACCACGCGCGTATGAGCTGAAATCCGCGTCGGGCGCGCGATTGTCCGCTACTGAAGCTGATGCACGGACGGCTCGTCGTCTTGCATCGGGCGACTACGCCGGCTGCTCCAGCGGCTCGGGCAGGTTGAAGAACGTCACGCCTTCGAGCGTCGCCCGCTGCGCGAGCTCGCGCACGTAATCGCGCAGCGCACGCTCCTGCTGACGCGCCGCAAGGTAATCGGCGATCTGCGCCTGCACGGTCTCGAATGGCAGCAGGCGTCCGGGCATGCGCCGCTCGATGCCTACGATGTGAAAGCCGTAGCGGGTGGCGACCAGACCGGGCAGCACACCTGTCGCCTGCGTTTCGAACACCGCGCGATCGAATTCCGGAACCATCGTGCCAGGCCCGAATTGACCGAGGCTCCCTCCCTGCTCGCCGGAGGGACAGTTGGACATGGCGCGGGCGCGCTCGGCGAATCGGTCCGGATCGTTCAGCAACTCCTGCAAGACCTGCTCCGCCTGCGCACGCAACGCCGGCACGGGTGTGCCGGCCGTCACCGCGAACAGGATGTGTCGCGCCTCGACCAGATCGCCGGAGGTGAAGCGCTCCGGATGGGCTTCGTAGAAGCGCTGACATTCCGCCAGGGTCGGCGACGACGGCGCGACCTCGCGATCGAGCACCTGCCCGATCACGTGGTCCTCCTCCTCGCGGCTCGCGAACACGACCTGCTCGCGAGGCCGCGCGTCCTCGAGCAAGCCCAGCGCGCCAGCGCGCTGCAGCAGCAGCTCGCGCACTGCAAGCGAACGGCGCGCCGCAGCGTCGGGGTCGTCCGATTGTGCGTGCAGCGCGGCTTCGCGCGCAATGTTCGCCAATGGGACCGACGACTGGTTGATACGCAAGTCCACGGCTTTCTCCCGATTCAGCGCGAGCGCACGACCTGGTAGGCACGGGTCAGATAGCCGACCGCAGCGAAGCCGCTCCAGATGTGCACGAGGCGCGAGAACGGGAAGATCACGAAGATCGTCATCCCGAGCACCAGGTGCAGCTTGAAGAGCGGCGACGATTCGATCACATAGTTCGCCGCATCCCCCTGGAACGTGACGATGTGCTGCGCCCACGTCATGAGCTTGACCATCTCGCCGCCGTCGAGATGCGAAGCCGACAGCGGCAGTGTGGTTAGACCGAGCACCAGCTGGACGAGCAGCAGGCCCAGCACGACCCAGTCCATCGCCACCGTGGTTGCACGGATGCGCGGGTCGCTCATGCGCCGATGGATCAACACCACGAGGCCGATCAGCATCACGAAGCCGAAGATTCCGCCAGCGACGATCGCGAGCAGCTGCTTCGCGCTCGCACTGACGCCCAGTGCGTGCCAGACCGGAATCGGCGTCAGCAGCCCGACCAGATGGCCGAAGAAGATGCCGAGGATGCCGATGTGGAACAGGTTCGACCCGAGGCGCAGCTGTCCACGACGCAGGAACTGCGACGAATCGCTCTTCCACGTGTATTGCTCACGGTCGAAGCGGACGAGGCTGCCGAGCAGGAAGACGGAGAGCGCCAGGTAGGGGTAGATCCCGAACAGGATCGTATTGAGATAGCCATTCATCGCGGGACTCCTTGATCGCCGTGGGCAGGGCGGGACATGAAATGCACGACGGAGGTTGCGGGCGCGGCTCCGCCGCACCCTCCGGGCGCACCGGCGGGCCCGAACAGGACAGGTTCCTCGATCCACTCCTCGTCCAGCGACTTTTCCGGCACGCGCACCGGCGGGGCCGCAGAGAGACCCTTCTCGCCGCAAAGTGCCAGCAACGCGGCGAACGCGGCCGCGTAACGGCTGCCCTGTGCCGAGAGCGCGTCGCCCACCTTTCGCACGAGGTGCGCGCTGTCGCCCAGCATGTCCAGTGCAACCTCGAAAGGTTGAAGGCTCAGGAACTCGAGCATTGCGGGAAGGTAGTCGGGCAGCTCGTTGCCTGCCAGCGCAAGCCCGGCCCGCGCATAGACCGACATCAGGTCGACCATCGCCTGGCCGCGGTCGCGCGACTCACCATGGACGTGCTCGAACAGATGCAGCGACGTTGTGCGGCCGCGGTCGAACAGCCCCACGTAGCGCTCCTGTGCGTCGATCGGATCCGACGCGGCGAGCTCGTCGATCAGCGCATCGAGCTCGGCGCGCTCGCGGCGCTTCAATCGTGGCTCGGCGTCGATCGCGGCGCGGATCTCCGGCAATGCCGCGAGCAGCTCGGCGGTCGGATACGTGAGCAGCGCGGCAAGTGCCTTGAAGGTGATCGTCATCGTGGGCCTCCCGTCACGCTACCTGCCTGATCGCGATGGTCTTCTTCCTGCGACCCTTGCCGCCGAACAGGCTCGTCGAGGACTGGCCGTCCGAGCAGCCATTGCCGAAGGAAAAGCCGCAGCCGCCGCGCAGGTCGTAGGCGTTCTCCGCGTACTCGCGATGCGTCGTCGGAATCACGAAGCGGTCCTCGTAGTTGGCGATCGCCATGTAGCGGTACATCTGCTCGACCTGCGGGACGGTGAGGCCGGCCTGCTTCAGCACGTCGGGATTGTCGCGTTGCTCGACATGCCGGTCCCGCATGTAGGCGCGCATCGCGAGCATGCGCTCCAGCGCCACGGCCACCGCGTGCTCGTCGCCGGCGGTCAGGAGGTTCGCGAGGTAGCGCAGCGGGATGCGCAGGCTGCGCACGTCCGGTAGCGAGCCGAACGTCCCGATCTGCCCCGAATTGGCCGCTGCCTGGATCGGCGAGAGCGGCGGGACGTACCAGACCATCGGCAACGTGCGGTATTCCGGATGCAGCGGCAACGCGACCCTCCAGTCCACGGCCATCTTGTAGACCGGCGACTCCTTCGCGGCATTGAGCCAAGCCTCAGGCACGCCGTCGGCGCGCGCCTGCGCGATCACCGCCGGGTCGTTCGGGTCGAGGAAGATCGACAGCTGCGCCGGATAAAGGCCCTTCGGTTCTTCGACAGACGCGGCCTGCTCGATGCGGTCGGCATCGTAGAGCAGCACGCCGAGATAGCGGATGCGGCCGACACACGTCTCCGAGCACACGGTGGGCTGGCCCGCTTCGATGCGCGGGTAGCAGAAGATGCACTTTTCCGCCTTGCCGGTCGACCAGTTGTAGTAGATCTTCTTGTACGGGCAGCCCGAGACGCACATGCGCCAGCCGCGGCACTTGTCCTGATCGATCAGCACGATGCCGTCTTCCTCGCGCTTGTAGATCGAGCCCGACGGGCAGCTCGCGACACATGTCGGGTTGAGGCAATGCTCGCAAAGGCGCGGCAGGTACATCATGAACGTGTTCTCGAACTCGCCGTAGATCGCCTTCTGCACGCCCTCGAAGTTCGCGTCCTGCGAGCGTTTGGCGAACTCCCCGCCCAGGATCTCCTCCCAGTTCGGGCCCCACTCGATCTTCTCCATCCGCTGCCCGGTGATCAGCGAGCGCGGGCGGGCGACCGGCGAGGCCTTCATCTCCGGCGCAGTGTGCAGGTGCTCGTAGTCGAACGTGAAGGGCTCGTAGTAGTCGTCGATCTCCGGCAAGTTCGGGTTCGCGAAGATCTTCATCAGCAGGGCGAGCTTGCCACCCTGCCGCGGCTCGATGCCGCCGTTCTTCCGCACCCAGCCGCCATTCCAGCGCGACTGGTTCTCCCACTCCTTCGGGTAGCCGATTCCCGGCTTGGTCTCGACGTTGTTGAACCACGCGTATTCCATTCCTTCGCGATTGGTCCAGACGTTCTTGCAGGTCACCGAGCACGTATGACAGCCGATGCACTTGTCGAGATTGAGCACCATGCCGATTTGAGCGCGTACTTTCATTTGCGTGTCTCCTTGATCGACGGCGCTGTCAGGCTTCCAGTTCCGCGGGAACATCGAGCCAGTCCACCTTGTTCATCTTGCGCACGACCACGAATTCGTCGCGATTGGTGCCGATCGTGCCGTAGTAGTTGAAGCCGTAGGCGAGCTGCGCATAGCCGCCGATCATGTGCGTCGGCTTGACGACGATCCGCGTCACCGAGTTGTGGATGCCGCCGCGCGCGCCGGTGATCTGCGACCCCGGCGTGTTCACGATCTTCTCCTGCGCGTGGTACATGAGGCACATGCCGGGCCTCACCCGCTGCGACACCACCGCACGTGCGGCGATCGCGCCATTGATGTTGAAAACCTCGATCCAGTCGTTGTCGACGATGCCGGCGCTCTTCGCATCGATTTCGGACAGCCAGATGATCGGCCCGCCGCGCGACAGCGTGAGCATCAGCAGGTTGTCGGTGTAGGTCGAATGGATCCCCCACTTCTGGTGCGGCGTGATGAAGTTCAGCAGGATCTCGGGCTCGCCGTTCGGCTTCTTCTTGTGGATCTGCGCCGTCGTCTTCAGATCGACCGGCGGCCGATAGACACACAGGCCCTCGCCGAAGCCCAGCATCCACTTGTGGTCCTGGTAGAACTGCTGGCGACCGCTCAGCGTGCGCCAAGGGATCAGCTCGTTCACATTGGTCCAGCCCGCGTTGTAGCTCACGTGCTCCGACTCGATGCCCGACCACGTCGGCGAGCTGATGATCTTGCGCGGCTGCGCCTGGATGTCGCGGAAGCGGATCTTCTCGTCCTCCTTCGGCAGCGCCAGATGCCGGTGTTCGCGGCCGGTGATCTTCGACAGCGCGTCCCACGCCTTGACCGCGACCTCGCCGTTGGTCTCCGGCGCCAGCATCAGGATCACTTCCGCCGCGTCGATGTCGGTCTCGATCTTCGGCAGGCCCTTGGCGACGCCGTCCACATCCACCGTGTAGCTGAGCGCGGCGAGGTTCTTGACCTCGTGCTCGGTGTTCCAGGCGATGCCCTTGCCGCCGTTGCCGACCTTGCTCATCAGGGGACCGAGCGCCGTGAACTTGGCGTAGGTGTTGGGGTAGTCGCGCTCGATGACCGTCATCGCCGGCGCGGTCTTGCCCGGGATCAGGTCGACTTGGCCCTTCTTCCATTCGCGCACGTCGAGGGCCTGCGCGAGCTCGCCGGGCGTGTCGTGCATCAGCGGCGTCAGCACGAGCTCCTTCACCTCGCCCAGGTGGCCGACGCAGACCTCGGAGAACTTCTTCGCGATGCCCTTGTAGATCTCCCAGTCGGAGCGCGATTCCCACACCGGGTCGATCGCCGCCGACAGCGGATGGATGAACGGGTGCATGTCCGAGGTGTTGAGGTCGTTCTTCTCGTACCAGGTGGCCGTCGGCAGCACGATGTCCGAGTAGAGGCAGGTCGTCGACATGCGGAAATCGAGCGTGACCAGGAGGTCGAGCTTTCCCTCCGGCGCCTCGTCGCGCCAGACGACTTCTTCCGGCTTGCGGCCGCCCTCGACGCCCAGGTCCTTGCCCTGCAGGCCGTTGGTCGTGCCGAGCAGGTGCTTGAGAAAATACTCGTGGCCCTTGCCGGAGCTTCCCAGAAGATTGCTGCGCCAGACGAACAGGTTGCGCGGGAAGTTCGCCGGATTGTCCGGGTCCTCGCAGGACATGCGCAGCCCGCCTTCCTTCAGCGCCTTGACCGCGTAGTCCTTCGGGATCGAGGCCTGCGGCCTCCGCATCCTTGACCACCTGGATCGGATTGGTCTGCAGCGCGGGCGCGGAGGGAAGCCAGCCCATGCGCTCGGCGCGAACGTTGAAGTCGATCAGACTTCCCGTGTAGTCGTTCGGATCGGCGAGCGGCGACAGGATTTCGCGCACATCGAGCTTCTCGTAGCGCCACTGGTCGGTGTGCGCATAGAAGAACGAGGTCGAGTTCTGTTGCCGCGGCGGCCGGTGCCAATCGAGCGCGAAGGCGAGCGGCGTCCAGCCGGTCTGCGGCCGCAGCTTCTCCTGGCCCACGTAGTGCGCCCAGCCGCCGCCCGACTTGCCCACGCAGCCGCACATCATCAGCAGATTGATGATGCCGCGGTAGTTCATGTCGCAGTGGAACCAGTGGTTCATCGCGGCGCCGATGATCACCATCGACTTGCCCTGCGTCTTGTCGGCGTTGTCCGCGAACTGCCGTGCGACCGTGACGATGTCCTGCGCCTTGACGCCGGTGATCGCTTCCTGCCATTTCGGCGTGTAGGGCAGATTCTCGTCGTACGACTTGGCGACGTTGGCGCCGCCCAATCCCCGGTCGATGCCGTAGTTGGCAGCCGTGAGGTCGTACACGGTCGCGACCAGCGCCTCGCCGTCGGCAAGCTGCACGCGCCTGGCAGGAACGTTGCGCAGCAGGATGTCCCCACCCTGCTCGTTGGCCTTGAAATGTTCAGGCGCGACCCCCGCGAAATACGGGAATGCGACCGGTACGACTCGTCGCGACGGTCGATCAGCGACAGCGCCGGCTTGATCTCGGCGCCCGTCGCCCCATCCTTCGGCTCGAGGTTCCACTTGCCGAGATCGCCGCCCTCCTTCTGACCCCAGCGGTAGCCGATCGAGCCCTGCGGGGCGACGAGCCTGCCGCTCGTCTCGTCGACGACGACGACCTTCCATTCCGGATTGTTCGCCTGCCCGAGCTGGTCCGGACACTCGCTCGCCCGCACGTAGCGATCGGGCACGTACTGGTTGCCGCGCTTGACGAGCTTCACGAGCACCGGCATGTCCGTGTAGCGTCGGCAATAGTCGACGAAATACGCCGACGGCTTCCCGAAATGGAACTCCTTCAGCACCACGTGTCCCATCGCCATCGCGAGCGCTGCGTCGGTGCCCTGCTGCGGGTGCAGCCACAAGTCGGCGAGCTTGCTGACCTCGGCGTAGTCGGGCGTCACTGCGACGATCTTTGCGCCCTTGTAGCGAACCTCGGTGAAGAAGTGGGCGTCCGGTGTGCGCGTCTGCGGAACGTTGCTGCCCCAGGCCATGATGAACGTCGAGTTGTACCAGTCCGCCGATTCGGGCACGTCCGTCTGTTCACCCCAGGTCTGCGGCGACGACGGCGGCAGGTCGCAATACCAGTCGTAGAAGCTCATGCAGACGCCGCCGATCAGCGAGAGGTAGCGGCTGCCGGCGGCGTAGCTGACCATCGACATCGCGGGAATCGGCGAGAACCCGATCACCCGATCGGGGCCATACTTCCTGATCGTGTAGACATTGGCTGCGGCGATGATTTCCTGCGCCTCGTCCCACGTCGAGCGGACGAAGCCACCCATGCCGCGCAGCGACTTGTACGAGCGCGCCTTGGCCGGATCCTCGACGATCGATGCCCACGCCTCGACCGGACCGAGCTTCTGCCTCGCCTCGCGCCACAGGCGCACCAGCCGCGCCGCGCACCATCGGGTACTTGACGCGGTTCGCGCTGTACAGATACCACGAGTACGAAGCGCCGCGCGAGCAGCCGCGCGGCTCGTGGTTCGGCATGTCGGGCCGGGTGCGCGGGTAATCGGTCTGCTGCGTCTCCCACGTGACGACGCCGCCCTTCACGTAGATCTTCCAGCTGCACGAGCCCGTGCAGTTCGTCCCGTGCGTCGAGCGCACGATCTTGTCGTGCTGCCAGCGCTTCCGGTAGCCGTCCTCCCAGGTGCGGTCCTCATGCGTCACCACACCGTGTCCATCGGAGAACGTTTCGCGCTCCTTGGTGAAATACATGAGACGGTCGAGAAAGTGGCTCATCGATTCTTCCTTTCAGGCAACGGGAGCGCGTGACGCTGGGGCAGTCGGAGCAGGACGGCGGTTGAACTCGCAGGCGACATGGGCGTCGATCATCTGCGTATCGCCGTTCGCGGATGCAGGTAGAAACGCCACGTCATTGCGATGCACGACGCGTAGAACAAGAGGAACAGCACGAGCGCGGCATCGACACCGCCGGTCGTCGCGAACGCGGTGCCGAATGCCTTCGGGATGAAGAAGCCACCGAACGCGGCGATCGCGGAAGCGAATCCCAGCGCCGCCGCTGCCTGCAGCGACGCCTTGCGCGAACGCCGAGCAGCATCGACCGGGTCGTCCGCGGCGCGCACGTCCGCTCGTGCCGCGAACGTCGCGGCGATCATCTGGAACACGGCACCGTTGCCGGCCCCGCTCGCGACGAACAGCACGGCGAAGAACGCGAGATGGGAGCCGAGCGCGGAAGGCGCCGCGAGCAGCGCGACGACTGCGAGCGCCATGGCGACGAAGCTCGCGAGGGCGACGCGGGCACCCCCGAGATGGTCCGCCAGCCAGCCGCCGAGCGGCCGCGCGAGCGCTGCGGCCAGCGGGCCGGCGAACACGTAGGCCGTGGTGTCGGCCGATCCGAATTGGGTATGGGTCACCAGCGGGAACCCGGCGGCGAAGCCGAGCAGCGATCCGAACGTGCCCAGATAGAGCCATGCGAGCAACCACGCGTCGCGGTCCAGGAAGACGAGCGCCTGGTCCGCCATCATGCCCTCGACGGCGGCGAGATCGTCCATGCGAAACCACGCGAGCAAGGCGACGACCACGATTAACGGTACCCAGATGTAGCCGGCGTTCTGCAACCAGACGTTGTGCGTCAGCTCGCCTTCCGACCACGGCTGCGGCGGTCCGCCGAGCGCGCCGAACATCGCAGCCACGACGACCATCGGCACGATCAGTTGCGCGAGCGTGATGCCCAGATTGCCGAGCCCGGCATTGATGCCCAGCGCGGCTCCCTTCCGCTCGGCGGGGAAAAGGAAGCTGATGTTCGCCATGCTCGAGGCGGAGTTGCCGCCGCCCACACCCGCGGTCAGCGCGAGCAGCACGAACGTGGGATAGCTCGTCGTGGGATCCTGCACGGCAAGTCCGAGGCCGATCGTCGGCACGAGCAGCAGCAGCGTCGAGAACGCCGTCCACCGCCGTCCGCCGAAGATCGGCACGACAAATGCGAACAGCAGACGCAGCGTGCCGCCGGCGAGGCCCGGCACGGCCGCAAGCCAGAAGAGTTGGTTGGTCGAGAACCGGAAACCGACGTGCGGAAGGTTCACGACCACGACGCTCCACAGCATCCACACCGCGAACGAGACGACCAACGCGGGCACGGATGCGGCCAGATTGCGGCGCGCGACACGCGCCCCCTCCCGCGCCCAGAAGACTCGGTCTTCCGGATTCCAGTAGTCGATGGGGACGTGCGTCAGCATGCCGGGGTGGCAGGTGAGGAGACTGCTGGTCAGGGATTCTTCACGTACGCGTTGCGACGGAGGTAGAACCACCAGTTGAGGATCAGGCAAAGCGCGTAGAACACCGCGAAGCCGTACATCGCGACCTGCGGCGTGCCGGCCTTGATCTGCTCGCCGATCACGATCGGGGCGACGAACGCGCCATACGCGGCGATCGCCGACGTCCAGCCGAGGACCGGGCCGGCCTGCGTGCGGTCGAAGATCACGCCGATCGTGCGGAACGTCGACCCGTTGCCGATCCCGCTCGCGGCGAACAGAAGGAGGAAGAGCAGGAGGAACGGCACGAAGTACTGTTCCGGCGTCGCCGAGCCGTACGCCAGCATCATCACGTAGCCGACGGCGGCCGATGCCACGACCATGACGACCGAGATGATCTGCGTGACGATGGACCCGCCGACCTTGTCGGAGATCCAGCCGCCGATCGGGCGGATCGCCGCGCCCACGAAGGGGCCGATCCACGCGTAGGTGAACGCCGACGGCGCGTTCGGGTTCTTGATCGTGTGCGTCATGACGCCGCTGGCGTCGGGCACGTGGCTGATGCCGAAGATCACG
Organism: uncultured beta proteobacterium; assembly: GCA_963750585.1. GTDB lineage: Bacteria > Pseudomonadota > Gammaproteobacteria > Burkholderiales > Casimicrobiaceae > VBCG01. The sequence continues at coordinate 62,794 of CAVVRH010000002.1, forward strand.
GTGATCGCGAGCGGCAGCGCCATCGAGAAGCCGATGAACGAGCCGAACGTAACGATGTACAGCGCTGTCATCGACCACGTGTGCTTGTCGCGGAAGATCGCCATTTGCTTGGCCACGCCCTCCTTCATCGGGCCGAACGCGGCAAGCTTCATCACCACCAGCGCGGCGATCACGTCCAGCGGAATTGCAACCCACATGCTGATGAGGCCGACCCCGGTGGGCTTCGGCAGGTACAGGTACAGGCCGAGGATCGACGGAATGAACGCCAGCGTGTACAGCCACGTGATCTTCAGGAATGCGGAGATCGGGTTGCCCGTGTCGGGGGACACCGTCTTCAGGTTGTTCATCCCCCACAGGCACAGGATCGACAGCGGCACCAGCGACAGCACCCAGGCGAAGCCCGCGTTCTGGATCCACGTCGACGTGCCCGCGGGAATCTTGCCCAGGATCCAGCCGCTGTCCTTCATGAGCTTCATCGGCTCGCCGCCCAGTGCGCCGAATAGCCCGACGGTCATCACCAGCGGAATCACGACCTGCATCGTCGTCACGCCGAAGTTCCCGACGCCCGCATTGATGCCGAGCGCCGTGCCCTGCAGCCGCTTGGGGAAGAACGTGCTGATGTTCGACATCGAACTGGCAAAGTTGCCGCCGCCGACACCCGACCACAACGCCATCAGCTGGAACGCCCAAAGCGGCCAGTCCTTGTGCTGCAGCACAATGCCGGTGCCGATCGCCGGCGCGAGCAGCATTGCCGTGGTCAGGAAAATCGTGTTGCGACCGCCGGCCACGCGGATCAGGAACGACGCCGGGATTCGCATCGTCGCACCGGCAATCCCGGCGATCGCCGTAAGCGTGAAGAGCTCGGCCTGCGTGAACGGGAAGCCCAGGTTGAGCATCTGGACTGTGATGATCCCCCACATGCCCCACACGGCGAAGCCGCACAGCAGCGCCGGCACCGAGATTGCGAGGTTGCGATACGCGATCCGCTTGCCCGTCGACTCCCAGAACTCGGCGTCTTCGGGACGCCAGTCGGCGATGTCGACCGAGCTCCTGGGCTTGACGAAGCTTGCTGCGGGCTGAACGGTACTCATTGCATTTCTCCCAGGGAATCAACCCTTGAGACTGAACGCCTTGGACCGCAGGCCGATCACCTCGGCTTGGCGGACCTCGGTCCAGTACATCCAGATGAGCGAGACCCACACGACGCCGTACATCAGCATGAAGCAGCTGGTGCGGACACCGGTGAGATCGAGGATCTTGCTCTCCCCTCTTCTCGTGCGCACACTCTAGTTGCGGGGTTGCGCGACGAACATTCACCACACGGGGAGCGCACGAACCGACCAATGGACGACCGCGACCGTGCCGCGGGTACTAGCCGCCATCGTTCGAAAGGACTACTGCGTGGAGATCGTATGAAGCGCTTGATCCGCATCAAGGCGGAGCGCTGTCGGAGCGGAGCTGCCTAGGGCTTCGCGCCCACGCCGTGCTCGATCGCCCAGACGGCCGCCTGCACGCGCGAGGAGAGACCGAGCTTGCGCAGGACATGCTGCACGTGGATCTTGACGGTGCTTTCGGCAACATCCAGGGTCCGCGCGATTTCCTTGTTGCTCGCGCCCTTGGCGAGGTGGCGCAGGATCTCGCGCTCGCGCGGGGACAGCGCGCTGTCGGGCGGCGCAGCCGACGTGCCGCTGCGCACCTCGCGCATCAGCTTGGCGGTCATCTCCGGCGAGATCACCGACTCGCCCTCGGACGCGCGCCGGATCGACGCGATCAGGAAGTCGCTGTCGATGTTCTTGAGCAGGTAGCCGAGTGCGCCGGAGCGCAGCGCCGTCAGCAGATCCTCGGCATCCTCGGACACCGTCAGCATCACGACGTGCGTGCCGGGCGCTTCTTTCTGGATCGCCTGCAGTGCCTCGATGCCGGAGATCCCCGGCATGTGCAGATCGAGCAGCACGACATCGGGCGTCTGCGCGAGCACGATGCGGATGCCCTCGAAGCCATCGGCCGCCTCGCCTACGACCGCGAAACCCGACTCGCGGGCGAGCAGCGCGGTGATGCCGCGGCGGAACAGCGTGTGGTCGTCGATGACGACGATACGAACCGGTCCCGTCACGCCGCCTCGCGCTGCGCCACCGGCAATCGAGAGCTGCACCTCGGTCCCCTGCCCTGGAAGCGAGCGCACGTCGAACGCCCCGCCGATGCGCTGCGCCCGTTCGCGCATGATCCGCAGGCCCACGTGGTCGCCCGCGTCCTGCGCGTTGCCGCCCGGCTCGAATCCGCGACCGTTGTCGCGCACGACGAACACGTAGCCAGGGCCACGCCTGAGTTCCACCTCGACGGCCGTGGCGCCGGCATGCTTGCGCACGTTCGACAACGCTTCCTGAAGGATGTGCATCACCTGCAGCTGGTCGTCTGGCGCGAGCGGCAGCGTGGAGCCCGCGGCCCTGAAGGTCACCGGCACGCCGGTCTGGCGCTCGAAGCGCGCCAGCAGCGTGCGGATGCCGTGCTCGACGTCGCCTTCGGCCGTGCGCGTGCGGAAGTGCACGAGCAGCTCGCGCACGTCCGCGTAGGATTCCTGCACCCCGGCCTGGATCTCGTCCAGGATGCGCGCCGCATCCGCGTCGTCACGCGAGGCGAGCGAGCGGCGCAGCATCTGCACCTGCAGGTTGAGGAATGCGAGCGACTGCGCAATCGAGTCGTGCAGCTCCTGCGCAAGCAGGCCGCGCTCCTCGCTCGCGGCAAGCTCCCGCTCGCGCGAGACGAGGCGCAGGCTCTCGATGGACACGCCGAGGTGCTGGCCCAGGCTCTCCAGCATGTGCCGCTCCTCGCTCGACAGCTCGCGCGCTTCCTTGAAGAACAGGTTGAAGATGCCCAGCACCTGATGCTGTGCCGCGATCGGAAAGGCGGTCACGGTGCCATAACCTGCTTCTCGGCAGTTGGGCAGCGTGATCGTGATCGGCATGCGCTTGCCGGGCAGCACGTGCACGATCGACGCGTTTCGCAACGCCGCGTCTCCGCACGCGCACTCGCCCTTCGCCAGGCACTGCTCGGACGCCGAAAAGCCGGCAGGCAATGCATCCTCGACGAACAGATGAAGGCTGTCGTCGTCGCGCAACGTAAGCCGCACCGCACCGCCCGCCGCGCCGGTGGATGCCATGAGCCGGCGGAGGAAGCCGCGACAGAGTTCTTCCAACGACGCCGGCGCATTCAGGAACGCCGTCATGTCGTATAGCGTCGCCAGCCGCGCGTTCTGCTCGGCGATCGAACGGGTCTTCTGCTGCACGCGCGTTTCCAGCGTGCGGTACGACTCCTCGATCTCGCCTGCCATGTGATTGAAGCCGCGGGCGAGCGCACCGAACTCGTCGCTCGATTCCACCGGGACGCGCGCAGCCAGGTCGCCCTTCGCCATGCGGCTAAGCCCCTCTTCCAGCTGGTGAACCGGCCGGATGATGAAGAGGAACGAGAGATAGATGAGCGCCGTTGCGCCGGCGATCGCGAGCGCGACCAGCGCAAGCTGGATCGTGCGCAGCAGGCTCGTCGTCTGCGCGATGTCCTGCTCGAGCGTGGCGACGAGGCGATTCACCACCGCGACGAACTGCTCGATCCGCGGACGCTCGAGCGGCAGCGGTACCCCTGCCCGGACATGCTCCAGCGCGGGCTTGAGCGCCGCCCACTCTGCATCGAGTGCCGCGAACTCCTGTGCGATCGCGGTCGTCACCGGCACGAACAGCGGGCGGCTCGGGTCGCCGGTGCGCAGCGTCGATACCACATTCTCGAAGTCGGCGATGTCGCGACGGATCACCTCGGTCGTCCCGGCCGCGGCCGCCCCCGGACGCTGCACTTCCTCGGCGAGATACGCGAGGCGATACGTGCGCATGCGCAGGCTGCCGGCGTCGTTGATCGCCGCGGCGCTGCCCTCTAGGCGCCACGACACGAGCAGCGTAAGCCCGATCGACACGAGCGCGACGACGAGGAAGACAACCTGGACGCCGACCAGTTTGGCCGACAGCTTTTGTGGATTGCGCATGCGTTCGACAGTGTGGCTTGACCCGCCGCGTGTGCATGATATTGCCGGATATCAATAGCGATTTCCTTGAGGCGCGTCAACGAAGCGGCAGAGCTCGGGAACGCGACGGCGGACCTTCAAGCGGTTCCGGCACGCGGATGTTGCGCGACACGGGCGCCCCTCGGACGACATTCAGGTAGCCTTGGGCGCCGAAAAGCTACGTCCGCATTCTCTCCCCGTTCGAACGCTCCTGATGCGCCGCGTATTTCGCCTGCCTGCCTCCCTCGCCCTCGCCGCATGCATTGGCGCGCTGATTGCGGGATGCGCCTCGACGCCCTCGCCCAGCGCGCCGCGCGCGAGCGCACCGCCCTCCGCGCCCGCACCGGCGGCCGACACTTCCGAACCTGCGAAGCCCAACCACAGCAGCATGGGTGTGCCATCCTCCGGGCCAGGCTCGTGGGCCGGGCGCTCGTTTCGCAACGGCATCGTCGTGGTCTCGCATCCGCTCGCGGCGCAGGTCGGGGCGCGCGTACTGGAGCAGGGCGGCAACGCGATCGACGCGGCGGCCGCGATCCAGTTCGCGCTCAACGTCGTCGAGCCGCAGTATTCCGGCATTGGCGGCGGACTGTTCATGTTGGTTCATCTCTCGAAGACCGGCGAGACCCTCGCCCTCGATGCCCGCGAGCGCGCCCCGGCAGCATCGACGCCGACGATGTTCATGTTCCCGGAAGTCGCGGCGGCCGACCGCTTCGCGATCGCGTCGACGAGCGGGATTTCGGTAGGCGTTCCGGGCACCGTGCTTGGCATCGCGACGGCACTGGCACGCTGGGGCACGATCCCGCTGGCCGACGCGATCGCGCCCGCGGCGGCAATTGCCGACAACGGCTTCGCGATCAACGGATTCCTCGCTGCCGACATCGTCAACGACGACGGCCGCACGTCGCTGCAGGCGGAAACTGCGGCAATCTTCCGCCCGAACGGTGCGCCGCTCAAGGAAGGCGACCAACTGGTGCAGAAGGACTTGGCGCGCACGCTGCGGCTGATCGCGCGCGACGGACCGCAGGCGTTCTATCGCGGCGAAATTGCGCGGGCGATCGTCTCGGCGCAGTCACGCACGCGCACGCCGCTGCCTGCCGCCGGTGCGGGCCGCATGACGCAGGACGACCTTGCGCAATACGACGTCGTGGTGCGCACGCCGGTGCGTGGCCGCTACCGCGGATTCGAGGTTGCGTCGATGCCGCCGCCTTCCTCCGGCGGCCTCGCCGTACTGCAGGCGCTGGCGATGCTCGAGCGCTTTCCGCTGAACGACGACACCAAGGACTTCGGCTTCGCCAGTGTCGGCACGCTGCACGTGACGATTGAAGCGCTGCGGCTCGCCTTCGCCGACCGCGCCGTCTGGATGGGTGACGCTGACTTCGTGACAGTGCCGGTCAAGGGGCTCCTTGCCGCGCCGTACCTGCAATCGCGTGCCGCAATGATCGACCCCCACCGCCGCATGCCGACCCCACCTGCCGGCGACCCGCGCACATTCAACCAAGCCGAGAGCCCGGCACCGCTGCAACTCGCCGGTACGCGAGACGACGATCACCGCGGCTATTCGACGCATTTCACCGTCGCCGACCAATGGGGAAACATCGTGGCCGTCAGCTCGACGATCGAGGCCCGTTGGGGAACCGGGATCGTCGTTCCCGATCACGGCTTCCTGCTGAACAACGAGCTCACCGACTTCAACCTCGACCCGATGGTGAGTGCGAACCCTGGCGCATTCGATCCGGGCGCGAACGACGTCGCACCGCGCAAGCGTCCGCGCAGCTCGATGGCTCCGACGATCGTGTTCCGCGAAGGCGCGCCCATTTCCGCCTACGGTTCGCCGGGCGGCGCGACGATCATCAGCTCGGTGCTGCAGGTGACGAACAACCTCGTCGATCACCTGATGCTGATGCAGGATGCGATCGATTCTCCGCGCATCGCCGTCACCAGCGCAAGCGGCGAGGTGCAATGCGAAGGAACCGCATGGTTCATGGAACCGCGGTTCGAGGTCAGCGTGCAGGATGCGTTACGCCGGCTGGGGCATCCGATCCCGGGCGAGTCCGGCAGCAACGGCTGCACCGCAAGCATCGGCTCGGTGCAGGGTCTGCTCTTGGATCCGGTCAGCAAGCGCCAGTACGGTGGCGCCGACCAGCGCCGCGAAGGCACAGTGATCGGCCTGCCCCGTCCTCGTTGAGCGCAGCGGCGACGCAATGCAGCGCCTGTCGTTGGCGCGATGGTCGAACAAGCGCTCGCGATCGCCACCAGCGCCGCGCGGCGCGTTCATCTGCCGGCCATCGCGTCCGGTTTGACACGGGTCAACAGGCGTCGGCGCAGGTGTTGCCCGACTCGCGCAGTCGGCGTAGTGGTTGACATGCAATCTGCCATGCCGTCAGTCGAGTGCGGGATCGCACGCTGGCTGGCAGGTAACTGCGCATCAAGAGGTGAGATCTGCCATGGCAACCCGACCGATGGCGCCCGTCGATGTCGCTTGGTATCGCATCGACGGTCCGGTGAATTTCGCGACGGTCACCGGCATTCTTCTGACGCGAAAGCCGCTCGACTTCGCGAAGGTGAAGGCGCTCTTCACCGAGCGGCTTGAGGCGCTTCGACCGCGCTTTCGCCAGCGTGTGGTCGAGCGCGGGTTTCCCGTCGCGACCCCCTGCTGGGAGGACATGCCGCATTTCGCGATCGACCAGCAGCTGCATCACGTGGCGTTGCCGGCGCCGCACGACAAGGCGGCGCTGGCGGACCTGATCAGCGACCTTGCCAGCACGCCGCTCGATCGCGAGCGACCGCTCTGGCAGGCGCACCTCGTCGACGGCGTCGACGGCGGCAGCGCGCTCATCATCCGCATTCACCACTGCATCGGCGACGGGACGGCGATGATGGCGGTGATCGGGCAGTTGTTCGACCCGCGCCCGACGCTCCGCTGGTCCGGCACGTCGGCGGCGCGCCCGCATCCGCGGCAACCGCCCCGACCGACCGCCTGCTCGGGCCGGCGCTCGATGCCATCGCAGGCCGCCGTCAAGCGCGTGGCCTCGCAACGTTCGACGCAGGGCTCGATACGGTCATGCATCCGCAGCAGGCGCTCGACAAGGCCGCCATGGTCCTCGACGGCGCGGCGATGCTGGTCAAGCGAGCTGCGGAAGGCGCCGGACCCGAGGTCGCCGCTCAAGGGCGAATTCGGCATGAAGAAGCGGGTCGCCTGGTCGGAGCCCGTCGCGCTCGACGACGTCAGGGCCATCGGCGCCCCGCTCGGCGCCAAGATCAACGACGTGCTCGTCGCCGCGATGACCGGCGCGTTGCGCACCTACCTGCAAGAGCGCCACGTCGACGTGAACCACATGACCGTGCGTGCGATGGTGCCCGTCGACCTGCGCCCTGCCGAGCGCGCGGCGGAACTCGGCAACGATTTCGGCCTGGTGATCCTGGACCTGCCCGTGCGAGCCGGCACCGCGTCGCAGCGCCTGCGCTCGACCAAGGCGCGCATGGACGCGCTCAAGCGCTCGCCGGAGGCGCCGGCGATCCTGACGCTGTTCGACATGTTCGGCCGGGGCCCGAAGGCGGTCGAGGATCTTGCGGTCGACCTCTTCGGCAGCAAGGCCAGCGTCGTCATGACCAACGTCGCGGGGCCGCGGCAGACGCTCTATCTCGCCGGCGTGCCGATCGATCGCTTGATGTTCTGGGTGCCGCATCCCGGCCGGCAACTCGGCATGGGCATCAGCATCCTGAGCTACAAGGGCGTCGCATCGCTGGCCGTGATCGCCGATGCACGCCTGGTGCCCGATCCCGAGGCGATCACCGACGAGTTCAATCGCGAGTTCGCGCGGATGCTGGCGTCCGTGCGCCGCCGTGACCCACGCGAGGCGCCCGCCATGACCGCGCGGCGTCGGCAGCCGGTGCAGAGGACGCGCTTGGAAGCGTAAGTGCCGACCGCATGCTCGCGGGAGCACCGTTGCGCTGGCTATGTGACTCGAAACATGGCGCACTGGCTGGCACCCACCTGGAAGCGCCGACACGAAGCGAGTCGGCCATCGACACAATTCCAGTGTACCCTTTGCAGCGCGGCGGCGCGGATCGCTGCGTGACGCGTCGGAACGCGTTTCGCCACCTTGCCGCTAACGCCACTGCCAGGAGGTCGCCATGGACACGTCGGACGCCTCGCTGTCGTCCAACCGCCCCGCACCCACGCTCGCGTTGCGCCTGACGTTCGCCTATCGGGGCAACGACATCCGGCTGATCGACAGCCGGCGCGTGGAAGCGATCGCACCACCGGCCGTCACCCCGCTCCCGCAACCGGGGCATACCGGTTATTGGTTCCAGGTCACCGATAGCGCAGGCCGCGTCATCTACCACCGGGTACTGCACAGCCCGGTTGCGGTCGACGTCGAGGCGTTCTCGCCCGACGGCCGGCAAACGATCACCCGCGTGCCGATCGCGGATCCGCAGGGCCAGTTCAGCGTGCTGATGCCCGACGATTCCGGAGGCCGCGAATTTCGCGTTGCTCGGGCCCGTGGATGCGCGCAAGCCCGAGCAGCCGGCACAGGAACTGGTGCGCCTCGATGTGAACGACCTGCGCAAGTTCCACCGGAAGGACGCAGGACGATCCGCGTCCGACACGCCGAAGGGGAACTGACCATGGGCGCGGCGGACGGATTCATCAGCGGCACGACCAAGATCGTCGACCACGGTCCCGAATCACCTGCGCTACAACATCGTCATCCTCGGCGACGGCTATCGCGCCGCGGAAATGAACAAATACCAGACCGATGCGCAGGCGTTCGTCGATACGCTGCGTGCGACCGCGCCGTACGGTGATGTCTGGTGCGGCATCAACATCCATCGCGTGGACGTCGTCTCCACCGATAGCGGCGCCGACGACCCCGGTACCTGCGGCGACGGAACAACGGGCTCCGGCGCGCTCGCGCGGACCTATTTCGACTCGACGTTTTGCGGCGGCAACCTGATCCGGCGCCTATTGACCTGCGACAGCACGAGCGCACAGAACGTCGCCTATGCACAGGTGCCAGGGGCGCAGGTGGCGCTGGTGATGGTCAATTCGCCGATCTACGGGGGATCGGGTGGTCAGGTCGCGACGTTCTCGACGGCGCCGGGCGCCGCGGAGATCGCGCTGCACGAGATGGGGCACACCGCGTTCGCCTTTGCCGACGAGTACGAGTATTACGTCGGTTGCGGCAGCGGCGAGACGGGTCACGACATGCACACGGGCGGTGAGCTGGCCGAGCCCAACGTCACGCGCAACACGCAGCGCAACGCGCTCAAGTGGAATTCCTCGCTCAGCTCGCAAACGGACCCGTATCCGACGACCGCGAACGCCAACTGCGCGCAGTGCGATCCGCAGCCCAATCCGAAGCCGGCCGACTATGTCGGCGTGTACGAAGGCGCGCGCTACATGCACTGCGGCATCTACCGGCCGTCGTACAACTGCAAGATGCGCAGCTCTGGGCCAGCCCTTCTGCGGTGTCTGCCAGAGAGTCATTCGCGACACGATCGCGCCCTATGTCCCCGCAGCGTTCCAGGGCCTGTGGTGGGCCGCCCCCGCCGGATCCGAATCGGGCTGGGGACTCAACATCGCGCATCAGCGCGACACGATCTTCGCAACGTGGTTCACCTACGATGCAACCGGCAAGGCGTGGTGGCTGTCGATGACGGCGCAGCTCACCGCCTACAACACCTACACGGGCACGTTTTACCAGACCGTCGGGCCACCGTTCAACGCGACACCGTTCAATCCGGCGCTGGTCACCCCCGCCGCGGTCGGTAACGGCACGCTGACGTTCACCAGTGCCGACAACGGTACGTTCGCCTACACGGTCAACGGCATCTCGCAGACGAAGGCAATCACCCGGCAGGTGTTCGGCCCGTTGCCGACGTGCATGTTCGGCAAGCAGGCCAACCTGGCGCTTGCCGCCAACTATCAGGATCTGTGGTGGAACGATCCGCCCGGCTCCGAATCCGGTTGGGGCATCAACTTCTCGCACCAGGGCGACACGATCTTCGCGACGTGGTTCACCTACGACCTGAACGGCACGCCAATGTGGCTTTCGGTGACGGCCCAGAAGACTGCGGCAGCGACCTACGCAGGGACGCTGTACCGCACCAACGGGCCGGCGTTCAGCGCGGTGCCGTTCAATCCGGCCAATGTGGTCGTGACGCCGGTGGGGAATGCCACCTTCACGTTCGCCGACGGCAATCACGCGACCTTTGCCTACACGGTAAATGGCGTGAGCCAGGCCAAGCAGATTACGCGCCAGATATTCCATCCACCCGGTACCGTCTGTTGGTGAGCGCCCTAACCTCGGGGCTTCAACTCCGCGCGGCGGGAACGGAAGATCCGCGCTTCCCGCACGAACGACCCGCATTAATGCGGTCGTGCACGCATGGTCCGCCGTGCCCGGTCACGACGACGGCGCCACGGCGTTGTCGTTGGGCATGGGCGCAAAGTGAGAGTACCCAAGGGCAGTCCGACGGCAACACGACGGATCCACCATCCGGCTGGTCGAGGCCAAGCCGCTGTCGTACAGTAGGCGCCGCGCAGCGGTGGTTTCGAGAGGCCTTGGCGTGAACGACGTATCTGCAGTCAAGACCTTGCTCTTTACCGACATCGAGGGGAGCACCCGGCTGTGGGCGCAGGACCCGGACCGCATGCGGCCCGCGTTGGCGCGCCACGACGCGCTCTTGCGCGCCGCGGTCGAGTCGAACCACGGCGCCGTCGTGAAGACGACTGGCGATGGCATCTACGCCGCCTTCGACGATCCGCTCGACGGGTTGCATGCGACGATATCGATCCAGCGCGCCCTGGCCGATCCCGCGGCAACGCTTGGCGTTCCACTGCGGGTGCGTTGCGCGCTGCACGTCGGCGCCGTCGAACGGCGCGAGGGCGACTACTTCGGCACGGTCGTCAACCAGGCCGCGCGCATCATGGGCGCCGCGCACGGTGGTCAGGTGCTTCTGTCGCAAAGCGCGGCCGAACTGCTGGCCGACCGCTTGCCGCGCCGGGGTCACGCTGCGCGACCTCGGTTCGATCCGGCTGCGCGATCTGAACAACCCGGCCCGCGTCTACCAGGTGGTGCAGCGAGACTTGCGGCAAGACTTTCCCGCGCTGCGCTCGCTCGAGGCAATACCGAACAACCTGCCCCAGCAGGTGACGTCGTTCGTCGGCCGCGAACGCGAGCTCGCCGCAGGCGCGAGCGCTGCTCGGAAGCGCGCGCCTGGTGACCATTGTCGGACCGGGTGGCATCGGCAAGACCCGGCTGTCGCTGCAGATCGCCGCCGACGTCCTCGACGCCTATCCGGACGGCGTCTGGTTCGTCGAGCTTGCGTCGATCGTCGATGCCGGCGTTGGTGCCGAAGGCTGTCGCGCAGGTGCTGGGCCTGCAGGAGGACGCCGACATCCCCGTGGCCCAGGCCGTGTGCGCGCATCTCGCATCACGCCGATTGCTCCTGGTCCTCGACAATTGCGAGCATCTGGTGGACGCCTGTGGAAACCTGGCCGAGACGCTGCTGCGCGCCGCGCCGGACGTCCGCATCCTCGCGAGCAGCCGCGAACCGCTCAATGTTGCCGGCGAGCAGACCTATCCGCTGCCGCCGCTTGCGTTGCCCGATCCCAAGTCGCACGCCGAGGAAGCGGCGCGATCCGACGCCGGGCAACTTTTCGTCGAGCGAGCACGGCTGAGGCAGCCGGAGTTCACGCTGAACGAGCAGAACGTCCAGGCGGTGGCGCAGATCTGCGGCCGACTGGACGGCATTCCGCTCGCGCTCGAGCTGGCTGCGGCCCGCGTGGGCGTGCTCGGCGTGGAGGCGATCGCCGAGCGTCTCAACGACCGTTTTCGCTTGCTGACGGGAGGAAGCCGGACGGCGCTGCCGCGCCAGCAGACGCTGCGGGCTTTGATCGATTGGAGCTACGACCTCCTCGGCGCCGGCGAGAAGACGCTGTTCAACCGGCTCTCGGTGTTCGCCGGCGGCTGGACTTTGCCGGCAGCCGAAGCCGTGTGCGCCGATCGCGATCTTGCGCAGGACGACGTCCTCGATCGCCTGATCGGGCTGACCCAGAAGTCCCTCGTCGTGCCCGATGGCAATGGTGCCCGCTATCGCATGCTGGAAACCATTCGCGAATACGCGCGCAATCGCCTCGACGAGCGGGACGAAAGCCATGCCGTCCGCATGCGCCATCGCGACTATTTCGTGACGCTTGCCGAGAAAGCCGAGCCCTACCTCGAAGGCGGGCACGAGCAGCCTGCCTGGCTGACCCAGCTGGACGTCGAGCACGACAACCTGCGGGCAGCGCTCGGCTTCAGCCTCGACGAGACCGAAGGCACCGAAGCCGACCTGCGCCTATGCGGGGCCCTCTACCGGTTCTGGGCGCACCGCGGTCACGCGCACGAGGGCCGGCAGTGGTGCATCGCCGCGCTTGAGCGCGCCGCCGACCGCCCCGCAACTCCTTCCCGCCTCAAGGCGCTGCACGCGTCGGGTACGCTCGCGTGGCGACTTGGCGACATCACCGTCGCGCGCTCGCTGCTGGAGCACGCGCTGGTCGTGAGCCGCGAGTTGGGGGATCGCGTGCGCGAAGGTCGCGTTCTCAGCAACCTGGGCGGTGTCGCGATCCACCAGGCAGACGAAGTCGCCGCCCAGGCATTCCTCGAGCAGGCGGTGGCAATTCACATGGCCACGGGAAACCGGGCGATGGAAGCGCGCGTGCTCAACAACGTCGCAGCGCTTGCCATTACCCGCGGACATTTTCTCGAGGCGCAGGCCGCGGTGGAACGTTCACTCGCGCTCAGTCGCGAGTTGAACAATCCGATGGAGGAAGCCACGGCGTTGAGTCACCTGGGTTTCCTGGCTCAGCATCGAGGCGAGTTTGCGCAGGCGCAGGCATTGCACGAGCGGGCTTTGGCGACCGCAATGGCGTTCGGCGTCCGCGAGTTCGAAGTGGAGGAGGTGCGTCACCTCGGTGAGATCGCCCTCGCCCAGGGCGACCTGACAGCGGCCCGCGAGCATTTCCGCAGCGCGCTCGCAACCAGCAAGGAGATCGGCAACCAGCATGAGATCGTGCTCGGCGTCGAAGCCGCTGGCGATGCTGATGACGCAGGCCGGACTGCACGAGAAGTCGGCCCATCTGTGCGGAGTCGCGGACGCCTTGCGCGAGGCCATCGCCACGCCGCGGGCACACGATGCGCGGGCGAAGTACGACGCGACCATCGCGAAATGCCGGGAGGCGCTGGGAGAAGGTGCCGCCGCTGCGGCCGTTGCGGCTGGACGTGCATCACCACCCGATCGAGCAATTGCAGACGTGTTCGCCTGGATCGACGAAGTGGACGCCTGACGCGCGCCCGCCGGCCCGACGCCATCATCGATCGCTCGTCAAGTGTGAAGTGGTTTCGAGAACCCGCCGAGGACGGTGGCCAGCGCGCCGCTTGCGGTTACAGACCGCCGCTTACGCAAGCGCTGAGACGATGCGAGGTTGGACTATTTTGCTCTTGAAGGGAGCTTGAGCATCTCGCTGGCGATCCGGAACACGCCTCTGCCGGCATGATGCAGCGTCCTCGGCTGCGTGGTTGTGCGATCGATCCACGCTTTCTGCACCTGCAGGACGAACATGTTGTACGTGGCGACCATCTTGGTGTCGATCACTCTGCATTCGAGGTTGGCATGGCACTCCTCGATGCGTGGCGCACCGACGGTCGAGGAAGCCTTCGGCGTCAGGCCGAAGGCGGCGAACTTGTCGATCTTCCGACCTGACGTGTTTCCACACCCGACGACCTCGCGGGCCAGCTCCTTGGTCGGGATATTGATCACGCATTCCCTGCTTGCCCGCAGGAGATCGAACGTGAAGTTGCGCCCGCTGATCACGCAGCCGACCAGCGGCGGATCGAACTCCATCATCATGTGCCACGACATGGTCATGACGTTCGTCCGTCCCTTCGCGGCCGTCGTGACCATGACGACGGGCCCTGGCTCGAGCAGGCGATAGACGCTTGGCAGGGGATTGATCTCTTTGTCATGTCGCGGCCATCCGTTTCAGTGGTTCGCAACGTTCCTCAGGAAACGAGCGAGCGAAGGCTACTCACGCCTTACGACCCCGAAAGCGGCCCCAGATCTGATGAACTGGCATCGGTGACCAAGGGATCGCCGGCGCAGAGACCATGAATCGGATGCCGCGACGATTTGAAATGACGCCATGTCCTTGAACCTCGGAGGGTCGCAGTCCCCGGATAGAGCGTCACACTGCGCAACTCTCCTTGCACGTCGTTACGCTGCCAGTCTATCCGAACTGGCACCAAGCGACAGGCACTTGGCCGTGTCGACATCGTGTTGAACGAACCCTCTTGGTGCCCTCCTCCACGCGGCGGTGCCGCGGTGCGTGTCGCTCGGTGAAGAGGAGTAGCGCTCAACAGTCGTAACATTGCAATTCCTTCCGCATGCGCGTTGACGATGGTCAAGACGCGAATCCATGACGCGCGCGTAATGCATTCGGCGACATGCCGGCTTGGGCCATCCGCCGTCTGGTGAGGAATCCACCCCGCAATGGAAGGGCAATGCGGGGTTCGTCATGCTTGCTGCGTGGCAGCGTGGTTCTCCTGGCCGGAAAGTGGAAGGCAGCCGACGTGACGGTCCTGCTCGACAGGATGGAAATCCGTACACCCGAACAGAGCGCGCGCGAGGAGATGTTCCATGAGCCTCACGATCACGTCATCCGCATTCGTGCACGAGGGCGACGATTCCCGCGCGTCACACCTGCGAGGGAGACGACGTCGCGCCGGCGCTCGCCTTGGCGGCGCGCCCGCCGGCACGAAGAGCCTCGTGCTGATCGTCGACGACCCCGACGCGCCCGATCCCGCGGCGCCCAGGATGACGTGGGTGCACTGGGTGCTCTACAACATCCCGCCGGCCACCAGTGGCTTGCCGGAGGTCGTCGAAGCCGGCGTTGCCGCGCCGGCACGCGCGAGGGCGTCAACGACTGGGGCGCACCGGCTACAGCGGCCCGTGTCCGCCGATCGGCCGCCACCGCTACTTCCACAAGCTGTACGCGCTCGACACGGTGCTGCCCGAGCTCGAGCCACCCGAGCAAGGCGCGCCTCGAAACGGCGATGCAGGGCCACGTGCTTGCGCACGCGGTGCTGATCGGGACCTATCAGAAGCGGCACTGACGGCGACAGCGACAGGACTTCGAGCAGCATGTCCCGGTCAGCCACGTCGGCCTCCGAAAAGAGCTTGCAGCGCGAACCGAACTCGGGCCGCCGTCCGAGTAATCTCCAGCGCCGCACCAATTTGTGCGTTGACGGACGTCAACTGCCTGCGTGGATGGCCGCGGATGCTCGCGATTCGCCTTCGCTTGCCGGTTCCGCGCCGAGCCTGGACGAAGCCCGACCCACAAATGCGACGAATACGGCCAATGGAAGAGCGGACACAGACCCTGGGCGAGGAGATCGCCAACAGCGTGAGCCACGGCTCGCGCTCATCGCGGCAATCGTCGCGGTGCCGTTCCTGATGCTCGCGGCCTCCCGCGGCGGCGATGCGGCGAACATCGTCGGCGCCAGCGTGTTCGCCACCGCGATGGTGTTGCTGTACGGCGCGTCGATGATGTACCACGCGCTGCCCCATCCACGGGCGAAAGCCATCTTCCGCCGGCTCGACCACGGCGCGATCTACCTTTTGATCGCCGGCACCTACACGCCGTTCACGCTGGGTGCACTGGCCGGGCCGTGGGGATGGACGCTGTTCGGCGTCATCTGGGGATTGGCGGCGGTTGGCATTGTTCTCAAGGCTTTCGATCGCATCGAGCATCCCGTGCTCTCGACGGGCCTGTACCTGGCGATGGGCTGGCTCGTGCTCATCGCGCTGCGTGCCGCTGACCGAGCGGGTCGCCGCACCCGGTCTTGCCTGGCTCGCGGCCGGCGGGATCGCCTACACGGCGGGTGTCGTGTTCTTCGTGCTGGACTCGCGCTGGCGGTACGCGCATTTCGTCTGGCATCTGTTCGTCATTGCCGGTACGACCTGCCACTACTTCGCAGTGCTCGGGTACTCAGCCTGAGCGGTGCGCCCGACGTTTGCCGCGCGGCCCCGTTCGCAGCGCCTTGTGCCGCACATTCGAACGAGCGCCCGTACACGCGCAAGCATGGCAAC
The DNA here is from genome assembly GCA_963750585.1 of uncultured beta proteobacterium. Taxonomy (GTDB): domain Bacteria; phylum Pseudomonadota; class Gammaproteobacteria; order Burkholderiales; family Casimicrobiaceae; genus VBCG01. The sequence goes on from CAVVRH010000002.1 coordinate 78,974, forward strand.
CGATCGACCTCGACCTTGGCTTCCCTTGCCGCACCCGACCAGACTTCGTCGACCACCTCCCCGCCATGAAAACGTTCCTGTCCATCGCCTTGCTCGTGTTCGTCGCCAACGTCGCCATCGCTGCGGACAACATGAAGGCGTTCCCACCCGCCGAGCCGGGCATGGTCCGGTATGTGATCGATCTTCCTTCCCTGGACGACGAGACCGCCGTCAAGGTCGAGCTCATCATCGGCAAGACGGTCAGCGTCGACGCGCACAATCGCTACTTCTTCGGCGGCACGCTCGAGACGGAGACGATCAAGGGCTGGGGCTTCGATCGCTACATCCTGCGCAAGCTCGGCCCCATGGCCGGCACGCTGATGGCTGTCGATCCCAGCGCCCCCAAAGTGGAGCGCTTCGTCACGCTGGGCGGCGAGCCGCGACTCATTCGCTACAACAGCCGCCTGCCGGCTGGTCAGTTTACGTCCCTTCCGACGTCGCGGTCCGCTATCGCATCTGGAGAGCGGACCCGACCGCGACATCGGCCGCGCAAGGCTGACGTCTATTGGGGTCAGAGCCCCTGATCGGGTTGGCCTGCGGCGAACTGGTTCCTGCAGTGGCGTTTCGACGCTGTCGCGAGCCGAGAGGGCGAGCCGCGCCCGTGCAGTCCGCGAGCTTCATGTGTGGAGAACCCGTTGGCCCGGAGTAGAGCATGCCATCTTTGATCCCGAAGGAACGCCTTCGCCGCGTGCTGGGCGTGCGAAGCGACGCACTCTCCATGTCCAGGGGCATGAAGACCGCGTTGCTGTTCGGTGCGCTCGCATTGATTGCCCTGCTGGTGGCGCTTGCCGACACCTCGCCGAGCCTGCGGCACGTGCGCGTCGGTTTCCTTTCCGGCAGCGAACGCGGCAACTACCATGCGGTCGTCGGAGAAGATTGCCGCCGAGACGCGGCTACGCAAGGGAAGGGTCGACAACGTCGCGACGGCCGCTTCGGTCGAGAACATCCAGCGACTCATTGCGGGCCGGACCCGCTGCGACGTGCAGTTTGCGCTCGTTCAGGACGGGATCGAATGGCCGGCCGGCGCATCGCTCGAACTGATCGGTCGCCTGCCCCGGCCCGAAGCGCTGGTCGTCCTTGGCCGCGACGCCGATCGCATCCGGTTTCCGCAAGACCTGCGCGGCGCGCGACTGGGGATCGGGCCCGTCGGTAGCGGCACCGAATCCCTGCTGCGCCGGCTGGTCGCGCAACTCGCCGAGCTCGATCTCCAGATTTCGACCCAGCCGATCGAGCAGCAGCTCGACATGCTCCAACGCGGTGAACTCGACCTCGGGGCAATGGTAATTGACGAGGACGCGCGGCTGCTCACCGAGGCCGTGCGCGACCGGAAGCTGCAGATCCTGAACATTCCGGAAGCCTCGGCGCTTGCGCACATCGTGCCGTTCACACGCGTCGGCAGCATCGGTGCGGGCCAATACGACTACGTCCGCCGCTTGCCCCCGGCGGACAAGCAGGTGCTCAACGTCGACACGCTGGTGGTTGGCAACGGCTGCGCGTCCGG
>CAVVRH010000003.1:0-144642 GCA_963750585.1 uncultured beta proteobacterium
GTGGCGATCCGACGGTGTTCGTCACCCGGCCTCTGTCCGCGGCGCTGATCGGAATCGCCACCGTGCTGCTGCTGATCGTGATGGCGCCCAACGTGCGCAAGAAGCGCGAGGAAGCGTTCCATGAGGTGTGAGGCGTCCCGCGCGCCCGGCTGAATTGCCCCTCCGTGGCTCGCGCGCTGCAACCGAGGGTACGCCGTGCTGACGCTCCGCTGAGCGCCGGACGGATGAAGCAAGTCCGACCGCGTCGCGCATGGCCGCGCGGGCACTACCTCCCAGGTCCCTAGTGCACTGTCGTCCGCATCCTACATGCGATTCCGACAACGGCTCGTTCATGCGTGGTTTCCCGAGTCTAGCATTCACGTCAGGCACATGCCCGCCCCGACGGACGACGCGTCGCGCCCGTGCCGCGTCGACCGCTCGTCCGCGGGGCACCGGATGAAGTGCCGACACGCAGTTCAAATGGCGAGGTGATACATGCCCGACGATACGCGAGACATGAGACTGTTGATGCTGGTCAGTCCGAAGCAAAACCACTTGCTCGCGGCGCTCGACACCACGGATTACGTCTGGCTGGCGCCGCATCTCGAACGGGTCCACTTGCCGCTGCGGCGCGGTCGTGTACAACGCGGACACGCATGTGCACCACGCATATTTTCCGACTACAAGCATCGTGTCGCTGCTCTACGACCTCGAAAACGGTTCGTCGGTCGAGATCTCCGTCACCGGCAACGACGGCCTCGTCGGCATGTCGCTGCTCATGGGCGGCGATACCCCGACGGGCCGCGCGGTCGTGCGCAGTGCCGGCTACGCCTATCGGCTCCCCGTGGACGTGCTGACCGAGGCGTTCGAAAATCGCGGTTCGTTGCGACACCTCCTGCTCCGCTACACGCAGGCGCTGATGACGCAGATGGCGCAGACTGGCGTATGCAATCACCGCCACCAGATCGAACAGCAATTGTGCCGCTCGTTGTTGTTGTGCCTCGACCGGTCGTCGACGAATGAGCTGACAGTGACCCACGAATTGATTGCCGGTATGCTGGGCGTGCGCCGCGAGAGCGTCACGGCGGCGGCAGGAAAGCTGCAGGCAGCCGGACTGATTCGCTGCAGTCGCGGGCGGATCACGGTGCTCGATCGGCCAGGACTGCAGCAGCACGTCTGTGAATGCTACGCGGTCGTAAAGGCCGAGTTCGACCGCTTGCTGCCGCAGCGCAAGCAAGTACCTTCTGCAAGGGTAGTCATGCCAATGTGAACTGCGTTGCCGGCCGACTCGCGTCCACGGCGTTACGTGCGCGGGCCGGGATCGATCGGCACCTTGATTTCGACCACGGTACCGCGACCGCTACGTCCTTCGATCGTGAATTCGCCGTTCAGCGCGCGGACCCGCTCCCGCATCGAAATCAGCCCATGCGCGGTGGGGTTGTGACGGACCCCGGTCCTGATCCCGACGCCGTATCCATCGCAAGCCCTCCCGTCGCAGCGAGACGGTAACGCTCTTCGCATCGACGCATTTGGCGATGTTGGTGAGTGCCTCCTGGACCAAAACGGTCCGTGAGAGGCAACAGCCGATGTCAGCTCCAGCGCACGAAACGGCGTCGATGCAGGTCAGATCGCGTCGAGATCCACGGCGAAGGAGATGGACCCGTCGCTTGTCGCGCACAGTCGCGCGCAGTCCAATGCGGAGTCGAGCGCCGCGTCCTCCCAGTCTTCGGCATCCTGTACCCGTAGCGCCTCCGCCTTTGCGTTGAGCGCCGCAAGTTCCTGTTCGGCGCCGCTTTCATTTGAATGCGCGTTGCGCATGGCCACCCTCCGAAGGAATTGGATTGAACTGCCATCGAACCGCAGCCGCAGGCTCGGAGCCCCGTCCCCAGGCGGGGACGGGCATCTTCGAGTGCGCACAGCGGACCCTCGCGAAAGACGTCGCAGACGGTGGCAGCGATGACGCCATCTCCATTTCGGCATTGATCAGCGTCTCGTCGCCTGCCGCTCCTGCGATCGATCGTCGATGGGCGGCGGCAGCTCGTCCGGCATCCAGTCGTCGTAGCGTCCCTCGAACGACCTGATCTGGCGCTCCACTTCCTCCTTGCTGATGCCGTAGGCTTCCTGCACCTTACCGGCCAGCTGGTCGCGCTTCCCGGCGATGACGTCGATTTGATCGTCGGTGAGCTTGCCCCACTGCTCCTTGACTTTGCCCTTGAACTGCTTCCAGTTTCCTTCGACTTGATCCCAGTTCATCTCCATCTCCTTTGCATGCCGATTGCGGCACGGGTTGGCTCCTTGAGTTGGCACTGCCCGGACATCGTAGCGAACAACTCCGCCGCAATCAGTCGGACCGGCGCGCGTCAACCTGTAGGATCGCCGGCATTCCGGTCCGCAGTACGGCCCTACAGGGCTGTCGGCTAACTCGCGACGAGTACGAGCCATGCCTACAACAATAGATTCAGACGAATGCTGACAGCCCGCGATTACGAATTGCTTCAACCTGACTCGAATCCGTTGCAGGACCAGTTGGCGAGACGCGCAGGAATATGAGGGAGTCGGCTGAGAGCAATCTCGGCAGGCAAAGGAACTCCGGTGCAAGCATTCGCGAAAGGAAGGACAATGGGCTGGTTCAAGGCAGTCGCCCGGTCGGATGCGGTCTATACATTGGACCGAGGTCACGTGGCGGCAATCGATGGCGCGCCATTCGATGTCGACATGGTCGTCCAAGGCGACGCCGCGAGAGCTGCGGCTCCAGGCGAAGGCCCGATTGCGGAAATTGGAGAGGAAACGAGGCGTCGACAGTTGGCTCTGCTGCAGCGCTACGTCGTCGCCGTCCGCGCTCGTTGACCCCCAATCCACGTCATTAGACGACGTCCGCCGATTCCGCTGTCGTATCGCAACGCTCGCAACGCGGCTCCGGTCCGGAAAGCACTTCGCCGGTGACCGCGTTCGGCCGGAACACCGTGCAGCCCTTGAGACCCGCCTCCCACGCGTCGCGGTAGATTCCTGCGAAGTCCGCAAAGGGAATGTCTGGGGCGACATTCGTCGTCTTGGAAATCGCGTTGTCCACGTGCGGCTGGAGCGCAGCCTGCATAGCGAGCTGGTCGTGTGGCCGCGTGGTCGCGGCCGTCACGAAGGTGTCCGGCAGCGGGTCCCCACGCGCCGCGGCTCGCCATTGCGCGAGCGCGTAGCTTTCGACCCGCACACGGGAAAGCACGCCATCGGGCTCGCGCACGTTGCGTGCGTACTCGAGCGCGAAGATCGGCTCGAGCCCGCTCGAAACGTTGCCGGCGAGCAGGCTGATCGTCCCCGCCGGTGCGATGGCCGTCAGATGGCTGTTGCGGACACCGTACTTCGCGATGCCCTGCCGCAGATGCGAGGGCAGCCGCGCAACGAAAGGGGCCTCGAGATGGCGATCGCGATCGAACAGCGGAAAGCTGCCGCGCTCGCGTGCGAGCTCGATCGAAGCCGCATACGCCGCCTCGGCTATCGTGCGCATCGCGGCCGCCGCGGCCGCGCGGCCTGCGGCTGAGTCATAGCGCAGGTTCAGCATGACGAGCGCGTCGGCCAGTCCGGTGATGCCGAGACCCAGACGCCGCGAGGCTTGGGCGGCCTGCGCCTGCTGCGGCAACGGGAAGCCGGAGATCGCATAGACGTTGTCCAGCATCCGCGTCGCGACCGCGGCCACGTCGGCCAGCGCATCGACGTCCAGGCGAGCATTGGGCGCGAACGCGTCGCGCACGAAGCGCGCCAGATTCACCGAACCCAGATCGCAGGCGCCGTACGGAGGGAGTGGTATCTCGCCGCACGGGTTGGTTGCGCTGATCGTCTCGGCGTAGGCCAGGTTGTCCTCGCCGCGGATGCGGTCGATGAACAGCACCCCGGGTTCGGCGCCTTCGTACGCATGCCGGATGATCGACTGCCAGAGACCACGTGCCGAAACCCGCCGTTCGATGCCGAAGCGAGGGAACACGAGCGTCCAGTCGGCGTCGACGTCCACAGCACGCATGAAGTCGTCCGTGACGAGAACCGAGAGGTTGAAATGCGTGAGCGTGCCGCGCGTTTCCTTCGCGGCGACGAAGGTGCCGATGTCCGGGTGGTCGCACGCGAGCGTGCCCATCATTGCGCCACGGCGCGGGCCGACGCCCGTGACGGTCTCGCTCATCTGGTTCCAAAGATGCATGAACGACACCGGACCCGACGCCATGCCTCCGGTCGCATCCGCCTGTGCGCCATAGGGCCGCAACGGCGAGAAATCGGTACCGATACCGCCTCCCTGCTGCATCGTCAATGCGGCCTCGCGCAATGCGGCAAAGATCCCGTCGAGCGAGTCCTCGAGCGTGCCCATGACGAAGCAGTTGAACAGCGTCACCCGGCGAGCAGTGCCCGCACCGGCGAGAATGCGCCCGCCGGGCAGGAAGCGGAAATCGTCGAGCACGCTGCGGAAGCGACGCGCCCACGCCCCGCGGTCACGCGGCTCGGCAGCCGCAAGCGCACGCGCCACGCGGTCCCAGGTCGCGTCGATCGACGACTCGGCAGTTCCACCGTGCGGCGTGTAGCGATAGCGCGCGGCCCAGACGGAGGCGGCAAGCGGATTCGCGAATGCACTCATCGGAGGAAGGTCGGCAGGGCAGTCAGCGTTTGCGCGCCTTGACCACGGACAGCGGATGCAACTCCGGAAGATCGAAGCGCTTGCGGCCGGGTTCCGGCGCGGCAAGCGGCGCCGTCGCCCGCATCGTCGCGAGGCATCGGCGGGTCAGCTGCTGGTAGCTCTGCGTACCCTCGATCTTCCAGGCGAGCTCCGTTTCCGTCAGCGCACGCTGAACCTTGGCCGGGACGCCGGCTACCAGCGATCGCGGCGGCACCACCATGCCTGCCCTGACGAAGGCCATGGCGGCGACGATCGAGGACTCGCCAATCACCGCATTGTCATTGACCACTGCGTTCATGCCGACCAGCGCGTTGCGCTGCACGATGCACCCGTGTAGCACGGCGCAATGCCCGATGTGACCACCTTCCTCGACGATCGTTCCCGTACCGGGGAAGCCGTGCAGCACGCAGCAGTCCTGCACGTTCGCTCCCGCGTGAATCTCGATGTGCCCGAAGTCGCCGCGCAGGCTCGCACCCGGGCCGATGTAGCAGCCGGGCCCGACCGTGACGTCGCCGATCAGGACCGCGCTCGGGTGCACGAACGCGGTTGGATCGACCACCGGCGTGAGGCCATCGATCGAATAGACGGTCAGATTCATCGCATGCACTCCTGCGCTCGGTTGCGCTAGCCCACGAAGACCCTGGCATTGCGGAACATCCGCATCCACGGCGAGTCCTCGCCCCAGTCGTCCGGATGCCACGACATCTGCACGGTCCGGAATACCCGCTCCGGGTGCGGCATCAGGATCGTGAAGCGCCCGTCCGCGGTGGTGAGCCCGGTGATACCCTCTGGCGACCCGTTTGGATTGAACGGATAGCGCTCCGTCGATGCACCGCCCGAATCGACGAAACGCAGCGCGACCAGCGGCCGCGCCGCGGAAAGCTGCGCCGCGTCGCGAAACTCGGCATAGCCTTCGCCGTGTGCCACCGCGACCGGGATCCGGCTGCCTGTCATGCCGCGCAGGAATAGCGAAGGCGAATCCTGCACCTCGAGCATCGCGAAGCGCGCCTCGAACTGTTCGGACGCGTTGCGCACGAAATGGGGCCAGTGCGCGGCACCAGGGACGATGTCGCGCAGGTTGCTCATCATCTGGCAGCCGTTGCAGACGCCGAGCGCAAATACGTCGGGGCGTGAGAAGAACCTCGCGAATCCGTCGGCGAGGCGGGCATTGAACAGGATCGACTTCGCCCAACCCTCGCCCGCACCCAGCACGTCGCCGTACGAGAATCCGCCGCACGCCACTACGCCCTTGAAGTCGGACAGCGACCGGCGGCCGGCGATCAGGTCGCTCATGTGCACGTCGTAGGCATCGAAACCCGCGCGGGTGAACGCTGCTGCCATCTCGACCTGCCCGTTCACACCCTGCTCTCGCAGGATCGCGACGCGCGGTCGGGCTCCCACGCCGATGAACGGCGCGGCAACGTCCTCGGTCGGGTCGAACGCGAGATACGGGACGAGCCCGGCGTCCTCGCTGTCGGCGATGCGACCGTACTCGGCGTCCGCAGCGGTCGGGTTGTCGCGCAGCCGCTGCAGCGCATGCGTCGTCGCCGACCAATCGCGATGGAGCTCGGTGCGTGGAGTGTCGAGCAAGGTGTGCCCGGCGCGCATCACGCGGATGCGCCCACCGCTGGTGGGCGCACCAATGTTGCGTGCATCCACATCATGCAAATCCGCAGCCTTCAGCACCGCAGCGATGTCGTCGTGGCGCACCTGGATCACCGCGCCCAGCTCCTCGGCGAACAGTGCCGGCAGCGGTTCGGCGGCGATGCCGTCGAGCAGCACGTCGAGCCCGCAACGCGATACGAACGCCATCTCGGCAAGCGTCGCGAACAGGCCACCGTCGCCGATGTCGTGGTACGCCAGCACGCGGCCCTCGGCCCGAAGCCACCGCAACAGTGCGATGAAGCGCACCAGCGCCTGCGGGTCGTCAAGATCGGGCGAATCGTTGCCGAGCTGGCCATGGACCTGCGCCAGCGCGGAGCCGCCCAGACGACGGCGGCCGTGAGCAACGTCGAGAAGCACCAGCCCGGTCGGACCACGGTCGAGCCGCAGCAGGGGTGTCAGCGTGCGTCGCGCATCGACGACGGGCGCGAATGCCGAAACGATGAGCGACACCGGCGCAGTCATCGCCTGCTCGCCGCCCTCATCGCGCCACGTGGTGCGCATCGACATCGAATCCTTGCCGACGGGAATGCTGACGCCGAGGGCGATGCAGCACGCTGAGACTGCCTCGACCGTGTCGTAAAGCGTCGCGTCCTCGCCCGGCGCACCGGCGGGCGCCATCCAGTTGGCCGAGAGTTTCACGCAGCGGAGATCGGGCACATCGGCGGCCGCAAGGTTGGTGATCGCCTCGGCGACCGCCATGCGGCCGGACGCCGGTCCGCTGATCAGGGCCAGTGGCGTGCGCTCGCCCATCGCCATCGCCTCGCCGGCATAGCCGGTGAAATCCATGAGCGCGACGGCGACGTCGGCCGCCGGCACCTGCCACGGGCCCACCATCGGATCGCGCGCGCACAATCCTCCGACCGTGCGATCGCCGATCGTCACGAGGAACGTCTTGTCGGCGACCGCGGGAAACCGCAGCACACGCCGCGCAGCTTCGGCGAGGTCGATTGCGCCGAGATCGAGTGCCGGAAGCATGCGTCCAATGCGGGCGACCTCGCGCACCATTCTCGGCGCCTTGCCGAGGATCACGTCCAAAGGCACGTTCACCGGCTTGTTGTCGAAGTGGGAGTCGGCAACGACCAGCCGGCCCTCGCCGTCCGCCTTGCCTACGACTGCGAATGGGCAACGCTCGCGGTCGCAGATTGCGCTGAACGCGTGGAGCGAGGCCGGGGCGATGGCGAGCACGTAGCGCTCCTGCGCCTCGTTGCACCAGATTTCGCGCGGCGACATGCCCGGCTCCTCGCTCGGGATCGCGCGAAGGTCGAACACACCGCCCACCCCGCCACCATGCACGAGCTCCGGCAGCGCGTTGGAGAGGCCCCCTGCCCCCACGTCATGGATCGACAGGATCGGGTTGGCAGCGCCACGCTGCCAGCAGCGATCAATGACTTCCTGCGCGCGGCGCTCGATCTCGGCATTGCCGCGTTGCACCGAGTCGAAGTCGAGATCGGCCGCGTTCGCGCCCGTTGCCATCGACGACGCCGCGCCGCCGCCCATCCCGATCAGCATGCCGGGCCCCCCCAGCTGGATCAGCAGCGTGCCTTCCGTCAGAGGCTTCTTGTGGGTGTGGTCAGCGCGGAGATTGCCCACGCCGCCAGCGATCATGATCGGCTTGTGGTAGCCACGCCACGCGCCGTCCACCTGCATCTCGAACGTGCGGAAATACCCGGCGAGGTTCGGCCGTCCGAATTCGTTGTTGAATGCGGCCGCGCCGATCGGTCCTTCGATCATGATGTCGAGTGGCGATGCAATCCGGTCCGGCTTGCCGGGTGTGGCTTCCCATGGCTGCATGAGGTCCGGAATGCGCAGATGCGAGACCGTGAAGCCGACCAGCCCCGCCTTGGGCTTGCCTCCGATGCCGGTTGCGCCCTCATCGCGGATCTCGCCGCCCGAGCCCGTCGCCGCGCCTGGATACGGCGCAATCGCGGTCGGGTGATTGTGGGTCTCGACCTTCATCAGCGTGTGCGTCAACTCCCGATGCATCGCATAGCGCCCCTCCGCATCGGGGTAGAAACGCTGCGCGACCGCGCCCTCCATGATCGCAGCATTGTCCGAATATGCGACCACGGTTCCGTGCGGATGCGCCGCATGCGTGGCGCGGATCATCGCGAAGAGGCTCTTCTCCTGTGCGTTGCCGTCGATCACGTAATCCGCGTTGAAGATCTTGTGCCGGCAATGCTCGGAGTTCGCCTGCGCGAACATCATGAGCTCGACGTCCGTCGGGTCGCGGCCCAATTCGCGGAAATTGCGGTCGAGATAGTCGATTTCGTCCGGCGCAAGCGCAAGCCCGAGATCGCGATTCGCGCCGTCGAGCGCCGCGCGGCCTTCTGCCAGCAGCGGGATGGTCGCGAGCGGGCGCGGCGGAAAATGTGCGAACAGCTGCGCCGCATCGGCGGGATCGGCGAATACCGTCTCGGTCATGCGGTCGTGGATCAGCGAGATCAGCGCAGTGCGATCGACGTCTGCCAAGGCTGCATCCTCGCGCATGCGCACGCGGAACTCGACACCCCGTTCGATCCGCCGGATCGAGGCAAGGCCACAGCTATGCGCGATGTCGGTGGCCTTGGAAGACCACGGCGAGATCGTCCCGGGCCTTGGCAGGACGAGCAGCAGTTCGCCATCCGGAGCGCCAGCGCTGCCGTGCGGTCCGTAGGTCAGCAGGCGGTCGAGTGTCGCCCGCTCGTTGTCGTCGAGCGGCCGCTCGGTCTCGACGAAGTGGCGGAATTGCGCGGCGATCGCCGAGATGCCATGGTCAGGCCGCGCCGTCGCAAGGTTCGCCATCAGCTTGGCAACGCGGAACGGAGAGAGCGCCGCGCGTCCGGGCAGCGATAGGATTTCGGATGCCATGCAATAGTGGAAGTGGCGGCCGCGGATCGGGATCGGGAACCGCGGCCGCAAGAGCCTCCTCGCGGCGGCCCGTCCTACGTGCGTCCAAACACCTCGTTGAGTTGCTGACCGACGCGCACGAACGTCGTGCGCTTGGACAGTTCCCTGAGGCGGCGCGCACCGACGTAAGTGCAGGCAGACCTGACGCCACCCAGAATTTCCTGGGCGGTCCCGGCCACCGGCCCGCGATAGGGCACGAGCACCTCCTTGCCCTCGGCGGCACGATACTCGGCCACGCCACCCGAGTACTTCTCCATCGCGGTGCGGCTGCTCATGCCATAGAAGCGCTGGAACCGCTGCCCGTCCCGCTCGACGGTCTCGCCGCCGCACTCGTCGTGGCCGGCGAACATGCCGCCCAGCATCACGAAGTCCGCACCGCCGCCGAACGCCTTCGCGACGTCGCCGGGCGTCGAGCAACCGCCGTCGGCACAGATGTGGCCCTCGAGTCCGTGCGCGGCATCGGCACACTCGATGATCGCGGACAGCTGCGGAAAACCGACGCCGGTCATCTTGCGCGTGGTGCACACCGATCCCGGGCCGATGCCGACCTTGACGATGTCCGCACCGGAAAGAATGAGTTCTTCCGTCATCTCCCCGGTCACGACGTTGCCCGCCATGATGACGATGTGCGGAAACTCTTCCCGAATGCGCGCGACGAACGAGACGAAGTTCTCGGTGTAGCCATTGGCGACGTCGATGCAGACGTAGCGTATCGCGGCGTCGTCGCCTTGGCCCGTCTGCGTCATCACCTTGTGGAACTTCTCCTCGTCGGACTTGGCGATGCCCATCGAGTAGAACGCCGCCGATTTCCGCTCGAGTCCGCGAAAGAACGCGACACATTCGTCGACGGAATGGTGCTTGTGCAGCGCGGTCGTGAGCTTGAACGCGTCGAGCGCCTTGGCCATTTCGAACGTCCCGATCGTGTCCATGTTCGATGCGACGATCGGGATGCCGTGGTATTTCGTGCCGGTATGCCGGAACGTGAACTCGCGCGAAATGTCGACGCCCGATCGGGTGTTCAGCGTCGAGCGCTTGGGGCGAATCAGCACGTCCTTGAAGTCGAGCTTGATCTCGTTTTCGATGCGCATGCCACCCTCCGCGCCGGGCACAAAAAACGCCGGCGCCCCGTTGCGGGACCCGGCGTTGCAGAATTATACGCCTCGACGCCCGGCCCCGGCAGCGCGCAGTCCTCGACGGATCTTGCAAAGCGGTGGGAGCGCCGTACGAGGTCAGAACGGTATCATGCGCCTTTCGTCCGCACGCCATCCCCATGTCGTCACTTCGGCACTTGCTCGATCGCAATCGCGCCTGGGCAGCGAGCATCGAAGAGCAACGTCCGGGCTTCTTCCGCCGCCTGGCAGCCCAGCAAAGCCCGCGCTATCTGTGGATCGGCTGCTCGGACAGCCGCGTTCCGGCGAACGAAATTGTCGGTCTCGACCCTGGCGAGCTGTTCGTGCATCGAAATGTCGCGAACGTCGTCGTGCATACCGACTTCAACTGCCTCGCGGTGCTGCAATATGCGGTCGACGTCCTGCATGTCGAGCACGTGATCGTCGTCGGCCACTATGCCTGTGGCGGCATACGTGCCGCGCTCGAGGACAGCGCCCATGGACTGATCGACAACTGGCTGCGGCACGTGCAGGACGTCGCCGCCACGCACCGCGAGCAGCTCGGGCGGATCGGCGCGTTCGCCGAGCGGGTCGACCGGCTGTGCGAGCTCAACGTGGTCGAGCAGGTCGCGCATCTCGCCCGCACGACCATCGTGGAGGACGCCTGGCGGCGAGCCCAATCGCTCACGCTGCACGGTTTCGTCTACGGGCTCAAGGACGGGCTCCTGCGCGACCTTGGAATCGAGGCCGCCTCCACCGCCGCGATGGAGGCGCACTATCGGGCAGCGATCTCGCCGCTTGCCGGACAGGGGCCCTGACCGACGGCGCGAGCGCGCAACCGTTCGCAAGCCTCGCGGGCTGCCCGCACCTCGGCCTCCTCAGTAGGACTTCGTTACCTGCCGCGTCGCGTGTCGGCCGCCAGCGTCGACTCGCATTTGCCGTCGAGCCCGCTTCGCGGGGCGGCCTCATTGGACGGGTCTGGTTTACGCGATCGTTTCGAGTCGGCCGCCCATTGGCGACTCGCGATTGCCGTCGATCCCCGCTTTGCGGGGGCCCTCGCCGGCCGCTCGCGCCACCCCCCACGCCGGCTGCTCGCGCCGCGGCCTCCTCAGTAGGGCTTCATCACCTGCCGCGTCGCGTGTCGGCCGCCAGCGTCGACTCGCATTTGCCGTCGAGCCCGCTTCGCGGGCACCCACGCCGGCTGCTCGCGCCGCGGCCTCCTCAGTAGGGCTTCATCACCTGCCGCGTCGCGTGTCGGCCGCCAGCGTCGACTCGCATTTGCCGTCGAGCCCGCTTCGCGGGCACCCACGCCGGCTGCTCGCGCCGCTAGTGCTGCAGGATCTTGGCGAGGAACTGCTGCGCGCGCTCGGAGCGAGGCTTGCCGAAGAAGTCTTCCTTGGTCGCGTCTTCGACGATCTTGCCGTTATCCATGAAGATCACTCGGTGCGCGACCTTTCTTGCGAAGCCCATCTCGTGGGTGACGACCATCATCGTCATGCCTTCCTTCGCGAGCTCCACCATGACGTCCAGCACTTCGTTGATCATCTCCGGGTCGAGCGCGGAGGTCGGCTCGTCGAACAGCATGCAGATCGGATCCATCGACAGGGCGCGGGCGATCGCCACCCGCTGCTGCTGACCGCCGGAGAGCTGCCCTGGAAACTTGTCCTTCTGGGCGATCAGGCCTACGCGATCGAGATACTTTAGCCCGCGTTTCTCGGCCTCATCCTTGGGCCGACCAAGTACCTTGATCTGCGCGAGCGACAGGTTTTCGTGAATGCGCAAATGGGGAAAGAGCTCGAAATGCTGGAACACCATCCCGACATGCGCGCGCAGCTTCGGCAGGTTCGTCTTCGGGTCGTTGACTTCGGTGCCATCGACGCTGATCGTGCCTTTCTGAAAGGGCTCGAGTGCGTTGACGCATTTGATCAGCGTGGACTTGCCGGAACCGGACGGGCCGCAGACGACAACCACTTCGCCCTTCTCGACCTTGGTGGTGCAGTCGGTCAGCACCTGGAATTCGCCGTACCACTTGGATACGTCGCGGATGTCGATCATGGCCATCGGACAGGTTCCTCGCGAATGCGGCTAACGGATGACCGCGATCTTCTTCTGCAGGTGCTTCACGCCGTACGACACCGTGTAACAGATCACGAAGTAGACCGCGGCAACGAACAGGTACATCTCGATCAGCCGTGAGTCGCGCTGCGCGATCTTCGACGCCGCGCCGACGAAGTCGGTGGCCGAGATGACGTATACGAGCGAGGTGTCCTGGAACAGGATGATCGTCTGCGTGAGCAGCACCGGGATCATGTTCCGGAATGCCTGCGGCAGGATCACCAGCCGCATCGACTGGCCGTAGGTGAGCCCGAGCGCGTAGGCCGAGTAGACCTGGCCCTTCGGAATGGACTGGATGCCCGCCCGCATGATCTCGCAGAAGTACGCGGCCTCGAACAGGATGAACGTGATGAGTGCCGTGCGCTCGGCGCCCACCTGCGGCGGCCGCTCGTAGCCCATGATCGTCTGCAGGATGAACGGGACGAGGAAGAAGAACCAGAAGAGCACGAGCACCAGAGGTATCGAGCGCATCAGATTCACGTAGCCTGCCGCGAACATCGCCAGCGGCTTGATGCTGGAGAGCCGCGCGAGCGCCAGCAGCGTGCCGAAGAAGAGGCCGCCGATCGCCGAGGTGAACGTGAGCTGCAGCGTGTACTGCATGCCCTTCCAGAGGTAGGGCAAGGCCGCCTGGATGATGCCGAAGTCGAGATTCATCGGCGCCTCATTTGCCGCCGGCGATGTAGCCCGGCACGGCGGTGGCCCGCTCGATCCAGGCCATCACCCGATTGGCGGTCATCGAGATCACGATGTAGATGATCGTCGCCGCCGAGAACGACTCGAAGAAGTTGAACGTGTACTCGCCGATCTCGCGCGAGCGGAACGTGAGCTCGGCCAATCCGATCGTCAGCGCGATCGACGAGTTCTTGATCAGGTTCATCGTCTCGCTGGTGAGCGGCGGGATCACGATGCGGAACGCCATCGGCAGCAGCACGAACCGGTAGACCTGCAGCTGCGTCAGGCCAACCGCCATGCCGGCCATCCGCTGACCGCGTGGCAGCGATTGGACGCCGGCGCGCACCTGCTCGGCGATCCGGGCCGACGTGAACAGCCCGAGACAGAGTACGGCGGAGACGAATTGCGCATAGACCGGATCCGAGCTCACCATGATCCGCTTGAGCGGCGGAATGAATTCCGGGATGACGAAATACCAGAGGAACATCTGGACCAGCAAAGGGATGTTGCGGAACAGCTCCACCCACGCGTTGCCGATGCGCACGAGCCATGGGCTTTGCGTCGTGCGCACGGTGCCGATCACGGAGCCCAACAGCATCGCGATCACCCACGCGCAGGCGGACACCGCGAGTGTCCAGCCGAGGCCGCCCACGAGCAGCTCCCAGTACTCCCGGCCACCCTCGGGAGTTTCCTGGAAGAAGACGCCCCAGTTCCAGTTGTAGTTCATGCCCCCGCCTTCCCCCCGTTCGCGTTCGTTCGCGTCGGGATCTCGCCGGCCCGGCCCCGAGCTTGCCCTAACGGGAACCCACAAACAAGGGCCGGCGGGGAGCCTCGGGGGCCGTGCGGCCCCGCCAAAGTTCGCTGCGGCTCTCGCGCCGGAAAGAACGCGGGCCGGGACGAATAGCACCCCGACCCGTGTCCGCGAGCCCGGCGTCAGGCGCCGAGCCGCTTGGCGTCAAATGCCCTTGTCGTTCGGATTGGCGAACGCTTCCTTGATCACCGGCGTCATCGGGAAGTTCATGTTGATGTTCTTCGGCGGGATGGGCTGCGTGAACCACTTGGCATAGATCTGGTTGATCTCCCCGGACTTGTAGACCTGCCCGATCGCCTTGTCGACGAGCGCCTTGAACTGCGGGTCGTCCTTGCGCAGCATCATGCTGTAGGGCTCCTGCCGCAGCGACTCGGGAAGGATCACGTAGTCGCCCGGGTTCTGCGAATTGGCGATCTGTCCCGCGAGCAGGATGTCGTCCATGATGAACGCGGCGGTGCGATCCTGCGCAAGCAGCAGGAACGACTCGGCGTGGTCCTTGCCGTAGATTTCCTTGATGTCGGCGCTCGCCGTCTTATCGTACTTCTTGAGCAGCGGAACCGACGTGGTGCCGGATGTGGTCGACACCGTCTTGCCGTTCAAGTCCGCGAGACTCTTGATGCCCGAGCTCTTCTTGACCGCGCCGGTCACGTTGATCACGAAGTAGGTCGGGCCGAACGACACCTGCTTCTGCCGATCGACCGAGTTCGTCGTCGATCCGCATTCGAGGTCGATCGTGCCGTTCTGCAACAGCGGGATCCGGTTGGCGGACGTCACCGGCTGATACGCGACCTTGAGGCCCGGCATCTTGAGCTCGGCCTTCACCGCGTCGACGATTTTCGCGCAGAGGTCCATCGCATAGCCGATCGGCTGCTGCTTGTCGTCGAGATAGCTGAACGGGATCGACGACTCGCGGTTGCCGATCGTGATCGTGCCGGTTTCCTTGATCTTCTTCAGCGTGCCGGTGAGCTCCTGCGCGTTGGCGGTGACGGCCAGCGCGGCAAAGACGGCCGCAACACCGAATTTCGGGAGCAGCTTCATCGAGTACCTCCGAGGAACGGGCACACCGCCCATGCGGCGCGCACCGGGTGGATGCATGGGAAATCGTCCCCGTGCAGGCAAGCGAAAGCCCGCGCCGGGTTGGCCCGAGAGTGTAATGTCGCCCCGCCACATTGTCCACGTGGTCAGGGTGACGGATCGCCGGGCGGCCGCAGCGGTCCATTCCGCGCGATGCACGTCGGCCGGTGCCTATAATCGCGAGATGTCCGAACGACCCGAACTGCGGCCGGTGCTGACGGTCGCCGCGCTGCGACGAGTGGAGGCACGGCATGCAGGCGCCCCGCTGATGGAGCGGGCAGGACTGGCCGCCGCGGAAGTCGCACGGTCGTTGCTCGGCGCGCGCGCCGGCCCGGTCGTCATCCTTGCCGGACCCGGAAACAACGGGGGTGACGCGTTCGTGGTGGCGCGCCGGCTGCGCGAGGCCTTCCACGACGTCGCCGTCGTGTTCCCCAGTGATCCGGCAAGGCTACCGCCGGACGCGGACGCGGCGCACGCCGCGTGGAGAGCGGCCGGTGGGACGACGATTTCCGAACCTCCAGCGAAAAGTCCATCGCTCGTGATCGACGGCCTGTTCGGGATCGGCCTCGCGCGCGAGCTCACCCCGCCATGGCCGGCGCTGGTCCAGTGGGCGAACCTGCAGGACGCCCCGGTGCTGGCGATCGACATCCCCACCGGCCTCGATGCCGACACCGGCGCGGCGCGAGAGCCCGCCATCCGGGCATCCGCGACCGCGACGTTCATTGCGTTGAAGCCCGGTTTGCTGACCCACGCCGGCGTGGACCTTTGCGGATTCATCTCCGTGCACCCGCTCGACCTCGATGTCGAGGGGGATGGCCCGGCGTCCGGACACGAGCTCACCTGGACCGCGCTGGCGGCCGCGCTGCCTCGGGTGCTCCAGCGTCGCTCGCGCACCGCGCACAAGGGCACGTTCGGAACGCTGGCGATCGTCGGTGGCGAGACCGGATTCGTGGGCGCCCCGCTGCTCGCCGCGCGTACCGCAGTGCGTGCCGGTGCCGGCAAGGTGCGGGTCGGGTTCGTCGCCCGGGACTATCCGTCGGTGGACATGGCCGCGCCGGAAACGATGTTGCGCGACGCGGCGTCGGTGCTCGCAGGTGACTGCGACGCGCTGGTGGTGGGATGCGGCCTGGGAACCGCGCAGACCGGCCACGACGCACTGGTGACGGCGCTCGGCGCCGACGTGCCGCTCGTGCTCGATGCCGATGCGTTGAACCTGATCGCCGCGGATTCGACGTTGCGCGAGAGTGTTCGCGCACGCAAGGCGCCGACGCTCGCCACGCCCCATCCGGCGGAAGCGGCCCGGCTGCTCGGCTGCGACACGGCGATGGTTCAGCAGGACCGGCTCGCTGCGTGCACGCGAATCGCGGAGTCGCTTGGCGCGCACGTCGTGCTGAAGGGCGCGGGCAGCGTGCTCGCGCATCCCGATGGCAGCTTCGACATCAACGCGAGCGGCAACGTCGCACTCGCGACGGCGGGCTCGGGTGATGTCCTGGCGGGGATGCTGGGAGCACTGCTCGCGCAGAAGATCGAGGCAAGGGACGCACTGCGGATCGGCGTGTGCCTGCACGGCGCTGCCGCCGATCGCCTCGTCGCGGGCGGGCATCGGCCCGCTCGGCGTGGGAGCGTCCGAATTGCCCGACGCCGCACGAGCCCTGCTGAACGAAGCCGCCGTCGGCGCCCGATCGCGCTGACGGCGCTGGTCGAACCGGACCGTCAGGGCAACAGCACGGTCGCGCCGGTGGTTGCGCGCGATTCGATCGCCCGGTGCGCATCCGCCGCGTCCTTGAGCGCGAACGTCTGCCGCGCTTCCGAGCGGATCTTGCCCGACAGGACCATGCCGAACAGTTCGTTCGCCATCGCGTTCAGGTCCTCGCGCCTGGCAGCGTAGGTGAAAAGCGTCGGGCGCGTCACGTAGAGCGAGCCCTTCGGTGCGAGCAGGCCGATGTTGAACGCGGCGATCGGTCCCGACGAGTTGCCGAAGCTCACAAAGAGTCCACGCGGCTGCAGGCAATCGAGGGACGCCGGGAAGGTGTCCTTGCCCACGGAGTCATAGACGACCGGAACGCCATTGCCGCCGGTCAGCGCTTTCACCCGCTCGACGAAGTTCTCGGTGCGGTAATTGATCACGTGCGCGCAGCCGTTCGCCCTGGCGAGCGCCGCCTTCTCATCGGACCCGACGGTGCCGATCATCGTGACGCCGAGTGCCTTCGCCCACTGGCACGCGATCAGACCAACGCCACCGGCGGCGGCATGGAACAGGATCGTCTCGCCGCCCTTCAGGGGAAACGTCTGCCGCAACAGGTATTGCACGGTCAAGCCCTTCAGCATCAACGTCGCGGCAGTGCGGTCGTCGATTCCCCCAGGCAGTTTCACGAGACGATCCGCCGCCATCACTCGCGCTTCGCTGTAGGAACCCGGCGCGCTCAAGCCGTAGGCGACGCGGTCGCCAGGCTTCACCCAGTCGACGCCCGGGCCCACCGCTTCCACGACGCCCGCCGCCTCGGAGCCGAGGCCCGACGGCAGCGGCAGCGGATAGAGGCCGCTGCGATGGTAGGTATCGAGAAAGTTCACGCCGACCGCGGCATGGCGCACCAGCGCCTCGCCTGCTCCCGGGCTGCCGACGGTGACCTCGTCCCACGAAAGCTTCTCGGGGCCGCCCGTCTCGTGAATGCGGATCGCATGCGTCATGGGTGTCTCGCTTTAAGTGGATCGGAGGGACGCCGCCGGATCAGCGATCGCCGATGACGCCGAACTGCACGGGTATGCGCACCCACGGCACGCTGATCTGCTCGCGCTCGAGCAATGCGAAGAGCTTCGCCGCCTCATCGTCGGTGACGACGAAATCGACCTGGATCGTGAGGTCGCCGGCCAGTTCGTAGAAATGCTCTTCGCGGAGCACGCCGTGCCGGCCGAAGCCCGCGATCGCACGGAACACCGAGCCGCCCCGGATGCCGAGCGACTTCGCCTGCTCGAGCAGCCATTCGTAGAGCACGACATGGCGGTGCAGGCGCCGCTCGTGCAGGTAGAAGCGCAACAACGTGCCGTTCATGTGCTCACTCCCGCAAACAGGGCGCGGGCGATCAGCAGGCCGACGATCGCCATCAGGACGGAACCCACGACATGTGCGAACACGAGCACGCCGCCCCACAGGTATTCGCGCCGCAACAGAAGCGTCACCACTTCGGCCGAGAACGTCGAGAACGTCGTCAGTCCGCCGAGGAAGCCCGTCGTGACAAAGAGCCGCGCTTCGAGTGAAAGCAGCGTGTGCCGCGTCGCCGTCTCCATCGCCGCGCCCATCAGCAGGCCGCCGACCAGGTTCGCTGCGAGCGTGCCGAAGGGCAGCGTCGGGAAAACCGGATTGAGGAGCGCCGAAAGGCCCCAGCGCATCCATGCGCCGAGCGCGGCGCCGATTCCGACGGCGGCAAACTGTCCGACCATGGCGCGATTCTACGTGGGCGCTCAAGGGACCACGAACCACGCGTTGACGATGCGGCCGTCGACCACTTCGTAGGTCGCGATCGCATCGAACGACCCATCCGGGGTGCCCGTCACATGCTCGTGATCCACGACGAAGCGGTCCAGCACGATCCGGCGCACGATTGTCGCGTGAAGGTTGGGTGCGCCGTCGAAGCGCTTGCGGTAGCGGCGGCGCAGCCCCTCGATGCCGCTCTCGGCAAGCTCGTGCGGTGGCCGCCACAGCTTCGCGTCCTGCGCATAGCAGGCGAGGAACGCGTCGAGGTCGCGGCGGTTGTATGCCTCGACCTGACGTTGCACCACCTTCTCCGCGTCTTTCACCGGCTCACTCTAGCGCACGAACTGGTCGACGAACGACTCGCCAAGGCCCTCGGCCGCGTAATGCCGCCGGCACATGTCGATCTTGCTCCAGACGTCCTCGTAACCGACCTGCCGGCCGGCATCATCCAGGTAGACCATTGCGCCGTTGACATTGAAGAACGTGATCATTTCGGCGCAGTCCTCCGGCACCCACAACGTGTGGATCTCGCCCGGCGGTTCGTAGACGAAGCTGCCCTCCTCCGCGATCCAGTCGTGCTCGAGGTACTTCCATCGCCCCTTGATCACGTAACCCAGCACGAACATCGGATGCCGGTGCCGGTGCAGGATGCCGCTCCTGCGCACGCGAAGCAGATTGCACCAGCCGCCGTTCACGGTGTTAAGGAGCAGCGGCCGGAACCAGACGTCGGGTGCCTGCGGAACCCAGACGCGCTCGTCGGCCGGTATGGCCGCCACCGCGAGTTCGGGAGCGATGCCATGCGAGGGAAGGATCAGCGGTGCGCTCATGGCTTGCGTTCCTTCCAGGCGCGCGCGAGCGCCTCGATTTCGGCAACCGCGTCACCGTCGCGCGGGTATGCACGGCCGGCGCGTCGATACCAGTACCGTGCGTTGCCGATATCGCCCTCCAGGATGTGCACGATCCCGTGCACCCAGCACGCGAACTCCGTTGTCTCGTTCTGCACAAGGCCGTGCGCCTGCTGCCAGTCGCCGTCCTTCAGATGCCGGATCGCGGTGCCGAGCGCCGCCATCGTCATGCCACCAGATAGCCACCGTCCACCGGCAGGATTGCGCCAGTGACGAACCGGGCCGCGGGCGAACAGAGGAACACGACCGCGCCGGATACGTCCTCCGGCTCACCCCAGCGGCCCATCGGCGTGCGCGCGAGGATCGGCGCGCTTCGCGCTGCGTCGCCATGCACCGGCGCCGTCAGCGGCGTCCTGATCCAGCCGGGGGCGACGGCGTTCACGCGTACACCCTCCGGTGCGTAGGCTACGGCGAGCGCCTTGGTGAGCTGCATGACGCCCCCCTTGCTGGCGCCGTACCCCGGCGCATGGGGAGCGCCGAAGAACGAGTACATCGACGCGGTGTTGACGATGGCGCCGCCACCGGTGCGAAGCTTTTCGCGCGCATGCGTGCAGCAACGCATCGTCCCGGTGAGATTGATCGCGACGGTCTCTGCAAACGCTGCGGGATCGTGCTCCATCCCTCGCCGGATGATGCCCGCGCAGTTCACCAGCACGTCGAGCCGCGGCAGTTCGGCGACCAGTTTGCGCACGGCCGCGTCGTCTCCGACATCGAGCGCGACCGCGTCGCGGCCGGCGAATCCCGGAGCAGCCCGAGCGGCGTCCGCCTCGGATTGCGTTGCACCGGTCACCGTCACCACCGCACCAACCTGGGCCAGCGCGTCGCCGATTGCGGCACCGATACCGCTCGTGCCACCGACGACCAGTGCGACCTTCCCGGCGAGCATGTCCGGCCGGTACGTTTCCAGGATCATGAGCCCCCCCGGGTCAGGAATGCGCGCACGTCCTCGTCGCGCGGCAGCGGCGCCACCGCACCAAATCCCGTCGTCGCAAGCGCGGCGGCGGCATTGGCGAAGCGTGCCGCCATGAAGGCATCGTCGCCCGCAATCAGACGCACGGCAAACGCACCGTCAAAGCAGTCTCCCGCACCGGTCGCGTCCACTGCAGCGACAGCGTGCCCGGCGACGCGCTCCCTGCGCTTGCCGTCGGATACGGTGCAGCCGTCACGGCCGCACTTCAGTACCACGAGCGGTGCACCGGCCCGGTGGCACGCATCGAGAATCGCATCGGGATCGTCATGCTCGAACAGCAGGCGCGCATCGTCGAGACTCGGCGTGATCCAGTCGGCACGTGCAATCGTTGCGAGAATCAGCGCGCGAGCGCGAGCGAGCGGCCACAGCTTGAGGCGCAGATTCGGGTCGTACGACAGCCGCGCGCCCGCGTCGCAAGCGGTGTCGATCGCGGCGAAGCACGCGTCGCACGCGGAAGTCGATATCGCCTGGCTGATGCCCGAGAGATGCAGCACGCGCGCTTCGCGCAGCACTGCGAGCGGAAGCGTCGCGGCGCGCATTGCGCTCGCGGCGGAACCGCGACGCAAGTACGAGAACGCATGGCCGTCCTGGTCATGCGTGACGAAATACACGCCGGTCGGCGCCTCCGGATCGACCGCGACGCCGTCGAGTGCGAGCCCTTCAGCCTGCCACAACGCTGTCAGCATCCGACCGAACGGATCGGCACCGACGCGGGTGACGTAGGCTACGCGCGCACCGAGGCGCGCCGCCGAGATCGCCATGTTCGACGTGTCGCCGCCGAAACCCTGCAGGTAGTCGCACGGCGAGTCGGCGCGCGCCTGGTTGAACTCGATCATCGCCTCGCCGAGCGAAACGATGTCGAAACGATGCGCACTGGTCATGGCGTGCGTCCCCGTCATTCAGCGCGCGGGCAGCATGCGAAACGCGTCCGCATAGGCCGCCGCCACGGTGCGCACCGCCTCCGCAGGCGAACCGGGGCGGTAGAGATTCGAGCCGGTGCCGAATCCCGACGCGCCCGCCTCCCAGTACGGCGTCATGTTGTCCGGCCGGATACCACCAACCGGAAAGACGAGCGCCGCCTTCGGCAGCACCGCGCGCCAGGCTCTGAGCGCAGCGGGCGGCAATGCCTCCGCCGGAAACATCTTGAGGCCGTCTGCGTCCGCTGCAAGTGCGGCGAACGCCTCGGTGAGCGTTGCGACCCCCGGCACGCACGTGAGGCCGAGACCCTTCGACTGGCGCACGACTTCCGTATCGCCGTGCGGCATCACGATCAGCGTGCCGCCCGCGTCGCGCACGCGCGCCACATCCGCCACGGCGAGCACGGTGCCGGCACCCACGAGGCAGCGGCCCTCGTAACGGCGCGCGAGCGCCGCGATGCTTTCGAAGGGTCGCGGCGAGTTGAGTGGCACTTCGAGGATGCGGAAGCCGTTTTCGAACAGTGCATCGCCGACGCCGGGGATCTCCTCGGGCGTAATGCCGCGCAGCACGGCGATGAGCGGAAGGGGGGCGAGAAAGTCGCGCAGCACGGAAGGTCCCGAAGAAAGGTGGATCAGTGCAGGATACCCGCCTCGCGGGCAATGCGATGAAGGCCGCGCGCGGCAGCGTCGGGCGGTCCGGGTTCGGCGATGGCGCCTCCTTGCGCGAGTGCGCGGCGATAGCGGTCCACCAGCAGGTCGGTGCCGATCACGCGCACCCGGCCCGCATTGTGCCCTGCCCGCACGGCCCAGTCGCGCGCGGCGCGAATCTCGCGCCCGATCACCAGTCCCGAGAGCCAGTCTGCCACGTCACCGGGTGCGAGCTCGCCCATCAGTGCGAGCGTACGCGCGCCGAACACGTCGTGCGCGAGTTCGCCTTCGGCGAGCCCGCGGTCCGCGCCGCGCGCAAACGCGCTCTCGCTAGCGGCCGCTGCGCGGTCTGCGAGACGGCCGAGGATCGTGTGTTCGAGCAGCGCCGCATAGATTTCCCCGGTCATGAACGTGCGGAAGTCCACGACGCAACCGGCCTCGACGCGAGCCCACTTGCTGTGCGTGCCGGGGAGCACCGCCAGCACGGGCGGCTCGTCGTGCTGCACGGCGCCGGCAAGTTGCGTCTCCTCGCCGCGCGCGACATCGGGAATCGCGGCGGCATCGCGCGTCGTCAATCCGGGCACGATCGCGAGCTCGGCGTTCGGCGTGCGAACGAGGTGAGCGGCGAGTTCGGCGAACGGCGCGGGGCACGGCAGATACGGCGCCTCGATCCAGCCCTGACGGCTGCCGATCATTCCGCATGCGAGGCGCGGAGCACGAAGCGCCTGCCAATCCCCGAGCAGGGTGGAAAGGGCCGCGGCGAAGTTGCCGTCGCGCAACTGCTGCACCCCGAGCGGGGCACTGCGCGCCTCGAGCGGGGCGCCATCGTCCCCGATGCGGTAAGCGCGCGCAGACGTCGTGCCCCAATCGATCGCAATCAACGCGGTGCCGCTCACGTCTTCCGTCCGGTTCCCGCGCGATGAAGCGCCGACTGCCGACTCTAACGGCGGCCGCTCGGATGGGTCAAGTGGCCAGGGCCCGTTGCGCCGCTCCACGAATGCTGCAGCGAGGCGATCGGCTCGCCCCGACGACGCCCGCACGGGCGACCAGACGCCGGCTCACCAGAGCGCTGCCGCCTCGTCGTCGCCTGCACGCGCCTCGACCCAGCGATC
The DNA here is from genome assembly GCA_963750585.1 of uncultured beta proteobacterium. Taxonomy (GTDB): domain Bacteria; phylum Pseudomonadota; class Gammaproteobacteria; order Burkholderiales; family Casimicrobiaceae; genus VBCG01. The sequence goes on from CAVVRH010000003.1 coordinate 22,987, forward strand.
GCCGTCCGGTGTGTGCTCCTTCTTCCAGAATGGCGCGCGCGTCTTGAGGTAATCCATGATGAAGCGGCAAGCGTCGAACGCGTCGCCGCGATGGCCGCTGGTCACGACCACCAGCACGATCTGGTCGCAGGGCGCGAGTGTGCCCACGCGGTGCACGACCAGCGCGTCCAGGATGTCGAAGCGCGACTTCGCCTGCGCGACGATCGTCTCGAGCGAGCGCTCCGTCATGCCGGGGTAGTGCTCGAGCGTCAGCGTCGCGACGGTCGCGTCGTCGTTGGTGTCGCGCACCGTGCCTATGAACGAGGCCACGGCGCCGACGCGACGGTCGGCCGCGCGCAGTGCAGCGATTTCGCGCGCGACGTCGAAGTCTGCGGTCTGGACGCGGACCGGCATGCGCTATCCCCCCGTAACGGGCGGGAACAGCGCAACCTCGGCATTCGCGCCAAGCGCCGTCTCGGGGCCGGCCATCTCGTGATCGACCGCAACTCGCACGGCACGGCCCGGAGCGAGCTCGGCAGCCCACACGCCGCCGCGCGCGCGCAGCCGCTCCAGTACATGCGCAACGGTCGCGCCTTGTTGTGCCGTGGCGGGCAGGGCGAGCGACTCGCCGCTCGTGCCAAATGTCTCGCGCAAGCGGGCGAGGTAGACCAGGCGAACGGTGACGGGTGTGGTGTCGCGCATCGGCGGAAAATGCGACGCCGGTGACGGCGCACCGGCGTCCATGTCGGATCGGAAGGCTATGCGTTCAGAAGCGGTATTGCAGCCCGAACTGGAGCTGGTCCGACTCGGGCAGCGACGTACCGACCGTCTCGCCGAACAGGTGCCCGAAGCGCGCGTACTCGAGCTTCAGCCCGAGCGAGCGGCTCATGTCGTAGCGAAACCCGACGCCATAGTTCATGCCCTCGCGTACGCGCCGCGAATCGATCGGCGCGACGATGGCGTCGCCCTGGGCGTAGCCCATGCGGCCATACAGGGAGAATCTGCGCCAGAAGGACCAGCTGCCGAACACATCGACGTTCAACGTGTGTGCAGCGGCCTCCGACACCTCGACCCCAGGCACCGCAAGGCCCACGCCACTGCGCCCGAGCGCGTCGGTCCTGCGCAACGAATAGCGCTCGCCGGATTCGACGGCCGCTTCCAGCGCGAGATCGTTGCGCCAGCGGAAGCCCCCATACATCAGCGCACGCGCGCCCGAATCATCCGCAGTGGGCGTTGCGAAACGCGACCACTCGGGCGTCACTGCCCCGTATGAAATGCCTCCAGTCTCGGCGCCACTCTGGCGAAGCGCGATGCCGCCGTAAAAGCCGCCCTGCTGCAGCGGCCGCAGGTCAGCTCCCACGGCAGGCAGCGCCATGGCAATGCCGAGTCCGGCGGCGACGAGAACTGGTAACCCGGGTCTCATGGGTTGGGACGGATCCTCGACAACCGCATGTGCGGTTTGATCCATTGACCCGCCACGTGTTCACGTTACGCCGCCCACCCGGTGGACGTCAATGCACCACCCGTCGATCCACCGCGTTGACGAGGACGAACGTGGCAACGGCGTCATAGGCGTCAAGGGCGAATACCGGCAGGCGCCCGCCGACGAACGGCACGGTCTGGTCGGTCGCGATGCCGACGATCCGGTGGTCGTGGGGATGCAGCAGCGGCTTGCCGAGCGAAGGACGAAAGATCTCGAGCTTCGGAATGGGCGAGCGCTTGTACCCTTCAACGAGCACGAGATCGCAGGGCGACAGTTGGTCCAGCGCGTCGTCCATCGTGAGTTCGGGGTCCCCGCGCAACTCATGCATCAACGCCCAACGGATGCCCGAGGTCACCAGCACTTCCACGCATCCGGCATGCCGGTGCCGATAGCTGTCCTTCCCGGGCTGGTCTACCTCGAAGACATGGTGCGCGTGTTTGATCAGCGACACCCGGATGCCTCGCTGCACCAGGCGGGGTATCAATTGCTCAATCAGCGTGGTTTTTCCGCTGCCGGACCAGCCGGCGAATCCAAATAGACGCATTTAGTGAATTTTGTTGACTTTACAGAAATTTTATTGCTTTTTGGCGATATTTAACCAATGATGCGGCACCCATGCACGAGCCCGATCGCGGGCAAGTCCCTCATGGGTAACCTGCCCGTCCCACGTCATTACTCCGGCGGCGAGCCCTGGGTCGAGGTCGAGGGCGCGAACGATTCCGAGACTTGCCATCGCACGGACATAGGGGAGCGTCGCATCGGTCAGCGCCTGCGTCGCGGTTCGGCGACCAGCGTCGGCATGTTCGGAACGGCGTAGTGCACAACGCCCTCGTCGATATAGGTCGGCTCGGAAAGCTTGGTCATTCGCGACGTCTCCGCGATGCCCCCTTGATCGATACCCACGTCCACGATGACCGAGCCGCGCTGCATCCGTGAAACCGTCTGGCGGGACAACAGCTTGGGCGACAGTGTCCCCGGCTCCAGCACGCCACCGATGACCAGATCGGCAGCGCATATGGCCTTGGCGAACACCGGGTCGTTCGCGGAGGCCAGGACGCGCGTCTCCACGGTGCCCGCCGAGCCTGCGAGCGCTCGGGCAAGTTCCGCCAGGCGGACAGCGCCGCGCGAGAAGACGGTTGTCCTACAGCCGAGCTGCGCGGCCACGCGGGCGGCCTCCCGTCCGACGTTGCCGGCGCCGATCACCACCACACGGCCGGCCGGCACTGCGTCCACGCCGGTCAGCAGCACCCCGGATCCGCCATGGCCGCCCGCGAGCGCCATCGCGCCCACCAGCGGGGCCAAGCGGCCCGCAATCCGGGACATCGGAGCAAGCAGCGGCAGGCGTCCATCGGCGTCGCGAACGGTCTCGTAACCGATGACGCCGACGCGGGCGCGCAGCACCGCATCCAGGAGCGACGGGTCACGGTTCAGCTGCGCGAAGGCGAAGACGGTGACTCCAGGATGCAACAGCGGGCATTCCTGCTGCTGAATTTCCTTGACCTTCACCACGAGCGCGCACTGCCAGACTTCGGCGGCCGATGCCTCAACCTGTGCCCCGACCGCGCGGTAGTCGGCGTCGGCAATTCCGACGGCAGCCCCGGCGCCTTGCTCGACTCGAACGGCGTGGCCATCTTCCACCAGCGTTCGCGCACCCGACGGCGTGAGGCCGACCCGGCGCTCGCCGTCCTTCACCTCGCGGGGAACGCCGATCTCCACCGCGTTGTGTCAGAACCCGTGACCCAGAACCGCGATCGTGGTCGTGGCGAGCCCGAGGATCAGGTTGATCCCGACGTAGCGGCGAATCTGTCCCATCGCCCTGCCGCCGCGCTCCCACGCACCCTCGCCGACGGCGGCGACGAGCCTTCGGTAAGGCGCGGCCACGATGTAGCCGAAGATTGCGACCATCACGACGCCGATCGTGGTCATCAGGTGGACGTAGGCGCCGACGGCCGCGAAGCCGCCCAGGCCGGCGATCAACCATGCGCCGCTTATCAGGATCGCGACGATCGCGAGGGTGACCCAGCGGAAGAAATGGCGAAGCGCCTGGGCGAGCAGCGTCAGCCGCTGCGGCGGGTCGAGGGCCTGCACGGCAGGACGCAAAGCCACGTGCGCGAAGAACATCCCGCCGACCCACACGATGACGCCGAGAAGATGCAGCCATATTGCGATTTGCACTGGACCCGCCCTCGTTCGCGCATGTTGCCGGGTTGCGATTCTAGCGCCCCGGGGTGACGGTCGTCCGGTCAGCGGTCGTTGCACCGGTGGTCGGCAATGCCATGCCGTCATCGCGTGTACATGTGCCGAGCCCGGTGGATGCGGCGCGGGGCCTTGCGATCGGGCGGCGCCACATTGACATACAAGCTTTGCGCGATCGCGTTGCGCCCCTCAAACTGTCCTCGTTGCCGGGCGCGGCTCGAGGGGCAGCGGCTTCCACGGCCGCCCCGGGGCGAAAAGCATTCGCCGAGGCGCGGCCGCGCGGCGCCTGCAAGGCCTCGGTCCATCGCGCAATTACCGGTAGGATGATTGCATGAGCACGAACGCAGCCAACCCCCGCGACCTCCCCGCGGAACGCGAAGTGAGTGGGGTCATCGAGCGCATCATCGCCGACGTCCCCGCGCCGATCGCGCATGAGAGCGAGCATCCCGGTCGCGCGGCGCAGACGCTTGCCCGCACGGCCGCGCAGCGTGCGGCGGTGCTGTCGGGGTCGCTCGCGCTGCCGCCCGGGCCGCTCGGCATGCTGACCGTGCTGCCCGATCTCTTCGTGATCTGGAAGATCCAGCGGCAGATGGTGGCCGACATCTTCGCACTGCATGGACGTACGGCGGAACTGACCCGCACCCACATGCTTTACTGCATGTTCCGCCATGCGGCGAGCCATGTGCTGCGCGACGTTGCGGTGCGTACGGGCCAGCGTTTCGTCGTGCGGCAGATGTCCTCCGCAGCATTCCGGTCCGCGCTCGGCAGCATTGGCGGCGCGGTGACGCGACGTATCGCGGGGACGAGCGCGACACGCTGGCTGCCGGTCGCGGGAGCGGCCGCTGTTGCAGCATATGCCTACTGGGACACGCTGCAGGTCGCGAAGACCGCGCGCGGGCTGCTCGAGCAGACCGCCGCCACGCACGCTTCGCCCGAACGGACGACCACCAACTGACCCCATGTGCGGACGCTACGAACTCCACTCGCATCCGGCCGCGATCGCGCTGGCGTTCGGACTCTCGCATCCGCCGTCGATTCATCCGCGCTACAACATGGCGCCGATGCAGAACGTGCCGATCGTGCGCGCGAACGCCGATGGGCAGCGCGAGCTCGTGCAGGTGCGCTGGGGTCTCGTGCCTCGCTGGGCGAGGGATCCTTCGATTGCCGCGAAGATGATCAACGCGCGCGCCGAGACGGTCATGAGCAAGCCCTCCTACCGCAACGCGTTCCGCCGACACCGCTGCCTCGTCCCCGCAGACGGGTTCTACGAGTGGATGCCGGCAGCCGACGGACACAAGCAGCCCGTTCTGGTTGCGCGCCGCGACGGATCGCCGTTCGGGCTGGCGGGGCTCTACGAGCGCTGGCTTTCGCCGGAGGGGGACGTGCTCGATACCTGCACGATCATCACCACCGAGTGCAACGACACCATGCGGCCGGTGCACGACCGCATGCCGGTGATTGTTTCGCCCGGGCAGTACGCGCGCTGGCTCGACCCGGCCGAGCCCGGGCCCGAGGATCTGCTCGGGCCCTGCCCGGCGCAGGAAATCACGTTCTGGCCCGTGTCAACGCGCGTCAACAACGTTCGCCATGACGATGCATCGCTGATCGAAAGGATCGATCCGCACGTCGCAAGGATGCACGCGCACGCGCACGACGCTGCGCCGGAGAGTGCGGAAGATGCCTCCGAAGCCGGCGAGGAGGCCTCGATGCCGGTGCAGCCGCGACTCTTCTGAACAGCATGCCGCGCGCGTTGCCCTGCCTGGGACCTGCTGCTGTCGGACAATCCGAACTGGTCGATCCTGCCATAAGCTTCTGACGATGGTGTGGATGGACCGGAGTTGCGTCCCAGCGCGGCCGCCATGTCCTCACGGCCCGCATCCCGGCGGCGTCGGCCCGACGCGAACCAGCGACAGCGTTCCCGAGCGGCCCGCGACGATACCTCCCGTGAAGTTGTAGGTCATCGACGCCGTGCCGCAGCTGGAGAATGTCACCGTGCCGGTGCCGACGGCCACCGATTGCGGCGGCGGTGTCGTCGGCTGATTGAACAGTCCTCCGGTCGTCTGGTACAGCGTCAACGCTATCGTGCGGCCACCCGGCGTGTAGTTCCCCAGGCCGGTGAACCAGCGCTGTCCTGCCGCACCCGACGCCTGCCCAGCGGGTGCGTACGTGTACCAGGTGATGAAGAGGACACTCTGCGTGGGATTCAGCTCGAAGACGAATCCCTGGCCCGAGGTCGCCGGGTCGTACCAGTTGCCCGAGAAGCCGAAATCGGCGTTGGTCTGCGGCGTGCCGCTCGCTGCGCAGGTCACGTTCTGCGTAACGCGCGTCAGCGCCACCGATCCCGTGCGTCCGGTGCCGTCGGTGAACGCGTAGTCGAAGGTCCCGGCGGTGCAGCTGGTCATCGCCAGCGTACCGGTGCCGACCTCGACGCCATTGGTGATGGGCGGCGCGAGGAAGTTGCCGCCCGTGTTCTGGTAGATCCGCACCGGAACCGACGAGCTGCCGTTCGGCACGTTGCCACTGAACGTGTACCAGCGCTGGCGTTCGGCGCCTCCCACCACCGTCGTGTCGAACGTGAACCACGCGCCCTGCACCAGCCCCGTTCCGGCCGCGACCGCGTTCGACGAAGAACTCGAGCTCGATGCCCTGCCCGTCCGTCGGCGGGTTGTACCACGACCCCGACAAGCCGTTCTGGTTCAGGTTCAGCGTTGCGCGGCGCCGACCTGCCCGCAGGCGGCGTCGCAGTACCGCACGATGTAGCCGACGGTCTCGCCGGCCGGCGTGGTCGGCGTGGTGGCCTGTCCGGTGATCCACTGACCGTCGGCCGACATGCCGGTCACGCTCAACAGCGCAACGCCGGTCATGTCGACGCCGGCGGTCACCAGCAATTGGCGCAAGTCCTGGATGCCGGTGGCTTGCGTCCAGCGGAACGCGGTGCCGCTGCCGCGCAGCAGGCCACCGGCGCCGTTGCGGTCGAGCGGCCCGGTCGACGAGGTGCCGACGACGATCGCGCCGTTGTCGCTGACGCCGGCCGCGTCGGCAAACGTATGGCCCGGCAGCGGCCCGATCGGCACCAGCCCACCGGCCTGCGTCCAGCGGAACGCGCGTGAGCCGTTCGTCTGCGTGCTGCCTACCGTGACCGACACGCCGCCGCTGCCGACCACCACCGAGCCATCGGCCGTGACCGCGAAGGCCGAAGTCGGAAATCCCGGCTCGAGCGCGCCCAGGCTCTGGAAGCCGCCGGACGCGGTCCAGCGGTAGGCGCCGGTGCGAAAGCCGCTGAATGCATTGGGGTCGACGAACTCGGCGTCGCCGACGACGACGCTACCGCCGCCACTGACGCCGAACGCGCGCGAGTTGCGTGCCGGCGCCGGCCGGGGCGCCGAGATCGACCATGCCACCGGACGCTGTCCACCGGTAGGCATGTTGGGCGAGCCGTTGCTACTGCGAGCTGCCGACGATCACGTTGCAGTCGTCGCTGACTGCGGCGGCGTCGGAACGTTCGATTGGCGTTGTTAGGCGGATCGAGCGTGCCCGAGGTCAACTGGGCCGGTGGCCTGAGTCCAGCGGAACGCGTGGTACGGCGTGCCGTTGCCGCGGTCCTGGTAGCCGACGACGCAGGTGCCGTCGCGGTTCTGATTGGTGCCGCTGCCGGCGGAATCAGAGACGCCTGCCGGCGAGAGGGCGACCCGGGTGACCTGCGAGGTTCCCAGGTTGTAGTCCTGCAGCGAGGCGCGACTGAGCTTGACATCGAAGAACAAACCGCCACACCGGAGATCGCTACCGGAGTATCGGACCATGCCTGTGCAACGTTCGTCGAGCAGCTCGGCCAGCCCGTCCCAGTCTGAACTTGCCGCGTTGCACCAGAGCAGCATCGCCAAGAGCGGCAGCGCAGCAAGACGCGCGGGCGTCGAGCGGATGATCGATTTGCGATGAACCATGCCTTCTCCTTCAATCCGGGTGACAACGGTCATGTGCAGCGAGCTATGCTCGGCGCGGGAGAGCTCGATCGCACATGACAGCCTCGGACCGACCGGACGACACGCCGCTGCAGCGCAAGGCGAGCGCGGCAAGCAACCGCGAGGGGCGGAGCCATCACTTGGCGGACACCCCATGTTCCGTGGGCCATGGATACCTCCTTCAAGTCCGGATGAAGGATAGGCGATTAAATCACACGACCCCGCCCATTGGGGGTTGGGTCGCGCGGGTCGAACGCCGATGGCGGGGCAACCCTGTGGCGGGGATGCTGACGATGGGTCGTTGCAGGGGTCGGCCACCAGAAAGTGACGACAATGGGGAGGGTTGGTGGCGGTGGGCACGACTTCCTCCCGCGACAAGCTTGTGGGCGTCGCATGACGACGTGGCTACCAGATGAGGCGCTGATCGAACTCGTAGGCCGGGGCGGGCTGGAGCACCCGGATCGGGTGGCGAATTCTGCTCAACATCGGCCGCCTCCCACAGTGGCGGGCCGCGGGCGGGTTGGATTCGTGGTGGTGCGGTGGGGTTACCGAGATGGGCGAGGCACGCAGGGGTGAGTGAGGCGCCAGTACGCCGAAGTGGCGATGACGGTGGATCCGCGGCGGCGGCACCAGCGCGGCGAGGCGTTCGAGCAGCACCAGCGGCGCCGCGCAATCCCACCTTGGCCCTTCACGGCGTAATGCAGACCCACGCGTGAAATCAAGCAACCCGGCCATGCATTGCGCGGTCGTCGCCTCGTTTACAAGAACTATATGTGCCGGCGCATACATTTGACACCGTCTAATCATGCGCCGCGATAGGCTGCGCGAATTCGAACAGTAGATGCACCGCTCAACATGCATGAACTTGGTGAAGTCTTCTTTTGGCGAGCCGCATTGCTGGCCGCACTGATCGCGGTCCTCGCCTTCTCGCTTGGTGCTGGCCGCATGGGGGCAGCGTTACACCGCCTGATCATGCGACCACGCAAAGCGTCGAAGCGATCTACTGGACCACTGCGCTCGGCCAAGCCGGCAGGTATCGGCGCGCCGAGCCGGTGATATCGACCGAGAGTGATGTGCGGTCGATCGCCCGGATTGTTTCCCGCCCGGCCTGTGGGGAGGCCGCGACGCCCGTCGCAGGGGTCGGCGGCTTCTGCCTGAGGGCGCCCGAACACGGTCACGCGGTCACCGTGCTGCCAATCAACCGAATAGCGTGAGGCACGATCGACATGACAGAATTTGACCATCTCGATGCACAGCGCATTGCGGCCTGGACGCAGCCGAACGAGGTTCTTCTCGACGTCGACGTACGTGATCGACGCCATGCGATCGAAATGGCAGCTTCGATCATCGCTCAGGCGTGCGGGAGGGCTTGCGAGCCCGTGATGCGCGCTCTGTGGCGGCGCGAGCAGGTCGGTTCGACGGCGATCGGCGAGAGTGTCGCCATCCCGCATGCGCGCATTCCGGGCATCGATCGGCCCGTCACGCTGTTCCTGCGGTCCCGTTGGGCGATCGACTTCGAGGCGCCGGATGGAAAGCCGGTGCGGGACATCATGGTGATCCTCGTGCCCGAAGGCGGAGACCCTGACGAACACCTGCATCTCTTGGCAGCGGTCTCGGAAATGTTTTCCGACCGCGCGTTCCGTGCCCGCATCGAGGCGGCGACCGATGCGGCGGAGGCCCGCGCGGCATTTGCCGACTGGTCCGTCCGGTTTGCGGGGCGTGCAAGCGCGACGGTATGACGCAACGCACGGCGAGCGTTTCGCCGCGTGCGATTGCGGAATCCCCAGCCGTTTGGCAGCCGCATTGCCACCTGTCGACAGCCCAACCTGACCGCTTCCGTCTTGAACTCCTCGGTGTACCGCCGATTCGGAACCTATTCCTTCTTTCCCATCGCGCCCTCCGTTCATCAGAAAGTTACCAACATTCTGATGTACGCGAAACCGGGGCAGGGTCATTCGCCGAGTTGCGACACACCGCCCGCGGCAAGCTCAAGCCGGCGCAGCGCCGCAGCGTCATCATCGCTGCGTGCTGGCACCAAGCTGGACTGTTCTGACGTCCCGTGGTTACGTAAAGTTCAATAATTGCACACGGTGCCGGGCGCGACCAGCACCTCGCGCGTGATCGACTTGCTCTGCGCCACGCCGTACACCGTGTAGGCAAACGCTGCGCTGTTCCCGTTCGCGAACGTGAACGTCGCATCGCCCACTTCCACTGCGGCGACACGGTCTGGATCGAAGGGGATTGCGCTGAATGGCGGGCCGGTCGTGCGGTAGAGCTTGCCCGCAAACGTCGCAGTGCCCGTCCGGTTCGCCGTCACCACGAGCCACATCGGGCTGCCGTCGGTGTCGTAGGTGAACCACGTCGCGAAGATCGTGTCGCCCTGATGCGTGAAGTTGATGCCCCACCCGGACTCCGATCCCGCGGGCGCTGCCCACCACAGATCGGTGTAGTTCGTCGCGAGGGCGAGGTTCGATTGTGCGCCGAACACGCACGACGGCAGCGGTCCGAACTCCTGCCGAACGATGTTCTTGACCTGCGAGATCCCGTTGATCGTGTAACTGAATACGGGTCCGGCCGGCACGCCGAAGTTGAGCACACCTGATCCGACTCTCTGATTGGTCACCGCATTGCGGTCGAAAGGCACGGCCGAGAACGGCGGCCCCCGCGTCTGGAAGAAGTCGCCGGAATAGACCCCTTCCGCCACCTTGTTCGCAGTCATCACGAGCCACCAGCCCCTGCCCGTCGCGTCGTAGGTGAACCAGGTGACGAACATCGTGTCCGCATTGTGGGCGACGTTGATGCCCCAGCCGGACTCGGACCGCGCCGGCGCCGACCACCACAGGCCCGTGTAGTTCGTCCCTGCGAGGGTGGCACCCGTGACGTTCAGTGGAACGCGGTACTCGCCGTCGCTCGTCTGCATCACCAGCAATCCCGCGAACGAGCCGGATCCCGGCGGCCGTGCCGAAAGCGTCAACGTGCACGACTGACCGGGCGCGAGCACGGTGCCACTGGGGCAACCGTCCATGCGCTGGAACGTCGCCGAGTCCGGTGCGGCGCTGCTGATCGTAAGCGCCAGGTTGCCGTTGTTGGCAACCGGAACGGTCTGTGTCACCTGCGTTCCGATCGGCGCCTGACCGAACTCGACGCTGCGCGGCAACGAGCACACGTAGCCCGCGTATTGCCCGGCCGCAGGGCCGTAAAGGCAGCGGCAGCCGCGCACATCGTCGGCCTGCGGATCGAGCAGGCTGTTGTAGCTCGTGTCGGGCGGACCCGACATGAGGGCTGCGGAGACGTTCGAGTGCGCGAGCCCGATCGCATGTCCGTACTCGTGGGTCGCGGTGCGGTCGAGCGCGAGGCTGGTCGTGAGATAGGACGGATTCAGGATGATGTCCGAGTCGACCAGGATCGCCGGCCCACCGGTGCCATCGGCATACCACGCGTAGGTGACACCGGCCGTCGGTCCACTCAGCGTCTCCCATCCGATGACGTTGAGGAAGTCCGGCTGCTCGCCATAGGCAGGCGACTGGACGCGGGTGTTCGGTCGCACCGCGGTCACCCCTTCGTAGCGAAACGCGATGTTGCAGCTCGCCGACCATTTACGGAACGAGGCACTGATCGCGGACACGGTGGCGTTCGTGTCGATGTAGCTGGCCGGCGCGTTGTCGGGGTTGTAGCGCCACGCGTAGACGCCCGGCCACTTCGCCGGCTGTCCGAACATGTAGAGGAACTTCGGTACCGGCGAGGCAAGCTGCCCGGGGCGCAGCTGCAGGTTCGGAACTGGCAGGAATTCGTAGTCGGGGATGTCGGCGCTGCCTGCTGCGTTTGCCGCGGGTGCGCCCGAGAACGCAAGCATCAGCGCTGCGACCGCGAAGGCGGGATGGCCAAGTGGGAACATCGTGGGTGGCGGCAATCGGGTCGGCGTGCTGCGGTCGTGATTTCCCAACTCCACTAACTCCCACGATAGGTCGACCACGACCACGGCGAAACGAGCAGCGGCACATGGTAGTGGGCGCTGCCGTCGGCGACACCGAAGTCGATCATCACGAGGTCGACGAAAGGCGGGCTGGGAAGCGCCACGCCCTGCTCGGCAAAATACGCGCCGGCGGAAAACACGAGGCGGTAGCGTCCGGCCGCGAATGCCGCGCCCTCGAGAAGCGGCTCCGCGCAGCGCCCGTCGGCGTTGGTGACCGCATCCTTCACGAGCACGTAGCGCTCGCCGACGTTGCGGTAAAGCGTGATCGTAACGCCCGCTGCGGGCTTGCCGTGGGCAGTGTCGAGAACGTGCGTGGTAAGGCGACCCATTGCGATAACCCTGCGGTTGTTGCGGGACCCTTGTCATTCTAAGCGAGCCCTGACCTGCGAACGCCGCCCGTTCCGGATCGATGGTCGTTCCGCCACACCTGGGCCTGTTCACACTATGTCCACAAGTGCGTTGCAAGGCCGAAAGGGCCGAGGGCAAGGCGCAAATCGGTCTCATGCGCCCGAACGTGCATAAGTGGTAAAGTCATCCGCCGAGGGTCTCTCAGCTCGCCAAACGGAAGGAAGGAATCGAGATGAAGCGTCTTCTTGCGTACGTGCCGTGTGCGATTCTCGCTCTGGGGTTGACTGCGTGCGGCACTCCCGGGCCGCAGCCGGGCGAGATGGAAATCCGCCGCGGGACCATCGAGCAGATCAATGGGGTTCAACTTGCGAGCAACCATCATCAGGGCGTCGGCGCCGTGGTCGGAGGCCTCGCCGGCCTCGGCATCGGCAGCCTGATTGGCGCGGGCACCGGACGTGACGTTGCCATGGTGCTGGGCACCGTCGGTGGTGCACTCGCCGGCAACGAAATCCAGAAGAAGCACGACCAGCCGATGCCGGGCCAGCAGGTCATCGTGCGCACTTCCAGCGGCGTTCTGGTGGCGATCACCCAACCCGTCAATCCCGGGCTGCGTGTCGGTCAGCGTGTCTACATCGAGGGCAACGGCGATGGCGCTCGCGTCATGCCTCAATAGCCAGGCGCGCCGATGCGATCGATGGCGGAACTGAACGACCGAGCGAAGTCGCCGCGAACCTCTGCGATTGGTCCGTAGACCAAGAGTCGTGGAGATGTCCCGCCTGCCGCGAGACGTCGACGCGTATTCGCACGCGGCAAGTTCGAAGATCCCGCGCTGTGGCAAAATGGCATTGTTGAATTGCCTGCGTCCGTTCGCGGCGAAATCGCCCTGCATCCAGCACGGGCAGCCGCGCGGACCCCGCCGGCCGCCGTGAGGTTACGTTCTGGCCATCGGAACGAACAAAGGCCGGCCCCACACCCTAAGGAAATCCTGCAAATGAAAAGAACGATCCTCGTTGCAATCGCCGCGCTGTCCGCGTCGGCCGCTGTGTTGCCTTCGGCTGCGCTGGCGCAGACGTCGGACAACTGGCAGTTTCAGGGCACCCTCTACGGCTATTTCCCGACCATCGGCGGCACCACAAGATTTCCGGCGAGGACCGGCGGATCCGATGTCAGTGTCGACGCCGAAACGATCCTCAAAGACCTTAAGTTCGTGTTCATGGGGTCGCTCGAGGCGCGCAAGGGGCGCTGGGGTGCGTTCACCGACGTCCTCTACATGGACCTCGGCAACTCCAAGTCCGGATTCCGCGATTTCTCGGTCGATGGGCGGCCGATCCCGGTCGATGCGAGCGCGAGCGCCGATTTCGATCTGAAAGGTTGGGTCTGGACGCTTGCGGGCACCTACCGCGTTGTCTCGGACCCGGGCGTTTCGATGGACGTTCTGGCGGGCGCGCGCCTGCTGGACGTCACGCAGAAGATGAGCTGGAACCTGAGCGGCAACATCGGGTCCATCCCGGTTCAAGGCCGCGCGGGCGACGTCGAGGCCAGCCTCAGCGACTGGGACGCGATCATCGGCGTCAAGGGCCGGGTGGCGTTCGGCGCTGACCGGAAGTGGTTCGTGCCCTACTACCTCGACGTCGGAACGGGCGAGTCCGACCTGACGTGGCAGGCGATGACCGGACTCGGCTATACGTTCAGTTGGGGCGACGTGCTCGGCGCATGGCGCTATCTCGACTACAACATGAAGTCGGGCAAGGCCATCGAGAGCCTGAACTTCAACGGACCGATGATCGCCTTCGTGTTCCGCTGGTAGTGCGAGAGCGACTCACCGTCGTCTTCGAGAACCTGAAGGTCTGCAGAAGCAATTTCCCGCTGGACCCCGACATGGGTGCAGCGTACGCAAATGAGTTCCGCGATAAGCAGTCGGGTGGCGCTGGCATAATCACCCAATCTTCCCGCCCGAAGAAGCCATCATGACCGCCAAGCGAAAGTCCGCTGTCCGCAAGACATCGGCGTCCACCAAGTCTCGCGACTCCGAAGCGAAGGCTGCGCCCGCGAGCGAAGCCGAATTCGGCATCGCGGCGATCGCACGGCAATTGCGCAGCTGGTCGGACTCGGTCCTGGGCGTGGCCGGCGCCGCGGCCGATGTCTCGCTCGGCGCCGCGAAGGCGATCCTCGTGAGGCCCGATCAGCGCAAGGCACTGGAGCGCACGGGCAGCATGTTGCGCGGAATGCGCGAGGCGGCAGGATTGACCGTGCAGCAGGTCGGCGAGGCGATCAACCTCAAGGATCCGACACTGCTCGACCTGGTGGAGAACGGCAAGGTGGCGCTGCCGTTCGAGATCATTCTGCGACTCGCGTCCGTGCTTGGTCGCAATGACCCGATCTCGTTCGTCATGCGCTTCACGCGCTCGTACAACCCGGACATCTGGCACACGCTGGAAAAGCTCGGCATCGGGCGGCTTGCGGTGCAGGCGGGGCGCGAGCGCGAATTCGCGAACATCTACCGCGCCAGTGATCCGGCGCGGCGTCTCAACGACGACGAGTTCGCGGCGCTGCTGTCGTTCACCAAGGCCGCATTCGAGCTCGGCATGGCTTTCCACGGCGCACGCGCCGCTCCCGCCGCCAGGCGGCCAAAGCAGGCCACCGCCTGACCAACCGCCGCAGCCGTTCAGTTAACCGGCACCGGTGCGGTGCCCGCCGCGGAGCGTGTAGAGGGCTCGCGCACCAGGCCGCGTCGGCGCAGCAGCAAGTAAAGCGCGGGAATCACGAGCATCGACAAGAGCGGGGCCGTCACCATTCCGCCTACCATCGGCGCGGCGATCCTCTGCATCACTTCCGCACCGGTGCCGTGACTCCACATGATCGGCAGCAGGCCGGCCAGGATCACCGCGACCGTCATCGCCTTCGGGCGCACGCGCAGCACCGCGCCCTCCTCGATCGCGTCGCGCAACTCGTTCTCCGTCGCCGGCCGCCCGGCCGCAAGGCGCGCCTCCCAGGCATGCCTCAGGTAGATCAGCATCACGACGCCGAACTCGGCGGCCACGCCGGCCAATGCAATGAAGCCCACCGCGGATGCCACCGAAGTCGCGTGACCTAGAACCCACAACAGCCAGAAGCCACCGACGAGCGCGAACGGCACCGCGAGCATGATGATCAGCGCCTCGTCGATGCGTCTAAACGCGAGGTAGAGCAGCACGAAGATCGTGAGCAGCGTAAAAGGCACAACGTAGGCAAGCCGCGCCTTCGCCCGCTCCAGGTATTCGAACTGCCCGGACCAGGACAGCGAATAACCTGCCGGCAGCTTGACCTCGCGCGCCACGGCCGCCTGCAGGTCGCGCACCACGGACACCAGGTCGCGCCCGCGCGCATCGACGTACACCCAGCCGGAAAGCCGTGCGTTCTCGCTGCGCAACATCGGCGGCCCCTCGACGATGCGCACCGAGGCGAGCGCGGACAGCGGCAGCTGCGCGCCCATCGGCGTCACGATCGGCAGCATGCGGATCTCGTCGACCGAGTCGCGCAGCTCGCGCGGGTAGCGCACGTTGATCGGGAACCGGGCGAGCCCCTCGATCGTCTCGCCGATGTTCTCGCCTCCCACCGCGGCAGCGATCACATCCTGGATCTCGACGATCGACATGCCGTAACGCGCCGCGGCGGCACGGTCCACGGTAACGTCGATGTAGCGCCCGCCTTCGAGCCGCTCGGCGAGCGCCGAGGCGACGCCGGGCACGCCCTTCGCCGCGCGCTCGATCTGTTGCGTCAGCCGGTTTACTTCGGCGAGATCGGGGCCCGCAATCTTGATGCCGATCGGGCTCTTGATCCCGGTCGCGAGCATGTCGATGCGATTCCTGATCGGTGGCACCCAGATGTTCGAAAGGCCGGGGACCTTGACCGTGCGGTCGAGCTCCTCGATCAGCTTTTCGGCCGTCATGCCGGGTCGCCATTGGTCCTTCGGCTTGAACTGGATCGTGGTCTCGATCATTTCCATCGGCGCGGGGTCCGTCGCCGTTTCCGCGCGGCCGATCTTGCCGAACACGCGCGCGACCTCGGGCACCTGCTTGATCATCCGGTCGGTCTGCTGCAGGAGCTCGGCCGCTTTCGCCGCTGACAGTCCCGGCAACGCGGTCGGCATGTACAGCAGGTCGCCTTCATCCATCGGTGGCATGAACTCGCCGCCGAGCCGCATTGCGGGCCACGCGGTCGCGGCGAGCGCAATGGCTGCAACGAGCAACGTCACCTTCGGCCATGCGAGCACGGCGCGCAGCAGCGGACGGTAGCCGGCAATGAGCACGCGGTTCAGCGGATTCGCATGCTCGGCCGGTATGCGTCCGCGGATCACGTAGCCCATCAGCACCGGCACCAGCGTGATCGCGAGCAGCGCAGACGCCGCCATCGCGTAGGTCTTCGTGTACGCAAGCGGCTTGAACATCCGGCCCTCCTGGGCCTCCAGCGCGAAGACGGGCACGAACGAGAGCGTGATGATCAGCAGGCTGAAGAACAGCGCCGGCCCGACCTCGATCGACGCCTCGACGATCAGTTTCCAGCGCTCCTCGTTGGACGGCTCCGGTGCCCTGCCTGCGGAACCTTCGCCCGTATGCGCCTGCTTCCACGCCTCGAGTTTCTTGTGCGCGTTCTCGATCATCACGATCGCGGCATCGACCATCGCGCCGATCGCGATCGCGATGCCGCCGAGCGACATGATGTCGGCATTGACACCCTGCAAGCGCATCACGATGAATGCCGCGAGCACGCCGAGCGGCAGCGACACCACTGCCACCAAGGCGCTCCGCATGTGCAGCAGGAACGCGACGCAAACGAGCGCCACGACGATGAATTCCTCGATCAGCTTGTCGCGCAGGTGGTTGACCGCGCGCTCGATCAGCGCCGAGCGGTCGTAGGTCTCGACGATCTCGATGCCCTGCGGCAGGCCGGGCTTCAAATGCTCGATCTTCGCCTTGACCGCCTGGATCGTCTCCCAGGCGTTCTTCCCCGAGCGCAGCACGATGATGCCGCCCACCACCTCGCCGTCGCCGTCGAGTTCCGCGATGCCGCGGCGCATTTCGGGTCCCAGTTGTACGCGTGCGACGTCGGACAGCAGCACGGGCACGCCGCCTTCGGCGGTACTGATGGGGATCCGGCGGAAGTCTTCGAGCGACCGCAGGTAACCCTTGACTCGCACCATGTACTCGGCTTCGGCGAGCTCCAGCACCGAACCGCCGAACTCGCGATTTGCCGCCTTGACCGCCTCGATCACCTTCATCAGCGGCACGTTGTACGCCTTGAGCTTCGCGGGATCGACGACGATCTGATACTGCTTCACCATGCCGCCGACCGTCGCGACCTCGGCCACGTTCGCCACGGTCTTCAGCTCGAACTTCAGGAACCAGTCCTGCAACGAACGCAATTCCGAAAGGTCGTGCTTGCCGGTGCGGTCCACCAGCGCGTATTCGTAGATCCAACCCACGCCCGTCGCATCGGGCCCAAGCGCCGGCCTGACGCCGGCGGGCAGCCGGCCCTGCACCTGGTTCAGGTACTCGAGCACGCGCGAACGTGCCCAGTACGGGTCGGTGCCGTCCTCGAACAGGACGTAGACGAACGAGTCGGCGAAGAACGAGTAGCCGCGCACGACCTTCGCGCCTGGCACCGAGAGCATCGTTGTCGTCAGCGGATAGGTGACCTGGTCCTCGACGATCTGCGGTGCCTGTCCCGGAAAAGTCGTGCGGATGATCACCTGCGTGTCGGAAAGGTCGGGAATCGCATCGAGGTTGGTCGTCCTCAACGCGAAAACACCTCCGACGGCTACCATTGCGGCCGCGAGCAGCACGAGAAAGCGGTTCGCGACCGACCAGCGGATGATCGCCGCGATCATGGCTTGCTCCCGGCCGCCACCGCTCTTGCCGGGACGATCGCCGTCAACTGGTATTCGCCCTTTGGCGTCAGCATGAACTCGAACTCGACTTTCGTGCCTTCCTTGACCTCCTTGGGCACGCCCGCGGCTGGCGCCTGGTAGGCCATCGTCATTGCGCCCATGCCGGCCGACGGAATCGGCTCGTGCTGGATCATCAGCTCACCGGCACTGATGTCGCGCACCACGCCGACCGCACTGTGTCGGACCACGCCCGCCGCCGGTGTCCCGTGCCCGGCATGGGGGTCGACGGCTGCAGCTTCCGGCGCATTCATGTGCCCGAGCACCCCGCGCAAGCTCGCTTCCGAATCGATCAGGAACTGGCCGGACGCAACGACCCTGTCGCCGGCCTTGATGCCCCTGCGAATCTCGGTCAGGTCGCCACTTTCACGACCGACATCGACGTCCACCGGCGCGAACTTGCCGTTGCCCGCGTCGACGATCACCACCGAGCGCGTTCCGGTGCTGATCACCGCTTCCGACGGCACAAGCACCGATGCCTTCGCCTTGTCGCCCGCGAACGCGACGTTCGCGAACATCCCCGGCTTCAGTCTTCCACCCGGGTTCGAGAGCACGATGCGGGCGCGCACCGTACGGGTTGCGACATTGACGTCGGGCAACAACGCCTGCACCGTGCCCTTGAAGCTCCGTTCGGGGTACGCTGCCACATGCGCTTCGACCGGCGCGCCGACCTTGACCAGCCCCGCCTGTGCCTCGGGTACCTCGGCGATCACCCATACGGTGCCGAGTCCGGCAAGTCGGAACAGCGTCGTGCCGGGCATCACCGCCATGCCGTCGCGGGCGCCGATCTCCCAGACGATGCCGCCCTGTGGGGCCGTGATCGTGATGCGATCGGACGAACGGCCTTCGCGCTCGACACGCGAGACCTCGGCGTCGGGCATGCCGAGGAGCTTCAGGCGATTTCGCGCGGCAGCGACGAGCGTCGCGGCGCCCGGCTGGTCGCTCCCCTTCAGTGCGAGCAGTTCCTCCTGCGCGGCGAGCCACTCCGGCGCATAGATCTGCACAAGCGGCTGGCCCGCGGCCACGCCTTCGAACGTCGCGCGCACGTAAAGCTTCTCCACATAGCCCTGCACGCGTGACTGGACGCCGACGATTCCACGTTCGTCCACTGCGACGGCGCCCACCGCGCTAAAGCCGGTGGCGAGGGATCCCTCCTTCGCCAGCACCGTGCGCACGCCGAGGCTTTGCGCGAGCCGCGGGCTGATCGAGACCTTGCCTTCGTCGGCCGCCTCGTCCGCGTACACCGGCACGAGGTCCATGTCCATGAACGGGCTCTTGCCCGGCTTGTCGAATTTTTGCCCGGGCACCATCGGGTCGTGCCAATAGAGCACTTTGCGGCCCGACTTCGTATCTGTCGGGCCATGGCCGGCCGTTGGTGCTTCACGAGTTGCAGTCTGCGCGGCCGAAGGGGCGAGATCGTGCGCCGCATTGCGTGCGCCGAACCAGTATCCGGCAGCGGCGGCGAGTGCGGCGACGGCCAGTGAAACGATTATTGCGACGAGCTTCGCGCCGCGTTGAGGATCGACATTCGCGTTCATGATTGCCCCGCGGGCGGAATGACGTTGGCGAGCCAGGCCCATGCCCTGGCCGCGGACTGCTCCATGTTGAGCAGCATCAGTTGCGCATCGAGCTCGGCCTTGCGCGCGTCTAGGACCATCGCAACGGACCCCATGCCGCCGCGATAGGCGGCAAGCGCGGCCTCGGTGCGCTGCCTCGCAAGTGGAATCAATTCCTCGCGAATGCGTGCGGCCTGCTCACGCGCCGCCTCCCATTCGACCAGCATCTGCTGCACCTCGGCCGTGCGCATGCGCCGCGTGTCTTCGCGCATCGCGCGTGCGGCGTCGAGCTCCCTCAACTTCGCCGCGTGTTCCCTGTCCTGCCGAGTGCCGGGCGACCACGGCAGGTCGATGCGCACCATCAGTGTCACCATGTTCGAGAAGTCGGCCCCGCGCACGCCATAGGAAAGCTCCGCACTCCAGTCCGGCGAGCGCATCGCACGCGCGAGCTCGCCTTCAGTGGCGAGCAGCGCTTCCTGCGCCTGGACCGCGCGAACCTCCGGCTGCAGCTCGATGTCCGTCAGCGTGCGCACATCGATCGGCAGTCGTGCGAGATCCGGCGTATCGCCCAGCGGACGGTCGGCATCGGCGGCCACGTAGCGCGTGAGCGCGACCTTGGCGCGCCGGGCGTCCATCGCCTTCTCCACCGCGCGGTTCTTGAGCTCGATCACCATCGCCTGCGCAGCGAGCAGCTCGCCTTGCAGCGCCTTCCCCGCCCGATAGGAGGCCGCGGTCGTCGTCACCACCAGGTCGGCCTGCGCGATCTGGGCCGCAACCGCGCGCTCGGCGGCTTCGGCATAGTAGCGGTTGAACCACGCGATTGCCGCCTCGCGACGGATCCCGAGGGACGCCGCCTCGAGTGCCACTTCACCCTTCTGCGCTTCGCGCTCCGCCCGCTGCGAACGAAGCCGCCGCTTCTCCGCGCGCGGAAAGTCCTGCATGACGCCGATGCGTGCCATCGTCATGCCGTCGCGGAACGACCAGCGTTCCGCGCCCGAGGTCGGCACGTTCTCGACGCCGGTGATGAGCTTGGGATCGGGCAACTCGCCCGCCGGTCCAGACATCTCCCGCGAGGCGTCGATCATCGCCTTCTGCGAGGCAAGCTGCGGCGACTGTGCGACGGCAATGCGCAGCGCCTCGCCGAGCGACAGCGGTTCGGCCGCGTGCGCGATCGGTGCTGTCGCCGCGAACCACGCCGCGGCGTACAGCGCGAAGCCAAGCCGTGCGTAGCGCGCCGTGCGCGAGCGCGCGGCAGCGAACGGGAAAACGGATGGGAAGGACATGCGACCTCCAGGAACGTGTTGAACCTGCCGGCAACAGCACATGCCGCCGGCCGCGGACACGCACGGGGAGGTCTAGATCAACAGCCTGCAGAAGCGCTGCGCGACGGGAGGCGCGGCAGCGTTGGCGTCGAGCGGGGTGCGCGCGACGAGGACGACTTCAAGCCGGTCGGCGTCCACCGCAAGTGCGACCGGGAACGGCGCTAGCACCGGCGGCGGGATCGATAGCGTTGCGCCACCGGGCACGCCGTTCTGGCCCTGGCAATGCAGCTCGCAGAGCGGGCCGCTCTCGGGCACGGTCGTATCCGCGTGACCGTGGCAGTTCGCATCGACACTGGTGTCGATGTTCGTCGCGGCGACCGCGGGTTGCGCTGGCGCGCGCAGCGGGCATGCATAGGCCGCCAGCGTCAGCTGCGCAAAGGCGAAGCCGACGAGGCAAAGCAGCGTGGACCAGCGGCGTCGCGAACGAGTCACGGACTTAGCCTAAAGTAAAACGGCAATACGATGCTACGTAACGCGTCGGGCCATGGCAACTGCAAATCGGCACGCCCGTTGACCCTGGTCAAGGGATCGCCAGCCGTCCGACTAAGGAGACGCGGGCATCGGGAACGGGCGCCGGCAGCCAAGGTTTATTTGCACTTCGATCGGCTAGCGAATCAAGGGCCCGCCCACGCCGTGACCAGCCAGGCGCTACGCCGGTGGATGCCAGCCAGCGTCCGCCCACAGCTCGCCACTCACCGCCGAGTTGGCGAGCATGAAGCAGATCGCATCGGCGATCTCCTCGGGACGAATCAGCCGGCCCAGTTGCGTGAACGGCAAGATGTGCTTGCTGATGTATTCGCCGCCCATGGCTCGCACCATCGGCGTGTCGGTGAAGCCCGGGTGAATCAGCCCGCAGCGCACGCCGTAGAAGACCGCCTCCTTCATGATCGTTGCGGCCGCTCCCTCGAGGCCGGCCTTGGTGCTCGCGTAGGAGATCTGGCCGCGATTTCCCTGCGAGGAAACGGAGCCGATGAACACGATGGCCCCTTGCATTCCCTCCGCCGGCTGCCAGCGCTTGAGACCGCGGGCGGCGCGATCTTCGGCAATGCGTCCGATCATCTCGAGCGCCCAGTAGACGGGCGCCACGAGATTCACGTCGACGACCTGCTTGAACCGGTCCACCGGATAGATCCGCGCCTTGCCCGTGTTCTTGTCGATGCGGACCGCGAGATCGTCGCGCGTGATGCCGGCGGCCGGCACGCACATCGTGACGAGGCCGAACCGGCCACCGATCGAGTCGTAGACCGAGCCGCGGAACGCATCGTCCGTCGTATCACCCTGGTAGGGATAGGCGACCTGCCTGCCGACCTCCGCATTGACGTCGGCGGCGACCCCATCGATCGTGTCGCCCATGTCCACGAGCGCCATCGCGCGCACCTCACGGCGCGCCATTGCAACGGCGACCGCCCGACCGATGCCGCTGGCGGCACCGGTGATGACTGCAACCTTTCCGACGAATTCCACGGAGACTCCTGTCGATGTTCGAGAATGCAAACAGGCTATTTTATCGGTTCGGCCATTCGAAGTCACAGGAACGATATCCGCGCAAACGCGCGATCGTGCCAGCCGCTCGATTGATTGGCAGCCTGCCTGCCTCGCTGACGGAAAACGGTACGGCCAGCCGGACGTGCCCCCCGCCTGCGCATGCGTTCGCTTGCCGGCGAGACGCGTCGCCCATCCGCTGCCGCCTTGGGGCCCTCGCTACGGCGCACGGCAAACCGTCGCGCTGCGCGCCTGCCACGTCGTCGCGCGCACTTGACAAGCAAGGACGAGCGCTTTATTTTACCGATCGGTTATTTAACCATACGGTTTTCCGGTGTCCAGCGATCACCTGAGCGCGACCTTTTCAGCCCTTGCAGACCCGACGCGCCGAGCGATCCTGGCGCGTCTCGTTTCCGGTGAGAAGTCGGTAACCGAGCTTGCCGAGCCGTTCGAGATCAGCCTTCCCGCCGTGACGAAACACCTCAAGGTGCTGGAGCGCGCAGGCCTGATCACGCGCGGCCGGGAGGCCCAGTGGCGGCCCTGTCGGCTCGAGGCAAGTCCGCTCAGGGACGTCTCCGACTGGGTCGAACGCTATCGCGCTTTCTGGGAGCAGAGCCTCGACCGGCTGGATGCGTACCTGCAGGAAGTGCAAGCCAAGGAGAAGAAACATGGCGGAAAAAAGAAACAGCCTCGCCGAGGAAGCCGCTGATCGCGAGATCGTCGTCACGCGCGTCGTCGACGCCCCGCGCGAACTCGTCTGGAGGGCGTGGACCGATCCCGAGCACGTGGTGCACTGGTGGGGACCCACGGGGTTCACCACGAGCATCGAAACGATGGACGTGAAGCCCGGTGGCGTGTGGAAGCATGTCATGCATGGTCCCGACGGCACCGATTACCCGAACAAGAGCGTCTTCACCGAGGTCATTGCACCCGAGCGCATTGCCTACTCGCACGGCGGTGGCAGGAAAGGTGGCCCCGGCGTACGGTTCCGGGCGACGTGGACCTTCGAGGCACAGGGTGAAAGGACCCAGGTCACCATCCGCATGCTCTTCGACACCTCGGCGGACCGCGACATCGTGGTCAAGGAATACGGAGCGATCGAGGGTGGGAACCAGACGCTGGCTCGTCTCGGAGAGCACCTGGCGACGATATCCGGCAATGGTTCGGTCGTCCGCGACTTCGTCATTTCCCGCGCCTTCGACGCACAGCGTGACATCGTGTTCAAGGCATTCACGGATCCGGAACAGATGGCGCATTGGTGGGGACCGAAAGGCTTCAAGGTGATTGCCGCCAGCATGGACCTTCGGCCAGGAGGCATCTACCACTATGGATTGCAGGCACCGGACGGCGGCACCATGTGGGGCAAGCTCGTGTATCGGGAAATCGTCGCGCCCGAGCGCCTGGTCTTCGTCACCAGTTTCTCCGACCAAGCAGGAAACCTCACCCGCCATCCGATGAGTCCGACATGGCCGCTGGAGCTCCAGTCGACCATCACGTTCGACGAACAGTCCGGTGGCACGCTGTTGACGATTCGTTGGGCAGTCCTCCCGTCCGCTACCGAAGAAGAGCGGCAGACGTTCAATGCCGGCCGTGCCGGAATGCAAGGAGGCTGGACCGGAACGCTGGAACAGCTCGCCGCGTACTTGGCAAGCAGCAGCACGGCGACCCGATGATCGCAGTTGCCGCAATACTCGTCCGTCCGGAAGCGATGCGGCCATGGGACCCTGACTTTCGCAACGTAGGCCGCCAGGACGAAGCTCACGATTCGATCGAGCCTGATAGTCCAGGCTGATCGAAAGCATCGGAAATTGCGATTGCGGTTACGGGTACAAGTGCCTACTCTGCGTTTGTGCACTGCATCAAATGCAGTGCAATGGATGGAATTCGGGACAAGGAGCAATGCATTGGCCAAGAATCACTTGATCGATCTGTTCGTGCTGTGCTGGTTTATCGCCTGCTGGGCCGGGTATGCCTATTACGCCGAGCGCAAGTCGGGGAGAACGGCAAGCCTCGTCGTGGCGATGCGCCTCTATCGACGCGAGTGGTTCAAGCACGTGCTCCAGCACGAGAACCGCATCGCGGACGTGGCGGCATTCAGCAGCCTGCTGACGGGAGCGACCTTCTTTGCCTCGACGGCAATCCTGATTCTGGGTGGCCTCGTCGCCATGCTGGGTACGACGGATCGCGTGATCGACGTCGTATCCGAACTGCCCTTTGCGCGACCGGACTCCGAACTCTTTTCGCGCATCAAGATCCTCCTGATGATCGCTGTCTTCGTGTATGCGTTCTTCAAGTTCACCTGGTCCATTCGCCAGTACAACTTCTGCACGGTCCTGGTCGGCGCTGCTCCCGTCGCGAAGGAGCCCCACGAGCACGAGAGTTACGTCGACACGATGACCAAGGTGGCAAGCCACGCCGCGGAGGATTTCAACCAGGGACTGCGCGCGTTCTATTTCGCGTTTGCCGCCGTCGCGTGGTTCTTTCACCCGTGGCTGTCGGTCGCCGGCTCTGCGCTGGTTGTCTATATCCTCCATCAACGCGAATTCCAGTCGAGGACGCTCCATGCGCTCGCGGGGCCGGGCACGGTAAGCCGACTCCTCCAGCGTCCGCAGCATGCGTTCAGGGAACTGAGCGTGAATTCGCGCGCTGCCTGAGCGCCTGGTTCCCGGCTCGCGCGGATTCCGGCACGCCACCAAGCGCGAATCCCGAGCGGGCGCTGCTCATCCATTGTGTCTTGACATGTCCGGCTCGACAGCCAGGATTCCTCACATCGCACGATCCGCAAGAGGTGACAAACGCTTCGGAATGCACGAAGCTTCCGAAGCGCACCGTTCACGAGAGACGACGAGCAAGAAGGGCTCGGCCGGTCCGTAGGAGGAAAATGACATGACCACTTACAAGGTCGGATACTTTGTCGGCAGCATCGCAACGGCTTCGATCAATCGCCTGCTCGCCCAGGCACTGGTTCGCCTGGCTCCGCCCGAACTTCAGCTCGTGGAGATTGCGTTCAAGGACCTGCCGATCTACGGCTACGACTACGACGCGGACTTTCCCCCGGTGGCCAAGACGTTCAAGCGCGCCATCGCCGAGCGCCGACGCCGTCCTGTTCGTCACGCCGGAGTACAACCGCTCGATTCCGGGCGGCCTGAAGAACGCGATCGATTGGGCGAGTCGTCCGTGGGGGCAGAATTCGTTCTCGCGCAAGCCGTCGGCCGTGATCGGCACGTCACCCGGGGCAATCGGCACTGCCATTGCGCAACAGCAGCTTCGCAGCGTGCTCAGCTTCTGCAACTCTCCGGAGTACGCGAAACGCACCCGAGGCGTACATCCAGTTCAAACCGGGTCTCATCACCGCGGACGGTCAGGTGACGAACGAGTCGACCGCCGAGTTCCTGCGCAAATACATGCTGGAGCTCCGCGCGTTCATCATCAGGGTGTTGACGGTGCTTCCCAAGAACCCGTAGCGGGGAGAGTGCGCGCGGTTCCTGCTTCGCTCCGCTGTCGGCGCGATAGGGGTACGCAAGCGACGCGGTCCGGCGCCGCCGTCCGACATAGCCTGGCGAGCGCCGCCCCCGCTTGGCGAAAACCATCCGGCCTGCTATTCGCGTAGTCCGATGTCCGCAATGCGCGGATTTGGACAGCTCTCTAGAGCCAGCGCTTGTGGCGGAAGTACGCGAGCATGCCGATGACGACTCCGAACATCGCCGCGACCGAAAGCCAGAAGCCGTAGCTCCTGTGCAGCCCCGGAATGAAGTCGAAGTTCATTCCGAAGATGCCGGTGATGAGCGTCAGCGGCATGAAGATCGCGGTGATGAGCGTGAGGAGCCGCATGATCTCGGTCGTCCGATGGCTCATCGCGGCGAAGTAGAGCTGCACGGCCGACTCGGCCTGGCTTTCGACGGTGCGGGCGTGATTAAGCACCCGCTCGATGTGCTCGACGATGTCGGCAAAGCGCGCGTGCATCGCCTGCGACAGGTCCGCGATGCGATAGTCCCGCCATTCCTGGATCGCGTCGCGCTGCTCCTCGGAAAGATTCTGCAGCTCGCGGATCTGCTGGCGGCTCTCGAGGAGCTTCACCCAGTCGCGGAAAGGCTTCCGCGGATCGAGCAGCTGCGTGCTGCCAGCCGTCGAGCCGCTGCGCCAGCGGCTGGCGAAGCTCGAGGTAGTGGTCGACCATCGCCGAGAGCAGCCGCTGCATCAGGTCGTCGGGGCTCTGCGGCGATCTTGCCGGGAAGATTCACGAAGCGCGACTTGACCTGCGCGACCGACCGGCTGTCGGCCGCGCGGACGGTGACGAGCAGCCTGTCGAAGTTGAAGAACGTCATCGGCCGCGTGACGATCTCGTCGACGGTCGATTCCGGCGACAGCCCGCGGAACACCACGATCTCGTAGGTATCGGTGCTGTCGAAGAAGGACGGATGCGACAGGTTCTTCGCGTCGCCGATGTGAACGTCGAAGATGCGCACCCCGGTCAGCCGCTCGACCTCGGCCTGCACCCGGTCCACCTCGTCGTAGGTGACGTCGAGCCACGCGAAGCCCTTCTCCGGCAGGCAGCTCGCCGGCCGCCATCAGCGCGGCCGGCTTGCCCGGTTCGATCTTCCAGAGATCCATCGCTACCCTTTTCCGTCGTCCGGCTCACGCATTCCGTCGCCGAACGCAGTCCATGGTGCCAACGTCATGCCGGCTGCTTTCTCGCATGGAAATGATCGATGGCTGCGCGCAGCGCGCGTGGCGGCGCCGCGAACAAGTCCTCGATCGCAGGCAGAAGAATATTCGGTGCCGTCGTCGATAGTCGACTCCGCTCCTGCGGTGCCACCTGCGATAATACCGTGCGCCCTGTCGATGGAGAATTCCGATGCAGCGCGGACAATTGCGCAGCTGGCTCGTCGTGCTTTTCCTGCTGCTCCCGTGTCCGGCCCTGGCACAACTCGACCACACGCGACGGCCGGTCAACGTGCGCGCCGGACCGGACGCGGTGTTTCCGTTGGTCACCTGGCTACCCGCGAATACACCGGTAAGCGTGGTCGGCTGCATCGACGGCCGGCAATGGTGCGACATCGTGGCGGGACGGACTCGCGGTTGGGTTCGCGCAACCTATCTCGCGGAGTCGTTCCGGAACCGGACCGCACCCATCATCACCTTTTCCGTGGGGCCCTATTGGGACGCCCATTACCGCAGGCGTTCGTGGTATTCCAGTCGGGCCGACTGGCTGGACTGGGGAACACCATCGTTCCAGCCGCCGTCCACGTCCCGGCGGACGCGCGCACCAGCCGATGGCCAGCTTGCGCAAGGATAGCGCTGGAAATGAGCGGATCGATGCACGGCGGGCCGTGCGCCCGTGACCAACCATGCTCGACATCCTGGCCATCACCGTTCCCATCTACATCACCATTGCTCTCGGATTCGTGACGACCCGCGTCGGCGTGTTCGCCATGGCCGACATGCGCGTGTTTGGCAAATTCGTGCTCAATCTCGCGCTGCCGGCGCTGCTGTTCAGTGCGCTGTCCCAGCGCCAGATCGGCGAAATTCTCAACGGCAGCTACCTGTTTGCGTACCTGACAGGTTCGCTTGCCATGCTCGGCCTGGGCTACTTCTGGTGTCGACGCCTCGCAGACCTGAGTCCGACAGCCAGCACCTTCTATGTGATGGGCATGACGTGCTCGAACAGCGGCTTCGTTGGCTATCCGATCCTGCTGCTGACACTGGCGCCCGTCGCGGGCGTAGCACTCGCCCTCAACCTGATCGCGGAGAATCTGGTTGTCATCCCACTTCTGCTCGCATTGGCGGAGCGCGGACGTGGCGACTCCGGACCGTGGCACCGTGTCGTCGGAAAGTTGCTGGCGCGGCTGGCTTCCACTCCGTTGATCATCGCGATGGCCGCCGGATTGATCATGTCGGTGCTGCAGTGGAGACTGCCTGAACCCGTCGCACGGACTGTCCAACTGTTTGCCATGTCCAGTAGCGCGCTCTCCCTGTTCGTCATCGGTGGTACGCTGGTCGGGCTTCCGATGCGCGGCATGGGGCGGCAGATCGCACCGATTGCTTTCGGCAAGCTGATTCTTCACCCGCTGGCCGTGCTGCTCGTTCTGCTCGCGCTGCCGCTGCCCGGTTTGCCGGCGATGGATCCTCAGATGCGCATGGCGGCCGTGCTGCTGGCAGCCATGCCGATGATGGGCATCTATCCCATCCTCGCCCAGGCCTACGGGCAAGAAGGGTTCAGTGCGCCGGCATTGCTGGTCACCACGGCCGCCTCGTTCTTCACACTCAGTGGATTGCTCTGGCTACTCGCGCACGTTCCTCTATGAGGTTAAACCGGGCCTCCCGGACTGACGCGACGAGACAAGCAGACTTCGATGTGTCGCACCTGGCGAATCCCATGCGTAGCATTCAGGCCCGCAGCAGGCTCCAGAGTGCCGAGCCATCATGGACGCAAACATGCTGTTACGTGTTGTCGTTCACATGACGGCGCCGCCTGGCGCGTTGGCATGGCGCTTGCTGGAGGTCGTTCAAGGATGAGGTTGCGCACAGGCCTGCGATTCAACGAAGAGCGCGTTTCATGCACAGCAAACGAACCACGACCGGTCTCGCCGAGGCACGCAAGTCACCGCTGAATGGGCCAGTGGCAATCGACGATCGTGGCTGCGCGGAGACGAACCAGCCGGGCACCCTTCCACGTTGCGGGCGGTGCATCTCGTGGACGGGTTTTCGTTCCCGCAACATCAGGGACGGGTGACCGTGAGCTTCGCCATCAACGGTCGCTGCACCAACATGCAGGCGCCGCTCGATCTTGCGGGCCGCAACGTTCACTACCTGGATGGAGCAAACTGTCCCGAATTCAAGCATTGGAAGAGCGCATAGCAGCGAAGCGCATCGCCGGGCATGCAGAGACAATGCATTCAGTGGCGCAGCACGACCTTGGCGTAGAGGTCCGGAAAGCGCCCGCCACGATCGTACCGGACCTTGAGCTGCGAATACGCGGCGCGATCGTATAGCGTCCAGAATGTTTCGCGATCGTAGAAGCTCTCCGAGTACAGCGACTTGATCCCTCCAAGTCGACGCACCTCGTCCTCGACCCGGCGATTGAAATGGCCGGGCTCGAAGTGCTCGCGGCGAC
This sequence comes from uncultured beta proteobacterium, assembly GCA_963750585.1. Lineage (GTDB taxonomy): Bacteria > Pseudomonadota > Gammaproteobacteria > Burkholderiales > Casimicrobiaceae > VBCG01. Next base: position 52,322 of record CAVVRH010000003.1, read on the forward strand.
GTACCGTGTCCCAGAAGCCGAAATTGACGTAGAGTCGACCGGTGTCCATCGGATAGAACGTGAACCGCGAGGCGTCGTGCATGGGCAGGATCGGGCAGATCCAGATCGGCAGGATCCGGATCTCGGCATGCAGAAATTCGAGAAACGCCCCTGCGTTCTCGAGCGGAATGTCGACGTCCTGGATCACCGCTTCATGATGGCCGCCTCGCAGCGCATCGCGAACACGGGTGACGCCCGACCGCGCATTCCAGCGCATGATCCGCTGGTACGTGCGTGAATTGAGGCGCTTGCGCCCCAGCAGGCGCCTCACCAGCGGGCTCTGCGCGCCGACGTTCTTCGAGCACCAGAACCAGTCGGTGTCCCAACGCCAGAGGAAGTCGCGCGCTGTAAGGAAATCACGCGTCCTTTCGCGGATCGAGCGATAGTAGATATGCTCATAGCGGTAGTCGCTCGTTGCCGTTGCCGACGCGACGAAGCGGCCCTCCGTGATGTAAAGCGCGTCAGCGCCGAAGACCACGCCGTCCACGAAATCCACGTCGCCCATGCAGACCTCGCCGAGCGCGGTGAAGTAGGACGACGCGTCGCGAAACGCCCGATGCACGAGCGCGACGTACGGCTGCACCGGCAGCGTAGCCGCCTTCAGGCGCAGCGCGTAGCCCAGTGTTCCGTACGAATTGGGAAAGCCGAAGAACAGATCGGCGTGCTCGTTGTCGGGTCGACAGGTGACGATCTCGCCCGTACCGGTCAGCACGTCGAACTCCAAAAGCGTCTCGTGAACGAGCCCGTGCCGGAACGACGTCGCCTCGATGCCGACGCCAGCCGCGGCACCGCCCAGCGTGATCGTCGCAAGCTGAGGCACGACCGCGGGCATGATCCCGTGCGCGAGCGTCTCGTCGACGATCGCCTCATAACTCGCCATGCCCTCGGCCTCGACCCAGCCCGCATCACGATTCACCGCGAGCACGTGGTCGAACGCACGGACGTCGAGCAGCCGCTTTCCGCCCGCCGCGCGATCACGAAACAGATTCGACGTCTCCTTCGCAAGCCCCACCGGCGCTCCGGCTGACTCGCGCAGCGCCACTGCGAGCCGCTCGCTGCGCTCCGCGTAGGTGGTCATCCGACCTCGATCATGCGGACCCCGGGCAATTCGTCTGCATACAGGAACGCTCTGCTCATCGGGTAGGTGGTTGCGGAGACGTTGCCCTTGCTGAACACGATCTGGAACAGGTGCGTCTGCTCGGCTGGCGAGCGAAACATCTCGGCACACCCCAGCAGGTAGGCGCGCCAGATCCGCCGGAAGCGCTCGTCGAAGCATGCGGCGTCGAGGGACTGGATGCGGTTCCAATTCGTATCGAAGCGCTCCGCCCACACGTCGAGCGTCAGCGCGTAGTGCCGGCGCAGGTTCTCGATGTCCACGACCTCGAGGCCGCATTCCTCCATCGCGACGACGACGTCGGCGAGGCTCGGGATCCAGCCGCCCGGAAACACATGGTCGCGAATGAAGAATTCCGTATCGCGCCGTCCGACGTGGCCGATGAAGTGCAGCATGCCGAGGCCACCCGGCTTGAGCGCGTCGGCATGAGCACGCACGACCTCGGCAAGCTGGTCGCGGCCCGCGTGCTCGAGCACGCCGATCGAAACCACCTTGTCGAACGTGCCCGGTATGTCCCGGAAGTCGGCCTCGACGACGTCGAGGCGTTCGCGCAGACCGCGCCGGCCGATTTCGCTGTCGAGCCACTGCACCTGCTCCGTCGTCGTGTTGATCCCCATGACCCTGGCGTCGATGCGCGCGGCCGCACGGAACATGAAGCCGCCGAAGCCGCAGCCGATGTCGACCACCGATTCCCCCGGCGCGAGCCGCACCTTGCGGCACACGTGGTCGATCTTGTTCGCCTGCGCCTCCTCCAGCGTCTGCGTGCCGTCCGTCCAGTACGCGCAGGTGTACATGAGCAGCGGATCGTCGAGCCACAACCGGTAGAACTCCGTGCCGAGGCCGTAGTGGAAGCGCGCGTTCTCTTTCGCCCGCGTGCGGCTCGCGTTCGATCGTCGCACCTCGTGCCAACGATTGCGCTCCGTCACCAGCGCGTTCGACGAATCGAAGCCGCTGTAGAATCCCATGCGGAACATCGCCCGCAGGTCGCCGTCGATGTCGAGATTGCCGTCGAAGTAGGCATCGAGCAGACCGATGTGACCGAACGCGGCCGTCGCGAGCTCGACCGCGTGGCTGCGGAAGCGCAGCTTGAATGCCGGCGGCTCGTCGCGATTGCGGTAGCACTCGCCGTCGGCAAACGTCACCTCGAAGGAAATCGGCGAGGCTGCGCCCATCCTGCGGAATTCCTGGACAACGAGCGGGATCATCGGAAGGTTCGTGTCCGGGGCGTGACTCGCCCGCTGTGCTCGTGCATGGAAACCAGATTACGCCCCCGCTGACTTGGAAGACTGACGCGCATCAACGGACGGTCTCGACCAACGGAAAGTCCCTTCGTCACCGTTGCATCCGACATCGGACGCGGCGGCAGCCCGCCGCTCACTTGCGGCGCAGGCCCTGCAACGCGCGTGCGATTTCGTCAAGCGGGGACAAGGATGAATCCGTGCGCGGACGTTGCGCGGGCGCCTCGACAGGCGCTGCGGTCGGGGTGGCCTTGCCAAGCGCGATCGCGCATTCGTTGCCGCCGGCGGGCTCGCCTCGTCCGCCAACCAGTGCCCGCGCGAGTTCGGACCAGCCACCAGTTCCGACCGCGGCACCGACACGCGCGGCAAGCGCGGCGGTGCCCGCAGCATCGACACCGACGATCGGGGCTGCGATCGGACCACTCACGTGCACCAGACTCGCGAATTGCGCAACATCGAGGTTCACCTTTTCGCGGACCTTGGAGCGCAGCGCAAGGTCGAGTGTTTCGCTGCGCAGGTCGATCGTGCCGGCCGCGGCGATACCGAGCCTGCTCGTTTCCATCGCGATGCTCCTGTCGATCCGCGCGACACCGCCGGCAAGCGGCAAGCGCACGACAGCACAGCGCAGATCGGTTATCGCATCCGTACCACGGAACGGATTGATCGCACTCAGCACCTGGTCGAGCGCGGGCGCAACCCCTGCCTCCATGCGCGGCAACTGCGCCGGACCCATGCTCAGCACGACGGTCCCGCGTGCGTCGGCGGCCCAGGCCCGTGGACTCCGCCCATGCAAATGCAGGTCCACCGTGGCCTCGGTCTTGCCGCCGCGCACTTCATGCGTGACACCAGACACTTTCAGCAATTGCGCGAGATCGAGGCCGTGTCCGGCAAGTGCGATGTCCAGCGAAGGTTCGCGCCCGGCGATCGCGTCGATCACCACCTTGCCGTTCACCGTGCCGCCGAAGACCGCCGCCGCAAACGGCGCGAGTTCGAGTCGACCGTTGGAGAGCGCGAGCGTCGCATTGACGTTGTCGAGCGTGCGCCCGCTCGGCAGGACGAGATGTTCGATCGCGAGCGTTCCTCGTCCATCGACGCTGCGCAGGCCGTCGAGCGAGACCTGTGTCGGAGGGAACAGATAGCGGTTGCCGGCTGCGGCTTGCGTAGCGGCGCGGCCGCCCGCCGGCAGCCCTGCAGCAATCGGCAGGTCGGCGAGCCGCAGCATCGGCGAGGAGAGCGTGAAACGAAGCGACGGCCGCACACCGCCCGTCGCGACACTCAACGTACCATTGACGTGGCTCGCGCCGAACGAAAGCAAGAGCTCGCGCATTTCGAGCGGCGCCTCCTGTGGTGCGCTCAGCTGCGCGCGCGCCTTGAGCGGAGTGCCGGCGACCTGCCCCTCCACCGTCATTGGCAACGGAAAGCGCCGTTGCACAAGCGCATCGAGCGGGCCCAGGCTTCCTTCGAGGGCGATCGGTATGCCCTGTACCCGGCCTGCGAATTCAGCGACCACCGGAGCGCCCGGCTCTCTCGCGCGCACGAACAAGCGATCGATCTCGACACTGGTCGTTTCTCCCGTCCTCCCGTCGCGAAAGTCGACGGTGCCGCGTTCCACGGCGAACTCGCCGACACCCAACGCGAACGCGGCCGGCGCCGAGCCATCGGGCGCGTTCTTCTTCGGTGTGTCGCGCCCGAATGCCCAGTTGCCCTGTCCTGTCGCGTCGGTCTCGAGCGCGATGTGCGGTTCGACAAGCGTGAAGCGGGTCACTTCGAGTCGACGCCTCAGCAACGGCAATAGCGCGACCTGCACCTCCACCTCGCGCGCCGTCAACATGTCCCGCACGCTTGCGCCAGGTTTGTTCGCCAACGTGACATCACGCAGGCGAAGGCTCGGCTCGAGCGAGATCGAAAGATCGGAGCGACCGCGCACCGTGAGCTCCCGCCCGGTTGCGCGCTTGACCTCGCCGGCGAGCGGAGCCACCAGCGTGTTGACATCGAGCGTGGCAACGACGACCGAGACAGCGACGAGCAGCAGGACAACCGCTCCCACTGCAATGCCGACGATGGTCAGGAACGTGCGGCCCATCGCCCCATTCTACCGAGCACCCGCGGTGGGCAGGCTGAACGCCGCTCAGTGCGGAAGATCGCGGCTGTCCGACCTTCCGGGCCAGATCGGCGCTGCCGCGAGCGCCTCGGCCCAGACACGCCGCGGCAAGTAGCTTTGCAGATGTTCCACCGCGCGCTCGAGCAGGTCGGGATGCGGCTCGTGACCGATGCCCGGAACGATGTCCGCGGTCACGTCGCCGCCATGCGCAATCAGCGCCGTCGCCGCTGCGACCGCATGGCGAAACGGGACGACCGCGTCGTCCTTGCCATGCAACAGGTGCACGACCGGTGTCGGCGCGACTGCCGGGAGCGTTGCGAAGCGGCCGCCGAAGGCGATCACGCGGCCGATCGGTGGCGGCTCGAGCATCGCCGCTTCGAGGGCGAGGATCGCCCCCTGCGAGAAACCGACGAGCGCGGTCGTCGCAGGCGCGAGGCCGAAATGGTGCTGCGCCTCCTGAACGAACGCGACGAGCTTCGGCATCACGGTCGCGACGCGGCCCGGACGATTCGCCTCGTCGACGCCGCACACCGAGAACCACTGCCGGCCTTCGGGCGCCTGGTCGAATGCGTCGAACGCATCGGGGATGAGTTGCGCGGATTGCGGATAGGCACGCGCGAGGCGCTCGGCGATCGGCGTCATCGCGAGCGCGCTCGCGCCGACGCCGTGCAGATGGATGAACAGCAGCGTCGGTGCGCCTTCCCGCGGCAGCAGGTGGAGCGTGCGCTCGAGGTCGAAAGGCATGGAAGGCGGTTGCCGCCCGTCAATTGAACGCGAACGCGTCCATCGAAAGAATGCCGTAGGTGACGCTCTGGTGCAGGCGTTCGGCGGTTGGCTGCGTACCGCCCGCACCATACGCGACGAAGAGCGGCATCAGGTGCTCGGGCGTCGGGTGCGCGCGCGCTCCATGCGGCGCCTGCCGCCGCCAGTCGACGAGCGCCGCCTCGTCGGCGCGCGCGAGCGCCGCGGCCATCCAATCACGGAACTCGACGACATACGGCGCCGCGGCCGCGTCGCGATCGTGACGCCCGAACTCGCGCAGGTTGTGCGTGAAGCCGCCGGAGGCGAGCACGAGGATGTTGCGTTCGCGCAAAGGTGCGAGCGTGCGTCCGATCGCGATGTGCGCGCGCTCGCTCATCGACGCATCGAGCGACAGCGGGACGACCGGAAGGTCGGCGTCCGGGTACATCAGCGCGAGCGGCACCCAGGCACCATGGTCGATGCCGGGATCCTCGACAGCAGCGGCCGCGATGTTCTCCGCCGAAAGGTGCGCGACGATCTCGCGCGCGAGTTCCGGAGCGCCGGGTGGCGCATAGCGATAGCGGTAGAGCTCCGCCGGAAAGCCGAAAAAATCGTGGACCGTCTCGAGCGACGGGGCCGTGCTGACCGTCGCGGCGCGACCGATGTGGTGCGCGGATATGGCGACGATCGCATCGGGTCGTCCGATCCGAGCGCCGAGCGAGGCCAGGAACGCGCGCGCAGGCACATCCTCCAGCAACAGCGTTGGGGCACCGTGCGAGACAAACAGGCTGGGCAATGCCGACATAGCGTGAACAGGCCCTAGTTACCGAAGGAGCGCGCCCGAAGGCAGGGCGCGGCACTCCGCCATGCATTGGCGGCAAAATGCCGGCGCTGCGGGGTCGGAGTTGATCACGCGGCGAGCCCTTCCGCCTTCATCGCAGTCAGCACGGACGCGCGTCTTGCGATCCGCTGATGATAGGCCTGCAGTACCGGCCAGCGCGACAGGTCGAACTTCAGCGGGCCCGCCCAGTTGAGGACAGTGAAGAGATACGCATCGGCGACAGTGAACGTGTCCCCCATCACGTAATGCCTGTGTCCGAGCTCCTTGGCCAGCCAGTCGATGCGAAGCGACAGCCGGTCCACCGCGGCCTTCTTCGCGTCGTCGGAAAGGTTCGGGTTCCACAGCGGGCTGAACCCCTTGTGGATTTCCGTGCCGATGAACGTCAGCCACCCTCCGCCGTCTTGCTGCGCAAGTTGACCCTGATGGCCTGGAAGGGCACGCCGGTCTCGACAAGGGCAATGTGGGATGCGAGCGAGCACGCGGCAGGCGAGTAATAAAGCTTCATTGCTGATACTCCGGGAAGGAAATACGTCTGGGGACGGCGCCTTCGCCGTCCCCGGGGCACGAGAGTCTAGCGGAGCACGGCAGCATGCGCTCCCGCCACGGATGCGACAAAACCGCGCGATTGCGCGGCGCGGCGCAATGCGAAGGCGCCGTCGCCCAGAAGCGCGACCGCAGCAGCGACCACGATGAGGAACACCGGGTACTCCCACCCGCCATTGGAGGCGGTGAATAGCCAGCCGTTGCCCGCGTGGACCCAGGCGGCGCCGAGCAGGACCGGCATCAGCGCGAGCGCAACGTAACGCGAGCCGACGCCGGCAATAAGAAGTGCGCCGCCGGCAAGCTCGGCAAACACCACGGGGTAGGCGGCCCAGCCCGGCAGACCTTGGCTCGCGAAGAATTGAGCCGTGCCCGGGAGCGTGAAGACGAAAAGCTTGAGCAACCCGTGCGCAACGAACATGGCGCCGAGCGCAACGCGAAGCAGCAAGGCGGCGAACGCCGCCGAACGTTCCTGATCCATCGACAACCTCCATAAGGTGAATGGGAAGCTACGGAACACATGATCGTCGTTTCCATACAGAATATAAATAGTCTAATATTATATTTACAGTTTCTTTTTAAGGGACAATGATGGACACGCTCGCCAATATGCGCACCTTCGTTGCCGTCGCCGACGCGGCAAGCTTCGTCCGCGCTGCGGAAAGGCTCGGCCTCGCGAAATCGATCGTCAGCAAGCAGGTGGCCGCGCTCGAGGAACGCCTCGGCGTCCGGCTCCTGAACCGCACGACTCGCAGTCTTTCGCTCACGGAGGCGGGAGCCGCGTACGGCGAGCGGGCGCGCGAACTGATCGCGGAGGTCGACACCCTCGAAGCCTCGGTGGGCGACCTCGCGTTGCAGCCGCAAGGTCTCTTGCGCATCAATGCGCCGGTGTCGTTCGGCATGACGCATCTGGGCGCGGCGCTCGCCGACTACACGCGAGCATTCCCGGACGTGCGGATCGACCTCCAGTTGAACGACCGCCTGGTGGATCTGGTCGAGGAAGGCTTCGACGTCGCGATCCGGATCGCGCCGCGCCTCGATTCCTCGCTGGTCGCACGCCGGCTCGCGACGACGCGCGGCGTGCTTTGCGCATCGCCCGACTATCTCGCCCGGCATGGCACGCCACGCAAGCCGGAGGACCTTCGCAAACACGAGTGCCTGGGTTACACCTACTCGAGCAGCGGCGACGAATGGCGGATGGAGGGCCCGGACGGACCGGTTGCCGTCCGGCTCGACTTCCGCATTCGCGCCAACAACGGCGATGTGCTGATGGCGGCCGCGCTTGCCGGTGCAGGACTGCTGCTCGAGCCCGGTTTCATCGTCCAACCGCACCTCGCGAGCGGCCGCCTGGTGCCGCTGCTCACACGCTGGCGGTTCACCGAGTACGGCGTCCACGCGATCTACCCGCACCGCAAGTACCTCTCGGCCAAAGTGCGCTCGCTGGTGGACTTCCTGGTGCAACGATTTGCGGACGGACTTTAGGATCTCGCGATCGCCGCCGATGCATCCGGCGCGACGACGGTCGATGCCGCCTCGATCGTGAGTCCCCACCGCATGCGCCGCACCGGCATCGCGAAGTCGAATTGGTCGACCGTCGCGCAACGCTCGAGATCGGCGGGGGACAGCCCCGCGTCGTTGCCAGCGGTGAACTTGCGGCCGAAATCGGACTGCCGCACTCGGGTCTCGAACGGCGCAGACGGCGGGTCATCGCCGCGCAGCAAGGCCTCCAGCAGATCGGCGCAGGCATGATCCTCGTCACCGTCGCGATCGACCCAGATGCCGGTCACGAGCAGCGTCACGCGGGATGGCGCGAGGGCGCGAAGGTAGCGCGCCGTCGCGCGGGCACAGACGAGGCTCCCCGCGAGCAGCGCGCCGGCCCGGCGCGCGGAGACAAGACCGCGCACGCCGCCCGCGGTATGCAGGACGATCGTGCGCCCGGCAAGGTCGCGCGCCTGCGCAGCTGTCGGCGAATTCGGCAGATCGAACCCCGGAATCGGGGCCCCGCCTCCGTACGCGCCGATCGTCACCGCCTCGGGAAAGCGCGCCTTGACGGGAATCACCGCGGGCAACGCATTGACGAGGACGATGCGGCGCGCGCCGGCCGCGAACGCATAGGCAGCCGTGGAGAACGAGCGCAGTACGTCGATCACGACGACCGCGCCTTCGGCATCCGCGGCGCGCGCAAGGTCGGAGCGCAGGATCTTCACGGTGCGTCGTCATGCGGCAGGCGCGCCTGCAGCGGGCGACGGCGTGCCCGGCACGGCCACCATGCCCCGCCGGAGCATTGGCCGCGTCATGCGGCGATCAAAGAAAGGGCTTCGCCCGCTCCAGCAGTTCCTCGAGTCCGGGCTCCTTCGGATTCCACGGTTTGCCCGGATGAATGATCGAGACCTGGCAGCTCTCGGCAGCTTCCACCATTTGCCGGTAGGTGCCGAGCTTCACGTCCGTGATGTACGCCTGCTTGTTCTCGTTGTAGACGAACATCTTGTCGTTGATGAGCTGGCACTCGTTGCAGCTCGGGCAGCGCGACGTCTCGATCCACGCCTCGTCGGATGAGTGGGCCGGCGCGTCCGGCACCACGGTTTCGGCAGGCGCCGGCGCAGCCGATGCCGTTGCCCCTGCGGCCGCCGGAGCCGGCGCCGCGGCGCTCCCCTCTTTCGTGCCTGCGGCCGTGCGCTCGTCTGCTTCGCGCCGGCGCTGCGCCTCCCAGGCCGCGCGCTCGCGCGCGAGCAGGCGCTCGGCATGCGAGTTGTGGATGCCCCCCTGCTCCTGCAGCCGGTGCCAGAGCGTGCGGCAGCGGATCGCCGCGTGCATCAGGCTCTGGTCGACGAGCACGCGGTGCAGCACGTGGTCGGCATCAACGGCGAGCACGTACGGAACGAGGCCCTCGAGCGACTTGGTGTCGCGCCCCAGCCACTCGGCCGCGGGAATCATCGTGGCGTTCCAACGCGCGCGCGGCACGCGTGCGAAGTGCCTGGAATAACGCCGGTCGCAGAACACGAAGTCGATGTAGGTGAACGCGACGTCTTCCGTGACGCGCTGTCCCTGCCCGTCCGCGTACTCGAACGGCAAGACCGGCCAGTCCGCGTCGGACTGCGGGTTGTCGGCGAGGATGAAGCGCGTAGCCTGGTTGTCTCCGGCGTGCGGGTCGTACGCAAAGGCCGGAAACGCGCGCGATTCCATCGCTGCGGCGGCAGTCAGGTACGATGGCATTTCCCCAACGGGAGCCGGCGCGCCCGCGTAGATGCTGAAGAGTCCAGCACCGCGGTGGGCGAAGCCCTTCTTGATCCGCTCGCGCAACGCCGGCAGGTTGGCGCTCGTCGTCTGCACGACGTACACGCCGCCGAGACCGGTCGCGGTATTCCCAAGGCGGACGCTGCGCACGCCAAAGGCGAAGTGCCCGGCGCCGATCGCAGCTTCCTCGTAGAGGTCCGAGGTTTCGACGAGCACCTTGACCGGGAGCCCGGACGACAGCATGTCCATCAGCGAGGCGTTTTCCGGCGCGTCGTTGCGGTCCGGCGGAATGCAGACCAGATAGTCCGGAAACAGCGCGAGGTCATCGGCGGAGAGCGCGCTTTCGTCGAAATGCTCGAAGAAGGGATCGTCCTTGGCGTCGACATAGCGATTGTCGGCCTCGAGCTCGGCGACCGCGAGCGCCTTGACGACCTCCGCGAGCTTCGGCAATCGCGCGCGGAATGCCTCGACCGCCGCGGCGCAGTTGTCGAAGGCGAACCCATAGGTCGAAGTCGCGTCGGGCCGATCCGCAAGCTTCGGGTCCCTATAGAAGGGCTGCTGCTTCAGCATCGCCAGCGCCGACTCGATCCGTTTGCGGCGTGCCGGTGACAGCTCGTCCACGGGCGCACGGCGCGACACGAGCTTCGACATCACCGAGAAGTCGAAGTCGGCGCGGTGTCCGTTGCCCACCGCGGCGCGCAGCGTGTCGGCGCTTTGCCCCGCTGCCGAGTGGATGAACGCCGCTCGCAGGATGTCCGACAGCCTGACGATTAGCCGGCCCGCCGTCTCGCGGAACGCGCGGCCCTTGCGGTCCTGCTCCGCTTGCCAGAAGTGCGTCAGCACGCGCGGAACGCCCGCGGGATCGCAATCCACGACCTCGCCATCGAGGTTCAGCTTTTCCCCGATCGCGGAGAGAACGCCCTCGATGCTGGGGTCACCCGGCTGGCCCACGCGCGCGGCCGCTTCTGCCCAGATCTCGAGCAGCGAGCCGCTGCGCCCTTCGCCTGCCAGCTTGCGAATCTCGCGCTCGAGCCGCAGGACGTGCCGGCGCAACTTCTCGCCTGGTATCCCGCGCGGCGCGACGTCGAGCAGGAGGTCGTCGACGATGCCGGACAGCGAGCGCACGATGCCCTTCTGCGGGCCAGTCGTGACCAGCACGAGCGGGTAGTCGTAGCGCAGAGAGTTCAGGTCCTGATATCGGGCGAGCAGCGCGGGGCGAAGCGCGAGCGATTCGATCGGCTCGACGCCATCGCCCTGGATGCGGCTGGTCGAGAAGAACAAACGCTGCTCCTGGAACTGGGCGGCCATGTCCATGGCGGTCTTTCTGATGCGTGTCCGATTGCGGATTGCAGTAGGGTTTCGTCAGGCGGCGCTCACGCGGCCTTCTGGGCGCCTTCCTCGCGCGGCCAGACGGTGAACTTGTCGAGCTCGGCCTCGAAGCCGGCACGAATCTGGTCCGAGGTGCGGATCTGCCCGGCGTTGCGCAGGTCTTCGTAGCACGGGATCTCCGGGTTGTGGTACAGGATGCCGACCGGGATCGGGTCGTGCGACGACGCGATCTCTCTCGCCCGGTCGATGTTCAACGGATCGTGCTCGACCTGGTTCTTGTAGGTGCGCGCGAGCTCGGGCGAGATCGCAAGCCCGTTCTGGTGCGAGAGCAGCAGCGTCTTGCCCGGGTCGTGCAGCCACGGCTCGAACAGCTTCGGCAACCATTCCGGGCAGCGCTGCATGATGCGCACGAACGAGAAGCCGCGGTGCAGGTAGGCCTTGCGGATGATGTCGTACAGCAGTTCCGGGATCCAGTCGACCGCCTGCGCGACAAACGATGCGTTGGTCACGCCGAGCGTCACCGTCAGCGGGTTCAGCGCATCGAGGTAGCTGCCGCGCGGCGTCGTGTTGCTCTTGGTGCCGATCGGGGAGGTCGGCGACGCCTGCTTCTTCGTCAACCCGTAGATCTGGTTGTCGTGCAGGATCACGGTGAGGTTCATGTTGTAGCGGAGCGCGTGGATCCAGTGCGCGGTGCCGATGCTGCAGCAGTCGCCGTCACCGGTGTTGACGAACACCGTCAGGTCCGGCCGCGCCATCTTGATGCCTTCCGCGATTGGGAACGCACGGCCATGGATGCCGTGGAACCCGTACGTCTTCATGTAGTGGGGAAAGCGGGAGGAGCAGCCGATGCCGGACACGAACACCGTGCGCTCGGGTGCGAGGTCCTCGTCGCGGCACAGCCGCTGGACGGCCGTGAGAATCGCGTTGTCGCCGCAGCCGTTGCACCAGCGCGGCACGCCGCCCTGGTAGTCCTCGAGGCTGTGATGCTCCTCGTGCAGCTTGATGATGGACTGGGAAAGAGGCATGTTCATGGCATCAGTCTTTCAGGAGGCGAGCTTGGCGCGCAGCACGCTGCAGACGGTGGAGGGCTTCATCGGGGCGCCGCGGGCTTCGCTCCAGCAGTCGATGTCGACCAGGTAGCGCGAGCGCAGCATCATCGCGAGCGGCGTGTAGCGGCGGTTCTCTTCGTCGATCACCTCGTCTTCCAGACGGTCCGACCATGCCATCTCGACAGCGATCACCTTCTTGAAGCGCCGGAGGATCTCGCCGATGCCCGAGGGCATCGGCTGGATGAAGCGCACGTGCAGCGACGACACCTTTAGTCCCTCGCCGCGCAGGCGCTCGACCGACTCCTCGATCACGCCCTGGGTGCTTCCCCAGCCGACGACGAGCAGGTCGCCTTCGGGATCGCCGAACACCTTCGGGGTCGCCAGCGTCTTCTGCAGCGTCGCGAGCTTGAGGCTGCGGTGCCGCAGGCCTTCCTCGTTGATCTCGGGGTCGTACGCGACCTTGCTGTTGCGATCGTGCGCGAGGCCGGTCAGCGTGTGCATTCCGCCCGGCTGCCCCGGCGCGAAGCGGCGCGCGATCCCGGTGACCGGGTCCCAGTCGTACGGCTTGAGCCCTGCCGGGACCGGCGTCTGGTCGATCGGCGGCGCGAGCCAGTCGGTGTCGAACTTCGGACGCGGGAACGGCTGCTGGGCGGTCGCGAGGCTCGCGTCCGAGAGCACGACGACGACCATGTTGAACGTCTCGGCGATCTTGCGCGCCGTGATCATCGAGTAGAAGCAGTCCTCGATGTCGGATACCGCCATCACGACCTTCGGCGCGTCGCCGTGGCTGCCGTAGATCGCGGTGAGCAAGTCGCCCTGCTCGACCTTGGTCGGCTGGCCGGTCGATGGGCCGCCGCGCTGGACGTTGACCACGACCAGCGGGACCTCGGCCATCACCGCGAGCCCAATCCCTTCCTGCTTGAGTGAATAGCCCGGCCCGGAGGTGATCGTCACCGCGCACTTGCCGGCATAGGACGCGCCGATCGCGAACGCGCAGGCCGCGATCTCGTCCTCGGCCTGGTGGACGAGCCCGCCAACGCGCTCGAAGCATTCCGAGAGGTAGTGCGACGCGGACGTCGCCGGCGTGATCGGGTACATCGCGCAGATGTCCATGCCCGACGCGAGCACACCGAGCGCGAGCGCCGTGTTGCCGTTGACGACGATCTGCGGCTCCTTGACGCCGACCGTCGGGATCCTGAATTTGAACGGCAGGTTCTTCTCCGCCCACGCGTGGCCGGCGTGCAGCAGGCCCTGGTTGACCTCGATCACCTTGCGGTCCTTCTTGCCGAACGTCAGCGCGACCTGCTCGATCGCGAGGTCGAGGTCGAGCGTGTAGATGCTGCACAGGACGCCGAGCACGAACATGTTCTTGCCCTTGCGCGGGTCCGCGACCAGCTTGCGGCACTCGCGCTCGAGCGGCACCTCGATCACGTGGTAGCCCGACTTCTTCAGCATTTCCAGCGTATCGAGATACGACGCCACGATCTTCGGGTCGCGGTGGTCGCGCCACATGTCCTCGAGCAGGATCGTCGCGCCGGGCTTCAGCTCGCCTGCGCGAACGCGGCCAATCAGCACCTGCTCGTTGAACGCGACGGCGAGGTCGGTCTCGTCGCCGCCGTTCGTGACCTTCTTCGAACCCATCCGGATGCGGATGCCGGAGGCGCCCGCCACGCTGCGCGCCGGCGGCTGGATCTCGGCCGGGATGATCTCGGTCGTCCAGATGCCGTTGCCCATCTTCGCGGCGATCGCCCCGAGCGACTGGCCGCAGCGCTGCGCGCCCTCGCCCGAGTCGCTGATGACCTCGACGATGTGCTCGGTCAGCGTCTTCGCTTCCTTCCGCGCGCCGGGCGGATTGCCGGCCTTGGCATCGGGTTCGCGCAACAGCGTGTCGCTCATGTTCGTATTCGCTCGTCGTTCGTTGAAGAATGCGGGGGTCAGGCGACGCGCACGCGGGCGTAGCCGTGCTCGGCCGGGTGCAGCCCGAAGTGCCGCTCGGAGGACGGCAGCTGCTCGCCGTAGATGACGTCGGTGTCGCGCAGGCCGAGGTAGGCCTTCATCGAACGCGCGGCCCGCCGACCAGCGCCCATCGCCTGGATGACGGTGGCCGCGCCCGTGACGATGTCGCCGCCCGCCCACACGCCGCGGATCGAGGTCGCCAGATCGTCGTCGGTCTCGATGTAGCCCCACTTGTTCAGCTTGAGCTTCGACGTCTGGCCGAGGATCGGGTTCGCATTGGTGCCGATTGCGTACACGACCATGTCCGTCTCGATCTCGAACTCGCTGCCCGGCAAGGGCACCGGCTTGCGCCGCCCGGAGCTGTCGGGCTCGCCGAGTTCCATCTTCTGGCAGCGCATCGCGCGAACGTTGTTGTTCGCATCGCTCAGCAGCTCGACCGGGGTCGTGAGCCAGTGGAACTCGATGCCCTCCTCGATGGCGTGGTGCACTTCCTCGACCCGCGCTGGCGCTTCGGCCCGGCTGCGCCGGTAGACGCACGCCACCTCGTCGGCGCCCAGGCGCTTGCTGACGCGCAACGCATCCATCGCCGTATTGCCCGCGCCGATCACCGCCACGCGCTTGCCTGGCTGGATCGGCGTGTCGAAGTTCGGGAAGTCGCGCCCCCGCATCAGGTTGCAGCGGGTTAGCAGCTCGTTCGCGGACAGCACGCCGTTGAGCGACTCGCCCGGAATGCCCATGAAGCTCGGGTAGCCTGCGCCGGTGCCGATGAATACCGCGTTGAAGCCCATCTCGGTCAGCATCTGCTCGATGGTGAACAGGCGGCCGACCAGTGTGTTGCATTCGAACCGGATGCCAAGCTCCTTCAGCTTCTCGATCTCGACGTCGACCACCGGGTTGGGAAGCCGGAAGTCGGGGATGCCGTACTTGAGGACGCCTCCCGGCTCGTGGAACGCCTCGTAGACGACGACATCGCACCCCGCCTTGGCCATGTCGGCAGCGCACGCCATGCCGGCGGGGCCCGAGCCGACGATTCCGACGCGGTAGCCGCGCGGCTCGATGTACGGGACGTTGCGCCAGCCCTCCGTGCGCGCCATGTCGCCGATGAACCGCTCGAGTCGGCCGATCGCCACAGGCTCGAGCGTGTCGCCGACGGTGCACACGCCCTCGCACTGGTTCTCCTGGGGGCACACGCGCCCGCACACCGCAGGCAGCAGGTTGGTGTCGGTGATGATGTCGTAGGCGCCGCGATGATGCTTCTCGACGATCTTCTGGATGAAGCCCGGAATGTCGATGCCGACCGGACAGCCGCGCACGCAGGGCTCGTCCGCGCACTGCAGGCAGCGGTCCGCCTCGCGCAGCGCCATCTCGACCGTGTAGCCCTTCGCCACCTCCTCGAAGTTGCGCGCGCGCTCCTTCGGGTCCTGCTCCGGCATCGGCGTCCGTTCCTGCGGAATCGTCCGGATCGTCTTCTTCTTTGCAGCCATCGGCATTCCTTCGCCTCGATCCCGGCGCGCGCGGCGCGTCCGGGCATTCCTGTCCGTCCGGGTGTCAGTGGTCGTGGCCCGGCCCACCTTGCAGCCGGCAGCTTTCCTGCCACTTCTTGAGCGCTGCCTGCTCGGTCGGCTTGTAGCGCGCGAGGCGCGCCATCAGGTCGTCGAAGTCGACTGCGTGGCCGTCGAAGTCCGGCCCGTCGACGCATGCGAACTTCACCTCGTCGCCGATCTTGACGCGGCAACCGCCGCACATTCCGGTGCCATCGACCATCACGGGGTTGAGGCTCACCATGGTCTTGATCTTGTGCGGTCGAGTGGTCTCGCTGCAGCCCTTCATCATGACGGGCGGCCCGATCGCAATCACCTCGTCGATGTCCGGGTGCTTGGCGATCGCTTGCTTCAATCCCTCGCTGACAAGGCCCTTGATGCCGGCGGATCCGTCGTCCGTGCAGATGATGAATTCGTCGCAGACCTTGCCGAACTTGTCCTGCCAGAACACGAGATCCTTGTTGCGGAATCCGATGACGCCGATCACGTACGCCCCGCTCTGCTTGTAGGCCCGGGCCTGCGGATACACCGGTGCGACGCCGAGGCCGCCGCCGACGCAGACGACCTTCTTCGCCGCTCCGATGTGGCTCGGGATGCCCATCGGGCCGACGACGGCGAACAAATGCGTGCCGACCTTGCAGCTCTGCTGCATCTCGCGCGTCGTCTTGCCGACGGCCTGGATCACGAGCGTGATCGTGCCCTTGGTCGCGTCGAAGTCGGCAAGCGTCAGCGGAATGCGCTCGCCGTGCTCGTGTTCCATCACGATGACGAATTGGCCGGGCTTCGCCGCCCTGGCCAGCATCGGATGGCGTATCTCGAGCATGTACGTGACGTCGGAATAGTCCTCCCGCGCCACGATCTCGTAGGTGGATTGCTGAACCGCCTGGGACATGCCTCCTCCTCGCGCATTGCGCGCCTCGCCCCGCGGCTCGTGCACAAGACGGCGGCCACGGTTGCGACGGTCCGCGCCTTGCATACGTAAGTTACGTGCCCTGCCGTTTTGCGCATTGATCTGCGGCAAATTGGGGCAGGTTACGCACACTGCCTGGGCGGCGGTCGCCCGTGGTTCGCCGCCGCGATCGAGCGCAGCGACCGCGCCAAACCGCAGCAACGGTTACTGTAACACCTTGCGCCGGCGAAATTCCCGACAACCGCTGAGGGCGATGGACCGCTGGCACAGCGGAAGCACCACGGCACGCGGGATCGCCGCGGTCGGCCGCATGCGCAAGTGGGCGGGCGCGAACGTCAGCGGAACTGGGCGTTGAGCGCCGCGAGCGCCTTCGCGCCAGGCACCAGATCCACGTCGGAGAGCTCCGCCAGCGGCTCGGCGACCGTGCGCAGCGCATCGTGCAGGTCGGCGGCCTCGCGCTCGAGGTAGATCAGCCCGGTGACGATCTCGCCCTGATGGTGACGCTCCACGAGGAAGTTGAGGGCCCTGATGCGGTCGTGCGGGTCGTAGTCGGGAGCGAGCCTGCGCACGCGGATCGTGCCGCCGTCGTGCATGACCAGGTCCTCGACGCCACCCGGCGGCACCGCCGCGGTGATTTCCTCGCGCCGCGGCATGAAATCGAGCCTGTTGACCGCCTCGTTGTGCTCGCGCACGAAGTCGTAGCTCCGGGTCGATCCCGGATGGTTGTTGAACGCGACGCAGGGGCTGATCACGTCGATGAACGCGCTGCCCTTGTGGCGAACGGCCGCCTCGATCAGCGGCACGAGTTGCGCCTTGTCGCCCGAGAAGCTCCGCGCGACGAACGTGGCGCCCAGATGCAGCGCGAGAGAGACCAGGTCGATCGGCTCGTCCGTGTTGACCAGGCCGCGCTTGCTCTTGCTGCCCTTGTCGGCCGTGGCCGAGAACTGGCCCTTGGTGAGTCCGTAGACGCCGTTGTTCTCGACGATGTACACCATGTTGACGCCGCGCCGGATCGCGTGCGTGAACTGTCCAAGCCCGATCGACGCGGAGTCGCCGTCGCCGGACACGCCCAGATAGATCAGGTCGCGGTTCGCGAGATTGGCGCCGGTCAGCACCGATGGCATGCGCCCATGCACGCTGTTGAAGCCGTGCGACTGGCCGAGGAAATAGGTCGGCGTCTTCGACGAGCAGCCGATTCCGGAAAGCTTGGCAACCCGGTGCGGCTCGATCGCGAGCTGCCAGAACACCTGCACGATGGCCGCGGAGATCGAATCGTGGCCGCAGCCCGCGCAGAGCGTGGAGACGGGACCTTCGTAATCGCGGCGCGTGTAGCCCAACGCATTGCGCGGCAGATCGGGATGGTGGAGCTCGGGCTTGGCGAGATAGGTCATCTTCAGGGTTCAGGTATCGGGCATCAGGTATCGGATGGCCAGGACCGAGGTTTGCGGACCGTTCATTCCGCACCCTGATTCCGGACTCCCGTCCTCTGTTTCCTGATGGGCTGCACGTTGAACAGGGCCGCCTTCTCGGCGATCTCGCGGGTGATGAAGCGCGCGGTGACCGGTGTGCCGTCGTAGTGCAGCACCGAGGTGAGCTTTGCAGGGTCGATACCGCATTCATTGACGAGCAGCATCTTGAGCTGCGCGTCGCGGTTCTGCTCGACGACGAAGACACGCTCGTGAGCGGCGATGAAATCGACGACTTCGTCGCTGAAAGGGAACGCACGAATGCGCATGCGGTCGAGGTTGATGCCATCGGCCTCCAGCGCAGCCAGCGACTCGATCATTGCGGCGCCAGTCGAGCCGTACCAGATCACGCCGGCGCGCGCGTCCCTCGTCGCGTTGTCGATCAGCGGCCCCGGCACGTAGCGCTTGGCCGTCTCGAACTTGGAAAGCAGACGCTGCATGTTGTCGACGTACGCCGGTCCCTCCTCGGTGTAGCGCGCGTGGCGGTCCTTGGTCGTGCCGCGCGTGAAGTACGCGCCGCGATGCGGATGCGTGCCGGGATAGGTGCGGTACGGAATCCCGTCCCCGTCAACGTCGAGATAGCGGCCGAACTCCCTGCCCGCCTCCAGCGCCTCGGCGCTCATCACCTTGCCGCGATCCATGCGCCGCGCGTCGTCCCATGCAAGCGGCGCGGTGAGCCAATCCTGCATGCCGATGTCGAGGTCGAGCAGCACGAAGACCGGTGTCTGCAGTCGATCGGCGAGATCGAATGCCTGCGCGGCCATCGCGAAGCATTCGGTCGGGTCCTGAGGGAACAGCAGCACGTGCTTGGTGTCGCCGTGCGATGCATAGGCGCAGGAAATCACGTCTGACTGCTGCGTGCGCGTTGGCATGCCGGTCGACGGACCGCCGCGCTGAACGTCGAACAGCACCGCTGGAATCTCGGCGAAATAGGCGAGGCCGATGAACTCCTGCATCAGCGAAATGCCGGGACCCGAGGTGCAGGTGAACGCTCGGGCGCCGTTCCACGCGGCGCCGATCACCATGCCGATCGACGCGAGCTCGTCCTCCGCCTGCACGATCGCGTAACGGTGGTTGCCGGTGTCCGGACACACGCGGAACTTGCGGCACCACTTGGCGAAGGCCTCCGCCATCGACGAGGAAGGGGTGATCGGATACCACGCGGCCACGGTCGCGCCGCCGTAGACGCAACCGAGTGCCGCCGCACTGTTCCCGTCGATGAAGATCGAATCGCCCGCAGCATGGCTTCGCGCGACACGGATCGGCAGCGGACAGTCGAAGTTCGCGAGCGCGTGGTCGCGGCCGAGGTACAGCGCCGTACGGTTCGCGTCGAGCAGCGCCTCCTTGCCCTTGTACTGCTCGGCGAACAGGTTCTCGATCTCCTCCGGCTCGATCGCCAGCAGCGCTGCCAGCGCCCCTAGGTAGATGATGTTCTTGAAGAGTTGCCGCTGCCGCGCATCGGTGTATTGCGCGTTGCAGATCGCGGTCAGCGGAATCCCGAGCAGCGTGATGTCGCTGCGCAGTTTCGCCGACGGCAGCGGTCGCGTTGAGTCATAGAAGAGATAGCCCCCGGGCTCGATCTCGGCCAGGTCCGTATCCCAGGTCTGCGGGTTCATCGCAACCATCAGGTCGACGCCGCCCCGACGGCCCCGCCATCCCGCGTCGGACACGCGAACCTCGTACCACGTGGGCAGACCCTGAATGTTCGAGGGGAAGATGTTGCGTGCTGCGACCGGCACGCCCATCCGCAGCACCGCCTTGGCGAAGAGGCCGTTGGCGGACGCCGAGCCGGAGCCGTTGACGTTGGCAAACTTGACGACGAAATCGTTGGTGCGCTCGATGGGCTTCATGGGTGTGCCCTCACGCTTGCCGCTAGCGCCGCTGCGCTGCCCGCCAAGGTGGAGCAAGGAGTGCGTCTGGACGGTCCGGTGGTGCACATGTCTTACTCCGCCGCCATCGCGCCGGCGCGGCTCGACTGCGCCGACTGCCGCCCGCCTGTCGCGTGTCCCGCGTGCGCCATCTCGAGCAGGAACTTCTGCATGTCCCACGCACCGGTCGGACAACGTTCGGCGCACAGGCCGCAGTGCAGGCAAAGATCCTCATCCTTGACCATCACGCGCCCGGTCTTGAGCGGCCCCGCGACGTAGAGCGCCTGCTCGACGTTGTGCGCTGGGGCGTTCAACCGAACACGCAGGTCCTTTTCGCCACCGTTCGCCGTGAACGTGATGCAGTCCATCGGGCAGATATCCACGCACGCATCGCATTCGATGCAGAGCTTGTCGGCGAACACGGTCTGCACGTCGCAGTTGAGGCACCGCTGCGCCTCGGCGTACGCGAGCTTTGGATCGAAGCCCAGTTCGACCTCGATCTTGATGCTCTTGAGCGCGATCACCGTATCCTTCAGCGGCACGCGGTAGCGCGCGTCCGGCGCGACCGCGTTGTCGTAGATCCATTCGTGGATGCCCATCTTCTGCGAGACCAGGTTCACCGTCGGCGGCGGCCGCTTGCGCAAGTCCTCGCCCCGGCAGAACAGGTCGATCGAGATCGCCGCTTCGTGTCCGTGCGCCACCGCCCAGATGATGTTCTTCGGGCCGAACGCCGCGTCCCCGCCGAAGAACACGCCGGGACACGTGGACTGCATCGTCACCCGGTCGACGATCGGCATGCGCCGCTTGTCGAACTCGAGACCGAGGTCTGGCTCAATCCACGGGAATGCATTCTCCTGCCCGATCGCGACCAGCACGTCGTCGCAGTCGAAATGGACGTCGGGATCGCCGGTCGGCACGAGCTGCCGGCCATGCTTGCGGTCGTAGCGCGGCTCGACCTTCTCGAAGACCACGCCGCTCAGCTTGCCGTTCTCGTGGGTGAATGCCTTGGGCACGAGGTAGTTGTGGATCGGGATGCCCTCGTGCATCGCGTCCTCCTTCTCCCACGGCGACGCCTTCATTTCGTCGAAGCCGGAGCGCACGACCACGTGCACGTCCTCTCCACCCAGGCGCCGCGAGCTTCGGCAGCAGTCCATTGCCGTGTTGCCGCCGCCGAGCACGACGACACGCCGGCCGATCCTGTCGATGTGGCCGAACGAGACGCTGGCGAGCCAGTCGATACCGATGTGGATGTTCTTCGCCGCTTCCGTGCGGCCGGGAATGTCGAGGCCACGCCCGCGCGGAGCGCCGCTGCCGACGAACACCGCATCGTAGCCTTCGGTCAGCAGGGTCTTCAGGCTCTCGATGCGCTTCCCGGCGCGGAACTCGATGCCAAGATCGAGGATGTAGCCAACCTCCTCGTCGATCACCATGTCCGGCAAGCGGAACTTGGGGATCTGCGTGCGCATCATTCCACCGGCCTTCGCGTCGGCGTCGAAGATTACGCAGTGGTAACCGAGCGGGGCCAGGTCGCGCGCGACCGTAAGTGATGCGGGCCCTGCACCGACGAGCGCAATGCGCTTGCCGTTCCTGACCGCCGGCGCCGAGGGCAGGCGATCGCGGATATCCTCCTTGAAGTCGGCACAGACGCGTTTCAATCGACAGATTGCGACGGGTTCTGGCTTGGCGCTTACGTCCTGATGCGCAGGGCTCCCCTTCTCGACGCGGCCGCGGCGGCACGCCGGTTCGCACGGGCGATCGCAGGTGCGTCCGAGAATCCCGGGAAAGACATTGGACTTCCAGTTGACAAGGTACGCGTCGTCATAGCGGCCCGCCGCGATCAATCGGATGTACTCGGGCACGGGCGTATGCGCGGGGCACGCCCATTGGCAATCGACAACCTTGTGGAAGTAGTCAGGGTGCGCGATATCCGTCGGGTTCAAGCCGCCTCCTCCAGTGGCGCGCCCGGCGCGACGGTCGGATGCAGATCTCGCCGCCGCTGTTACGGGCCGCGCCATGCGCGCGATGCCCGGGCCGTGGTCGCATCGGGCGATGCTACGCCAGCCGGAGGTTCGCCGAAAGGCGCGCTCGTCGCAAGCTATCTACGGCGTCCGCCTCTGCAGCGTTTGCTGCAATGCAGCGTCACATGGTGAAGCACGCGGCGATCGCGAAACCAGGTTGGCGAGTGCACTCGGTAGAATCCACGGCTGATGAGTACCCGGAACCACGCCATGAACGCTCCCGACCGCGCACCGCTTCGCTTGACTTCGTTTTCGCATGGCGGGGGTTGCGGCTGCAAGATCGCCCCGGGGGTGCTGCAGCAGATCCTGGCGAAGTCCGGCGGCGGGCTCGTGCCGGAAGCGCTGCTGGTCGGGATCGAAACCGCGGACGATGCGGCGGTCTACCGCATCAACGAAACCCAGGCGATCGTCGCGACGACCGACTTCTTCATGCCGATCGTCGACGACCCCTTCGACTTTGGCGCGATCGCAGCCACCAATGCGATCTCCGACGTCTATGCGATGGGCGGCACGCCGCTGTTCGCGCTCGCCTTGGTCGCCATGCCGGTCAACCAGGTGCCATTGGAGGTGATACGCAGGATTCTCGAAGGCGGCGAGTCGGTCTGCGCGAAGGCCGGCATCCCGATCGCCGGCGGCCACACGATCGATTCCGTCGAGCCGATCTACGGATTGGTCGCAATCGGGCTCGTCGATCCGCGCAGCCTCAAGCGCAACGCGGGCGCGCGGCCGGGTGATCGAATCGTGCTCGGCAAGCCGCTGGGCGTGGGCATCTACAGCGCCGCACTCAAGAAGGAGCAGCTGCCACCCGATGGCTACGCGGCAATGGTCGCGAGCACCACCCTGCTCAACACACCCGGGATCGCGCTTGGGCGGTTGCCCGCCGTCCACGCTTTGACCGATGTCACGGGCTTCGGTCTTGCCGGTCACCTGCTGGAGATCTGCCGTGCCTCTTCCGTAGGTGCCATGGTCGAGTGGCCCAAGGTGCCGGTGTTTCCTGGGGTCGCGGACCTCGCCCGCGCCGGTTGCGTCACGGGCGCGTCGGGGCGCAATTGGGCAGGCTACGGTGCGGACGTCACGCTCGATGGACTCGGGGAACTCGAACGCACAATCCTTACCGACCCGCAGACATCGGGTGGACTGCTCGTCGCGTGCGCTCCGGACGCCGTCGACCAGGTCCTCGGCGTCTTTGCGAGCGAGGGCTTCGACCGCGCCGAGGTCATCGGCGAGATCGTCCGCGGGCCTCCCCGGCTCACGGTGCATTGAGCGTTCGGCGCCCGCGCAGCGCGCTCCCGAAATCGCGAACGCTGCGCAGCCGGCCGGGAAGTTCCCCTTGGCCCGGCAGGGTGGCAAAGTGCGCCAAACGGCGTACGCTATGTCGCCGAGGGATTCCCGATGTCGCGCCCGTCGCTTCACGCCATCTCCCAGCACCGTCTGCCCGAGAGCGAACTCGCGCGACGCTATACCGCGATCCGCGGACAGACGCTCGCGCTCGCCGCACCGCTTTCGCCCGAAGATTGCGTCGTGCAGTCGATGCCGGACGCGAGTCCGGTCAAGTGGCATCTCGCGCACACGAGCTGGTTCTTCGAGACGTTCGTGCTGCAACCCTTCGTCAAGGGCTACCGGCCGTTCAACCCGGCGTTCCGCGTGCTGTTCAACTCGTACTACAACGCGGTCGGCGACAAGCACCCACGGCCGCAACGCGGCCTTGTCACGCGGCCCGACATGGACGAGGTGCGCGCGTACCGCGTGCACGTGGACGTCGCGATGCGCGCATCGCTCCAGGAGGCTGCCGTCGGTGCCGAAGCGCGCGCGCGCGTCGAGCTCGGACTTCAACCACGAGCAGCAGCACCAGGAGCTGATCCTCACCGATCTCAAGCACCTGCTCTCGTGCAACCCCTGGCAAGCCCTCGTACAAGCCCGGCTGGCCGCCGGCGCGCATCGAGCCTCGCGCGGCTGGCCTGGATTCCGTTCGCGGGCGGCAAGCGTGCGATCGGGCACGAAGGCCGCGATTTCGCGTTCGACAACGAGACGCCGCGGCACGAGGCATTGCTCGCGCCGTTCGAGCTGGCGTCGCACCCGGTGACCTACGGCGAGTACCTCGAGTTCATCGGCGACGACGGCTATCGCCGGCCCGAGTTCTGGCTCGCGCTCGGCTTCGATGCGGCGCAGGCGCAGAACTGGAAGGCGCCGCTCTATTGGGAAAAGCGTGACGGCCGCTGGACCGTGTTCACGCTGCATGGCATGGCGAACGTCGATTCCGATGCACCGGTGACGCACGTCAGCTATTTCGAGGCGGATGCCTACGCGCGCTGGGCCGGTGCGCGCCTGCCTACCGAGTTCGAATGGGAGTTCGCGACCGCCGGCGTACCGCTCTCGGGCAATTTCGTCGACTCCGGCGCGCTCCATCCGCTCGCACCGCGCGAGACGCCCGCGGTCGGCGTTCCCGCGCAGATGTACGGCGACGTCTGGGAATGGACGCAAAGCGCGTACGCGGCGTACCCGCGCTATCGGCCGGCGGAGGGCGCGATCGGCGAGTACAACGGCAAGTTCATGTGCAACCAGTACGTGCTGCGCGGTGGCTCGTGCGCGACGCCACACTCGCACATTCGACCCACCTACCGCAATTTCTTCCCGCCGGAAGCGCGCTGGCAGTTCAGCGGCATTCGACTCGCAAGGGACGCGTAGTCGCTACGCGGCGTAATACACCGCGAAGTCGCCTGCCGCGTCCTGCCAACAGCGCACGTGGGGGAATCCGGCGTCGCGCAGCAGTGCCGTGAACTCGGCAGGCGCGTACTTGTACGAGCTTTCGGTGTGGATGCGCTCGCCGGCCCTGAAGCGGCGCGGCTGGCCGTCGAGCATGACTGTCAGGTCCGTCGTCGCCTCGAGGTGCATCTCGACTCGCCCCGCGCGCTCGTCGTACAACGCGCGATGGGCAAAGCGGGCCGCTTTGAAATCGGCACCCAGCACCGCATTGAGATTGCTCAGCATGTTGCGGTTGAATGCGGCGGTCACGCCGAGCGCGTCGTCGTAGGCCGCCTCGAGCCGCGCGCGATCCTTCTTCGTGTCGACCCCGATCAGCAATCCGCTTCCTTCGCGACCGATGCAATGCGAGCGGACCGCGGCCAGGAACGATCGCGCCGCATCGGGCGCGAAATTGCCGATCGACGAACCCGGATAGAAGAACACGACCGGCCGGTCGTCGAGGTGCCGGGCGAGGTCCAGTCCGCGCGTGAAGTCGGTGACGACCCCGACGAACTCGACGTCGGGAAAGGCGGCGGCCATCCGGGTCAGCGCGGGCTCGATCGCAACGCGCGCCACATCCACCGCCAGGTAGCGAGTTGGCGCGACCACCGGAAACCAAGCCTCACCCTTGGCACAGTCGCCCGCGCCGAGATCGACCCACTGGCGTCCCCGACCGACGCTTCGCGCGATGTCGAGGCGGTGCGCGGCAAAGATGGCGCGCTCGGTGCGCGTCGGGTAATACTCGGGCAGCTCGCAGATCGCTCGGAAGAGCGCGCACCCCAGTGCATCATAGAAATAGCGTGGCGGGACGGACGCAGACGCGGCGCGCAGCCCGGCGACGAGCTCCGCGCGCTCGGTCTGGGAATCGTCGCGCGAGCCGTCGACAATCCGCACGCGCGGGGAATGCAACAGTACGGGACGCGGCAAGGACATGGGTTGAATCATCTCACCAATGATCGCCTCGGCGGGCAGTCGGACGCCGTCGTCGACAGCGACTTCGCCGCAGTGCGACAGACCGGGCGCGAACGACGGCCATTGCGTCGCTCGCCATGACGTCCGCTGACGCCGCGATGGGGGCAGCGCCGCTCGCTCCGGCCCTCGGGGACGCCGTAGACGCCGAATACGGATTGTTGCCGGCATCGGCCTTCACGATCGCGAATGGCGAACAGGCAGCGGGCCGCACGTTGCCGCAGGCACTTTGGTATTTTCGCCAGGAGACCGTCGCCGTTCCTCGGCCGGACGCCCGGATTGCCGGCTTCGCCCGCGGCGTGCCCGGGTTCGCCGACGTCCGCAACTGGGCGATGGCGCTTGGCGAAACGCCACCCATCGACCTGCCGCCGCTCGTCTGGGTGGGTGCTCCGCACGTCCTGCGCGGCGCGCGCATCGCCGCAGACGGACGCTCGATCGAGACGCCGGCGGGCCGCGTACCCCTCGAGGTCGTGCCCCGTCACCCGCTCAACCGCTCCTACGTCGATGGGTCATCGTTTTCCTACTTCCACTCGCGCTCGGCAAGACTGCGGGGAACTCCTGACGCGGACCGCTTCGTCGTGCGGACGATCTGGCCCGAAGATTTCGCGCTGCGGGCAGCGCCACCGCTGAGGCGATTGCCGGATGGGCAGGAAATCCTCGCGCTTCGCGCACGTATGCGCGAGGCTCCCCACGGCGGTGCGCAGGCGCCTTTTGCCGCGGACACGCTATGGCAGCGATCATCGGAGTCGGATTGGGCGGGACGCCCGGTGCTCGCGTTCATCGTCAACGGTGCGCAGGGTGATGACGACGAGGCGCATGCCGGCCACTTCGCGATCATCACGGGCCGCGTACCGCCCGACGGCCAAATCGGCGACTGGCTGGTCAACAATTTCTATACGCTCGACAGCGAGAGCGAAAAAGGCATCATCGCGGCGCCGGTGCCGCTCGACAATTATCTCGGCGACCTCAATTCCGGTCAGGCGTGGTATCGGCCCTCGCACGTGCTCGTCGCGGTGCTCGACGAGGTGCGTGCCGCCCATCTCGTGCAATCGGCGCTCGGCCGCGTCTACAACCATTTCTATCGCCACCAGATCGTCTATTACCACCCGCGCGTCAACTGCACGAGCATGAGCCTCGATACGCTGGATGCGCTCGGATGGCACGTGCCGGGACGCAGGTGTACCAGCTGCCTGCGCGCATGGCTCGGCCTGCCGTGGCTGGTCGCGCGCGAGCGCAATGTCGATGCGGCGCGGCGAACGTCCGACTACCTCGCGACGGACACCACCCGGCTCCTGCCCGCGGCAGCTTTCGAGGAGATCGTCGCGAGCCTGCTTGCACTCGTCCGGGGAGCCGTGCCAGCGAACGGCCGCCTCGCGCAATGGCTTGCGCAGGATGTGGGCGCGCTCGCGTTGCTTTCCGTGCCGCAATTTCCATCGAGTCGCGCGTGGGGCAGCTTCCCGGTCGTCACATTGGCGGAATACGACGCTCGCCTACCTGCGGATCGCAGCAAGCTGCAGGTTGTTCCCGTCCCGGCACGCCCGCTTCCGGCGGCTCTGCGCGACGACGATCTGCTTCCGCCAACGCGCAGCCCGGCCGACCTGGCGCTATCAGCATGGCTGGGCGCAATCGCGGCGCTGGGGATCGTGCTGCTCGTCTGGACAGCGCTGTGGCTGACGTAACGCCGGTCGGACCTGCGCCAACGCCGTCATCGGCGTGACATGTCTCGCAAGCAGGGCGACACACCTTTCCGGTCGCGCTGCTCGGAAAACTGTTCGTGCACCAAGTTCATGCCGCGTGGCCGCTCGCGCCCACCACGGAATCGGTGGCTGATTTGCTTCCTGGCGACCGGTTTCGACGTCCCAGGTGCGTTCGAGCCGACCGCATCTTGCCTGCGTGACAGCCCGCGCGTTTGGGCCTTGCGCTGCACCATTTCTCGCGCGCAACCCCGCCCTAGTGGCAGGCATGACGGACACAAAGGCGGGTTGATTCCATCCGCTTGAGCGATCGTCGCGGACTGCGATTGCCCGCAATTTGGAGGGCAGGGCAGTGCATCCGCCGTTCCTCGGCCCGGCTTGACAATGGCATGCCAATATGACATTGGCAACCGAATGATTATGTGCTATATTTATCCTCATGACATTGGCAATCTATTGATTATGCTTGTTATTTTAGCAATGCCGCAAGCCTGCGCGCCGCGTGAGCGTTCCGGACATCTGGGCCGTTTTGCATCTCGCCATCTTCGGAAGCACACGATGGTGGGAAACCGCTATTCCGGCTCCCGTTGTGCAGCACATCAAGGCAATCAGCGGGTGGCATCGTGATTACTGTCGCCGCACGTCCTCCGCATTCGTCCCGCCGCTCGGTACCGACCCACGCTTTGGGAAATTCGTCCTCCCGAGCGGCGCCGACGTTCGTCGCCCGCCTTCTGCTGCTGCTCCTGATGCTGGCGCCGTTGCCGGCACTGGCGACGCGGATCCTCACCTTGGCTTGGGACCCCGTCTCCAGCGCGACGCTCGCCGGCTACAAGGTTCATTACGGGCCCGCGGCCGGAAGCTACACGACGACGATCGACGTCGGCAACAAGACGTCGAGGACGGTGGCGAACCTTGTCGAAGGGTCGACCTATCATTTCGCAGTGTCTGCGTACAGTACGTCGGGCACGTCGTCCGGCTACTCGAACGACATCACGGTCAGCATCCCGCTCGCCGATACAAGCGGCAAGACGGACTTCGACGCAAACGGACGGCGGGACGTCGTGTGGCGGAACAGCGCGACGGGACAATCGAGGCTGCGGCTGATGGACGGCCTCACGTCGACGACCAACACCGTGCTTTCCAACGATACCAATTGGCGAATCGCCCAGGTCGTGGACCTGAACGGCGACGGCAAGTCCGACCTCGTCTGGCGCAACGGCAGTACGGGTCAAACGGCCGCGTGGCTGATGAATGGAAGTGCGGTCACCACGAGCGCCTATATATTCGCGGATGCCAACTGGGTCGTCTCCCACACCGGTGACTTCAACGGCGACGGCAAGTCCGATCTCGTCTGGCGCAACGGCGCAACCGGACAGACCGCCATCTGGCTGATGAGCGGGCTCGGTGCGACGTCCAGCAAGATTGTCATGAACGACCGGAACTGGGTCGTCACCCATGTTGCCGATCTGAATGCCGACGGCAGAACCGATCTCGTCTGGCGGAACACCGTTACGGGCCAGACGGCCCTTTGGCTGATGAACGGGGTCGGGGCGATCTCCAGCGCAATCGTTTCCAACGACGCGAACTGGGCGGTCACGCATACCGGAGACTTCAACGCCGACGGCAGGAGCGATCTGGTTTGGCGCAACGGCGTGACTGGCCAGACCGCGGTGTGGACGATGAACGGTTTGACAACGCTTGCAGCCGCGATCGTACTGAGTGATCCGAATTGGGCAGTCGTGCTCACCGCCGACGTCAACGGCGACGGTAAGGACGACCTCGTATGGGAACACGCGGTTCTGGGACAGACGGCGGTATGGCTCATGAACGGTGTTACGTTCGCGACGTGGGGGATCGTGAATACCGACCCGAACTGGGCGGTGACCAACGCCGCGGACCTCAATGCCGACGGCAAGGTCGACCTGGTCTGGCGCAGCCTGGTCACCGGTCAGACCCTGGCCTGGCTCATGAATGGTCTGACGTACACGTCGTACAGCTCGCTCGAGACCGATGCGAATTGGAGCGTCAGCCCGGTCGTTGGGCAATGACGCCGACTGGCGTTTGGGGCTCGCGGAATTGACGGACCCCGAACGCTCGGCAAGCGGGCGTTGAAGGGGCCCCGAGTTTTCCGCGCACCCCGGTGCCCCGCGGGACGCCCCAGGGATCTAGAAGTCGCGCAGGATGCAGACGGGGTCCACCTCGCCCCGCGGCTTGATCGACCCTTTGGGTGTCCCGGCGGCGATCCAGCCGACCAGCGTTTCACCCTCGTGGCAATGTCCGGCGACGATCGCCGGGTCGGCTGCGCGCGCGCCCGACAGCATCTTCCCTGCATAGCCCATCAGGTGCAACGCGGTGAGCGCGTTGCTGATTGCGCCCCCAACGCACGCCCACTGTTCATGCACCGGCACCTCCGAATCGTCGGCATCGATGCGCGCAATCACCGCGATCGTCACCGGGGCCTGCAGCGCGCGGGCCCGCTCCAGCGCGAGTTCCTCCCCCGCCTTGCCGCGACGACGTCCGTAGTCCTCGAACAGATCGGCCAGCCGCTCGAGTGACGCGCCGCGCGCGACGACGAAGCGGAACGGCATCCGCTTGTTGTGGTCCGGCGCTCGCAGCGCCGCAAGCGCCATCGTCCATATCTCGTCGTCCGATGGCCCGGGCTGGCCAAGGTACTTGCCACTGACCGAATACCGGGTCAGCAGCATCCGCAATGCCGCCCTGCCCTCGGGCGAAGCATTGGGAAACGCTAGCTGCGCCGTTGGATCGCCGGGAGACGTGTTGCCGATTGCGTTGCCGGACATCGGGACTCCTGACGTGCGTTCCGGATGGAGGCCTTGGCGCGGAAATGCGCGCCATCGTGTTCACCAGGCGGGAACGTCACATCGACGGCAACGTTCCTGCGATCGAATCCATCGCCCGAGCGCCCTGGCCTTGGCGACTCCCGCATGATAGGCCGCGCGCGGAACCTGACGGCCTTCGATCCGGCGCTCGGCCCTGCGGGCGCTTCACGGAAGGTGGGTAGCCGCCACGCACGACCACCTGCTGGAATGCAAAGCGCCCGCCGGGCTTCCGCACCGGGAACGCTTCCCCGCGGACCCGGTTCTTGTCGCCCGAGCGGAATATCACGCAGCTCAACATCGTCGTGTCGACCGGGTTGTCGGGAAACGGAATGCGTTCGATCTCGCCCTTCAGGAACTCGACGTCGGTCAGCCCGCATGATCGAACGCGGACCTCGACCGTCCACTTCCGTGCCGCGAAACAGACGCGGCATGTCCAGTAGACTTCGTGGTTGGCGAATGATTATCCTTGCCCGAAAGATCCGTGAACGCCCGAGCAACGTTCGACGCCCGCCTTCCGCCATGCGTTTCGGCAGCGCGCAGCGCAGGAAGGACTTCGTCCGTGCTGTTGGCCGTTGCCTTCGCGCTCGTCGCGCTCGCCGCATGCGCCAACGAGCCGCCCACCGCTTCGAAGGAGGCGAGCCCCGTGAACCAGGCACCAGCGCCGGCCCTGATCGGCAAGCTCTGGGGCTGGCAGGAAACGCTGATGAGCGACGGCGCGCGGATCATGCCCCAAGCTCCGGAACGCTACACCATCGAGTTCCTGTCCGAGGGGCGCGTGCAGCTGCGTGCCGACTGCAATCGCGGCAGAGGCTCCTACGAGACCGGCGACGACGGCAGGATCACGCTGGGCCCGATCGCCACCACCAAGATGCTGTGTCCGCGAGACTCGCAGGACACCGCGTTCCTCAACGGGCTCGCCAACGTCGGCAGCTACAAGATCGCGTCCGCCGACGAGCTATGGCTGATGATCAGGTTCGACAGCGGCACGATGCGCTTCCGTGGGCTGCCGCGCTGAGGGCACGAGACTTGTGCTACTTCGATGCCGGCAACAGGCCTCGCGCGGCAAGCGCTGTGACAATCACTTCGGCGAACCCCGGCGCTTCCTTCTGCACCGAACGCGGGTTGAACGTCTCGGTCACGCCGGTCCAAACGAGCGTGCCGGTTGCGGTCGCGAAGACCGAGGTCTCGACGATGGCGATCTCGTACAGCATGACCTCCTGCATCGGGTACCACGCCGAATACCAGCCATACCAGCCAGGCCCGAACGCGGGACCAGGACCCGGCACCATCACCGTCGACAACTGGACCTGCTGCGATATCCCGCGTACGCGCGTCATCAGCAAGGCATCCGCGCCCGCCTGCCGCACGGCGCCGTCGATCTCAATCTCGCTCGCCATGCCGCGCCCCGGCAGGTAGCGATAGCTCGGCACCGCCTGCGCGCCACCCGCGGCCAGGCGCCCAACCATCGCGTCCTCGAACACCCGGCGCTCGGTGAAACCGTCGCCGACCGCGAGAACGAGAAACACCTTGAACGGTCCGCCGCGATACGACGGATCGAACCACTGTTCGCGCAGCGACGTCGAGGCGCAGCCGGCGGCGAACAGCGCGACCCCCATGACGAGCGGCAGACGGAATGCGTGGCGCACCATCGTGGCGTCTGCGCGGTCAACGGCCGGTGAAGTTGGGCGCGCGCTTTTCGAGAAACGCGGCGATTCCCTCGTTGCGGTCGTGACTCGCCGCCAGCAGCGCAAATGCCTGCTTCTCGGCCACGAGCGCCTCGGAAAGTGGCGTCTCGAAAGCCCGCAACACCGCTTCCTTGGCGAGCCGCACGGCAAGCGGCGGCTTCGCGGCGATGACTGACGCAAGCTCGACCGCGCGGGCCAGCGCACTCTCCGGCTCGTCCATTTCGACCGCGATCCCGGCCGCGAGAGCGGCCTGCGCATCGATCGGCTGTCCCGTCAGAACCATCTGCATGGCGAGCGCCTTGCCCGCGGTGCGGGCGAGCCGCGCCGCTCCGCCGGCACCGGGAATCATGCCGAGATTGACCTCGGGCTGCCCGAATTTGGCGTTCGTGCCGGCGACGATCAGGTCACAGCAGAGCGCGAGTTCGCAGCCGCCCCCGAGCGCAAATCCGCAGACCGCGGCAATGAGCGGCTTCGGAAACGTCGCGATCGCGCGCCAGTGCCGCTGGCGCTCGTGCGTCAGGATCTCGACCGGGCCAAGCTCCGCCATCTCGCGCACATCGGCGCCGGCCGCGAAGCAAACGGTTCCCCCGGTCAGAACCACCGCCCGGGTTTCGGCATCCGCGGCGGCCCCGTCGAGCTCCGCGGCGATCTCCGAGAGCGTCTGCGTGCGAAGCGCGTTGCGCACCTCGGGCCGACGAATCGTGATCTGCCGGACGCCCGGCGCGGGCCGTTCGACCGTGATGTCCGCACGGGAAGCGGGGGGAGAGCGCATGACGGCTACTCCTATCGATGGTGGAACGAGGGCTTTCGCTTCTCGACAAAGGCACGCATTCCCTCCTTGCGGTCCTCTAGCGCGAACGTTGCGTGAAACTCGCGTCGCTCGAACAGCAGGCCTTCGGACAGCGGGCTTTCGTAGGCCCGATTGACCGCCTCCTTGATCTTCAGCACGACGGGGAGCGAGAACGAGCCGATTTTCGCGGCGACCGCAAGTGCCTCGTCCAGCAGCCTTTCCGGTGCAACGACCCGCGCGACCAGTCCCGCGCGCTCCGCGTCCGCCGCGTCGACCATGCGTCCGGTGAGACACCATTCCATCGCCTTCGCCTTGCCGATCGCGCGGGGCAGCCGCTGCGTCCCACCCATGCCCGGCATCGTGCCGATCGTGATCTCGGGCTGGCCGAACTTGGCGGTGTCCGCCGCGATGATCAGGTCGCAGGCCATTGCAAGCTCGCAACCGCCGCCGAGTGCGTAGCCGGCAACTGCCGCGATGACCGGCTTCCTCACCCGTCGCAGGTGCTCCCAGTCCCTGGTGATGTAGTCGTCGCCGTAGACTTTCGCGTAGTCCCATTCCGCCATGGCGCCAATGTCGGCACCCGCCGCGAACGCCTTGTCGTTGCCCGTGATGACAATGACGGAGACCTCCGGGTCGCTGTCGAACGCGTCGAGCGCGTCCCGCAGCTCGGCCGCAAGCGCATCGGAGAGTGCGTTCATGCGCTGCGGGCGGTTCAAGGTGATCAGGCCGGTTCGCATGCGCGTTTCGACCAGGATGTTCTGGTAGGGCATTTGGACTTTCTCGGGATAGGAACGGATATTCTGGCAAGTGTAGATCGCCAATCAGGCGGCCGGTCGATCGCACCGTCGAGCGACTGGCGCGAAGCGGCAGCCGCGCACGGGAAATGAAGCGCGCTACGGGCGCGACGGATCGAAATTCTTGTCGAGGCGCTGCCAGCACTGAAAGTACTCGGCCTGCAGCTGCGACGACGCCATCGCGAATTTTGTCGGGTGGATCAGGTTGCGCGTCTCGAACATGAACGCCATCGTGTCGCGGATCACGGTCGGCTCGGACGTGTCGATCGCCGATGCCTTCTCGAACGTCTCCTTGTCCGGGCCGTGGCCCGTCATGCAGTTGTGCAGGCTCGCGCCGCCAGGCACGAAGCCTTCCGCCTTCGCGTCGTACACGCCGGTGACGAGACCCATGAACTCGCTCGCCACGTTGCGGTGGTACCACGGCGGACGAAACGTGTGCTCCATCGCCAGGATGCGCGGCGGGAAGATCACGAAGTCGATCGCATCGACGCCCGGCGTGTCGCTTTGTGATTGCAGCACCAGGAAGATCGACGGGTCCGGGTGGTCGAAGCTGATCGAACCGATCGCGTTGAAGCGACGCAGGTCGTACTTGTACGGTGCGTAGTTGCCGTGCCAGGCAACCGCATCGAGCGGCGAATGGCCGATCTCCGCCGACCACAGGTTGCCGGCGAACTTGGTGACGAGCTCGAAGCGACCTTCGCGATCTTCGTACGAGGCGTGCGGGATCAGGAAGTCACGCGGGTTGGCGAGTCCGTTGGACCCGATCGGCCCCATGTCGGGCAGCCGGAATGGCGCACCGAAGTTCTCGCAGACGTATCCGCGTGCGGCACCGTCGGGCAGATCGATGCGGAAGCGCACGCCGCGGGGCACGACCGCGATCTCGTTCGGCTCGACCAGCAGGCGGCCCATTTCGGTCGCGAGCAGCAGCCGGCCGTGCTGCGGCACGAGCAGCAACTCGCCGTCCGAGTCGTAGAAATAGCGGTCGGTCATCGTCTGGTTGGCGGCGTAGACGTGAATCGCGCAGCCGCTCATCGACGCCGGATCGGACGTTCCCGCCATCGTGACGAGACCCGCGATGAAATCGGTCGGGGCCGTCGGAATCGGCAACGGATCCCAGCGCAGCTGATTGGGCGTGGTCGGCTCCGCACCGAACTGGCTCACGATGCGGCCGTTGTCGACACGCCGGAACGGACGGTGAACGGCCGAGGGCCTGATGCGGTAGAGCCACGTCCGGCGATTCGCGCCGCGCGGTGCGGTGAAGGCCGAGCCGGACAGTTGCTCAGCGTAGAGTCCGTAGGGGCACTTCTGCGGCGAATTCTGTCCGACCGGCAGTGCGCCGGGCAGCGCCTCGGTTGCGCATTCGTTGCCGAAACCCGTGATGTAGGCAAGCGAAGGTGCCGGACGGTGTGGTTGCCGCATGCGCCGCGCGGCCAGTGGTGGTGATCGTCGCCATCGGTTTCTCCTCGGAAGCGCGTCCGTTTACGCGGCGGCATCCCCGCGCGCGGCGGCCATCGCCTCCGCGAGTACCTGGACATCGCCGATATGGTTTGCAAGCAGCAGCACGAGCTTGGCATTGACGAGCGCGCTCTGCGCGTCGGTGAGCCCGCGATGAAGTCCGATCAGCCGTTCGTAGAATTCGTCGGGCGCCGGCAGATTCGGTTCCGTAATGAGCTTGGCCATCGTCCGCTCGCAAGTAGGCTGCGTCAATCGTTGCACGTTGCACGCGCGATCGCCGCGCGAACCGCCCGCAGGTCGAATTTCCGCCAGCGCGCGCAGACGTGCTGGTCCGGGCGCAGCAGGTATGCGCTGCCGTGGCGGGCATCGTAACGCCTGGCGATCAGTCCATCGCGGTCTTCGATCACACCCGCCCCGGGCGTCGCACCTCCGCCCACCTGGACCACGCGGCACGGGACTGCGGCGTTGGACAACTCGACGATCGCGTCGGGTGGCAGCGCGCCGAACGCGAGCAGCGTGAACGCATCGCCGCCGAGGTATCCGAGCAACCAGGTCCCCCGCGGACCGTTGACCGGCGCATCGGCCGCCGGCGCGCCAGGCACCATCGCGCCCGCGCCTTTGGCGAAGTCGGCATCGGCGTCCGGCGTGTTGAGCGGCGAGCCCGCGAGGATCGCAGGCACGGACAGCCGACCGCTGTTCACGAGCTTGCGCGCGAACGCGTGCTCCTTCGCGAGCTCGAGCACCGCATCGCGGAACGTGCGCGACACCGCACTCTTCGGCGTGATGAAGTCGGTCGCCCGTGTCGAGTTCAGGATGTTCTCGTCGGCGGCGAAGATGCGCTCCGCGTCATAGGAATCGAGCAGGCGAGGCGGCGCCTTGCCCGCGAGCACGAGGTCAAGCTTCCACACCAGGTTGTCGGTGTCCTGGAAGCCGCTGTTCGCACCGCGCGCGCCGAACGGAG
The DNA here is from genome assembly GCA_963750585.1 of uncultured beta proteobacterium. Lineage (GTDB taxonomy): Bacteria > Pseudomonadota > Gammaproteobacteria > Burkholderiales > Casimicrobiaceae > VBCG01. Next base: position 88,237 of record CAVVRH010000003.1, read on the forward strand.
AAACGAGGTGCGCCGAATCGCCGGCGAAGATGATGCGGCCGTGGTGGAATTTCTGCATCCGCCGGCACTGGAACGTGTAGACGCTCGCCCACTCGATCTCGAACTGCGCGTTCTCGCCCAGCATCGCGCGCAGGCGCGGCAGGATCTTCTCGGGCCTTTTCTCCTCCTCGGGGTCTGCATCCCAGCCCAGCTGGAAATCGATGCGCCACACGTCGTCCGCCTGCCGGTGCAGCAGTACCGATTGATTGGGATGGAACGGCGGGTCGAACCAGAACCAGCGCTCGGCCGGGAATTCGCTGCGCATATGAATGTCCGCGATCAGGAAGCGGTCGCGGAACACCTGGCCCTCGGCGTCGAGGCCGAGCAGGTGACGAATCGGGCTGCGCGATCCGTCGCAGGCGATCAGCCAGTCGCAGGTCAGCCTGTACGGCCCATCGGGCGTCTCGATCGCCAGCTCGACGCGGTCGTCGCGCTGGCTGACGCCGACGACCTTGTTCTTCCAGCGCAGCTCGGCGGCCGGCAGCTCGCGCAGGCGCTCGACCATGTACTGCTCGAGCCAGTACTGCTGCAGATTGACAAAGGCGGGGCGCCGGTGCCCCGTTTCCGGCAGCAGGTCGAACTGGTACGCGAGCGCGTCGTGGAAGTACACCTTGCCGACGCTCCATCCGACCCCTTTGTCCACGATCCGCTGGCCGCAGCCGAGTCGGTCGAGGATCTCGAGCGCGCGCTTCGCATAGCAGATCGCGCGCGAGCCGACGCTGACCGTATCATCCTCGTCGAGCACGACGACCGGCCGGCCGCGCTGCGCGAAGTCGATCGCTGCCGCGAGGCCGATCGGGCCCGCGCCTGCGACGACGAGCGGGTGATGCCCGCCCTGTGCGTCCTGATCCGGGGAGCGGACATACGGATAGACCGGATTGGTGTAGGTCCTCATGCCATCACGTCCCGACACGGACCGAGCTTGGTTCGGCCACGCGCTTTCCGCCGCTCGGGAAGAGGGCCCGGATGAGCGCGCGGTCGCTCATCCTTCCAGCGCTTCCCACAGCTCCTTGTCGCGCTGCGCCGTCCAGATACGCGGGTCGCGATACTGCGTCGCCTCGTCAAAGGCGCGCGACACGTCGAAAGGCAGGCAGTGGTCGAAGATCACCCATTGTCCGAACTCGGGCTTGAGCGCCGCATAGGTTTCCCGGTAGACGGTGCGCAGGTCCTTGCCTGAGGCCGCGCCGCGCTTGACCGATTCGAACATCGCGGTGACGAACGCGCGCGTGCCGTCGATGCCGGCCTGCACCTGCTCCGGCGTCTGCAAGGCTGCGCCACGGCCCGGCACGAGCTTCCGCGCACCAAGCGCGGCGACCGCGTCGAGCGTCGCGGGCCAGTCGGTGAGGTACGCGTCGCCGGTGTAGGGGGTCGCGCCAAATTCGACGAGGTCCCCCGAGAACAGGATCTTCTCCTGCGGCAGCCACACGATCGTGTCGCCCTTGGTGTGCCCGCGTCCGACCTGCATGATCTCGACCCGCAGCTTACCAAGCCACATCGTCATGTGGCGCTCGAAAACGATCGTCGGCCACGTGAGCCCCGGCACGGATTCGACCGCGCGGAACAGGCGCGGGAAACGCTCGATCTCGCTCTTCATGTCGGCTTCGCCGCGCTCGACGATGAGGTCGTAGGTGTCGCGGCTCGCGATGACGTGCTCGGGATCGTATCCGGACGCGCCGAGCACGCGCACCGCGTGGTAGTGCGACAGCACGACGTAGCGGATCGGCTTGTCGGTCACTTCGCGAATGCGCCGGATCACATCCTGCGCCATCTCCGGCGTGGCCTGCGTGTCGATCACCATCACGGCATCATCGCCGATCACGATGCCGGTGTTCGGATCACCCTCGGCCGTGTACGCGTAGGCGTGGTCGGAGAGTTTGTCGAAGCTGACCTTCTTCTCTTCCAGGTCGGCTTGCGAGGCGAACTTCTTGTCGCTCATCGTAGGATTCCTCGGGTCGCGGGTCGGCATGGCTGCGCGTTCGCGCCGCAAGACATTAGGTTAACCGAAAGGAACCGGGGCTCCACGCCAGCGTGTTCCCGGGGACGGTCCCGCTGTTGCGGCAAAGGCCGGTTGCACACGCGGAGCTACCGAAAACGGTGTGCGGGCATTGCTGGAATCCACGATCAATTGCCGGTTACACTGGCCTGCGGACGAGGATCGGGATCGGACGGGCAAAGGTGTGCGAAAGCGCCTGTACCGGAACCATTGCGACCACACGGAAGGCTGACCGATGATCGACCCGACGCACTGCGCCTGCGCGCCCGCCACCGGGCGGCGCCGCACGCTCGCACGCCTGTGCGGCATCGGCATCGGCGCCTACGTCCCGTCGGGGTTATCGGCCGAACTCCGAGTCGAGATCATCCAGCCCGGTTCGCCCGACGTGCAAGCATTCATGGCGCGCGCGTTCGAGATGCGCCGGCGTGCGATCGAGCGTGGGGACCAGCCCTACGGCGCCGTGGTGGTACGCGAAAGCCAGATCGTCGGCGAGGCGCCAAGCGCGGTGATCGCAGCCAACGATCCGACCGCGCACGCCGAGATCGAGGCCATTCGCGATGCTGCCCGGCGGCTGGGTACGCGGGACCTGTCGGGTTGCGAGCTGTACGGGACCTCGCGCGCCTGTCCGATGTGCGAATCCGCTGCCTATTGGGCACGCATCGCGCGGATGCGCTACGGCGCGGCGATCACCGACGCCGGCGAGCCGCAGTTGAGGTAGGCGGGGATCGGCGGCCCTCCGAGGGGGACCGCCGATCTACGGAAACTTACGCGCCGTCAGTTCGCCGCGAAGCAGTAGAGCTTGCCCGCGCCGCCGGTCTTCACCAGCGCCGGGTCGCTGCAGCCGGCCGAGGGGTGCGACGAATTCCACGAGTGCGCTTCGAGGCTTAAGTCCAGGCCCATGCGGTCGTGATGCCCGAGCATCGCGATGCCCTCCCCGCTCTTCGTCCAGTTGCCGCAGGTGCGATCGTCACCCGCGGGGAACGCCGTACCATCCGGCTTGGATCCGGTAAGGATGTCGTGCTGATTCGGGCCCGGCGGATTGTCGAGTCGAGCCAGCACCAGCTGACCTTTCTCGGTGAGCGCCGTCTGGCGGTTGATGTTGTTCCCGGTGTGCAGTTCCTCGACGCTGCGGGCGACGACGACGCCCTGTGCGTTCTTCCACGGGCCCTTGCCGATGCGGTCGCGTGCATTGACCGCGCCCGGCCCCTGCGTGCTCAGGTAGGCGCGCCAGGTCTTGCTACCCGCCCCCGCTGCCGTTGCAAGTGCCTGGCAGTGCTTGTCGGCGCCGGCGAGGCCGCCGAAGTCGGCGCCTTTCCCCGAACCGACGCTGGTCACGAAGAATGTCATCTCTGCGGACGGCTGCGCGTGCGCGAGCCCGCTTCCGCCAATTGCCAACGCTGCAATGCAGGCAATGCTTCCGATACGGCGCTTCACCATCGCTCCTCCGCGAACTCGTTGGGTTTGGGTCGGCCGATCGGCGTTACGCCGATCGGCTCCGCCGCGAACACTACCTCAAACCCGATTATTCCGGCCATCCGTAAAACACCCGGGGGCCGAAAGGGTGTGCTGCGCCGCGTCATTTTTTGCGCTGGCGGCACGCATGCGACGGACCGAGTTTCGAACCGCGCTGTGGTTAAGCACTTTCTCGCACCGCGTAGGCTTCACCGTGCGGTTGATTGCAGGTTCGCTTCTCGAAAGAAAAGCCGCACCCGGCCGGGTGCGGCTTTTCTTGCCTTCAATGCGACAGCGCTACCGGCGAACGCCACCCATGCGGCCGTTGGCAATCGTGCACCCATCGCTCGTCGATCCGACGCGACCGTTGAATCGCGCGGAAAATCCGGAGATCGACCGCTCGATCTCGAAGACGCTGATGGTTCCCGTGATCGTTCCGCTGGCGTCCGTGCATCTGAGGACCCCATCGGTGACCTGTCCCGTGTGGCCGGCCTGGCTGTACGTCCCCGTGATGGTGCACGTCGTGTCGCTGGACGGCAATGTGATTGTCACGACGTTGCTCGCGGGATGGGTAATCGTGATGATCCCGTCTTCCTCTTCGTGGCCATTGTCGCTCGCCGGTGTGCATGCGGTCTGGTCCATGACCCAGCCGCCGATGAAGCTTCCGCCGATGTTCTCGCTGCGCAGCGGCTGGCGTGTGACCGACTTGTCAACCCTCGTTCCGTCGACCGTGTACGTCAGCGTGGCGGTCGTGCCGGAACTCGCATCGAACGTCAGCGTCCCGACCTTGCGGTTCGTAACCTGCGCAGGGTCGAATGGAACAACGCCGAAGTATGGCCCCTTGGTCGCGTACAGATCCCCGGTGAAGACGTCGTGGCCCGCAGGTGCGCCGGACTGCAGATAGACGCTCGCGACGAACCAGGTCGGATTACCGTCGGTGCCGTAAACGAACAAATCGATGAACAACACATCCCATTGCTGCAATACCGCTGCGCCCCATCCCGACTGATCCAGATTCCACCACTGGTCGGAGTAGTTGGTCGTCGACGCCGCCTTCGCGGCACCCGTGGCGAGAATCGCAACGGAGAGGAGCGCAATCAATGCATGTCGAAGGATCTTCATGTCGGCCTCCGTGGGTTTGATTGCTCTTACAACATACTGCCGCGCCGACACACATTGCATTGTCGTCGCTCAACAGTCGTTCAGATTGCGCGTTCGGAGCGTTCGAAATCCGTCGCGCCGCTGAACGCGCAATACGGCAAGAGCCTCGCATCGAACGCCGCGCGTCACTCGGTCGCTGCCGCATTGCGCGGGTCGCAAAAAGAAAAGCCGCGCACGAAGGCGCGGCTCCCACGGGTGAACGTCAGCGGATCAACCGCCGTATTTCTTGATCAGTGCCCTGGCATCGTCGAGGAGCGCCTGCCCGTTCGCACCCTTGGCCGAGACTTCGGTGATCCATTCCTTGACCACCGGTTCCGTCGCCTTCTGCCATCGGTCGTACTCGGCTGGCGAAAGCTCGTCGAAGACGCCTTTCTGCTCGGCGGCGAGCTTCCTGCCCGTGGCCGTGGTCGAATCGAAGACCTTGCCGATTTGCCGCGAGAACTCGATACCGCTGTTCGCGTCGATCACCTTCTGCAGCTCCGCCGGCAGACTGTCGTACTTCGCCTGATTCATCGCGATCACGAAAATCGAGTTCGACATTTTCGGCTTGTCCGGCGCATTGTCGAGGTGGTACTTCGTAACCTCCTGCAGCTTGAGCGCAGGTGCGACCTCCCACGGCACCATCGCGCCGTCGATCACGCCCTTCGAAATCGATTCCGTCACCTGCGGCACCGGCATCTGGACGGGCGTCGCGCCGAGCGAGGTCAGGAATTTGGTGCCGATGCGCGTCGGCGCGCGGACCTTGAGTCCCTTCAACTCGTCGAGATTCGTCACCCGTTTCTGCGAAAAATGCAACAGCGACCCGTCGTGCAGATGCAGCGCGAGAACCTTGACGCCCTTGAACTCGTCCTGCGCATTCTTCTGCACGAAGTCCCAGAACGCCGGGCTGCCCGTTTCCGCGCTCTTCGCCATGAACGGCAGCTCGAACACTTCCGCTTTCGGGAAACGGCCCGCCTGGTAGGTCGGCAGCGTCCAGACGATGTCGGCGACGCCGTCCCGCGCCTGGTCGAAGAGCTGCGGCGGCGTGCCGCCCAGTTGCATCGCCGGATAGATCTGGCACTTGAGCCGACCGCCGGACTCCTTGCCGATCTTCTCGCACCAGGGCACGAAGACCTGCGCCTGAATCGTGCCCTGCGGGGGCAGGAAATGGTGAATGCGCAGCGTCACCTCCTGCGCATCTGCCGCACCGGCGACGAGCGTTGCGACGGCAGCCACCAACAACTTGCGTTTCATGTCTCCTCCTCTGGAATGCCGGCTTCTCAGGCCGGAAACGTCTTGACGAGATACAGCGAAATGATCGGGAAGTACAGCAGCAGCAGGATGCGAAGCAGGTCCGACGCGAGGAACGGCACCACGCCCTTGAACGTCTCGGTCAGCGGGACATCGCGGGCGAGCCGGTTGATGATGTAGACGTTCATGCCGACTGGCGGGTGGACGAGCCCTATCTCCACAACCATCAGCGCGAGGATGCCGAACCAGATCGACTTGTCGGTCGGTGGCATCCCCCAGAAATCGAGTCCCATCACCATCGGGTAGAAGATCGGGATCGTGAGCAGGATCATCGCGAGCGAGTCCATCACGCAACCGAGGAAGATGTAGATCAGCAGGATCATCATCATCACGATGATCGGCTCGAGACCGCTCCGCTTCACCCAGTTGGCGAGCTCGACCGGCATCTGCGACAGGGCGAGCGTCGTGTTCAGCATGTCCGCGCCGAGCAGGACGAGGAAGATCATCGCCGTCGCCTGGGCCATGCCAAGCAGGCTGTCGTGCAATCCCTTCCAGCGCATTCCGCCCGTCGCGACGGCGATGATGCCGCATGCGGCCGCGCCGATCGACGCCGCTTCGGTCGGGTTGGCCCAGCCGCCGTAGATGCCGACGATGACGACGACGAACACCAGCAGCACGGGCAGGACCTCGAGCGTGCTCCTGAGCTTGTCGCGCCACGGCACCACCGGCCCCGCCGGTCCGCTTTCGGGCTTGAGCGTCACGATGATGCGCACGACGATCATGTAGCCGACCATCGCGATGATCCCCGGCAGGACGGCCGCCATGAACAGCTTGCCGATCGACTCCTGCGTCAGGATCGCGTAGATCACAAGCGGAACCGAAGGCGGGATCATGATGCCAAGCGTACCGCCGGCGGCGAGCGCACCGGTGGCGAGCGATCCCGAATAGCCGAAACGCCGCAGCTCGGGCAGCGCGACCTGCCCCATCGTGGCTGCGGTCGCAAGCGAGCTGCCGCAGATCGCGCCAAAGCCAGCGCAAGCACCGATCGCAGCAATGGCCACGCCGCCAGGGCGATGGCCGAGAAACGCGGAAACGAAACGGAACAACCCGCGCGACAGTCCCCCGTGCGTCGCGAACTGCCCCATCAGCAAGAACAGCGGAATCACCACCAGATCGTAATTCGACAGGCGTGCATACGCGAGATTCTTGAGGGAATTGAGGAGTCCGGCGTGATTGCCTTGCGTCAGGTACAGGTAGCCTCCCGCCGCCACGCTGAACATCGCGATGCCGATCGGAACGCGGACCACCATCAGCGCAAGCATCGCGCCGAAGATGACGAAGCCGACCTGGATGCCGCTCACGCCACCTGCCTCGATGGCATTGCCACCCGTTTCGGGAACTCCGCCTCGGCAGTCTTCATGCGGACAGCCTCGACGCGCGACGCAGCAGATGGATTGCGCGGTACAGCGCGCAGGCCGCCAGCAGCGCGAAGCTCGGCACCATCATCGCCATCGGAATCCATACCGGCAGCCCGACGATTGCCGACGTCTCGCCCGCTTCCTTCACCGAGAGCGCACCTGCGCCGGTACGCCAGGCGATCACCGCGCCAAACAATCCGACCAGCAGCGCCCCGAACGCGTCCATCAGCGCGACCTTGCGCGGCGCCAGACGGTCGGTGAAGAAGTCGACCTTCACTTCTCCACCGGACATGTGGCACCAGGCGAAAAACGCAGCCGAGGCAAACGCCGCGCTCATCTGCAGCAACTCGAGGTCGCCGGGCACCGTCCACGAGAAGAGCTTGCGGCCGACGATGGTGACGATCTGCATCATGACGACGGCAACGAACGTGAGCCCGCCCGCGAGGGCAAACCAGCGGGCGAGCGCAAGGAGCGCGCGCCCGGTCGGGCCGACGTCGCCATGCAGCGCGACTGGCGTGGCGGTCACGGGCTCCTGCATGATTCACCCACTCGAGACGTCCCGTGGCGTATCCCGGTGTCCGAGGACGCAAGGGTCATGCGGCCTCGATCAGTCGCCGAATGCTGTCCGGCGGCGGCACTGCGCGAATCCTCGTGGGGTCCTCGACCTCCGCGCAGGCGAAGACGCGGACCTCCTGGCCAAGGACAAGCGTCACCTCGCGACGCCGAATGACGTGCGATACGACGAAGCTCGTGCGACGCCATTCGTGCACCGACGTCTCGACGTCGATGTCGTCGCCGTAGCTTGCGGGGCTGCGGAACTTTGCCTGCGCGTCGACGAGTGGCGTGCCGATCAATCCCGGCGCGTCGGAAATCTTGCTCCAGGGTGGCACGCCCATCGCAACGAAGAAGTGCCGCGACGCTGCGTCCATCCAGCGAAAGAAATTGGGGTAGAACACGATGCCTGCCGGGTCGCAGTCCCCGAACTCGACCGTGAACCGCGTAACGTGCCGCCGGCTCGTCATGCAATCGCTCCTTGGCGAGACCCGGCAGTGACTCCGGATCCGATGGCCCTGCGCTCAATGGCCGCCAGTGCAGGCCGTACGACGGCGGCACACTCGCGAATCCGGCGGGTCATCGTACGTCACCTGCGCTCGCCGGGCCGCAGGATAGCATCGCCCCACCTCGAGGCCGGTACGATGCGTATACCCGACGGTGACGCCCGATCATGCGACGCGCTTCCGCTCGCCGGGACGCCGGATCCAGATCACGGGCTGGGCCACCGGGGTTCGTGGCGGCACACCGAGTTCCGAAAGCACGTCGTCGAGCACCTTGCCGCCTTCGTCGGCAAGGGCTGCTTCGCGCGCCGCCGCGATTGCCTGCGCACGATCGGCCACCGTGGCAAAATCCCCATTGGCGGCAACGTGGGTCAGGATGTGTGCGAGGTTGCGCTTGCCACGCTCGTTGGTGGCGCCGTAACCCTTGACGAGCCGTCCGCACCGCGCGATCTCCCAAGCGGCACTCCAGTCCGCACGAACCGTGGCGAGGATCGCATCGAGCCACTGCACGATCGCCGCTTGTTCGTCGCGGTACCGAGCACCGCGCCGACGCAGTCCCTTCATTGTCGCCAACGCGCGCAGCGCCAGGAATCCGGTGACCGTATCGGCGCGCACGTGCAGCGCAAGGGCGAACGGTGGTCTGCCGCGTTGCTGGCGACGGCGGTCCCATGCGAGCAGTCGGCGTGCGAACGCCGCGGGCAGCAATCCCGCGATTTCCGGCACGCCGGGCTTGAAGTAGTCGACGATCTTCACGACGTCACGCTCGCCTGCCGCCACCTCGCGTCGCACGCGCGCGAACCGGCTCGCACGCGATTTCAGATCGGCCACGCGCACGACGTCGTCGAACGCCATCCAGAGTGCGAGATAACGCGCGGTTTCGCGCAGCAGTGCGCCATCGTGGCCGCCTCGCGGATCGACGGTCGTCTCGGCGGCATTGATCTGCTGCAGTCGGTCGAGATAAAGATCGGCGTACGCTGCGTCCTGGAACTCGATGAGCCGCGCATGGCCGAGCGCCACGATCTCGCGTGCCCCTTCGGGAAAGGCCTCCGCTGCCGCGACCGATGCCGCTGGGCCCGCGCGCCACTTCGAAACGTCGACCGTCCTGCTCACGTCGGTTGTCGCCTGCAGCAGCGCGAGATCCATGCCGAGCGCGAATCCGCGCAGGCTCGCTTCAACGCCCACGCCCGCCTCGCCAATCACCGCTTCGCACGACTCACGCCCGAACGGCAGTACGCCGCTCCCCGCAATCGCGCCGAACATCACCGCGCTCACCGCGGTACCCGCTTGTCGCGCCGCCTCGTCCATGTCGAACGTTACCAGCCGCCTGGCCTGGTCCCACAGTGCGTCGAGCAGCCGGTCCGACGCGTACCTGCCGTCGCCCAGCGCCATCTTCTCCACCGTGGTCAGCGTGCGACTGGTGGACGCGATGACGGCAGTGCGGTCCGGGCTTACCATGCCGCTTGCCGCCGCACGGCCGGCTTCGAGCAGCTCGGAGGCGACGAAGAGATCGATGCAGCCCGGCGCCGGCAGCAGCGAGAGCACCGGCAAGCGGCCGCGCAGCGCCGCGGCCGGCTCGGGATATATCTCGATGTAGTACGTGGTCGCACCCGTTCGCTGCGCAACACCGGGGATGGACGTGCTCTGCGCGATGAAGCCCGCGCCGGTTGCGGCCTCGACCAACCATTCGGCAAGGACGCCGCCGCCCTGCCCACCCAGCGCGGCCACGAGGATCGCGATCGGGCGTTCGCTCACGCTCATTGCAGCAGCCGGATGAACGCGCCTCGCACGCCGGCGGCAAGTCGGTCGCGCCAGTTCGGGTTCTCGATCACTTCGCCACGATAGAACGATGGGCAAAGCGACGCCGCATGCGCGTTGGAGCCGCACAGCCCGCAACCCACGCAGCCGTCCTGCACGGTGGCCACCGGATCGAGGCGCAGCGGATCGGTGCTCGGCTTGACCGACAGCGTGGGACAGCCGGACAGCCGGATGCACGAATGGTCGCCCGAGCATGTGTCCTCATCCACGCCGTACTTGATTCGCACGACGCGCTTGCCGGCCGCGAGTAGGCCCGCGCGCCACGGCCTGACGCGCCGCTGCCGCTCGAGCTGGCACTCGCCTTCGGCGACGATCACCTTGAGTCCAGGCAAGTCGGTGCTGAACGCTTCCTCCAGCGTCTCGCGCATCTCGTCCACCGCATAGCTGTCGACGCGTCGCAGCCACTTGACGCCGATGCCCTGCAGCGTGCGCTCGATCACATCGTTACCCGCGACGAGGCTCGCCGACTTGTCCTGAGCCTCCGCCCTGGCGTCGTGGGTCGGTGTCGAGATGATCTCCTGCGTGCCCGTCGCCGACGTGTAGCCGTTCTTCAGGATAAGCAGCACGGCGTCGTCGCCGTTGAAGAGCGCCGATTGCACGCCGGTCAGCAGGCCGTTATGCCAGAAGCCCCCATCGCCCATGATTGCCAGCGTGCGCCGTTTCAGCATCGGCGACACGCCGGCGCGGCTTGCGAGGCTCATGCCATATCCCAGGATCGAGTGCCCCATCGAAAAGGGCTCGAACGTCGCGAACGAGTGGCATCCGATATCCGCTGCGATATGCACCGGACCTATCGTCTGCTGCGCGAGCTTCAGCGCCGCAAACACGGGCCGTTCCGGGCAGCCAATGCAGAACTGCGGCGGTCGGCCGGGCAGCGGGGCCTCGAGCGTCTTCGCCACCGCCCCGCGCCGCGCCTCGATTGCCGCAAGCCAGGCGTCGCCTTCCGTCAGCGAAAGTTCTGGCGCGTACCTGGCGACAAAGCCCGCGATGGCCCTCGCCAGAACCTCCACCGCGCACTCTCCGGCCATCGGCACGAAGTCCTTGCCGTGCAGCGCCGTCGCGGAGCCCTTTCCTCGGCGCAATGTGGCTGCGATCTCCTGCTCCAGGAATGCCGGCTGGCCCTCCTCCACCAGCAGCACCGCGCGCTTGCCAGCGCAGAATCCCTCGATCTCCTCGGGCACCAGCGGGCAGATCACGTTGAGCGCGAGGATCGGCAGCACGGTGTCGCCACACACATTCGCGAAGTCGAACTGCTGCAGCGCGCGCACCAGCGAGTTGTAGAGGCCCCCCTGCACGATGATGCCGATGTCGTCGCGGCGGCCTGCGAAGGTCTCGTTCATGCCGTGCGCCCGGATGAAGTGCCGCGCGGCGGGGATCCGTTCGGCGCTTTTCAGCTTCTCCTGCCGGAACGTTACGGGCGGATGCGCGAGCTTGCCGTAGTCGAAGGCGGCCGGAGCATCGAGCAGGTGCCTGCATGAGACCGCCGGTGCGACATTGTCCTTGCAGGCGAACGTTCCGCGCATGTGGCAGGCGCGGATGCGCAGCTGCAGCATCGCCGGCATGCTCGATGCCTCGGACAGCGCGAACGCGTCCTCCACAAGCTCCACCATGCGGGCGAGCTCGGGGCGCGGGTCGAGCAGGACCAGCGAGGACTTGAGCGCGAAGGCGAGCGAGCGTTCCTGGATCACGCTCGCGCCCTCCCCATAGTCCTCGCCGACGACGATCAGCGCGCCACCCGTCACGCCCGGCGATGCGAGATTGGACAGCGCATCCGCGGCGACATTGGTGCCGACGATCGACTTCCACGTCACGGCGCCGCGCACCGGATAGTGGATCGATGCGCCGAGCATCGCGGCGGCCGAGGCTTCGTTGGAACAGGCCTCGACGTGAACCCCGAGCTCGGCCAGGTAGTCCTTCGATTGCACGAGCACGTCGAGCAGGTGCGAAACGGGCGCGCCCTGATAACCGCCGACGTAGGCGACCCCCGACTGCAGCAGCGCCTTGGTGATCGCGAGGATGCCTTCGCCGTGAAAGGTTTCGCCCGCACCTCGACGAAGCATCCGCGCTTCCCGGCTGAACGAAATCTCCACGCGCTCCTCCAAGCGGCTCTGGCCACCGCACAGCAGCGAATCTAGGCCGGTCGTTGTTATTTGTCCATAACATAGCGATCATATCTACTATTGATCCAATGCATGGAGCTCCAATCGTGCCCGGCAGCCTCGACTTGAACCTGCTGCAAACCTTCGCCGCGATCCACGCGACCGGCAGCGTGAGCCGTGCCGCCGAACGCCTGGAACTCACGCAGCCTACGGTGAGTCACGCGCTCGGCCGCCTGCGCCGCGCATACGGCGACCCGTTGTTCGTCCGCGCGCAGGGCGGAATGCGCCCGACGGCGAAGGCGGACCGCCTCGCCGAAGCTGTGCGCCACGCAATGCGCATCCTCGACGTCGCGATGCACGAAGGCAACCGTTACGAGCCGGAGCGCTCGACGCGGGCATTCCGCGTCCACATGAGCGACATCGGCGAAACGGTCTTCCTGCCGCGCTTGATGCGCGATTTCGCCACGATCGCGCCGGGCGTACGGATCGAGGCGCATCAGGTCGACGAGAAGGAGATTCCCGCGTCGCTGGAGAGCGGCCGGCTCGACCTCGCGCTTGGCTATCTGCCGATGCTCGAAGGCCTGCGCCGGGAATTCCTGCTGCACGAACGCTATGTGGTCGTGATTCGCGGCAACCATCCGCTGGCGACGACGCGGCACATCGATCGCGCAGCCCTCGGCAAGCTGGATTACGTGCTGGTGCGCTCGCATTCGGCGATCGCACGGGCGCTGCGCGAGCTCGACCTCGTGCAGCGCATTCGCCTGTCGATTCCGCATTTCATGGTGCTGCCCCGCATCCTCGCCGAGACGGATCTCGCGGTGGTGATGCCGGAGCGGCTTTCCGCCGAGTTCCGCGAACTGGGCGAGTACGCGGTCTTGCGACCGAGCGTGGGCCTGCCGACGTTCGATGTCAGCGTGCATTGGCACTGGCGTTTCGAAGGGGACGCGGGCAATCGCTGGCTGCGCGAGCGCATCGTCGCGTTGTTCGGCGAACGCGATGGCACCCGGCGGTCGTAGACCGTACCCGGGGCTTGCCCGCGCACAAAGGCGTGCGCCGATACAACTCGAAACATCGCGGCCGGCGGAGCGAGTCCGCACATTCCCTTACACTTGCACCCTGTCCGATCGGAGCCTTGGTTGATGCAGAACCCATTATTCCGCCTTCTCGCACTCTGCGCGACACTCGTTGCGGCCATTCCGCTCCCGAGCCGCGCGCAAGTCGAGACCCCATCCGCCACGGGTGGCAACGCCAGGGTGATCGTCAAGCTCAAGGCCGAATCCGCGCTGCTCCGCCAGAAGGCATTCACCGCCGCGGCAACGCATGCGATGCGCGCGCGGGCACTCGGCCAGCCGCTGGGCATCGAGCTCACCTCTGGCGCAGCTATGTCGGAGAGCGCGCAGGTGGTATTGGCCACCGGCATGACGTCAGCCGAGCTTGCACGTCGGCTCGCAGACCAAAGCGACGTCGAGTATGCGATACCGGACCGGCGGCGACGCGCATTCACCGCCCCCAACGACCCGCTCTACGGCGCGGGTGTACCGGGAAACGGACCGGCGGCCGGTCAGTGGTACCTGCGCGCACCAAGCAGCGCGCTGCCGGCTTCGATCGACGTCGAGCCAGCGTGGGGGATCACGACGGGAAACCCGAACGTCGTCGTCGCGGTCATCGATACCGGCGTGCGCTACGACCATCCCGATCTGCTTCCGGTTTCCGGCGGCGGCAACCTGCTGCCCGGGTACGACATGATCAGCGACGCAAATTCGTCCAACGACGGTTCGGCGCGAGACGCCGACGCAACCGATCCTGGCGACTGGATCACCGAGGCGGAAGTGAACGATGCCGCGAGCCCTTTCTACGGTTGCACGACCCAGGATTCCGGCACCGGCAGGTACGTCGCCCAGAACAGCTCGTGGCACGGCACGCAGGTCGCGGGCTTGATTGCCGCCCAGACCAACAATGGGATCGGCATGGCAAGCGTCGGCCGCAACGTTCGCGTTCTGCCCGTGCGGGCGCTCGGCAAGTGCGGCGAGGGTTTCGATTCCGACATCATCGCCGGCATGCGCTGGGCGGCGGGACTTGTCGTACCCGGGGTGCCGACGAACCCCAGCCCGGCGCGGGTGATCAACCTGAGCCTCGGCGGCGACGGAGCGTGCCCTGCGGTCTATCGCGATACGGTGAGCGAACTGAATGCGGCCGGCGTCGTCGTTGTCGCCTCCGCGGGCAATTCCTCGGGCCATGCGGTGTCGACGCCTGCCAATTGCGGCGGCGTCATTGGCGTGGCGGCGTTGCGTCACGTCGGCACCAAGGTCGGTTTCTCGGATCTGGGGCCCGAAGTCGCGATCAGCGCGCCCGGCGGCAACTGCGTGAACACCGGTGAAGGCGCGGCCTGCCTCTATCCGATCCTCACGACCACCGACGCTGGCACGACGACGCCGGCCGGTCCCGCCTACACGGACAGCTTCAATGCGTCTCTCGGCACGAGCTTTTCCGCGCCTTTGGTTTCGGGAACCGTTGCGTCGATGCTGTCGGCACGGGCATCGCTCTCGCCGCAGCAGGTGAGGAGTTTCCTGCAGTCATCGGCACGACCATTTCCCGCGACGGGTGGTGGCAGCGGCGACGGCACGCCGGTCCCCGTTTGCGCCGCGCCTTCGTTCGCGAGCGACAAGCCGGTCGATCAGCTTGAGTGCTACTGCACGACCACGACATGCGGCGCCGGCATGCTGGATGCCGGCGCGGCGGTTCGCGCGGCCAGTGGCGGCACGGCGCCCGCTGCCCTCAATGCGCAGGGGCTGTGGTGGAACGCCCCCGCCAACTCGGAGTCCGGCTGGGGAATCAACTTCGCCCACCAGGGCGACGTGATCTTCGCGACGTGGTTCACCTACGACCGGACCGGCAAGGGCTGGTGGCTCGCGATGACCGCCAACAAGACGGCCGAGAACGTCTACACCGGAACGCTCGTCCAGACGAGGGGGCCGGCATTCAACTCGGTGCCATTCAAGTCTTCGCTCGTGACCACGTCGGCGGCCGGGACGGCGACGATCACGCTCGCCGACGCCAACAATGCGACATTCAGCTACACGCTCGACGGTGTTGCGCAGACCAGGGCGATCACCCGGCAGGTGTTCGGGCCGCTGCCGACGTGCACGTGGGGCGCGGAATCCGACCCGGCGCGCGCGACCAACTACCAGGACCTCTGGTGGAACGCGCCCGCGAACTCGGAGTCCGGCTGGGGAATCAACCTCACGCACCAGGGCAACGTGATCTTCGCGACGTGGTTCACCTACGATACGGACGGCACGCCGATGTGGCTCGTGATGACGGCGTACGCGGTAACCCCGTTCGCGTACTCGGGAACGCTCTATCGCACCACAGGCCCGGCGTTCAGCTCGGTGCCGTTCAATCCGAACGCC
This sequence comes from uncultured beta proteobacterium, assembly GCA_963750585.1. Classification (GTDB taxonomy): domain Bacteria; phylum Pseudomonadota; class Gammaproteobacteria; order Burkholderiales; family Casimicrobiaceae; genus VBCG01. The sequence goes on from CAVVRH010000003.1 coordinate 103,909, forward strand.
GTGCAGTCAACAGCGGTCGGCATCGGGACCCTGACATTCCGCGATGGCAACACGGGTACGTTCTCTTACACGGTCAACGGCATCTCACAGGCCAAACCGATCACCAGGCAGGTGTTCCGCGCGCCCGGGACCGTCTGCAACGGATGATCGGATGACCCGCGTATGCGCCGTCGCCCCGCGGCAAAGGCTTGAAAGGAGCGAATGTGGAATTCGATGCCCTGGCCGTTTCGCTGGAAGCCGGCATTGCCCGCGTGCGGCTGAATCGCCCGGACAAGGCGAACGCGATGAACCTGCCGCTCTGGCACGAGCTCCGGCGAGCGTTCGAGTGGATCGACGCGACGCCCGAAGCGCGTGTCGCGGTGATAAGCGGCGAAGGCAAGCACTTCACCTCGGGCATCGACCTTGCGCTGCTCGTCGGTGTGCGTGACGCGATTCGCGCGGACTGCGAAGGCCGCACTCGCGAGAAGCTGCGCCGGCTGATCCTCGACCTGCAGGACACGCTCACGGCGATCGAGCGCTGCCGCAAGCCCGTGATCGCCGCAATCCACGGCAGCTGCATCGGCGGTGGCGTCGACCTGATCTGTGCCTGCGACATGCGCTTCGCCGCAAGCGATGCGCGCTTCGCGATCCGGGAAATCGACATGGGCATGACCGCGGACGTCGGGACGCTGCAGCGGATGCCCAAGCTCGTCGCGCCAGGGATCGTGGCGGAGCTCGCCTACACGGGCCGCGTGTTCGATGCGGCGGAGGCTAAGTCGATCGGCCTCGTCAATCGTGTCTTCGACGGACCGCAGGCACTTCTTGCCGGCGTCGGCGAACTCGCTGCGACCATCGCCGCGAAATCGCCGCTCGCGGTGCGCGGCACCAAGGAAATGCTCGTCTACGCCCGCGATCACACCGTGGCCGACGGGCTTCGTCACGTGGCGACGTGGAACGCCGCGATGTTGCTGTCGAAGGATCTGCAGGAAGCCACCGAAGCGGCCATCGCGCGGCGGCCGCCTCGCTTCACCGACGACTGAATCGTCGTTGCGCCCGGCGTATGCGAGCGCCAGCGCGCGTGCAGCCCCTCGATCGAACAGTCTATCTCTGTATCTCTGGCGGTCGTTGCAGAGGCCTCGACCGCCGACTATCCCTTCGGCCTCTTGTCGACGACACGCTTCGCCTTGCCGACCGAGCGCTCGATACCGCCCGGCGCGACGACCCTCACGTCCGCGCTGACGCCGATCAACGACTTGATGAGCTTCTCGAGCCGCTCGCCCGCCGCCTGCCCGTCCTGATGGCCCGATTGCGGCGTGCGCTCGACCAGCACCGCGATCTCGTCGAGATTGCGCGGCCGGGTCACCTCGATCTGGTAATGCGGAGCGAGCATCGGCTCCTTGACGATCAGCTCCTCGATCTGCGTGGGAAAGACGTTCACGCCGCGGATGATCAGCATGTCGTCGTTTCGACCCGTGATCTTCTCGATCCGGCGCATCGTGCGTGCGGTCGGCGGCAACAAGCGCGTCAGGTCGCGCGTGCGATAGCGGATCATTGGCAGCGCCTCCTTGGTGAGCGACGTGAACACGAGCTCGCCCTTGACGCCGTCGGGCAACACCTCGCCAGTCTGCGGATCGACGATCTCCGGATAGAAGTGGTCCTCCCAAACGGTGAGGCCATCCTTCGTTTCGATGCACTCCTGCGCCACGCCGGGGCCGATGATCTCCGAGAGCCCGTAGATGTCGATCGCGTCCATGTCGAGCTTGGCCTCGATCGCCCCGCGCATCGCCGGCGTCCACGGCTCGGCGCCGAAAATGCCGATCTCGAGTGACGAATTGCGCGGGTCGACGCCCTGCCGCTCCATTTCCTCTGCGATCGCGAGCATGTACGACGGCGTCACCATGATGATGTTTGGCTTGAAATCGGCGATGAGCTGCACCTGCCGCTCGGTCATGCCACCCGACATCGGGATGACCGTCGCACCGAGCCTTTCCGCGCCGTAGTGTGCGCCGAGCCCGCCGGTGAACAGCCCATAGCCGTAGGCGACGTGGATGATGTCGCCGGGCCGCCCGCCAGCCGCGCGGATCGAACGCGCCATCACCGTGGCCCATGTGTCGATGTCCTTCGCCGTGTAGCCAACGACCGTCGGTTTGCCGGTCGTGCCGGACGACGCGTGGATGCGCACCACCTGCGCGCGCGGCACCGCGAACATCCCGAAAGGGTAATTGTCGCGCAGGTCCGCCTTGGTCGTGAACGGGAACCTCGCGAGGTCGGCGAGCGTCTTCAGGTCTTCCGGACGCACGCCCGCCTGATCGAGCTTTTTCCGGTAGTGCGGCACGTTGGCGTACGCGTGCTCGAGCGTCCATTTGAGACGCGCGAGCTGCAGCGCGGCGAGCTCGTCGCGACTCGCGCGCTCGATTGGCTCGAGATCGCCGGGCTGCGGTTGCTTGACGGGCATTGCTCCTCCTGGATGTGCCAATCGAAGGATTGGCCGCGGGGCGGACGACCGCTGCGCATTCCCCAACGGCGCTGCTCGCAGCCGGGTCGACTATTCGACGACGTGTCCCTTGATCCGGTAGCTCTTGCCGCGGAACAGCGCGATCCTTTCGCCGCGCTGGTTCGTCACCTCGATGTCGTAGACGCCAGTACGGCCGCTGACGCTGCGCTCGTGCGCGTGCGCCGTCAGCACGTCTCCCTCGCGCGCCGGCGCCATGAAGTCGATGTTGCAGCCGGATGCGACCGTGTTCAGGTTGTAGCTGTTGCACGCATAGGCGAACGCGCTGTCGGCCAGCGTGAAGATGAAACCGCCGTGGCAGATCGCATGCCCGTTGAGCATGTCGGGCCGCACCGCCATCGTCAGCGCGGCAAGCCCCGGCGCGATCTGTTCGATCCCGATGCCGAGCGTCTTGGATGCGGTGTCGCGCGAGTACATCGCGGTCGCGACCCGTTCGGCAAGCGCCTGGGCTTCGGCGGGCGAAAGTGCCGGATGATGCTCTCCCATGTCGGCCTACTCGGCGAGCCGGCCGCCCGTGGCGACCCGGCGTGTGATCAACGGCGAGACCCGGTAGCGGTCCTCGCCATAGTGGCGGGCAAGATTCACCAGAGTCTCGAGTATGTGCGCGCCACCGACATCGTCGGCCCAGGCGAGCGGGCCGCACGGATAGTTGACCCCCTTCTGCATTGCGATGTCGATGTCGCGCGCACTCGCCACACCCTGCGCCCCGGCGTCTGCGGCCTCGTTGGCCAGCATCGCCACCGTGCGCATCACGGGAAGCCCGGCCACATCGTCGAAGGGCGACACGGCGATCCCGGCCGCCTGCAGCAATCCGACCGCACCCGAATACGCAGCCTCGCCGCAGGTATCGGCGCGCGCGACCGCGAGGCGCTTGCAGCTGCCGAAGTCCAGTGCGAGGTCGAACACGACGAGGTCGCGGACTCCGGTCTCCACTGCACGGATGGTGGCGCTGCGCCCGTCGCAGAGCGCGAGCCGCGCGCCGCCGATCGCGAGCGCGCCCGAGGGAAATTGCGGATGCGGGTCCAGCGGTTCCATGACCAGACCGCAAGCGGCGAGCCGCACGACGAGCCCCTCGGCCGGACCAAGGTCACCATACGCGACGATCCGGTCGGGGCGGATGCGGGCGGATTCGGTCGCGGGCTCGGGCCGTTGCGCGCCGGGGGCGTAGTCATAGAAGCCGCGTCCGCTCTTGCGGCCGAGAAAGCCGGCTGCAACCAGCTCGCGCTGCTGAACCGACGGCGTGAAGCGCGGATCGTGGAAATATGCCTGCCACACGCTCTCGGTCACCGCGAAATTCACGTCGTGGCCGATCAGGTCCATCAACTCGAACGGTCCCATCCGGAAACCGCCCGCCTCGCGCATGACGGCGTCGACCGTGGCGACGTCCGCGGCGCGCTCGGCGAGCAGTCGCAGCGCCTCGGCGTAGTACGGGCGCGCGCAGCGATTGACGATGAACCCCGGCGTGGACTTCGCATGCACGGGAGACTTGCCCCACGCGGCCGCGGTCGCGTGAATGGTTTCCGCCACCGCTGGCGCCGTCGCCAGCCCGCTCACCACCTCGACCAGCGGCATGACCGGCGCCGGATTGAAGAAGTGCATGCCCACCACGCGGTCGGGATGGGCGAGGCCGGCGGCAAGCGCGGTGATCGAGAGCGACGACGTGTTGCTCGCGAGGATCGTCTGCGGCGACACGACGACTTCGAGCTGCCGCAGCAGTTCGCGCTTCGTCACCAGGTCCTCGACAATCGCCTCGACGACGAGCTTCGCGTTTCCGCAGTCGCCCACTGCATGGATGGGCTCGATGCGCGATATCGCCGCGCGCGCGGCGTCGCCCGTGATCCGGCCCTTGCCGGCCAGCGTATCGAGCGCGCCTGCGATCGACTGCTTCGCCTGGTCGACCGCGTTCATCCGCGCGTCGAACATCAGCACGCGATGTCCCGCGACCGCCGCGACCTGCGCGATGCCGGCCCCCATCGCGCCGGCACCAATGACGGCGACAGAGCTTTCGGGGGGCAGCGGCGTGCTCATGGCCTCGCCCCCTACCTACCGGTGAACCTCGGTGGGCGCTTCGCGATGAAGGCGGCGACCCCTTCGCGGTAGTCGTCGCTGAAGCCGAGCTCGCGCATCAGATCGCGCTCGAGGTCGAGCTGCGCTTCGAGCGTGTTGGCCGGGCTCGCGTACAACGCCCGCTTCGTCCCGGCAAGTCCGCGGGTCGGTGCTGCGGCGAAATGCGCGAGCAGCCTGTCCACCGCTGGCACAAGCTCGGCGTCGTCCACGCACTGCCAGATCAGTCCCCATGCCGCGGCCTGCTCCGCCGACAGCTTGTCGCCCAGCATCGCAAGTCCCATCGCACGCGCGGTGCCGACCAAGCGAGGCAGGAAGTACGTGCCGCCGGTGTCCGGAATCAAGCCGATCCTGCAGAAGACTTCGATAAAGCTCGCCGATCGCGCGGCGATCACGACGTCGCACGCGAGCGCCAGATTCGCGCCGGCACCGGCAGCGACGCCGTTGACGGCGCACACGACAGGCATCGGCAGGCTGCGCAGCTTCAGCACCAGCGGCTTGTAGTTGCGCTCGACCGACGCACCGAGATCGACGGGCGCGCCACCCGGTGCGACTGCGCGATCGGAAAGGTCCTGTCCGGCGCAAAAGCCGCGCCCCGCGCCGCTCAGCAGCAGCACGCGGACCGACACGTCCGACTCGATCCGCCCGAGCGCGTCGCGAATTTCGGCGTGCATCGCATCGTTGAAGCTGTTCAAGCGGTCTGGCCGGTTGAGCGTCAGCCGGGCGACACCCTCGGCCGTGGTGAACAGGATCGATTCGTAGCCCATGGCTCGCCGGGCCCGCTACACGTGCATCCGATGCTGCACGACCCGGAAACGGTTCGCCACGAACGCCGCATCCGATAGCGCCGCGTTGGCGGCCGGATTCGCTCCGGTTCCGTGGAAATCGGAGAACGCCGCCGACTGGTTGACGAACACGCCACCGGTCAGGTTGATCGAAAGCGCGACGCCGGCGTCCTCGGCGACTTCGATCGCGCGATCGATCACGTCCTGCCGGGTTGCGTAGACGGAGAGCGTAAGCGCACCATGCCGGGCTGCGGCCTCGCGCGCGATGGCGAGACTCTCGCTCGTGTCCCTGGTCGCGATGACGAACGCGATCGGACCGAACCACTCGCCCAGGTACTTGTCGCGGTCGCTTGCGGAAAGACGGACGATCAGCGGCGATCGAATCGTCGCGGCGGGAAACTGCGGGTGGGGGATCGCCTGCGAATCGAGCAGCACGGGACCGAGTCCGCGGGCCTCCTCGATGCGCTTGACGGTGCCGGGGTCTTGCACCGCGCCCAGCACCTCGACTGCGCGTGCCGGATCCGCGAGCAGCTTCTGCACGCCATCGGCAAGCGCCTGCGCCACCTGTTCGAATGACAGGTGCCCGTCGGCGCTATCGATGCCGCCCGTCGGGACGTACAGGTTCTGCGGCGCGGTGCACATCTGCCCGGTGTAGAGGGACAGCGAAAACGCGACGTTGCGCACGAGGCCCTTGAAGTCGGACGTCCCGTCTATGACGACCTGGTTCACGCCCGCTTTCTCGGTGTACACCTGCGCCTGCCGCGCATGCTCCTCGAGCCAACGGCCGTATGCGAGCTGCCGGTGAAGTCGATGATCCTCACCTCCGGACGCAGCGCAAGCTCCTGCGTGATCGGTGCCCCGGCTCGTGCGGCGACCAGCGTCACACATTCGGATCGAAGCCTGCTTCTGCAGCACCTCGCCGCGCGATCTTGACCGTGATCGCGAGCGGCAGGATCGCGCCCGGATGCGGCTTCACGATCACCGCTGTTGCCGGTCGCGAGACTCGCGAAGAGCGCGGGATACCCGTTCCAGGTCGGGAAACGTCGACGCAGCCGATCACAAGCGAGACGCCGCGCGGCACGATGCGGAAACTCTTGTCCAGTCCGCAGCGGCTCGCTCTTGCCCTGCGGTTTCTCCCAGTTCGCCGTCGCGGCACGCGCGCATCTCGTCCCAGGCATACGCGACCGCCTCCAGGCCGCGATCCTGCGCATGCGGGCCCGCCCGCCTGGAATGCCATCATGAACGCCTGTCCGGTCGTGTGCATCACGGCGTTGGCGATCAGGAAGCTCTGCCTGTTCAGACGATCGAGAATCTCGACGCACGTGCCGACCCACGCTTCCGGCCCTGCCCTGCGCCATCCGGCACTGCGCGCTGTCGATCGCCACGAAGAGCGCGTCGACGTCGGCCTTCGGGTAGGTGATACCGAGTTCGAAACCGTAGGGCGAGCGCTCGGATCCGATCTGTCCTGTCGTCGCCGCCTGATCGAGAGGAAACGGCTTGCCGCGAAGGGATTCGAACGCTGCCTTGCCCGCTTCCGCGGCGCCTTCCCCATAGTTCCTGGGACTCGCCGATTCCGGGTACGGGCTCCAGTAGCCGCGCTCGGCGATCGCCTGCAGCGCGCGGTCCAGTGTCGACCGGTGCTTCTCGAACAGGGGGTGCGGCACGACAGGTTCCTCCAGCGTCTTGGTCGAAAACTCTAGCACGGCATGCGCTGGCGCATCACGGCACGACCGATGCGTTGGCGCGACATGTTCGCACCGCGATGACGGCCATGCCGGCAGCGGCGCGCGACGAGGCCGACGGGGACGCAGCGGTTTGCATCCTCACCAGAGCCGGTCTGGTCGAAATCGACGACGACCTTCGGCGTGACGGGATAGCTCTGGCACGACAGGATGAACCCTCGCGCGACTTCGTAATCCTCGAGCGCGAAGTTGACGTCCATGTCCACTTCACCCTCGACCAGCTTGCACCGGCAGGTCGAGCACACGCCGCCTTTGCAGGAATACGGCAGCTCGATTCCATTGCCGAGACCGGCATCCAGGATGTTGTCCCGCGTCCGGTCGAGCACGAAGGTCTTGCGCGTCCCGTCGATGATCACCGTCACCTCGCACTGCGCCTGGTCGGGCGCCACGGGTGCCGCGACGTGCGTGTGCTGCGGGATCGACGCGGCAAAGCGCTCGATCCGGATCTGCGACTCCGGGTATCCCCGCAGGCGCAGCGCGTCCCCGACGGCCTGCATCATCCCGTTCGGGCCGCAGACGAAGACCACGTCGACATCGGACAGCGGCGCCCAGTGGTCGAGCAGCGCCAGGGCACGCTCGCGATCGATGCGGCCGTGCAGAAACTCGATATCCTGCGCCTCGCGCGAAAGCACGTGCACGAGGTTGAAGCGCGTCAGGTGAAGGTCCTTCAATGCCGCGAGTTCCTCGCGGAACATCACGCTGCCCGATGCCCTGTTCCCGTAGAAGAGCGTGAACTGGGCGTCCGGTTCGGTGGCAAGGGTCGTCTTGACGAGAGACAGAACCGGCGTGATTCCACTGCCCGCGGCAAATGCCACGTAATGGCGGGTCGCCGCCGGATCGAGCGGGACATTGAAGTGTCCCATCGGCGGCATGACATCGAGCGCATCGCCGGATTTCAGCTGTTCGTTCGCCCAGTTGGAGAACACGCCGCCGAGGCAGCGCTTGACCGCGATGCGCAGCACGCCGTCCTGCACCGCCGAGCAGATGGAATACGAGCGGCGCACGTCCTGCCCGCGGATGTCGGCGCGCAGCGTCAGGTGCTGTCCCTGCTGGAACCGGAACTGATCGCGCAGCGCGTCCGGTACCGCGAACGTGATCGCGACCGCATCGCGCGTTTCCCGCTCGACCTTGGCGACCGGCAACCGATGGAACTTGCTCATGTTACAGCTAGGGCCTGTTCACACTATGTCCACAAGTGCGTTGCAAGGCCAAAAGGGCCAAGGGCAAGGCGCAAAACGAAGTCGGGCCGGCTGCCCGGCGAGGCTTTGCAACGAAGTCCTTGGCCCTTTCGGCGGCAACCCGAAGTAACCGTGTTGAATGTCAAGTCTTAACATGCCGATCTTGATAAGCGCTGGCATCGCGAACCATTGCATTGAGAATGGTCACCAGCTTGCGCATAGCGGCGATCAAGGCGACTTTTTTCAGTTTGCCGGCGGCGACAAGACGTTGATAGAACGCGCGAATTGTGGGGTTGCAGCGCGTTGCCGCGACCGTCGCCATGTACAGCGTGGCGCGCAGGTCAAAGCGCCCGCCCTCGATCCGCCGGCGGCCGTGGGTGGTGCCGGAATCGCGCGCAAACGGTGCAACACCCACCAGCGCAGCAATTTGTCGCCGATTCAGGCGGCCGAGCTCGGGCAATTCGCCCAGCAGCGTGGCGCTGGAAACGCGACCGATGCCGCTCGCCGACCGCAGCCGTCGATCGAGCTCACCGTAATGCCGCTGTACATGGCCTTGCATCTCGGCTTCGACTTGGTCGAGTTGCTGCTGGATCGCCGTGATGATGGCTTCGATACTTGGGCGCACCGCGGCGCGGGCCATGGCCAAGCGTTGACGCTCCGCACCGAGCATCGCAATCAATTGCCGTCGCCGTGCCACCAGCGCAGCCAAATCCTGTTGCTGCGCCGTCATCAGCGGGCTTATAAAACGAGCAAGATCTCGCCGTCGAGCCAACACGCTCGCCAACTCGGCGAGCATGCGCGCGTCGATCCGATCGGTCTTGGCCGATCCCCCCATGGACTTGGCAAAATCGCGGGCCTGCCTGGGATTGACCACACAGACCGCCAAGCCAGCGGCCTGCAGAGCACAAACCAGCGGCACCTCGTAGCCGCCGGTGGCTTCCATCACCACCAAGGTCACCGGCAGCGGCTGCAACGCCGCAATCAGCAACGAGTGACCTTCCGTATCGTTGCCCAGACGGACCACCGACAGTTGACCACCTATCGCCGCCACGTCGATGTGCGCTTTCGCCACATCGATACCGATCAACACCGACTCTTCAGACATGGTCTTCCGATTCCTTCCTTGCCAATGCGCGCTTGCCCAGAGGACAGCGCCTGTAACCGTTCGGACTTGGAGAAGACCAGCGCGGCTCCCGTGCGCCATTCACTTCGGGACGGGCTCCAAAACCCAAGGGAAGGCCAGGCTGCACGGTCCGGTCTGATCGCCAGGAGGGCAACCGAACTCTACCGCGCTGATCCGGCCTCAACATACAAGGGAACGGGCGTCCTGGGGCGCCACTCATCGTTGCTTTCCTCGCCAAGACACCCGGTCTTGCCTTCGTCAAGCGCCTTGATTGGCGCCCCAGGCCACCCGTTCGCACTTGCGGACATAGTGTGAACAGGCCCTAGAACGGCTTGAAATAGTCGAAAGGCTCGCGGCACGACTCGCAGCGGTACAGCGCCTTGCACGCGGTCGAGCCGAACTGCGCGAGCAGCGTCGTCTGCGTCGAACCGCACCGCGGACACGGCACCACGGTCTGCCGGGCGGCGCCGCACGCCCAGGCCGCGCACGTCCACGGTCTGCGCGCGGACGGCCCCTGGCGGCGCGATCCCGAATTCGCGCAGACGGACCTTCGCTTCCGGTGCGATCCAATCGGTGCTCCACGGCGGCGACAGCCGCGTCTCGATGCGCAAGGACTGCACACCGCGGCTTTCCAGCGCTTCGCGGATGCCGGTCGCGATGAGGTCGGTCGCCGGACAGCCGGAGTAGGTGGGGGTCACCGCAACGACCAGCACGTCGCCGACCCAGGAAAGGTCGCGCACGATGCCCAGCTCGACAACGGAAACGACCGGGATCTCCGGGTCCGGGACCGCCGCCAGCGCGGACCAGAGCGTGTTCGATCGGCGGGCGGGCGCCGAGTTCGGCCGCCATGCGCGCAGCGGCGTTGGCGGTGGCTTCGATCGCGTTCTGTTCGGCGGTCGTCATCGGCTCACCAGCGCGCATCCGGATAGGCCCGCTGCAGGAACTGCATTTCCGCCAGCAGATAACCCAGATGCTCGGTGTGCACACCGGAACGACTGCCAGGCGTTCGCGTACCCTGCATGTACTCGGCCGTCGGCCGCGTCAGCGTGGCCTCGGCCAGCACGGCGTCGATCGCCGCGTCCCACGCAGACTTCAGCGTGCGCGAGTCGACCGCAACGCCCGCCTCGGCCAGCGCCAACTCGACCGCATCGGGCGCGAACATCTCGCCCGTGTAGGTCCAAAGGTCGTCGAGAGCGGCCTGCATTCGGTGGTGCGACACCTCGGTGCCGTCGCCAAGCCGGATCACCCAGTCGGTAGAGCGTTCGGTGTGGTAGGTCGCCTCCTTGAGCGCCTTGGCCGCGATTTCCGCGACGCGCGAATCGGTCGAACCGGCAAGACCCTGCAACAGCAACACGTGCGCCTGGTCGAAATAGAACTGGCGGGCCATCGTGTCGGCGTAGCTCCCGTTCGGCTGCTCGGTGAGGAGCAGGTTGCGGAATTCGTTCGCGTCGCGGCGGAACGCGAGCCGGTCCTCGTCGCGGCCCTCGCCGTTGATCCGCGCCTCCACCTCGCCGGCGTAGGCATACCAGAGCCGCGCCTGCCCGAGCAGGTCGAGGCCCACGTTCGTGAGCGCGATGTCCTCCTCGATCACAGGCCCCTTGCCCACCCACTCGGAAAGTCGCTGGGCAAGCACGAGGTCGCTGTCGGCAAGGCGCAGCAGGTATTCGAACAGTTGGGTATCCAAGTCGGTGAGGTCCTGCGTGTGTAAGCGTTGATCCGGGCAATCCGCCGCCAGCGCGCAATAAGGTCATCGCGCCCGTGATGCCTTCGGCCCGGGCAGCCCCTGCGCTCCTTCAGAGGCTCGCTAGATGTGCTTCACCTCGTCGGGCATCGGGAAGAAAGTCGGATGTCGATACACCTTGCTGTTCGCGGGCTCGAACAGCGGCTCCTTGTCGCCAGGCGCGGAGGCGACGACGTCCGCCGAGCGCACGACCCAGATCGACACGCCCTCGTTGCGCCGCGTGTAGACGTCGCGCGCGTTCTTGATCGCCATTTCCGCGTCGGGCGCATGCAGGCTGCCGAAATGCTTGTGCGCGAGCCCGTGCTGCGAGCGGACGAAGACTTCCCACAACGGCCATTCCTTGCTCATTCCGTCCTCCGGCTCATGCGGCCTGCTTCGCGCGGCGCGCCGCCATCTTTTCCGCATGGACCACCGCCGCCTCCCGCACCCACTCGCCGTCCTCCCACGCCTTGACGCGCGTCCGGAGGCGGTCGCGATTGCATGGCCCGTTGCCCTTCACGACGCGATAGAACTCGTCCCAGTCGATTGCGCCGAAATCGTAGTGACCGCGCTCGGCATCCCATTCGAGCTCGGAGTCGGGAACCTCGATGCCAAGGTAGTCCGCCTGCGGCACCGTCTGATCGACAAAGCGCTGCCGCAGCTCGTCGTTCGACAGCAACTTGATCTTCCACTGCATCGACTGCGCGCTGTGCACGCTCTCCGAGTCCGATGGGCCGAACATCATGAGCGAGGGCCACCACCAGCGATTCAGCGCGTCCTGCGCCATCGCCTTCTGCTCCGGCGTGCCGCGGCACATCGCAATCATGATGTCGTAGCCTTGCCGCTGATGGAACGACTCCTCCTTGCAGATGCGGATCATCGCGCGGGAGTACGGACCGTAGCTGCAGCGGCACAGCGGGATCTGGTTCATGATCGCCGCGCCATCCACGAGCCAGCCGATCGCGCCGATGTCCGCCCAGTTGAGCGTCGGGTAGTTGAAGATCGACGAGTACTTGGACTTGCCGGCGTGCAGGTCCTCGATCATCCGGTCGCGAGACACGCCGAGCGTCTCGGCGGCCGAATACAGGTAGAGGCCATGGCCACCTTCGTCCTGGATCTTGGCCATGAGGATCGCCTTGCGCTTGAGCGAGGGCGCGCGCGTCACCCAGTTGCCCTCCGGCAGCATGCCGACGATTTCCGAATGCGCGTGCTGCTGGATCTGGCGGATCAGCGTCCGGCGATACGCATCGGGCATCCAGTCCTTGGGCTCGATGCGAACGTCGGCGTCGATGCGCGCCTGGAACGCCCGCTCTTCGGGCGTCATCTCGCCCGTCGCCTGCACCTTGGCAACGCCGGTATCGACCATCTGTGCGTACATCGCCCGCCTCCTTCGTCGTGCAAACGCCCTCGTGCAGCGTACACCCTTGGTTTCCCGCCAAAACGATACAGTTTCTTGCAAAGCAGTGTAAAGCCTGTATCATTTTCTCCACGACGCCGCCCACGCCCTCTACCATGCCCACGTCGGCCCCGGGAAAACCCGACCCTGCGGTCGGTCGCTGGATACGTCGCATGCTCGCGACCGATCCGCCGAGGGCACGCTCGCTGATCGTCACGGTCTGGGGCGACTCGCTCGCCCCCCATGGCGGCGAGGTCTGGCTGTCGACACTGATCCGCCTGCTCGCCCCGTTCGGCTGCAACGAACGGCTGGTGCGCACCAGCGTCTTTCGTCTCGCGCGGGACGGCTGGCTCGCGGCAGCGGCCGCCGGACGCCGCAGCCGGTATCGCCTGACGGCCGCGGGCGCCCATCGTTTCGCGCTGGCCTATCGCCGGGTCTACACGTCGCCGTCGCAATCCTGGGACGGGACGTGGGAAGTCGTGCTGCTGCCCGAGGCCCTTGGACCCGCGGGAAGGCGCTCGTTGCGCGAGGAACTCGCCTGGGAGGGCTTTGGCGTACTCGCGCCTGGTGTGCATGCGCGACCGGCGCGTGGCCGCGGCGACATCGCGCAGGTGGCGGCGGCCCATGCCGCCCGCGCTGGGCTTACGATGTTCGCGGCACGGGACCTCTTCGCGGCGCCGGCGGGCACGCTGGCCGACCGCGTCAGCGAAGCCTACGACCTTGGCACGCTGGCGGGCGAATACCGCCGATTCCTCGCCCGCTTCGCTGGCGTGGTGGACGCATTCCGCCGCGACGCCGGCGATCCGGAGCAGGCGTTCGTCGTGCGCACGCTGCTCGTGCACGAATACCGCCGTGCAAGGCTTCGCGATCCCCGGCTCCCGCTCGCGCTGCTGCCGCAAGACTGGCCGGGAGGCACCGCCCATGCGCTTTGCCGCGACTTCTACCGGCTCGCGCAGCCGCTTGCCGAGGCCTATCTCGAGGATTCGCTCGCGCTGGACGGCGATGCGCTGCTGCCGGCCCTGCCGGAGTTCTACACGCGCTTTACCGATACGTGACTGCGGCTCACGCAGTGCGAGCCCGCAGGCCCGGACGGCGGCTACCGGCCGACCATCGCCAGCACATCGGCCTTGAGGAAGCGCTCGACCACCAGCATGAACGCGATCGACGGCACGAGCAGCAGCAGCGCGGTGATCGACGCGATCTGATAATTGCCGCCCATGCTCGCGTTGAACATCAGAAGCGGCAGCGTCGTCACGTCAGGCACGCCGACGAAGTACGTGCCGGTGAACTCGTCGAGCGATTCGAGGAAGACGAAGATCGCACTTGCCATCAGCCCCGGCGCGGCGAGCGGCAGCGTGATCGTGCGAAAGCAGGCCCATGGACCGGCGCCGAGATTGCGTGCCGACTCCTCGAGCGATGCATCGACGGCAGCAAACGCGGCGGATGCGATCCAGACGGCGAGAACGAGTCCGTGCGCGGCGTGCACCAGCACGACACCGGTCACCGTGCCGTTGAGTCCTATCTCGTAGAAGATCCGCGCGATGTTCACGTAGATGGGAAGATTCGGAACCGCCTGCGGCAGCAGGAACAACAGCAGGATCGCACCGCGCCACGGCAGTCGCAGCCGCGCGAGCGCGTAGCCTGCCGGCACCGCCACGGCCAGGCTCACGACCACGGTGAGCACCGCGATCCAGACACTGGTCGCAAGCGACGCGAGCGCGTTGCCGCGGGGGTTGAATACGCGCTGCCAGAACGTGAAGCCGAACTCCGACGGCAGCTTGTGCGGAAAGTACCAACGTTCGGCGAACGCCCAGAGCACCAGATTCGCAAGCGGACCGAAGATCAGGAACGCGAGCAGCGCGAGCGCCGTGGCGCGCAGCACAACCTGCGAGAGCCCGAGCGCCGGGCGCAACAAGCGCGGCGCCGCGACCGTGGCCATCAGACCTGCTCCGCGCGCGAAACCGCATGGCGCAGGTAGAACCACGCGCCGCCCGCGGCGAGAACCAGCGACATCAGGCAGAGCGCATTGGCGACCGCATAGTCCGCGTGCGTATTGATGCGGTAGGCGATGTCCACGGTGATCATGGTCGGCGAATTCGGATTGATCATCAGCGGCACCGACAGCACCGACAGCATCGTAACGAACGAAAGCACGACCCCGACCAGCAGCGTGCCGCTTACCTGCGGCAGCACGATGCCACCCAGCACCCGCCAGCGTGGCGCGCCGAGATTGCGCGCTGCCTCGATGTACTGGCGGTCCAGCGACGCCATCGCTCCGGCCAGCAGCAACGTGACGAATGGCGCCTGTTTCCAGACGAACGCGACCACGATGCCCCGCCAGTCCAGCACGCTCTGCGCGGCAAGCGGCTCGATCAGTCCCGAGCCGATCAGCACGTGGTTCAGCATGCCGTTCTTCGCGAGGAACGTGCGCATCACCTGTGCCGTCACGATGAATGGGATGAACAGCGGCCAGCGGTAGAGCCAGCGCAGGATCGCCACCGCCCGCGGGTTCTCGCCGAGCGTCAGATAGCCGGCGATGGCGATCGCGACCAGCGCGATCAGCGCGGAGGAAAGCAGCGTGATCGCGAGCGTGAACAGCAGGTCGGTCGTGTAGAGATCGAATGCCTTTTCGAAGTGCTCGAGCGTGGCGCCACCGTCCTTGCCGCGGAATGCGGTCGCGAACGACAGCCCGAGCGGAACCAGGAAGAACAGGACGACGATGACGAGCGCCGGCATGACGAGCAGCAGCGCGGGTAGGTGGCGCGAGAAGGCGCCCTCCCGCAGCACTGCGGCAGCTTCCGGCATCGCGACGCCGCGACCCTCAATCATCGCCGCGGCGCGGCATCAGCAAGGCAACGGGACGGCGGCCGAGCCGCGGCCGTCGTCCACGCGACCCGATCACAGGCTCACTTGAGCACAACCCGTTCGTATCCCTCGACGATGTCCGTGAAGTACTCGGACAGCGGGAACGGCCGGCCGAACTGCGCCAGTTCCTGCGGCTTGATGTCGGTGAAGAGCTTGTTCCATTCCGCCGGCGCGAGCTTCGCCTGCACGTGCTGCGGGTCGATGCCGGGGTACCAGTTGAACTGCTTGACGATCCCCTCGGCCTGGATCTCCGGGCTTTCGGCGAAGTCGACGAACTTCTTCGCAAGCGCGGCGTTCGCCGCCTTCGCCGGGATCACGTAGTACATCGGTTGTCCGGGCAGCCCGGGCTGCGGCAGCGCGAGCTTGATCTTCGGACCCATCTTGCCCTCGGCCTGCCAGGTGTAGAACATGTCGACCCACACCGGGCCCATGGCGATCTCGCCCCGGTTCAGCATGTCGAGCGTACCGGCATTGCCCGGCGTCATCACGACGAACTGGTTGAAGTCCTTGAGGCTCGCGAGCGACTTGTCGATCTGGGCCTTGGCCGCCGGGTCGTACGGACCCTTCTCCAGCTTGTCGCCAAGCCCGCTGTTGGCGCCGACCCAACCCATGACGAATCCGACACCCGACATGCCACCCTTGACGCCGTTGTAGCCGAATTGCTTCGGATTCTTCTTGACCCATTCGGTAAGCTCGGCGAACGACTTCGGTGGATTCGCGACGAGATCCGGGTTGTAAGCGAAGGCGATCTGGCTGTGGAACATCGGCAGCACGTAGCCGTCGACGTTCGCGCCGAGCGCGTTCTTCGCGGTGTCGCGCGAGACGAGCTTGCCTGCGGCCACGTCGTTGCGATACGACAGCAGCAGGTTCTCCTTGACCATGGTTGCGGCACCGCGCTGGTGGACGACGGCGACGTCGGTGTCCCATGCGGCCGTGCCGGCCTTCTGCTGCGCGGAGAGCTTTTCGTAGATCTTCTGCGACCCGGCATCACCCGGACCGGTGCCGACTGCGCGCACCTTGACGCCCGGATTGAGCTTCTCGAACTTCGGCCCGAGATAGTTGTTCACGTAGTCGACCATGTTCTGGTCGCCCGCAGTGATTACGT
Source organism: uncultured beta proteobacterium (assembly GCA_963750585.1). Lineage (GTDB taxonomy): Bacteria > Pseudomonadota > Gammaproteobacteria > Burkholderiales > Casimicrobiaceae > VBCG01. The sequence continues at coordinate 120,378 of CAVVRH010000003.1, forward strand.
TGAGCGTGGTCTGCGCCGCAGCCGGCAACGCCTGGGCGAGCAACGCGACGGATAGCGCGGACAGCAAACGGCGAAGTCGCATGGAATCCTCCTTGGCTTGGGGTCAGACAGGTGACTTCTCGCGCGGGAACAGCAGCAGGCTCTCGCGCGGAACGATGACCGCGGCGGCCGCACCTTCCGGCAGCCGGTCCGCGGCGTGAACCCAGATGTCCGCATTCGCGGTACGGACACGGTAGCGATAGCCCTGTCCGACATAGTAGGCCTGCGCGACCGTGCCGGGCAGCTGCAGCGCTCCCGGCGGCACCTTGCCGCCGTTCGCCGCCAACTGCGCCGCGTCTGCGCGGAAATGCGCGCGCATCGACGTGCCTTGCGCGACCCCGTCGGCGGGCACGGGCGTGCCGTCCGTACGCACGACGATGTCGAGCCCGTTGTCGGCCCCCATGAACCCGGCGACGAAGGGCGAGCTCGGCCGGTGAAATACGTCCTCGGGTTGCGCATACTGCACCACGCGACCGGCGTCGATCACCGCAATGCGGTCGGCGAGCGTCAATGCCTCCTCGCGATCGTGCGTCACGTAGACCGCGGTGATGCCGATGCGCTGCTGCAGTGCGCGCAACTCGTGGCGCAGGTCGAGGCGCACCTTGTAGTCCAGGTTCGACATCGGCTCGTCGAGCAACAGCACCGACGGATTGACCGCGAGCGCGCGGCCGAGCGCCACACGCTGACGCTGCCCGCCGGACAGTTGCGTGACAGCGCGCGGGCCGAAGCCGTCGAGCTGCAGCAATGCGAGCAATTCCTTGACGCGGGCATCGATCCGCTCGCGCGTCTCGCCGCGCATCTTGAGACCGTAGCCGATGTTGGCGGCGACGTTCATGTGCGGCCAGAGCGCGTACGACTGGAACATCATCGCCGTCCCGCGCTTTTCGGGCGGGAGCCCGACGATGTCGCGACCAGCAATGCGGATCGCCCCGGACTGCGGCGTGACGAAGCCCGCGATCGAGCGCAACAACGTGGTCTTGCCACAACCCGAACTGCCGAGCAGCGCCACCATCTCGCCTTTCGCCACGTCGAGCGACACGCGATCGAGGACCATCGTGTCCCCATACGCGACACTGACGGAATCGATCTCGACGTAGGGCGCGGGCATGTGGAGCGTGCGCAAAGTGCACCGTTCAGGTGGCGCAGCATGACGCGGATGCGATGGCGTGACAACCGGGTCGGCGTGGTGCGACGCAGCAAACCCCTATCGGACGCAGGCGCGACGCGTCGTCGAGCGCCCGCTCGGTATGACCGCGGCTACGCGAGCGACTTGGCCAGCACGAAGTCGTCCATTACGAATCCGCCGCCGATGTCCACGACCACGGACTCGCGCTTCGCAAATCCGCACCGCTCGTAGGCCGCGATCGATTGCGTGTTGTGCTTGTTGACGTTGAGCACGATGAACCGGCAGCCCGCGTTGCGTGCGGCCTGCTCCACATGCCCGATCAGCCGCCGTCCGACGCCCTGACCGTGCCATGCAGGCAACACGTAGAGCTTGTCGAGTTTCATCGTCGCGGGCTCGTTGCCGGGATACCAGGCGACGAAGCCGACCGGTTCGCCATCGGCACGCGCGATTGCGATGCCGGCATGCGGCATTTCGAGCAGAGATGAAAGCGCCGCGGGCGAGTAGCCCTGCGCGAGCATGTAGTCGATCTGCGCGACGGTGATGATGCCAGGATAGTGCTGCCGCCAGATGACGTCGGCCAGTCGCTGCACGATGGCCAGGTCCGCTGGTCCGCAGGGATCGATGCGCAGCATCGGCAAGGAGATCGACACGAATGCAATTCGGCCGGCGAGGTTAGCATGGCTGCGGCGCCGGCGCGATTGCGCCGGCAACCACGGTAGAATGGCGCGCGCCGCGGCGGCGGAGCGGGACGCGCGCAGGGGGGAGGCACGCTGGATGCCGGCGGGATGCCCCCGCATTGACCGCGAACCGCGCGCCGCATGGAAGTCCCCTATTCCGCCTCGCGCGTGCCGGCCGATGACGCCACCCGTCGATCCCTCTCCGGCCCCGGATTCACCGGATCCCTCCGGCGCGCTGGCGCTTTCGCGCCTGCTCTTGGACCCCTCGGCCGAATCGCTCGCGCAGGCGCTACGCTACGCACGCGTTCGGTCCGGCAGACAGCCCCGCCGGTGCCGTCATCGCCGGAGAGCTCGCTCGTCGGCGCGGCGACGCGGCGACTGCCGGCGCGGCTGCTCGGCGAGGGGATCCGCGCGCTTCCCGGCGTGCTGCCCGCATTTCACGCTGCGGCGATGGCAGAGGTCGCACAGGGGCACCGCGACGCCGCGCGCGCGTTGTGGCGCGATCTGCTCGTCCGCGCACCCGACGATCGCTTCGCGCGCTACCAGATCGCGCTCACGTTCCACGAAGACGGCGACCTGGCGCAGGCGCTAGCCTGGTACGAGCAGCAGGTCGCGCGGCATCCGGCCACGGTGCAGGCGTGGCACGACCTGGGGGTCTGCGCGCAGGATCGCGGCGACCTTTCGCGCGCAATCGCCGCGTTCCGGACGAGCGGCTGCTCTCGACGGCGGTCGCTTCGTTTCGTGGATGGCGCTTGGCGGCGCGTTGCAGTCCACCGGCGACAACCGCGGCGCGATCGAGGCATGGCGGCAAGCGCATGCGCTGCAGCCAGGCAACCCGCGGCCGTTGATGCTCGCCGCGACCGCATGGGGCGCCGAAGCGGAGCTGCCGTCGGCGGTGGAACTGCTGGACCAGGCGATCGCGCTCGCGCCGGACGATCCGACGCTGCGTGCGCATGCGGGCTCGCATTTGAGCAACCTCGGCCTGCACGAACAGGCGCTCGCCCGCTTCCTGGAGGCGGCGGCGCTCGCGCCGCGCGACGGCCGGCTGGGCAGCCTCGTGCTGCTCGAAATGCAGTACGACGACCGTCTGGCATCGCGCGCCGATCTCACGCGCGAGCATTGGGCGTGGGGCGAGCGCCACACCGCGCAACTGCCGCGCATCCACGCCGGGCGCTCGCCTGCCCCCCGACCGTTACCCACCGGCCGATTGCGCATCGGCTACGTGTCGCCCCGCTTCTCGATCGGACCGCTGGCGAACCTGTTCCTGCCCGTGTTGCGGGGACATGATCGGCAACGTTTCCACATCACGCTCTACTCGGCCTACGACCACGACGACGACGTCGCCGGCGCGATGCGCAGGACCTGCGACGCATGGCGCACGCTGCCACCGGATGACGACGAGGCAGCGCGGCTCATCGCCGCGGACAAGCTCGACCTGCTGATCGACCTTGCCGGCCACGCGCCAGGCAACCGACTCCTGGTGATCGCGCGAAAGCCCGCGCCCGTACAGGCGAGTTGGCTCGACTATTTCGAGACGACCGGCGTCGACGCGATGGACTACCTGATCAGTGATGGTGTCCACACGCCCGAAGCCGACGCGCCCTGTTTCCGGGAACGGCTCGTGCTGCTGCCGGTGTGCCGGTTCGTCTACGCACCCGTGTTGCAGCCGCCACGCTCACCGGCACCGGCGCTGCGCAACGGCTTCGTCACCTTCGGCTCGTTCAACCGCCACGCGAAGATCAACGCCGGCACGCTCGCGCTGTGGAAGGACGTGCTCGAAATCGTTCCCAGATCGCGCCTGCGCTTGCGCGCAAGTGCGTACCGGGGGGCGGGAACGGTAGCCTCGGTGCGCGATCGCTGGGCGGCGCTTGGATTGCCCGTCGAGCGCATCGACTTCCTGCCCTACGTGCCGCTGGAGCAGGCGATCCGCGACTACGCGAACGTCGACATCGCGCTCGACACCTTCCCGTACAACGGCGGCATCACGACCTGCGACGCACTGGCGATGGGCGTGCCGGTGATCGCGCTCTCGGGCGACCGGATGATCGCGCGGCAAAGCGCGGCGCTGCTGCGCGCCGCGGAGCGACCCTCGTGGATCGCCGCGAACAGGTCGGACTATGTCCGCATCGCGCAGGAACTCGCGGATCCGCGTCGCCTGCAGGCGGAGCGCGATCGGTTGTGGCACGAGTTTCCCGGCACGCCGCTCTGCAATGTGCCGGGCTTCGTCGCAGTGTTCGAGCGCGCGTGTCGGCGCATGATCGAAATCGGCCCCTGCGATCGGGCGGGTGGCACGCCAATCCCGTTGTGGCTCGACTGACGTTGCCGCGGCGAGTGCGCGGCCGGGGTATCGCGCAACCCTGTGCCCGACGATCCGTGGTCGAGCGGTTGGCCAAGCCGGGCCGCGGTAGAATTGCAGCCGCCCCAAACCGACGCCTCGCCGGCTTCCGAAGCGAACTGCGCGAACCCTTCGGCGTGCGGCTCCCATGCTCCTTGCACTCAAGATCGACGTCAAGACGATGCGCGGCACGCGCGAGGGTGTGCCGCGCCTTGTGGAACTGCTGAAGCGCCACGGCGCCGGTGCGACCTTCCTGTTCACCGTGGGTCCTGATCACACGGGTCGCGCGATCAGGCGGGCGCTCCGGCCCGGCTTCGCGAACAAGATGCGCCGCACGCACGTCGTGTCGCACTATGGCATGCGCACGTTGCTCTTTGGGGCGCTGCTGCCCGGTCCGGACATCGGCCGGCGCGCGGCCGACGTGATGCGCAGCGCGCGCGACGAAGGCTTCGAGACCGGCATCCTCAGCTACGACCACGTGCGCTGGCAGGACGGCGTCGCCGATGCCAACGCGGCATGGACGGCTGCCGAGCTTCAGCGCGCCGTGGACCGCTACGGCGAAATCTTCGGCGAGGCACCGCGCGTTCATGCGGCCGCGGGCTGGCAGATGAACCTGCACGCGCTGCGGCTCACGCAGCGGCTCGGATTCGACTATTGCTCCGACGGCCGCGGCACCAGTCCGCACTTGCCCGTCTGGAACGCCGAGCTGATCCGCTGCCCGCAGTTCCCCACGACGTTGCCCACGTTCGACGAACTGCTCGGTCGCGAGGGCATCGACGAAGGCAACATCGCTTCCCACCTGCTGCAAATGACACAGGATCCGGTGCCTGCAGGCCACGTGTACACGCTGCGCGCGGAGCTCGAGGGCATGAAGCTCCTGCCTGTCTTCGAGCAGCTGCTGATCGGCTGGAAGGCACAGGGCTGGTCGCTCGTGCCTCTGCGCGCGAGTTTCGAGGCTGTCGAACCGATGGCGCTGCCACGCTGCGAGGTTGGACTCGGAGCGATCCCCGGCCGCGGCGGGACCGCGCTGGTGCAGCGCGAGGAGTTCCTTGCCGATGTCGATCTTGCCGAAGCCTCGCTACCATCCGATTGCATGATCACCCACTCCGAGGAGCAACTCGATGCCTGGACCGAGAATCGCTGATTTCTCCGCCCCTTCGACCGGCGGCACCTTCACGCTTTCCGCGCACAAGGGCCATCCGGTGGTGCTCTATTTCTATCCGAAGGACAACACGCCCGGGTGCACGACCGAGGGCATGGACTTTCGCGACCGGCACAAGGCGTTCACCAAGGCGGGCGCGGTCATCGCCGGCATCTCGCGCGACTCGCTCAAGCAGCACGAGAGCTTCCGGGCGAAGATGGACTTCCCGTTCGAGCTGATCTCCGACCAGGACGAGGCGCTCTGTGCGCAATTCGGCGTCATCAAGATGAAGAACATGTACGGCAAGCAGGTCAGGGGGATCGAGCGGTCGACGTTCGTGATCGACGCAAGCGGCAAGCTCGCGAAGGAATGGCGCGGCGTCAAGGTCGCGGGCCACGTCGACGAGGTGCTGGCGTTCGTGCAGTCGCTCTAGGTGTGAAGCGTTAAGACGTTGTTTCCACGGATTGTGAGTGACACTGCCCTTTCCTCGGCGTCGCTCCCGCGGAGGCGGGGGCCCAGAGACTTGTCGTGTTGAGAAGGCGACGAGCACGGCAAGCACGTCACTGGGTTCCCGCTTCCGCGGGAACGACGGTTGAGCCAGATCCACGCAACTCGAGAAACAACGTCCTGGAACTCCACATCCAGGCGCTGTTCACACCCTCTCCACATTTGCGGACATGGGGCGAGCGGGCCCCGACACCTGCACGCCTCCCTGTCCGAACTGCAGTGAATCCCTCGCCAAGGGCGTCTATCGGGTGAAGCGGCCGTCGCTTGCCACGATCACGGTGTCGACGAACGTCGAACCCGCATGCGAGCCGGGCGCGTACTGCACCAGCATGCCGCCGAGATCGACGCTGCCGAGCGTCTCCATCGCGCGTTGCAGCGAATCACGCGACAGGTTCTTGCTGGCGGCGCGAAGTCCGGCCACCAGGACCCTGGCGCTCACATAGCCTTCGAGCCCGCTGAACGACGGCTGTGTGCCGGGTGGCGCGAATTGCGTCAGGCCTGCTGGTACTCCTTGACGAGCGGCACCCCGACCGCCCACGGGAACGGCACGATCTGCGTGAAGATGAGGCCCTTCGCCTGGTCGCCCAATTGCTTCGCCATCTGCGCTGCACCTGAATTGACCGCCATGAACTGCGTTCTGACGCCCTTGCGGCGCGCCTCGCGGATCGTCGCGCTGTAGATCGCATACGAGCCGTGGTTGAACACCGCGTCCGGCTCCGCAGCTATGATCGCCTCGGCGAGCGCTTCGGGCTTGGCGCCGGCGCGCGCGACGATTGGAACGACGGCGAGCTGGCGTGAGCGGCCAGCCGCTGCACGTTGGCGAGATGCTTGCGTCCCGTATCCGAATCGGCATGCAGGAAGGCGACCTTGCGGAAGCCGTAGGTCTTCGCGACGTCGAGCAGCTTTGCGAACTCCTCGAGGTGCGGCGCGCGCACGGGAAAGCTGTAACGGTTGAACGGCTCGCGCATCTCGGGCGACCCGGCCATGCAGGCGATCAGCGGCACACCGCGCTCGGACGCCTCCTTCAGGCTCGCCACGCAGGGGCCGCCTTCGACGCCCCCGAACATCGCGACAACGCCGTCGCGGTCGATCAGACGCCGTGTGTTCTCGGCGGCCCTGCTCGCCTCGCCGCCGTCGTCCAGAGTGACGAGCGCAATGCGTCGCCCGCCGACACCGCCGGCCGCGTTCACGCCATCGATGTAGGCGCGAGCCCCGGTCACCACCGCCTGCCCATGCTCCGCGATGCTGCCGGTCAACGCGACCGTCTGTCCGACCACGATGCGGGTGTCGTCCGCACCGAAGGCCGACCCCGCGATCACTGCCGCTGCGATCGCCACTCCCGCCCCGCTCCACCTTGCGCCCACACCGCCTCCGTGCCGTTCTCGAAAGTCGAATTTTCGCGGCCCGCCATATCCACCCTGCTGCGAACCCCCAAGTCGTTCCCGGTATCACATGCAAGCTTGATGCCTGTCCCCTTTACACTACAGACGAATCGCGGCGCGCCCGCCGCCCGACCACAAGCTCTTGTGCCGCGGATGCCGACGGCGCTAGCATGTGCGCAAGGCCGCTGTCAGTGCGGTCAGCGCGAACCCCTCGGAGGACCATGGTCGAACGCAAGCTGCGCCCTTCCCCTTCCCAGCTCGTCTCCATCGCTTCCCGCAAAGCCCCCCGCCCCGAGCGCAGCGGCGCCCGCTCCCCCGCCGCCAACGCGAACGCTGCCAAGCTGTTCGTGCTCGACACGAACGTGCTGATGCACGACCCCACGAGCCTGTTCCGGTTCGAGGAACACGACATCTACCTGCCGATCTTCGTGCTCGAGGAGTTGGACTCGAACAAGAAGGGCGTCACCGAGGTCGCGCGCAACGCACGGCAGGTCGTCGCGGTTCCTGGACGAGCTGGTCACGACGCAGGCGGCGCAGGACGGCGGCATCACCGACGGGCATCCCGCTCGCCGGGAAGTCGGGCGGAGCCGCGACCGGACGCCTGTTCCTGCAGACCGAGACGATCGCCGACGACGTTGCCGCCGTCGCTCGCCAACGGCAAGGCGGACAACCAGATCCTCGCGGTCGTGATGCATGTCGCGCGCCTGCACCCAAAGCGCAGCGTGATCCTGGTGTCGAAAGACATCAACATGCGGATCAAGGCGCGCGCGTTGGGCATGTCCGCCGAGGACTACTACAACGACAAGGTGCTCGAGGACACCGAGCTGCCTCTACGCGGCATGCGAGGAGCTGCCCGCCGACTTCTGGGACCGCCACGGCAAGGGCATGGAGTCGTGGCAGCAGGGCGGCACACGATCTACCGGTGAGCGGCCCTCTGGTGGCGTCGCTGCTGCAGAACGAATTCATCTACCAGGAAACCCAGGGCGAGACGCCGTTCTACGCGATCGTCAAGGAAGTCGCAGCGGCAAGACGGCGCTGCTGTCGACGCTGCAAGGACTACACGCACCAGAAGAACAACGTCTGGGGCATCACCGCGCGCAACCGCGAGCAGAACTTCGCGCTCAACCTGCTGATGAACCCGGAGATCGACTTCGTCACGCTGCTCGGCCAGGCCGGGACCGGCAAGACGCTGATGACGCTCGCGGCCGGACTGATGCTGACGCTCGAATTCAAGGTCTATTCCGAGATCATCATGACGCGCGTCACGGTGCCGGTCGGCGAGGACATCGGCTTCCTGCCCGGCACCGAGGAAGAGAAGATGAACCCGTGGATGGGCGCGCTCGAGGACAACCTCGACGTGCTCAACAAGACCGACGACGAGGCCGGCGAATGGGGCCGCGCCGCGACGCGCGACCTGATCCGCTCGCGCATCAAGGTCAAGAGGCTCAACTTCATGCGCGGCCGCACCTTCATCAACAAGTACCTGATCATCGACGAGGCGCAGAACCTGACGCCCAAGCAGATGAAGACGCTGATCACGCGCGCCGGACCCGGGCACGAAGGTCGTGTGCCTGGGCAACATCGCGCAGATCGACACGCCCTACCTGACCGAGGGCAGCTCGGGCCTGACCTACGTGGTCGACCGCTTCAAGGGCTGGTCGCACTCGGGGCACGTGACGCTGCAGCGGGGCGAGCGGTCGCGGCTCGCCGACCACGCGGCGGAGATACTCTAGCCCGGCCACGCGTCGCGGGCAGTTCGCGGCCGGCACGGCGGGCCGACCGCGGACCGGGGGACGGGACCCGGCTTGCCGCGGCCGCGATCGGCGCGACGTTCAGGCGTCGCCGGGGCCGCGGCGTCCGCGCCTGCCCCTGGCCGACGGTTGCGGCGGCTGCCGCGGCGACGCCGGGGGTGCCGGCGGTGGCGCCGGACGCGCGATCGGGCTGCGAGGATGCCGCGGCGGGCGTGCCTTCAGCTTCGCCATGATCAGGCCGGGTCGCCGCCGCGCTCGATCGCAAGGCCGATCGAGGTGATCACGAACCGCGACAACCGCAGCTTGAGGTGCGGTTCCGTCCGATACGGCGGCACGTCGACGTAACGGTCGACGGGGCCCGTGCCGGGCTGCAGGTTGAGCGGCCAGACGCGATGCCCTTCGCGTTCGAGCGCGCGCACCAGGCGCTCGATGTCCTGGCGCCGGTACACGGACAGATCCTCGCTCTCGATCGTCGTGCTGTTCGACGACAAGTTGAACTCCGTAGTATGGACCGCCAGGCCACCCGGCTTCAGACAGTGCATGGCCCGCAGCACGAACGAGAGGCCGCGCTCGATCGAGCCCAGGTGCTCGAACGCGCAGCTCGACCAGACGTAGTCGAAGTCCGTGAGGTCGTCGGAGATCGCGTTCATGTCCTGCGCACGGAAGGCGACGCGCTCGCGGAACGCTCGTGGGGACAGATGCCACGCTCGTTGAGGTCGTCCAGCCGCTGCGCGTGCTGCCCGGTCTCGATCCAGCCGTGGCCGGCGGCCATTTCCTGGTCGAGGTCGGTCGCGACGATTTCGCAGCCGCGCGCCGCCATCGCAGCCGCCAGAGGCTCGCGCCCGCAGCCGAACCCGAGCCCTCGACGTCCAGGCTGCAGCTTGCCCGAGCGCTCCAGGCATTGCAGCAGCCAGGCGTACTCCCATTGCTTGCGGTGCAGCGTCGGCGGCTCGCGGATCGCGCGACACCACTCTCGATATGGCGCCTCCGCGAACTGGCGCGCGGTGCAGAGCTGCGAGGTCGGGCTCGCCAACGTGGGCTCCGGGGCATCGACGTCGAGAAACGCAAGCGCCGCGGGTCGAACCGCTGCTCGGTCGCGAGATCCGTCGACCGCGCGAACGCCTCCCCCGCGCGGATCACCGGTGCGCCGGCGCATCATCCGAGAACCGCGCCACGAGGTCCGCGTGCTCGTCACTGACGTAGTAGCGGTTGAGGCCGTCGTCATATGCGAAGCGGTAGCCCGCGTCCAGCAGCCCCGGCTCCCACTCGGCATACGAGGGAATGCCCGTCAACGGAGCGGTCGCCTCCACCACGATGATCCATGGACGGTACCGGCGAAAGTCCGCGCCGGCCAGCACGCTGGCCTCCGCCCCTTCGACGTCGATCTTCAGAAAGTGCACGTCGCCGACGGCGTGCGCCGCCAAGATCTCGGCAAGCGGCAGGACTGGAACCTCGTGGGTGATCGCCCGTTCGTCCGGTTCGTCCGTGCCGCTGCGCAATCTCTGCGTCGAGCGTCGAAAGCCCGGTGCCGGCGAACTCGTGCAGTTTCAGCGTGCCACGCGACGCCCCAACCGCGACCTTCACGTTGATGTCGCGCGGGCGCGCCTTTTCGAGCAGCTCATGCCACTCGGCGACGGGCTCCACGTTGACGCCCGACCAACCGTGCTCGTAAAACGCTCGGGTCACCGAGTGCGTGTCGGGATCGTTGGCACCGATGTCCACGTAGCAGCCGCGCTCGACTCCTCGCAGCACCCGCGCGAGCAGCGCATCCTCGCCATTCTGCGCATAGGAAATGAATGCATCGGGGTCTACCGGCTGCGCCGCCACAGTCACCGCCGGCACTGGCACGTCGGTCCGCACCGCCGGTGCCGCTGCGTTCTCCTCGAGCACGCCAAGCTCGGCAAGCCGCTGCCGCAGCAGAGTTGCGGTGCGCTGGCGAGAAAACCGGGTGCGGATGTCGTGCTGCCCGGCTGCGGCAAGCCGTGCGCGCAGCACAGGGCTGTCGGCGAGCTCTCGCATGTGCCGCGCGGCGGAATCGATGTCGGGGTCGGCCCAGACGAAGCGATCGTCGTCGACGAGATACTCGCCAGGGGCAACCGGCACGATTCGGTAATCGACGAGAAGGCTGTTGGCCTCGTTCATGAACTCGAGGTTGCCCGAGTAACCCGTGCCGATCACCGGCTTGCCGAGCGCCATCGCTTCGGCAAGCCCCAGGCCAAGACCCTCGGCACGGTGCAGCGAGACGTATACGTCGGTCGCGTCGATCAGCCCGTAAGCTTCGTCGCGCGACAGGAAGCTGTCCAGATGCACGATGCGCGGGTCGTCGCCGATCAGCGCCATGATCATCGCCACCCGCTCCGGACGATGCACGCCGTTCACCGATTTCACGACAAGACCGACATCGCTTCGTCCAGGCGGAAACGCGGCCTTGAACGCGGCAATGACGGCCTCAGGGTTCTTCCGCTTGACGAACGAGTTGTAGTCGAACGTGAACAGGAAAAGTACGTGGCCCTTCGGCAATCCGAACTCCGCGCGATCGTACGGACGCGCGAGCGCGACCTCCATTGGCGGAGGAATCTTGATGACCGACTTCGATGTTGCCTTGCGTATCGCCTCGGCAACGAATTCGGTCGCGCACCAGATCTCGTCGACCACGGCGAACCCAGGTTCCCAGGTGCGCGGAGTGGTCTCGAGCTCCCAGTACCAGTAGCCGACGCTGCGGCCCCCTGCCGCCTGAGTACGCTCGAGCAGCCTGCGCACCGGCTTCAGCATGTCGGGATTGAGGCACATGAGCGAGAGGCGGTGCCTCAGGTCGTCGCTCAAGTGCCGGACGACGCTTCGATCGGCTTGCCGTGTCGCGAGGTGCTGCTCCACGTCCTTGACGATGAAAGGTATGCCGCCTGCCTCGCATGCGCGGGCAAGCGCGCGGAGACTCTCGCCCAGCCCGAACTCTCCGAACGCGAACCCGATCAGATTGATGCCGGGCGTAAGCACCGGCGCCTGCGCCTGCGACGCCTCGATGCTTGCGGCGATGCGCGAACGGAGGTAGTCCAGCGTCTCGAGATCGACCATCAGCACATGGCCCACCTGAAACAAGCGCCGCACGAACTGAAGGCCCCAGTGCGGAAGACAGGGCGCATACCGGTTGGCCGGTGACGCGTCCTCGCGGCAGGCACGGGCGTAGTAATCGCGATAGATCGACGTCTGTGCCGCTTCGCGGTCCGCCGGCGACAAAATCGTCTCGTTCGCCTGGATCGCGTGGCGGTAGGTCCTGGCCGCAACATGCACCGGGTCGTCTTCCCACATCGCGCGCACGCAGAAATCCCAGCACTCATGCCCTGGCAGCGGCCGGAAGCCGCCGAGCCTTGCGTGCAAACCACGGCCGAACAGCACGGCGCCTGCGCCGGTCGCCGCAAACGTCTGGTCGATGAAAGCAAAACCCAGTGCGTCGACCCGCGCGATGGAACTCCGCGTCGCGTCATTCGCTGCAGCGCGTGCCGCCACTGTCTCCGCCCGCACATCGCCGAAGGACTCGAACGTGCAGTCGGAAAAGCCCCACTGCGCGCCGCACGCCACCACGCCTTCGACCAGCACCTCCAGGTGACGCGCGGCGAACGTATGCGGCGGTTCAAGCACGATGATCCACGGAGCGCTCGTGGCCGCCACGCCTGCGTTCAGCGCGGCAGCCAGCGTCGGAGCCGGCTCGTTGACGAAGCGCATCTCGAACGGCATCAGATCGAGCCGGGCGCGGACCAACGGCAATGCAGGCGATGCACCGACTGACGCTACCACGACCTCGGCCGGCCGCTTCGTCTGTCCCACGAGCGAATCGAGCGCGACGCGCACCGCCTCCGGCGTGGTCGCCGACGTCAGCGCGAGCACTACCGCGACATCGCGCGGATCGTCGGAGGCCGCAGCGTGTCGCGCCGCCTGCCACGTTCGGTACTCCTCGCGCCGGGCTTCCGCGGCAGCTGCATCCTGACCCGCCGTCGCGTCGAGAAATGCGCTGTTCAGTGCGGTCCAAACGTTGTACGCGATGCCGGCCGGCATCGGGTAACGCGCGAGTCCACGTGCGGCGTCGAGCAGCAGTACGATGGCTGCAAGAGGCCGCCCCGCTTCGATCTCGCGCCGCGCCAGGAGCTCGAGCGCGGCCGGATGCCCTGGCGCTTCGCGCAGGACCTCTTCACATACGCGCGCAATCGTCGCGAAATCACCTGTCGCAGCGGCATCGGCCGCCTCTGCCAGCCGGTCTAGCGCCTCGCGCGGAGCGGGCGGCACCGCGGCGAGCGCACCGTGGCACTCCTTGTAGCGGCGTCCGCTACCGCAAGGGCACGGCGCATTGCGCGACGCCGGCGCGGGGAACGTCGAACTCATCGCGAGGACCCCGCACGATGGACATATCCCCCCAATCCGGTTTCGCGGGAGAACTGCAGGAACGCATCACGGGAGGGCGCGTCGAGCCACGGGTGGGTTCCGATCCGCGCGAAGAATGCGTCGAGCACACGTTCGCCCTCCAGGATGCCTGTCACCCGGCGCCCCGCGAACGTGTTCGCGTCGTGCAGGCGATAGCGGTACAGCGGCTCGCGAACGAACGCGAATCGCGTGGCGTAGCTTGCGGCGAGCACGAAATCCCAGTCGTGGCAGACGATGAGCGGCGCGAAACCACCGGTTTGCGCGAGCAGTGCCCGACGAAACACCAGATTGCCCGTGGACGTCGCGATGTTGTGGTGCACGAGCGAGCGCAGCAGGCCGGGACCGGCTTCGGCGTCGTCGATCCGCCGCCGCAACGTGCCCGCGTAGGCACCGACCGCCGGCCGGTCGTCGTCGTCGATCAGCGCGACATCGGAGAACGCAAGCGCCACGTCGGGTGCGAGCGCGGCACGCAGCCGTTCCAAGCGCACCGGTGCGTAGCCGTCGTCGGAGTTGAGGAGCGCGATCGTTTCGCCCCGCGCAAGCGCGAGTCCGCGATTCAGCGCACGATCGGCACCTTGATTCGCCTGCCGGACCAGCGTCACCGGAAACGGGGCCGTGCGCGCGAACTCGGCCACGATGTCCGCGCTGCCGTCGCTCGACCCGTCATCGACGACGACCAGTTCGTCGGGTGGACGAGTCTGTCCGTGAGCGTCGCGAGCGTGCGCGAAAGAAAGCGCGCGTGGTTGAACGCCGCCATTACGACGGACACACGCCCGCCCTCGTCCCGCCTCCATCCCGTGCCAAAACGTTCGACGACCAGTGTGCCATCTCGCTCGCCAGTCCGCGCCTCGGCTTCGAGTTCCGCGAGCGTGGGTCGGCCGCGCACCGGCTCGCGCTCCACGGCGCGGGCCGTGCGCACCGCCTCGAGATAGCGCCGCCCGTGTCGCGCGTCCGGCTCGAGGTGATTGCCCTCCGCCCATTCATTCCACGCGTTGACGAACAGCAGACGCTCTTCGCCTGCGTGGCGCAACCGCGTCTGGCGCAACGCGTGCTCCATCCAGACGCCATATGCCTCGGGAGTCGATTCGGTCGACGGTCATCGCGTCGTCCTGGCCGACGAGCCGTGTTGTCCCACATCGGCGTCGTGCCGCGGAATTGTCGGAACGCCGGGCGCGGCTGCATGAGGTAGTGCGCGGCCAGGTTGCGGTAGCCGAAGACGGTGCCCCTGAACCGCGGGTTGGTGATCCTGAGTCGCCCGGTGATGTTTTCGGCCGCATGGCCGATCGGCGGGAACTCGACCGCCGCATCGAAGCCGAGCGCGGTCGGGTCGTCGGGCTGCATTGCGCTGGACCGCACACAGGTACGGATCGCCAACACCGGCCTGTACGCACTCGTCGCGCCACAGCGGCGACGCTCGCAGACGACGTCCGGGATGTCCAAGACGTTGTAGACGAGTAAGCAGCGGCCGTCCGTCGACCCGAACGTAGCGACGGATCGCGGAAGGCGGGAATCAGATCGGCGGCGAACCTGCGTGCGTCGTCCGGTGTGTAGCGCTGCGCCATCAGCACGTCGTGGTCGAGTCCGTCCCAGCGCCGCGTCCAGTTCTCGTTCGCCCAGCACACGCAGAATGGAAAATCCGGGCGCCCGCTCGCGAGCACCTCCGCGAACGGACGCTCGAGCAGCCGTTGGCCGCCGAACCAGTAATGGTAGTAGCAGAACGCGTCGACGCCGTGCGCGCGCGCGAGCACCGCCTGCGCCTCGCGAATCGCCGGATCGGTGAGGTCGTAGTAGCCGAACTCGCCCGGCAGGTGCGGCTGCCAGTGGCCGTCGAAATTCGGCCTCGCCTGCGTACGTTGGTCCATTCGGTGAAGCCCTCTCCCCACCACGCGTCGTTCTCGGGAATGCGGTGAAACTGGGGCAGGTAGAACGCGATGACGCGCACGGGCGCATCGGGCCGTGCGACCGCGGTCGCGCACATCGCGCATCCGGATCGCGAAGGCCGTCGCGTCCTGCTCCAGTTCCCGCTCCGCCGGTCGCCTGTCCAGCGCCGACTGCACGAGCGCACGATTGAAGTTCGCTGCAGCGTCGTTCGGCATGATCGCAAGCGCGCGATCGAGCAGCGGCAGCGCGGCGCTCGAACTCGCCGTGCTGGTAGCGAACGACTCCCAGCATGTGCAGCGCGTCGAAGTGATCCGGATGCTGCGTTAGCGCCGACTCGTAGCGAGCGGCGGCATCGGCGAGCCGGCCGGCCTGCTGCGCGGCAAGCGCCTGCGCCAGCGTCGCCTGCAGCGGGTCCGCCAAAGGTCCGGCGGCGCCGAGTGCGCCGTGGCATTCCTTGTAGCGCCGGCCGCTGCCGCACGGACAGGGCGCGTTACGCGAGACCGGGGGCTGCACCTCTAGGGAGCCTCTGCATAACCCGCGCACGGTCGCGACGGGGCTTGGCGGGATACCCCCGCCGCAGCGTCGCGCTGCGGAACGAGCGCAGCGGAGGCGGGGGCGTGCGCCTGCTTCGCGGTCGCATCCCCGGGCTCACGCGTCCCGCGTTCGCTCCAGGGCCCCTGCTCCGCGCTCCGCAGGCGTACGCGCGACGCGCGGCGAAGCCAATGGCCAACCCCCTTGGCAAGCCGCGCGAAAACGATTGTTTCAGCGAAGGCTAACTGGCGCCGAACGTTGCGAGGCGACACGTTAAGCCGCGAAGCGGCGGCCGGAGCTACAAAGCAGACCGCCCGCCAAGCCCCGTCCCTTGTATGTTGAGGCCGGATCAGCGCGGTAGAGTTCGGTTGCCCTCCTGGCGATCAGACCGGACCGTGCAGCCTGGCCTTCCCTTGGGTTTTGGAGCCCGTCCCGAAGTGAATGGCGCACGGGAGCCGCGCTGGTCTTCTCCAAGTCCGAACGGTTACAGGCGCTGTCCTCTGGGCAAGCGCGCATTGGCAAGGAAGGAATCGGAAGACCATGTCTGAAGAGTCGGTGTTGATCGGTATCGATGTGGCGAAAGCGCACATCGACGTGGCGGCGATAGGTGGTCAACTGTCGGTGGTCCGTCTGGGCAACGATACGGAAGGTCACTCGTTGCTGATTGCGGCGTTGCAGCCGCTGCCGGTGACCTTGGTGGTGATGGAAGCCACCGGCGGCTACGAGGTGCCGCTGGTTTGTGCTCTGCAGGCCGCTGGCTTGGCGGTCGTGTGGTCAATCCCAGGCAGGCCCGCGATTTTGCCAAGTCCATGGGGGGATCGGCCAAGACCGATCGGATCGACGCGCGCATGCTCGCCGAGTTGGCGAGCGGGTTGGCTCGACGGCGAGATCTTGCTCGTTTTATAAGCCCGCTGAAGACGGCGCAGCAACAGGATTTGGCTGCGCTGGTGGCACGGCGACGGCAATTGATTGCGATGCTCGGTGCGGAGCGTCAACGCTTGGCCATGGCCCGCGCCGCGGTGCGCCCAAGTATCGAAGCCATCATCACGGCGATCCAGCAGCAACTCGACCAAGTCGAAGCCGAGATGCAAGGCCATGTACAGCGGCATTACGGTGAGCTCGATCGACGGCTGCGGTCGGCGAGCGGCATCGGTCGCGTTTCCAGCGCCACGCTGCTGGGCGAATTGCCCGAGCTCGGCCGCCTGAATCGGCGACAAATTGCTGCGCTGGTGGGTGTTGCACCGTTTGCGCGCGATTCCGGCACCACCCACGGCCGCCGGCGGATCGAGGGCGGGCGCTTTGACCTGCGCGCCACGCTGTACATGGCGACGGTCGCGGCAACGCGCTGCAACCCCACAATTCGCGCGTTCTATCAACGTCTTGTCGCCGCCGGCAAACTGAAAAAAGTCGCCTTGATCGCCGCTATGCGCAAGCTGGTGACCATTCTCAATGCAATGGTTCGCGATGCCAGCGCTTATCAAGATCGGCATGTTAAGACTTGACATTCAACACGGTTACTTCGGGCTCTCGCTCCATGCGGCGCCTGCTTCGCCTCGCTCCTCGGCTTCGTAGGCTCGGCTACGACCGTCGTCGCTCGGCTCACATTCATCCGCATTTCGCCGTGCAGCGCGGCCGTGTGGGGGTAATGCAGAGGTTCCTTAGCGCGGGATCGCTAGTACGAACCCGGCGAGGCGAAGTTCTCGAACCGCGTGTACTCGCCGAGGAACGTGAGCCGCACCGTGCCGATGGGCCCGTTGCGCTGCTTGCCGACGATGATCTCGGCCACGCCCTTGTCCTGCGTATCCGGGTTGTAGACCTCGTCACGGTAGATGAAGATGATCACGTCCGCGTCCTGCTCGATCGCGCCCGACTCGCGCAGGTCCGACATCACCGGGCGCTTGTTCGGTCGCTGCTCCAGCGAGCGGTTGAGCTGGGACAATGCCATGACCGGCACCTTGAGTTCCTTGGCCAGCGCCTTCATCGAACGCGAGATCTCCGAGATCTCGGTCGCCCGGTTCTCGCCCTGGCTCGTCGCCGACATGAGCTGCAGGTAGTCGACGACGACGAGCCCGAGCTGCCCGTGCTGCTTCATCATCCGCCGCGTGCGCGAGCGGATCTCGATCGCGGTCAGCGCCGGCGTCTCGTCGATCAGGATCGGCGCTTCGTTGAGGCGTCCCAGCGCCGCGGAGAGGCGCTCCCAGTCGTCCGGCTGCAGCCGACCTGTGCGCAGGTGCTGGCTCGGCAACCGGCCGACCGAGCCGATCAGGCGCTGCGCAAGCTGCGTGGCACCCATTTCCATCGAGAACACGACGACCGGCTTCGCCAGCGCGAGCGCGACGTGCTCGGCGATGTTGAGCGCAAGGGCGGTCTTGCCCATCGAAGGTCTGCCGGCCACGACGACGAGATCGCCGGGCTGCAATCCGGAGGTCATGCGGTCGAGGTCGGCGAAGCCTGTCGCGATGCCGGTCACATCCGAAGGATTGTCGCGGTTGTAGAGCTCCTCGATGCGTTCGACGACGCCCACCAGAAGCTCGCGGATCTGTGCGAAATTCCGCTGGCCGCGACTGCCTTGCTCGGCGATATGCAGCACCTTCGCTTCGGCGAAGTCCAGTACCTCGCGCGCGCTGCGGCCGAGCGGATTGAACGCGGCGTCGGCGATCTCGCCTGCCGTCGAGGCGAGCTGGCGCAGGATCGAGCGCTCGCGCACGATCGCCGCGTAGTGGCGGATGTTGGCCGCGGTGGGAACGTTCTGCACCAGCGCGCCGAGGTACGACAGTCCGCCGACATAATCGAGCTTCTGCACCGAGACGAGCGACTCGGCGAGCGTGACGACATCGGCGGGCTTGCCCTCGCTGATCAGCTGGGTGCAATGGCCGTAGATGAGGCGATGCGCGTCCGCATAGAAGTCCTCTGCGCCGACCACGTCGCCGATGCGGTCGGCCGCGTCGTTGTCGAGCAGCAGTCCGCCCAGCACGGACTGCTCGGCCTCGAGCGAATGCGGGGGCAACTTGAGCGAGTCGAGCTCGCGATCGTCGGGCATCGGGTTGGCGAAAAAGACGTGCTTCGATGCATGCTGATCGACGCGCCCGAGATCAACGGCACGGAGATCACCCCGCTCGGCTTCTCGCTCGTGCCGTTCCTGATCGTCGGCGGCGTCTTCCTCCTCTGGTTCTTCGGCATCTGGGAGGAGCGGCGCGAGCGGCTCGGCCTCGACACGCTGCTCGAGCGCGCTCTGCTGAAGATCGAGTCGCTCCGCGGCGGCCTGGCCTCACTGATGTCGCAGCAACTCGTTCTGATGGGAACGTTCTTCGTCCTGCCGGTGTACCTCCAGGTCGTGCTCGGCCTCGACGCGTTCGAGACGGAAAAGCCGGTGGCCGCCGATGTCGGTGACGATGCTCGCGGCAGCGCTCGTCGGCCCGAAGCTCGTGACCCACATCGCCGCCAAGACGATCGTGCGCATCGGCCTCGGCGCGATCGTGATCGCTGCGGCCGTGATGGCCGGCACGATCGACGTCACGCTGAACGAGCCGGCCTTCAAGCTCTCGCTCGCGTTGTTCGGCGTCGGCGCCGGTCTGATGATGTCGCAGCTCGGCAACGTGATCATGTCGTCGGCGCCACCCGGGAAGACGAACGAGGCAGGCGGCCTCCAGGGAACCGCCCAGAATCTCGGAGCCTCGCTCGGGACCGCGCTGATCGGATCGGTTCTCCTCACCGGTCTCCTGACGGGCTTCAACTCCCGGATCCTGGACAATCCTGCCTACGCCGACTCGACCAAGACCGCCATCACGGGCGCCACCCAGCAGGGGATCGAGATCGTCACGACGGAGCAGGTTCACGCCGCTGCGCTCGACGCGGGACTCAGCGCGTCGGAGGCCGATGCCCTCACGGCCGACTACGCCGACGCCGAGCTCGAAGCGCTCCGGAAGGCGATGTTCGCTGTGTCGATGCTCGCCCTCCTCTCCCTCGTCTTCACGCGGAAGCTGCCGGGCAGGCCGCCAGCCGCGGGCGCGCACGAAGCATCACCCCCGGGCTGATCCCCAAACGGGTGCGGGTATCCTCGCCGTATGGACGCGATCGTCGGCGGGCTCGAGAAGACGTACGGAAAGACGACGCGAGCACTCGACGGGATGACGTTTTCCGTCCCCGCCGGACAGGTCTTCGGACTGCTCGGCCCGAACGGCGCCGGCAAGTCGACGGCTGTGCGGATCCTCGTGACACTCAGCACCGCCGACGCCGGCTCGGCTTCGGTCGCAGGCCATGACGTACGGCGGGAAGCGGGTGCTGTACGCCGGGCTCTCGGCTATGTGCCGCAATCTTCGGGCGTCGACCGCGAGGGCACAGGGCTCGAGAATCTCGTGCTCCAGGGCCGGCTCCTGCAGGGCATGCGCGGGCCTGGCTGGAGCACCGCGCTCGGGAGCTGCTCGAGTTGTTCACCCTCTCCGAGAAAGCCGACGCGCTCGTGCGCACGTACTCCGGCGGCCAGAAGCGCCGACTCGACGTCGCCATGGGCCTGATCCACCGCCCTCAGGTGCTCTTTCTCGACGAGCCGACAACCGGGCTCGATCCCGAAGCTCGGGTCGCCGATGTGGGACGAGCTCTCGCGTCTTGCAAGCGCCGAGAGCCTGACGATCCTGCTCACGACCCACTATCTCGAAGAGGCCGACCGACTCGCTGAGCGCGTCGCAATCGTGTCGGAGGGCAAGGTCGTCGTCGACGGGACACCGGAGGCGCTGAAGCACGACCTGCGCGGCGACGCGGTCGTGCTGGATCTCGCGAACGGAGACACCGAACAGGCGCTTGCGACTGTAGTCGCACTCCCCGACGTCCACGAGGCACTCGTCGAGGGCCGCCGCGTGCACGCGCGGTGTCGAGCGCGGCGCAGAGGCGGTGCCCGGGATGCTCGCGGCGCTCGACGCGGGCGGGGTCGACGGTCAGGCCGCCGTGACGATCGCGCGCCGTCGCTCGACGACGTCTACCTCCACTACACGGGGCGCGACGTTCCAGCCGACGACGCTGAGGGCCGGCTCGTGACCGCCGTCGCGCAGACACTCCTCCTGTCGGTCCGACTGACCGGAACCTCCTGCGCCAGCCGATTTGGATCGCGTTGATGTTCATCCAACCGATGCTGGCTCCTTCTCTACAGCCAGCTGTTTCGCCGGATCACCGACCTGCCGGGTTTGGCACGACGTCGTACGTCGACTACCTGACGCCGGGGGTCGTGATCATGACGGCGTTCTTGTCGGGCACCTGGGCGGGGATGGGCATGATAGAGGATCTCGACCGTGGTGTGGTCGAGCGGTTCCTCGCGACACCGCACCATCGCAGCGCGATCGTCTTCGCACGCGTGCTGCAGTCGGCGCGTCGTCGGGTCGGTCCAGGCGGTGATCATCCTCGTCGTCGGGCTGCTCCTCGGGGCCACGAACGGTGGGCCTCTCGGCTCGCTCGTGATCATGCTTGCCGCGCCCTCGTCGCCGCCGGGTTCTCCGGGATCTCGAACGGGATCGGATCGCTGACCCGCCAGGAGGCAACGATGATCGCAGTCGCCAACTTCATCGGGCTGCCGTTGCTCTTCTTCTCCTCGATCCTGATCGCGGGGAGCTTGATTCCCGGCTGGATGGAGACCCTCTCGCTCGGCAATCCGGTCGAATGGGCTGTGCGCGCCTCGCGCGCTCAGGTGCTCCCAGGCACCGACTGGGGGCAAGATCGGCCTCTACCTGGCCCTGCTCGCCTGCTTCACCGTACTGACCGGAGCCTTTGCGACACGCTGCTTCCGGTCGTATCAGCGCACGCTCTAGAGAGGTTGTGCCGTGGGACGAACGAGGATCTTGTTGATGTCAACGTGCAGCGGCTGCGAGAGGGCATAGAGGACGGCTCGGGCGATGTCCCCGGGCTCGAGCGGTGGCTCGACCGGCACCTTCGTGAAGAACGGTGTGTCGACGACGCCGGGCGCGATCACCGTGACCCGGACGCCGGTGCCGTCGAAGCTCTTGACGGACAGACTCGCCCATCGCGTGCACGGCATGCTTTGTGGCCGAGTAGAGCGAGCCGGGAATCGCCCGCCGGCCTGCCACCGAGCCCGTCAACAGCAGGTGACCCTTCGACTCGATGAGCGCAGGCATCGTCGCCCGGATCGTCAGCGCCGCCCCGTAGACGTTCGCAAGCACCATCTCGCGCCAATGGTCGACCGTGTCCGCGAGGAAGCTTCGCTGGCCGCCGAAGCCTGCGTTTGCCCAGGCGGCGTCGAGCCTGCCGAAGTGCTCGAGGGCGACGGTGACCGCCGCCTGCTGGTCGGCCCACTCGGTCACGTCACACTCGACTCCGACGGCGCGGTCGTGGCCACCGAGCTCCTCGGCCAGCGCTTCGAGCCTGCCGATCGAGCGGGAGGCAAGCACGAGCCGCCAGCCTTCGGAGGCAAGGAGGCGCGCGCTCGCGGCACCGATGCCCGACGAGGCGCCGGTGATCAGGATGACGCGGTCTTCGTCACTCATGAGGCCGACACTAGCGATGTCACCCAGCTGGTGGTCGGCTCGGGCTCGGCGCCGCAGCTGACGGCGACTACCGGCCCGGGCTGTTCCTCGACGTGGACCGTGACCTCGGCGGCAGGGGTCGAGAAGATCACACGATCCCCCTCGTAGGAGATCAACCTCAGGTCACCGATGCCGTCCCATCCAGCCTGCGACCGAACAGCGATCTCGGCGGCCTGCTCTGCAGGCCCGTAGATCGTGCGGCCGCGATAGAGGTCGAGCGGGATCCGACCGTGCGCGAGCAGATCGACAACCTCGGGCACGCGTTCGACCGGAACCCGCCCCAGCTGAATCCCGTGCGGAAGCACGAGCACGTTGGGCGCGAAGCGGTGCCCACCGAGGTGGGACGATTGCCAGAGCTGCTCCCGCGGGAGGTGCCGAGCAAGTGCCTCGAAGAGCGGCGGGCCGAGGCGTGCACAACACGCGTCGCGCCGGCCGTGCGCGCAGACGAGGACAAGCGGGCCTTGGACCGGGCTCGCCCTGGTCGAAGTCGGCTCCCGGCAGGGCCTCGAACGAGTCGAGCTCCTGCCGGACCGCGTGCCCTCCGCTCTCGGCCGCGATCGCCCGAATGACGGTCACACCCTGCCGCCGATCGGACCGGCGCATGAGGATCACCTTGCCCGGGAACGCGTCCAGTGTCCCGGCGAACGGCGGGCGGCAGGTCGGTGTCGGCGACCGCGTCTCTGCCCCAGGCTCCGCGCACCTCGACGAGCAGCCAGCTTGCCGCCTCGGTGGCGTCCGCGAGAGGCTCCCCGGCGGCGAGCGACGACTCGGCAACAAAGCGCTCGCGCTCACGCCTGCAACCTGTCGGCGAGCAGTCGCCCGAGCGCGGGATCGATGCCGAGCTCGGCCGCAAAGGCCCGGTACTCGGCGGCGGCCTTCGCCGTGTCGCGACCAGGACGCGCGACGGCGCGGAGGAGGACGTTCTTCGGCGTGTGCTCGAGCTCGATGAACTCGAGCACCTGCACGTCGTAACCGACGGCTCCGAGCAGCTGAGCGCGGGCTGCGTCCGTCACCTCCGCGGCAAAGCGCTCGCGGAGGGTGCCGTGGCGGAGCAGAGGGCCGAGCGCCGCGTTCTCGAGCTGCGGCAGCAGCTCGTGCTGACAGCACGGCACGGCCAGGATCACCGGCACCCCGGCGCGCACTGCACCGTCGAGCGCGTCGTCCGTCGCCGTGTCGCACGCGTGGAGACTGACGACAAGGTCCACACCCTCGAGTGCGTCGTATCCGGCGATATCACCGACCTCGAAGCGCAGACCGGCGGCGTCCAGCTTTCGCGCCAGTGCCTCGCAGTCGGCGACGACCTCGATCTTGAGGTCGAGGCCGACGATCTCGACCTCGCGCCCGTGGACGGCGGGGAAGCAGTGATGGAGGGCCGAGGGCGAGATCAGCTTGCCCGAGCCAAAGTCGACGATGCGCAGCCGTCCCGCCGGGAGCGACGGCAGCACGTCCTCGACGAGCTCGAGGAACCGGTTGACCTGCCGGAACTTGTCGTAGCGCTGCGACCGCACCTTGCCGGCGGGCGTCATCACCCCGAGCTCGACCAGGAACGGCACGGGCGTTCCCTCAGGGAGGAGGCGCCGCTTGACGCGATCGTGGGCGAGTGTCGCGGCTGGCCGGCTCGGAGGCCGCCGCAGGATCTTCGCCTCCGTGCCGGACATGAGAACCTGCCAGTCGGCCTCGGTCGACTGGATGAGCCCCTGCCGGAACTCGGCCTCGAGCAGGTGACTGAGGCGCTCGATCGCTGCCTCCGGCTGGAGGTTCTCGTCACTCGAGCGCGTAGCGTGATGAGCGGTGAAGCGATAGCGCAGAGAGCCTCCGATCGTGACCGGGGCCACCGGGACTCGCGAGGGCCGCGACGGATCGCTTCGGCGCGGCTTGCTGAGGGTGGCACCGGTGAGCTCCCCGTCGACGACGAGTTGACGCACAAGGTCAGAGGCGTTTGCGAAGGCAGGCAT
>CAVVRH010000004.1:0-9720 GCA_963750585.1 uncultured beta proteobacterium
GACATGAATGCGCACTCGCGACGGTGTGTGTTGATATCGCTTTCCGCGATCGTGGTCTGCGGGGAGTTGCGCTCGCACAAACGCAGCAACAGGATGAGGAACGACTGCGTCGGGAAGGCGTTGAGCGCGCCGATGCGGCCGCGCGGGCGCAGGGCATGGAGCAGGAGCGACAGCGTGCAGGAACGCGAACGGCAGGAGGAGGAGCGGAGGCGTTCGCAGTCGAACTCATCGACCGGTGGCGGCTATACGCCCTCACCATCGGGCGGCAGCAGCGCGAGCACTGGAGCCGGCGGTACCGATCTCAGGGCGCTAGGACAGAAGATGCTGCGCGAGCCGCCGCTGCCGGTCGAACGCAATGTGCTGCTGGGCAGCTGGCGCCTGGAGGGCGGTGGCCAGCAAAGCGGGGTCCTTGAGTTTGGCCTCACTGGGAGGGGCGCTACCCCTGGGCTCGGCGAGATGATGGGATTCATGAAGAGTATCGAATCCGGACAGTTGGCCTGCGACATGTCATTCGGGCGCGGCATGACCTTTACGCCTACAACATTCTCGAGCGGTGGGGCCGCCGGCATCGCAGGTGGACCCGTCGCCTACCGCAGTCGAAAGAAGCAAGTCATTGTGGCCATACCCGGCGATAGCCGCGCGAACCCGATGCTCTTCGAAATCGTGGGCCCGGATCGCATAGTGTCAATGATCGGCGGCTGCGCACTGGTGCGGGTCGGTGCGCCTGCGGCCAACGCCGCGGCGAACGCGACGACTGCGCCGGGCAATGCGCGCACGGCGGGCCTCAGGCGCATCGGTGCCGCCGGCAGCAGGCGCACGACCGCAAGTGGCCGCCGTTGCGCCTGCGCCGCCGCCGTCAACGCTGGCGCGCCCGTCGCCAGAGGTCTGCCGAAACACGCTGCTCGACAAGCTCGGCACGGTCGGCGTCGATCAGGTGCGCGCGATGGCCAAGGTGCGCTTCACGGAAGCTGCGATCGAAGGCAAGGTGCCGAACACCAACAACCTGCGCATCGACCTGCGCGGCAGTGCCTGCGGCGAAGACCCGCGCGTCAAGGCGTCGCTCTACGACTTCGACGCCAACGGCATGCTGCAGTCGATCACCTATGTCTGGGACCGCCCGCCCGGGCCGGCGCCGGCGCCGATATTTCAGGAGCGCGTGACAACGCTTTCGCGCTTCCACCGCTTGCCACCGCCGCAGTCGCCCGGGCGCCTGCAGGCCGACACTTCGCTCGGCCGGCTGGTCCTGCAGGACATGCCCGAGCGCAACCTGCTGCTCGAGGCCTACGCGGCGAAGAAGTAGGCGTGGCGCGCGCGCTCGATCTGCGCAATGCGACCGTTCTGAAATGATCTGCGCGCGAGCGACGGGTCGGGGGCAGACAGGTAATGTAGATACCTGCCCTGAGGAGCCTTGCATGACCGCCATCGACCATCGCTTCGCACGCGCGCTCCATCACTCGACACAATCGACTGGATTCGGAGAGGCCTTCACTCCGCCGATCGTCAACACATCGGTCTACCGGCTCCAGGCCGATCCAAGCGGGCCGTACCAGTACGCGCGCTGGGGAAATCCGACCTGGACTGCGCTCGAGGAAGCACTGGCGATACTCGAAGACGCCGAAACCGTGACGTTTCCGTCGGGCATGGCCGCGATCGCGTCGGTGTTCTACGGCATGCTGAAGCAAGGCGACCGCGTGCTGTTGCCGTCGGACGGCTACTACACGGTGCGCGTGTTCGCCGAGAAGTACCTGATGCCGATGGGCGTGGTCGTCGACCAGGTCGCGACGGCAGACGCGGCCGAGCGGTCACTCGACGGTTATCGACTCGTCTGGGTCGAGACGCCTTCGAACCCCGGACTCGACCTGGCGGACATCGCCGCGATCGCGCGCAAGGCGAAGTCAGCCAAGGCTGTGCTCGTGGTGGACAACACGACGATGACACCGCTCGGACAGCGGCCGCTCGATCTCGGTGCCGATGTCGTCGTCTCGGCCGACACCAAGGCGCTTAATGGCCACTCGGACGTCCTCTTCGGCCACGTGAGTTCGCGCGACGCCGGCATTGTCGGTGCCATACGTGACTGGCGTCGCGTTGCCGGCGCCATTCCCGGCCCGTTCGAAGCCTGGCTCGTGCATCGCGGCCTGGAGACTCTCGAGGTCCGCCATTCACGCATGTGCGCCAATGCACAGCTTCTGGCCGAACGGCTGAACGGGCATGCGAAGGTTGTGTCGATCTCCTATCCGGGCCTCGCCTCGCATCCGGCGCACGCACTTGCACGTACGCAGATGACGAGCGGCGGAAGCCTGGTCGCGCTGACGCTCGCCGACGGTGCGGCTGCCGAGCGCTTCATCGGACACTGCGAACTGATGCGCGCCTCGACGAGCTTCGGCGGCGTGCACACCTGCGCCGAGCGGCGCGCACGCTGGGGCGACGCGGTCGCGGATGGATTCATCCGGGTGTCGGTCGGCTGCGAGCCGGGCGAGGTTCTCTGGCGCGCGATCGAACGCGCACTGGACGCCGCCTAGATCCTTATCGCGCTACCAGGTCTCGGTGCCCGGTGCGTAGCGGTATGCCGCCCTTCAGCGCATGCCTGAGGCGGGCAAACGCGCGATCGGAATGACGCAGCGGCACACTACGAGGCCCACGGCGCGAAGAAGCAGCAAAGGTGCGGGCGGTCGACCCACCGCTTCGACGGCGATCGCGTCGACGCTTCACCCGGGCCGCCGATGTCAGAGCCGCAACAGCTCGGCGCGTGCGTCGTTCATCAGGTTGGTGTTCCAGTTGATGTAGGCGCGGTGGATGGTCCTCTTCCCTGCCACATCTGTGAATTCGAGATTGGTGCTGTCCTTGTACCTGAGCGAATACTTGCCCGGCTCGTAGGTCAGTTCCATCACCAGCGTATGCGTGCGGACGACGACCGTGCAGATCATCTTGTCCGGTCCGGCGTCGGTGAAGGTCCAACCGCGCCGCGCACCGCCGACCATGAACGCGCGCTTGATCTCCTCGGTGGTCGCCGGCTTGCCGGACGACGTGATCGCGGCCACGTTGTTCCACTCGATCAGATCGACTGCCGCCAGTGCGGGGACCGGCGCGAGTGCCGGAATCAGCAGTGTCAAAGCCAACAACCAATGGCGAATCGCCCGCTGACATGACGCCCTCCTCACTTTCTTGCTCTTGAACCGTCAACGGACTGCAGCCCGGCCAGTCCGATCTCCTACCTCGAAATACCTCGAGATTCCGATAGATTCTAAGCAATCACCGCGCGCACTTTCGATCCGGTTGCAGCGTGCCGCATGTGTAAACTTGCTCGCCAACAGCGCTGCCGCGTTTGACGAAGGACATGCAAACACTCGAACTGTTACGCCAGTACCTGCAGCAGAAGGTGTCGGTCGATCCAGTCAAGGTCACGCCGGAGGCGACGCTGGAAGACATCGGCGTCGATTCGCTGGTACTGATCGATCTGATGTTCGAACTCGAGGAGTCGCTGAACGTCCGGGTGACCGACATGAACAGCAGGCCGACGACAGTTTCCGAACTCATCGACATGTTCGACGCACTATCGGCGTCCCAGGCAAAGACTGCATGACGCGGCACCGCGTCGCGGTGACCGGGCTTGGACTCGTCGGGCCATTCGGCTCAGATCCCACGGCTTCGTTCGACAGGCTGATGGCGGGTGAATCGGCGGTACGCGCCTATGTCCCTGACTCGACCATCCTCAAGACTCCCATGCCTGCCGTGGTGTGCGATCAGTTCAATGCCGAGGTCGCGCTGGGCCGGATGACGACCTACATGACGGACCGCTATGCGCAGCTCGGCATTGCGGCCGCCCTGGCAGCATGGGACGACGCCGGCCTGCAGTGCAATGCACCGCCCGACGAGCAACTGCGTGGCGCCGTGAGCTGGGGCACGGGCCTGGGCGGTACGTCCTCGATCGAGTCGGCCTACTTTGACATCCTGCAGCGCGGTCGCAACCGCGCGTCGCCGCTGCTGATCGTCATGGGCATGCACAACGCCGCTGCTGCCCATATCGCGATGCGCCTCGGACTGGGCGGACCGGCGACGACGAGCGCAGTGGCATGCGCGTCGTCCGCCATTGCACTGGGCGAAGCCCTCAGGCTGATCCGCGACGGACAGGCGGATGTCGTCGTGGCGGGCGGCTCGGAGGCGCCGTTGACAGCGGGCATGTTGCTGGCGTGGGACGCGATGCGGGTACTCGCGCGTGGCGACGGCGACGCCGCGAAGTCCGCCTGCCGGCCGTTTGCCGCCGATCGCGCCGGCCTGGTGCTGGGCGAGGGTGGCGCGGCACTGGTGCTGGAATCGTTCGAGCGCGCACAGCAGCGCGGCGCGAGGGTCTACGCCGAATTGGCTGGCTACGGTGCAAGCTGTGACCACCATCATCTCGCCCAGCCGCTGGCCGCGGGTCAGGCGCGTGCGTTGCGGGCGGCGCTGGTGGATGCCGAGCTGAATACGGACGAGCTCGACTACGTGAACTCGCACGGCACCGGCACGGTCGAGGGCGATCCGGTCGAGATCGAGGCGCTGCGGCAGGTGCTCGGGCTTCGCGCCGAGAAGGTTGCGGTCAGCTCGACTAAATCGATGCTGGGCCACATGCTCGGTGCCACCGGGGCAGTCGAGGCGCTGATCACCGTGCTGGCGCTTTCGCGGCAGCAGGTGCCGCCGACCGCGCATCTGGACGAGGTGGATCCAGCCTGCATGGGTGTGCACCATGTCGCCGGCGTGGGCCAGGACCTGCCGCTGCGCGCGGCACTGTCCAGTTCGTTTGCGTTCGGCGGCTCCAACGCCGTCCTCGCCTTCCGGCACTACGCGTCCGCGCAGTAGGGCCACCACTCCACCACGCAATCACTTCGATGCAGGCTCAACGGATCGAACCCTTGATGCTGCCGCTCGACGCCGAGGCGGCGCCGAGTGGCGACGTCAGGCGCTGGCTGGGCGGGGCGGTCTATGGCCAGCGCGCGGTGGCGGGTCGGCAGCTGGCGCATCGAATCGGTGAACGCGCGGCTGCAGCCTGCGCCGTGGTCGACATGGTTCCACTTGCCACGGCGAACGGCTTTGCGGAACTCTGGCATGTCGCCGGCGATGGACCGCTGACGCAGGGTCGATTTGGACCGGATGGCGAGATCACGTGGACCGCGGACGAGTCGCTGCTGTTCGCGCACTTGACGCTTGATGAACGTGCCTACGGTGACGGCGCGCATTGCGCGCTGGAGCCGGCCGCGCGCGCGGCCTACAGCGGCCTGTTCGGCCTGCTGCAGCACACCGGCTTCGCGCATCCGATCCGTTTCTGGAACTATCTGCCGCGTATCAACGTCGACGAGGACGGCCTCGAACGCTATCGCCACTTCAACGTCGGGCGCCATGCCGCGTTCGTGGAAGCCAAATGGCCGCCGCATGCGGCACCGCCTGCAGCGTGTGCGCTCGGCTGCAGCGGCAACGCCTTGACCGTCATGGTGCTGGCGGGGCGCGATGCACCGATGGCGATCGAGAATCCACGCCAGGTCAGCGCGTTCAAGTACCCGCAACAGTACGGTCCGTGCCCGCCTACGTTCTCGCGCGCAGCGCTCTACCGCAGCGGGCCAGTTGCACTGCTGACCATATCGGGCACCGCGAGCATCGTCGGGCACGAGACGCTGCATCGCGGCGACGTTGCCGCGCAGGTCGATGAATCGCTGCGGAACGTGCACGCCGTGATCGAGGCGGCCAATCGGGCCGCGGGTCAGTCCGTGTTCAGCATCGACGGTCTGAAGATGAAGGCCTACGTGCGCAATGCAACCGACACTGAAGCGGTGCGGCGGCAGCTGAAGCTGCGCCTGCCCGCCACGCCGGTTCCGCTGGTGCGGGCCGATATCTGTCGCGCCGACCTGCTGTTTGAGATCGAGGCGGCCGGCAGCGCGCTGCTGGCGTCGTCGACATGATGAATTGCAGTGTGCTGCGACCGGGACGGCGGCGCTCTCCGTGTACTGGAGCACGCGCCGGCTCTGGTGCCAAGTCGTGACGACGCTGGACCGGGCGATGACGCCGCCGTTGGGTCTGGCCGAGCGCATCAGGGGGCACCTTGCACTGTACTGGTGTGTGGGCCTGCTTGGGTTGGGGACGTTGCTCTGGACGCCGATGGCGGCGTTGCTGCGGCTGATGTTGCCGCGCACGCTCGGGCACCGCGTCGGCCGCGGGGTCGCCCGTCGTTTCTTCATGTTCTACCTGGCGAACCTGCGTGCCACAGGCTATGCGCGGATCGACCTCGACGAACTGGCGCCGCTGGTGAATCAACGCGGCATCATCGTCGCCGCGAACCACCCGAGCCTGCTCGACGCGTTGATCCTGCTGTCGATCCTGCCCGAGGGCGTGCCGCTGATGAAGGCAGCGCTGGAGCGCAGCGTGTTCTGGGGAGCTCCGGCGCACCTGGCCGGTTACATCAGTAATCGCAATATCATGGACGCGGTACGAACGGCACGCGACCGTATCGCCGAAGGCGCGCAGCTGCTGATCTTCCCGGAGGGGACGCGCACGAATCCATGGCCGCTTGGACCATTGCGCGGAGCCGTCGCGATCATCGCGCAGCGAGCACGTGCGCCGGTGCAGACCGTGATCATCGAAACCGACTCTCTCTTCCTGTCCAAGGGGTGGCCGCTGAAACGCGCGCCGCCGCAGCCGCTGCACATCCGCGCCCGTCTCGGTCGGCGCTTTGAGCCGCCCGTCGATGCTGCCCGGTTCATGATCGAACTGCGTGAACACTTCGAGCACGAACTGGCGCGCGCCGAGCTGCGGCCGCCGGCCAGCGAGCATTCCGAATGAACCCGGCACCGTCGAGCAGCCACCTCGTGCTGATCCCCAGCTACAACAGCGGGACACTGGTGTTACGCACGGTGCGTGAGGCGCTGGCTCGGTGGGCCCCCGTGTGGGTTGTAGTCGACGGCAGCACTGACGGAACCGATGCCGAGCTTCACGCGCTGGCGGCGACCGAGCCGCACTTGCGGGTACTGGTGCTGCCCGTCAATCGCGGCAAGGGAGCGGCGGTGCTCCACGGGCTGCAAGCGGCGCGTCGTGAGGGCTACACGCATGCCCTGACGATGGATGCAGACGGTCAGCATCCCGCCAGCCACATTGCAGCCTTCATGGCGGCGTCGCAGCGTGCGCCCAAGGCAATGGTGCTGGGCGTACCGCAGTTCGACGCCAGTGCCCCGGCGCTGCGCCGCCGCGGTCGTCGCATATCCAACTGGTGGGCCAACCTCGAGACGGTCGGCGTCGGCGTTCAGGATTCACTGTTCGGGTTCCGCGTCTATCCAATTGCTCCGCTCATCGACGTCATGCAATCGTGTCGCTGGATGCGCCGCTTCGATTTCGATCCGGAAGCCGCCGTGCGGTTGGCCTGGGCCGGCGTGCCGCCACTGAACCTGCCGGCGCCGGTGAAGTACCTGACCGCGGGCGAGGGCGGCGTCTCGCACTTCAACTACCTGCGCGATAACGTGCTGCTGACCGGAATGCATGTCCGCCTGATGATCGAGTTCGTGCTGCGCCTGCCATTGTTGCTCGCACGACGTCGCCAATCCCTGATGAGTGTGAAGCCCGAGTGACCCAACCTGCCCCCACCGAAGACGTGGTGCATGCACCGCATCAGCCGTTGACCGACTACTACCCCAGCGAATCCGCGCGCGCCGGTTTCGTGCGCGGCATGTTCGATCGCTCGGCCGACTCCTACGACCGCATCGAACGCATCCTCGCCTTCGGTAGCGGAGTCTGGTATCGCGGCCAGGCGCTGCGCCGGGCCGGACTGACAGAGGGCCAACGCATCGTCGACGTCGGTATCGGTACCGGGCTCGTGGCGCGCGAAGCGGTCAAGATCATCGGCGCGCCAAATCTGCTGGTCGGTGTCGATCCAAGTCCCGGCATGCTCGAGCGCGCGCGTGCCGCGCTGCCCGCCGAGGTGCAGCTGGTCGAAGGGACAGCGGAAGCGATTCCGTTTCCGGATGCGAGCTTCGACTTTCTGTCGATGGGCTATGCGCTGCGCCACATCGGCGACCTGGCCGCGGCCTTCCACGAGTTCCACCGTGTGCTGAAGCCCGGCGGGCGGCTCTGCCTGCTGGAGATCACGAAGCCGGAAACAGCCGTTGGCCGCGCGCTGTTGAAGATCTACATGCGCGGCGTCGTGCCGACACTTGCGCGGTTCGTGGGTGCAGGCGGCGACACCGTGCGACTGTGGCGCTACTACTGGGACACGATCGAAGCCTGCGCAGCGCCGGAGCAGGTCGTTGCCACGCTGCGCGCCGCGGGGTTCGCCGACGCACGTCGCTACATCGATCAGCGGCCGATGCCGATCTTCGCCGAGTTCCAGGCGCGCAAGCCCGGCTGACCACTAGGGCAGCTTCAGCACCGCGACCTCGTTCAGCATCTGCTCGATGTTCATGCGCGCGGCGGCCTCGTTGCCGATGCGCACGCGATCGACGAACGCATACGCCTTGTCGGACGGCACGGTGTACTGCGTGTGGATACCCCGCGCCCAGACCTTGCGGTTCGTAGCTGTCTCGATCAGTTGATACCCCACCTCCAACTCGACCCGCACGGTCATGCCCATCATCGGGCTGTCGAGCCGGCCGATGTATGCGAGCAGGCGGTAATCGGCCGGCAGCGCGGCTAGCACGCGCGCGAAGGCGCCACTTTGTTCGATCGAGCGTCGCAGGGCCGTCGTGAAGTCCTCGTTCGAAATCTGCGGCACGTATGTCGAGCTGGTTTGCCGTCCGCCGCTGACCTCCAAGATGACAGTTCCAGCGCTCTTGTGAGCGGCCGCGGCGGTCGTAGTTGCCATCGCCTCGGGCCGGCTCGGCGTCGCGCAGCCCAAAACAAGCGCACACGCACAGCCCAGCAGTAGCAGGGATACCCGGTTCATCATGGGCTCACCTCACTTCGGCCGCTTCAGCGCCGACTGCAGCACTTCCTTCACCATTTCAGGCGGATCGAGGCGTTCGAGTGATGGCCGCATCGACTCGGCGCTGGCCATGATGTCGCCACTCTTCCCGTCGCGGACCTGGATGTTGAGACGAATCATGTACATCGTGATGTCCCACGCCCAACGGTCCTGGTAAGTAATGATCGCGTCCACCGGTGCCGCCGGCCTGTCGGCCGTTCCCGCGGTCGCCGTGTAGCCCCATGCACTCAACTGCTTAACGAACAGCAGATCGATGCCGCGCTGGTCTGCCGGTAGCTTCTGCACATAGAAGGTTTTCATGGTGCCCAGGTCGGCACCTGGAGCGTGCGGAACAGTTCTGGGTGGCACAGCCGGCAAGAACGCCGAGCGCCGCCACGATCAACCACAGACGCAGCCTTTGCATACAACCTCCCTGGTTATGCGAGGTACCGTTGCAAGTCTCAGTCTGCGTAGCGTTCGCGGTCTTTTATTGAGCTGCGGCAAACCTTGCCGCTCGGGGACCGTCCGTTCGAGCTTCGGCCGTGCGACGAATCGGCGCTTCAGGCTGCCGCGCCGAGCGCGACGCTGATGCGGCCTTCGAGAAGCAGGCGCGCAACGGTGCGGATGCTGAAGGAATAGAGCACATGGCTCGCATCGCCGATCCGGCGTTCGGCGCGAAATGTCAGATCGTCCGCGATGTCATCGAGGTGTGGGGCATACAAATCCACCGCCCATATTGCGCCGATGTCCCCGGGTCGCGACGCCGGGGTGTCGTCACCACCGAGCAGCGCATCATGCGGCGCCATCGC
>CAVVRH010000005.1:0-21693 GCA_963750585.1 uncultured beta proteobacterium
CCTATCTATCTGAAAGAGCGGCGGGTGAGGCGCGCCTTCGCTTAGCGGCAGCGGGATCGGGATCGGTGATCGCTTTCGTCAGGGCGATTGGCGTGATCTGCCAGGACAATCCCCATTTGTCCTTGCACCAGCCGCACGCGCTCTCCTGCCCGCCGTTGCCGACGATCGCGGTCCAGAAGCGATCTGTTTCGGCTTGGTCAGACGATGTGCTCGTTCTTCGCATAGGCGAGATTACTCGAAGTAGATCGCATAGCGACGGCTATTTCCCCTACGCTAGGCCAGCGCGGAAAGAGAGCAGCCGCCCGGAGGCGGCCGCTGGCGTCGGTCACGTACGAAGTGAGATCACTTCGGTCGAAGTCTAGTCTCGGTCGCCTTTGCCCTTGGGCTGAAGCGCCGCAGCGAACTGCGGTGGAAGCCATGACTTCGAACAACGTTGACGACGACTCAATACTGAAGAAAGGGCGATCGACGCTCTAGTGGCAGGACACTGATTGGGAGATCGGACGATTCCTACAAACCCGGCATTGACAGTTCCGATACGCCCGCAGCCGTCGGAAGCTGGCGAGTCCGGGCGAGACTCCCAGAGCACCTGCGCGAGCTACGAAGTCACTTTCCCGCTGATTGCTTGGCCAGCGACGATGATCATGGCCGGACCCCTACAGGATGCGCCTAGTCGAGGATGTCGAGTGCGGGCAAGCCACCCGATCCCGTCAGGCAATGCCACAGATAGATCGCGAGTCCCGGGTCGCCGGTCCATAGCGAGTATCGTCGGCGCCCATGCTGCTGCCGTGCCCGTTCACTCTGAACGATTGCGTGCATCGCAAACGATCGCGCACGCGCAAGCCAGATCGGGTCGCCGGTACGCTGGTGGAGCTTGAGGAAGGCATAGCCGTTGCCCGCCGTGCCATGGCAGACGCCAGGGCCCTTGGCGAGCGGTCCGGCTTTCCAAATCGCATTGCCCGGCTTTGACCAGCATGTCGTCCATGTCCGCCGACCGCTTGGCCGGAAAGTCCGACAGGCCGGTGACGACGCCGGGCGCGCCGTGGCACCACTGGACGAGCATTTGCGTGCGACCGGCGTCGTGGCGCTTCGATGCTCCGGAGGCCAGTTGGCACCATCACCCTCGAACATCGCGGTCGCACGAAGGGTCTCGACGCAGCGATCGTAGAGCGCTTCGCGGCGATCCGCCGGCAGCAATGCCGCGCCGCGAAGCAGCGCATAGGCATTGCCCGCGAATCCGTGGCCGGCGCCGAGCAGCTGCACAATGCGGCCGTAGAGATCTTGCGTCCACAGATGGCAATGGACGTTCTCACTGGGAAGCCAGGTCCGCCAGAGTTGCTCGACATTCTCGAGGTAGAGTTCGCGCCAGCGTTCTTCGCCCGTCCAGCCAAGCATGTGCAGGGCGCCGATCATGGTGCCCGGTGCCGCCCAGAGCGCCTCGTTGGTCGGGTTCGGAATGTTCCTGGCGATCGCCTCGTACATTCGCTCGGCCGCCTCGCGCGAGCCGGTGAGCCGCCATTGGATGAGCAGGATGCCCACCTCGCCCAGGAAGTACGAAGGCACGACTTCGCCCGTATCCGGTTGGGCGAGGTAGGACTCGTGGACACGATCGATCAAGTCGGGCGGCTTGATGCGCAGCGACACCGCACCGGCCCGCTCCAGGTACCACAGCGCCCACAGCGCCCCGGACGCGCCCAGGTAGATCGACTTGTGTGGTGGCTCGGGATCTTTCCCTTCATCGAGCGGGTGGCACGGCCAGGTGATGTCGCTCCCCAGCGTCGCCTCCATGTCGTCGACGATGGCGGCAATGGCGGCGCGGGCTCGCGTGGCGTCCCAGTCGATGTCCAGCAACGGTTCGTGCCGGGCGGGTTCGAACAGCATGGTGTCTCTTCGGGAAGTAGACAGCAGGGCGCCACGGTTAGCGCCCGTCGTACGCCAGACAAAGACCGCACACACCAGTGTCGAGCAGTTCGCGTGATCATAGCGCCGGCGACTGCTTTTCGCCGGCCAACGCCTCCCGGCCACTTGGATCGTTGCCGACGATTTCGGATGTCCACATCGGTTCTGACGCAAGATCAAAATTCTGAAACCAACCAGGAGCACTCGGCATGGCTGACGGCGGGTGCCGATTGCCTCTACGCCCCGGGAATACGCACGCGCGACCAAATTGCCGCTGTGGTCGCCGGCGTCGCGCCAAAGCCGCTCAATCTGCTGATAGGTTGGGCGAGCGAGCTCACGATGCAGGACATTTCCGCGCTCGGGGTACGACGAGTCAGTGTCGGCGGTGCGCTTGCCCGCACCGCCTGGGGTGCATTCATGCGTGCTGCCAGATTGATTGCAGAGCAAGGCAAATTCGATGGGTTCGCCAACGCGGCTTCGGGTGATGAACTCGCGAACGGTCGCATCTCTCCGCAACAGACGTTCAACGCTCAACAAAGAAGGCGGTTGAGGCGAGCCGAGGATCGAGCGGAATGCCTACCGCGAATTTCAACGAAAGGGTGGTGCCGAGCGCCCCGCCAATCGCTCGTGCCGGACTGGCCCAGGTCAGGGCGATGCGCATCGCCCTCGAACGCGTCATGCAGGCTTCCCGGTCGGCGAGCGTCGAGATCTTGCAGGGGATGACCTGCGCGCCGGTTGCCGTGGCGACTTCTTTGCGGATGCCTTGTCGGCAGGAGTCTTGCGAGCAGATGGGCGCGCGAGCTTCGCGACGTAATAGTCGAGCGCCCAGCGCGTCTTGGTCTGCTGGTTCCTGTCGCGCTCGGCGCCCACCTCGGCCAGGAAGGCCATGAAGCCGCCCACCGCGACCGCGGCCTGCACGGCAGGCGCCTTGATCGAGACTTCCATCAACCGCTTGCCATCCCCGCGCTTCCACAGCTCGGCGGTAATCGGCCAGGGGCAGCCCGGATCCTCGAGCTGCCAGCGCTGGGCGATCAGCGGCCCGAGCACGGCCAGGCCCTCGAAGTCGATCGCGCGGCCCGCCATGGCCATCAGGAAATCCTCCTGCTCCGCGGAGAAGATCTCCGCGATCGGCTTCTTGCCACCGGCGACGCGCTTGATGAGCCCCTTGCTCACCGGCATCGAGAACGACGCGGACTTGACCATGCCCGTTTCGCTCGCGTCGACCTCGATCTTGAAGTCCCGGTACTTGCGCCACTTCCGCCCCACGTCCGTCGGATTGACGGGCCGGAACTTCACCGTACTGTCGTGGGCGTCGCCGACCACGCGGCGGGCCCGTGCAATGATTCCAGCGCCAAGCAGGTCGAGCTTGGGCGTGTCGAAGAAATAGATGTAACGCTCCTCG
The DNA here is from genome assembly GCA_963750585.1 of uncultured beta proteobacterium. Classification (GTDB taxonomy): domain Bacteria; phylum Pseudomonadota; class Gammaproteobacteria; order Burkholderiales; family Casimicrobiaceae; genus VBCG01. Next base: position 3,302 of record CAVVRH010000005.1, read on the forward strand.
TCGTTGCTCGCGGTGAGGCCGAAGCGCGCCAGCGCCTGCCTGACCTGGTGGTCCGGGATCGTGGCCTTGATCTCGATGGCTTCGGCGCCCGAAACCGCCTTGGCCACCTTGCCGCGCGTTACCGCTCCTCGCTCCATGTCCAGTCCTCTTCGATGCGCTCGTTTGACGCGCCACCACGCACTCTCACGCTCCGCAGAGTCAATCGAATCTTATCGCAGGGTGGGAGCCGAAAGGCTGACATTGGCGTCCGGGGCTCAGGGGGTGACGCCATCTTCGGGCTTTAACGGCACCATCAACTGGTGTTCTCCTTCCTGCACCACATCGCCATGCTGGTTGATGAGCTGCATCGCGATGTTGAGTATCCCCAGTGTGGGCCGGCTCTTGGAGGGACGCTTCTCGGAAATCCGGAACTTCAATCGCGGCTTCGCGGAGCTCGAGTCGATCATGACGTTCCAAGGGTGTCTCAAGTGGTCGCCAGACTCTACGACGCCTCCCGCCAGGCAGCAAGAACACCGTGTCCACTTCGAACCGCCCGCGCATCAATATGATGATTGGACCAATCACGAACACAACCGCGGTCCCCTTGCGCATCGGTTCTTCTTCGGTGCAGACTTGATTTTGTCTGTGCCGCCCCAGGGAGGAGGTGACTCGTGCGCACATGCCGACGTGGCGCCCTTGGTGGGCAAGACACGATGCGCGTTGCGAAACAAGGTTCCCACCTGGAGGGGCGAGCCGTGCATGCGCTCCAAACGCAAGCCGTCGGGCTATCGGCCGAAGGCCTTCATTACGCCGCAGACGTGGGCGCAGGCGCGCTAACGCAACGCCCGGAAGAAGGCGCGTATCTCGCAGACGCTCGCCTTTGCGCTCGCCGATTCGCCCGTGGGACTCGCCGCGTGGTTCGTCGAGAAGTACCGGGCGTGGACCGATTGCGACGGCGATCCGCGCAACGCGCACACGATGGACGAGATGCTCGGCAACATCTGCCTGTACTCGACGTCCCAAAGGACCACGGCGTTACCGGCGCTTCGTCCGGGAAGCGCACGCGGGCCAGCCGGTCGCGCAGGTCGCCCAGCGCGGAGTCGCCGACGTGCAGCTCGAACGGTTGAGCGATTAGGGCCATGGATCGCTTCCTCGTTGACATCGGGAGTCGCGATTATTGCCCGACAATCCGACGTCCGCTACCGATCGGCCACTTCGTGCGAGATGTCCCGGTCGTTCGCTTGCGATCGCCTTTGAACGGTGCTCAATGTTTTCTGGAGGCCGGCGGCCGTCATGACCGCCGGAAGTCGCCGGCGGCGAGAAGACGGGGATCCGGCGCCGCGTGAAGGCATCGGGTTATTTCTTTCGCGGGAGGGTGCGACGCCCGTTTGAAGCCGCTACCGGCGTTGCCTCTTCCATCGGTGATGTTCGACGGAGGAAACACAATGAGGAAGATTACGCGCCGTGATGTCCTTAGGACCGGAACGGCAGGTGCGCTTGCTCTCGCCGGCGTGGAAGAGCATTCCGGCCGACGTGCAGCAGGTCATGCAGAAGCACATGAACGCGGCCGCGAAGAAACAGCGCGATGACATCGTGAAGGCCAACGCCGACCTGCAGAAGTCGCTCGAGGGCAAGGGCCTCACGTTCAACAAGGTCGACCCGGCGCCGTTCCAGGCCGCGCTCAAGTCGAGCGGGTTCTACAAGCAGGCGCAGGACCAGTTCGGCCCTGAGGCGTGGGCTTTGCTCACGAAGTACACGGGCCCAATAGGATAGCGGTCACGTTTCCTCGCACCGGCCGCCCGGGCGGCGTCCGGTGCGCGCCCCTTTTCGCGAGAGGTACGCATGAGTGCACCACAAGGCAAGACGGTGGCCGAATGGATCGCCGAGTTCATCGTGGCCCGCGGCGCGAAGCGCGTCTACGGGTTGCAGGGTGGCCATATCCAGCCGATCTGGGACCACCTGACGCAACGCAAGGTGCGCATCGTCGACGTCCGCGACGAAGGCGCGGGTGTGCACATGGCGCATTGCCACGCAGTGCTCACCGGTGAAGTCGGCATTGCCTTCGCCACGGCGGGACCGGGCGTGACGAACTGCGTCAGCGCCATCGCCAACGCTTCGCTCGAGCGCGTGCCGGTGGTGCTGATCGGCGGCTGCGCGCCGGTCCCACAGGACGACCTGGGACCGCTGCAGGGCATCGACCACGTATCGATCATGCGTCCGGTGACGCGCAGTTCGCGCACGCTGCGCACCGCCGACAACATCCTGCGCGATCTCGACAAGGCATGGTCGACCGCGATGGGCGACGGCAACGCGCCGGGGCCGGTGTACATCGAGATCCCGACCGACGTGCTGCGCAAGGTCGTGCCGCCCGGGGTGGTGCTGCAGGAGTATCTGACGCCGAGGCCGCCGCGGCGCATTCCGCCCGATGCGGCCGAGGTGTCGCGCGCGGCGCAGCTCATCGCGCAGGCCAAGCGGCCGCTGGTCATTTCGGGACGAGGCGCGATGGGCAATGCGCAGCGAGCTTCGAGCGTTTCCTCGACGCGAGCGGCGCGCTCTATCTCGACACGCAGGAGAGCCGGGGCATCGTGCCGGGATCGCATCCGTCGTTCGTCGGCGCGGTGCGCGCGCGGGCGATGAAGGAAGCCGATCTCGTCATCACGATCGGCCGCAAGCTCGACTACCAGACCGGCTACGGCTCACCCGCGGTGCTGCCGAACGCGCGCTGGATTCGCATCGCCGACAACGCCGAGGAGCTGCGCGAGAACCGCCGCGGCGAGGTCGAGCTCTTCGCGCATCCCGGCTCGCGTTGGCGGCGATCACCGCAAGCGCTGCCCAAGACCCAGTCGGGCGACACGGAGTGGACGACGGGCGTTGCGCAACGAGCACGTTCGCCGCTCGACCAAATACGCCAACGAGCTCGCGACGGCGAAGGCCGGCAACGACGGCCACATGCATCCCAACCGCATCTTCGCCGCGCTGCGCGAGGTGCTGAAGCCCGACGCCATCACGATCGCCGACGGCGGCGACATCCTGAGCTTTGCGCGGCTGGGCCTCGAAGCGCCGAGCACGTACCTCGACGCGGGCACGTTCGGCTGCCTGGGCGTGGGCACACCGTACGGCGTCGCGGCTGCGCTCGTGCATCCCGACCGGCAGGTGGTCGTGATCAGCGGCGACGGCGCGTTCGGCATCAACGCGATGGAGATCGACAGTGCCAAGCGCCACGGCGCGAAGGTGGTGTTCATCATCGCCAACAACGCGGCGTGGAACATCGAGCGGCTCGACCAGCAGATGAACTACGGCGGGCGCATCGTCGGCACCACGCTCGCGTGGAGCGACTACGCCGCGATGGCGCGCGCCTTCGACCTGCACGCGGAGCGGGTGACCGATCCCGGCGCGATTGAAGGGCGCGCTGCAGGAAGCGTTCGCCAAGGCGCCGGCGCTGCTCGATGTCGTGGTGACGCAGGACGCGCTTTCGTCGGACGCCGGCAAGGGTCTCGGATGGGTGCCCGATTACCAGGCGCTCACGGCGTGGGACGACGCCGAGAAGGCGCGCCGGCAATGAGACCCGTCCTCAACCTGGGCGAGATCGTCGCCGCGCATGCGCGGCTCCTGCCCGACAAGCTCGGCACGCGCGATTCGCGTCGCGCGATGACGTTCAAGGAGTGGAACGCGCGGGCGTGCAAGCTCGCCAACGCGCTCCTCGGCCTGGGCCTCGAGAAGGGGGATCGCGTCGCACTCCTCGCTTACAACCGCGTCGAATGGATGGAGCTGTACATCGCGCTCGCCAAAGCGGGGATCGTCGCGGTGCCCATCAATTTCCGCCTCGTCACGCCGGAGATCCAGTACATCGTCGAGCATTGCCACGCGAAGGCGATCATCGCACAGGACGAGCTCGTACCGCAGGTGGAGCCGCTTCGCGGCAAGCTCTCGATTGCCGACAAGGCCTGGATCTGCATCGGCGACGAGCCGCCCGCGGGCTGGGCGGCCTACGAAGCGCTCGTCGAGCGCGGCGCCGACCGTGAACCCGGTGTCGAGGTCACGCCGAGGGACACGTGGGCGCTCATGTACACGTCAGGAACGACGGGCAAACCCAAGGGCGCGATCCGCAATCACGAAGGCATGGCGCTGATGTCGCTCGTTACCGCGCTCGACATGGGATTGACGCGGGACGACACGGCGCTGCTCGTGATGCCGATGTGCCACGCCAACTCGCTCAATTTCGGGTCGACGTTCACCTACCTCGGCGCAACTGTCGTCGTCGACGACCGCAAGAGCTTCGACCCCGAGGCCCTGCTCGCGACGATGGCGTCGCAGCACGTGACGTTCACCTCGCTCGTGCCGACGCACTACATCATGACACTCGGCCTCCCTGCCGACGTGAAGGCCAAGTATGACGTGAGCCGCGTGCGCAAGCTCATGATCAGCTCGGCGCCGGCGCGCAAGGACACGAAGCTGGCGATCCTCGATTACTTCAAGAATTCGCAGCTGTACGAGCTCTACGGCTCGAGCGAGGCGGGCTGGGTGACGCTTTTGCGTCCCGACGAGCAGCTCAATCACCTGGGCTCGGTCGGGCGCGAGTGGACGGGATCGGGGCCGGTCAAGATCCGCGATTCCGCAGGGCAACGAGGTTGCCGACGGCGAGATCGGCGAGCTCTTTTCGTGCACGCCATACACTTTCGACGGCTATCTGAACGATCCGGTGAAGACGAGGGAGTCGATCCGCGACGACGGCTATTGCAGCGTCGGCGACATGGCGCGCCGCGGCGAGCACGGCTACATCTACCTCGTCGACCGCAAGAGCAACATGATCATCAGCGGCGGCGAGAACATCTACCCGAGCGAGATCGAAAACATCCTCGGGCGGTATCCGGGCGTGAAGGACGTCGCCGTGGTGGGCGTGCCGCACGAGAAGTGGGGCGAGGCCGTGCACGCGGTCATCGTCATGCATCCGGGGCAGACGGCTGCGGAAAAGGACATCCTCGACTGGTGCCGAGACAAGATGGCTGCCTACAAGCGGCCGCGGGCGGTGTCCTTCATGGCGGAGAGCGGACATGCCGCGCACCGCGACCGGCAAGATCCTGCACCGCGTGCTGCGCGACAAGCTGGCCGGCAAAGGCTAGCAACGTCGTGTTCAACATCCTTGCGCCGATCTTCGGCCTGATCGCGCTTGCCTACGCGTCGCGCAAGGTCAACATTCTCGGGCCGAGCGCATACGTCGAGCTCAACCGCTATGTCGCGAGCCTCGCGCTCCCTGCGCTGATCTTCGACAACGTGCGTGTTGTTCGCGCTCGCGATCGCGCTGCTCGAATGGGATCCGGCATCGCGGCCACGCTTTCGGCGCGACGGTGATGAAAGTGAGCAAGTCGTTGTGCGAAACCCGATCGTGCTCGCGCCGATCTTCGCGCTGACCGATCACCGCCGGCTGGCTCGAGATGCCGGCGGCGGCCGACCGGGTCATCAAGTTGCTGGCGGCGTCGGCCGGACCCTGCGCGCTCGTCGCCCACGGGCTCTTCCTCGCGCGCGACGATCCGAGCAATGCGCGGCCATGGGCTCGCGGCGACGCGCCCCCGTCCGCTGGGGCTGGTTTCGCTCGAAGCTCGTCGTGCAGCCGTTCGTCACCGCGCTGCTCGCCGTGTACGCGTTCGGCCTGACGGGGATGGATGCGCAGCTCGTGGTCGTCCTCAGTGCGCTGCCGACCGGTACCGGCGCCTTCATGCTCGCCGACGTCTACAAGCGCGATCTCGAAGTGACGTCCACCACAATCATGCTGTCGACGATCCTGTCCGCGCTGACGCTCTCGCTATGCCTCGCGATCCTGCCGCGCATCCTCTAGAAGGCGGCGATGTCCTTCGGGGCGACGGACAGGTCGTCCTCGACGTCCCTGACGCCGTGTTCGTGAAGCGTTGCGGCGTTGTCAGCCCGTATCGATACGGCAATAATTGAACAAGGAGGACCGGCATGAACCTCACGCTCGACGGGCGGGTTGCACTCGTAACCGGGGCGAACGGCGGGTTGGGCGCGCACTTCGCCGAGACGCTCGCCAAGGCTGGCGCCAAGGTCGCGCTGTGCGCGCGCAGGGTCGACACGCTGGCCGACGTCGCCACGCGCATCCGGGATCGCGGAGGCACCGCGCATGAGGTCGCGCTCGACGTCACGCGCCGTGACAGCGTCGTGAGTGCGTTTGAGGATGCGGCGCGCCGCTTGGGCCCTGTCACCGTCGTCGTCAACAATGCCGGCATCGCCGTCACCAAGCCGCTGCTCGATCACACCGAGGACGATTGGGAGCAGGTCGTCGGCGTCAATCTGACCGGAGCGTGGCGGGTAGCGCAGGAGGCGGCGCGGCAAATGGTGAAGAACGCGACCGGCGGCAGCATCGTCAACATCGCGTCGAATCTCGGCTTGCGCGTCTCGTCGCAAGTGCCAAGCTACGTCGCGTCGAAGGCGGCGCTCATCCACCTCACCAAGGCGATGGCGCTCGAACTCGCCCGGCACAGGATCCGCGTCAACGCTCTGGCGCCCGGCTACGTCGAAACGGGCATCAACCGCGAATTCTTCGCGAGCGAAGCGGGGCAGGCGCTCGTCAAGCGCATCCCGCAGCGGCGTATCGGCAGCCCCGGCGAACTCGACGGCGCGCTTCTACTCCTCGCGTCGGACGCTAGCTCGTATGCGACGGGGTCGGTGTTCGTGGTCGATGGCGGCCAACTGGTCAATACGCTGTGAACGGCTTCGATCCGGCGCAAGGCGCCCAGGCGGTGTACAACTTCTGGCTGTCGCTGATCCCGCAGTTCATGGGACAGCTCGGCGCCCCGCCCGGCGCAATGCCGCAGGCGCCGCCCAGGATGCCTTGGATGAACGCGCTGCTGTTTCCGGCCGACCAGATCGCCAAGGCAACCCAGATGACGCAACAGTCACTGCAAACGGTGGCGCAGGCGATGGCGCCGATGATGGAAGCCGGCGCGATGCCCAACATGCTCGCGCAATGGGCCGCCGCGCTACCGACGTCCGCCGTGCCCGCCATGCAGTCGATCGGGCAGGCGTGGAGCGACTTCGGCAGCCGCATGGGTTGCCGACGAACGCCGAGCTCAACACCGCCTTCGATCGCACGTACGGCGCGCTGACGGCCGCGCTCGGCCTCGGCCCGATGCGGCAACTGCATGCGGCGTGGCAAGACCTGTTCAAGGCCGCGGCCGCGCAACAGGAGGCGCGCGCGAGCTACGCGCTGGTGGTCAACTCCGCGTTCACGGGCGGATACGAACGTCTGGTGAAGCGGCTCGCGGACATGGTGACGGCCGGCGAGCGTATCGACAGCGTGCTCGCGCTGCTCAAGCTGTGGGCCGTGTGCACGGAGGACGCGGTGCACGAGACGCTGCAATCCGAGCGCGGCCTGGCGGCGACCGCCGCGCTCACCCGCGCGTCGCTGTCCCATCGCAAGGCCGTGCAGAAAGTGGCCGACATTCTCGCCGACATGCTCGACCTTGCCACGCGCCGCGATCTGGATGAAGCGTTCCGCGAGATCCAGGCTTTGAAGCGCGAGTTGCGCAACGTTCGCCGACAAGGAGCCGCAGCATGAGCCCGCCCATCGATCCGACGCTCGCCGCCAGCGCGGTCGGCGCCCTCGCGATGACACCCGCCTCGATGGCGAAGGAACTGTCCGACGCTCGCGAGAAGCTCGCCCGGGGCATGAAGAAGCTCGCCGAGATCTCCGAAGAGAATCTCGCCATCGCGACCGTGCCACGCGACGAGGTGTACCGCGAGGACATGGTCACGATGTACCGATGCAAGCCGCAGGTCGACAAGCTGCACAAGTTCCCGATCATCATCACCTACGCGCTTGTCGGCCGCTTCCAGATGATCGACCTCGGATGCAGGTTCTCTGCGGATTGCCCGATATATCGACCCGTTCGCACGGCGCGCTGCGGCCCACGCATCTGATCTGATCCACGATCGCGATCGCATCTTCACTTGGAGCTTAGACGAATCGATCAGGAATCTCGGGATGATCGTGCCATTCGCATGGTTTCCAACGATCCGACATTGATCAGTTGATACGTTTCCGTTCGCTTGCGCGCATCAAGAGTCCAAGTGTCGTTTCCATTCTTATCATGCGCTCTGTCAGATTCTCGATCTTGGCTTGCTGCGCCTTGATGACCTCGCCTTGGCGAACAACCTTGTCCTCCAGTTTGATCATGGACGTTAGCGCGCCCCACACGCGTTCTGTAACGCCCATCACCCGGCCTTCCTGACTTTCTTGGCCTTGGCTTCCATCGCGTCGATCCGCCTATTGCTCGCTTCCACAAACGCCAACATATCGTCAATTGCACCTGACGCACGGTTTGCAGCGGCCATAGCCGCATCGGCCACGATACCCAGTTCTTCGTCCGACTCCGCAGAGTTGTAGGCGGTTGCGCCGCGGCGCATCAATTCAGACACCGGTAAGCCGAGTTTCTTTGCCTTGGCGCTGATCGCTTTCTTTTCCTGTGGCGTAGCCTGTACTACGATCCGTTCTATTGCTGCTGCAGCCATAATCTCCTCCCGTTAAACAGCCCATATGTACATGGACAGTATATGTACATAGTACGCCAGACATTGAGAGTGTCAACCCCGGATCCTTCCTTGACCAACTGCTGCTTCGATTCGATCAATCGGTCGATCCGGTCTTCAGTGGTGCCGCGGCAGACGAACCTGTGCACAAGCACGTTGCGCTGCTGCCGTGCCCGATGCCCGATGCCCGATGCCCGATGCCCGATGCCCGATGCCCGATGCCCGATGCCCGATGCCCGATGCCCGATGCCCGATGCCCGGAGCCACGGGCAAATGCAGCGCTGAGACGCTGGGCAAGCGCGGCAGGCAAGGGCGGTGCGGCAGAATCCGGCGCCAACCGAAGGTGGCCGTGCGGGGTCACCAGCGGCGCGAGGAATTCGGTCGCGGCGATTGACATGCGCGGGCATTCTACCGAATGCAACGCCTGTCCGACTCTGCACCGTCTGCTTGCTATGATGACTAGATATGACTACTATATGACCATGACTGGGATACGCATCGCCGACTTGAAGAGCCACCTGAGCGAACATCTGCGCAAGGTACGGGCGGGCAGTTCGTTGACGATTCTGGACCGGGACACGCCGATCGCGCGCATTGTTCCGTGGAAGGCGGGCGATGGCTCCCTCAAGCTTCGGGCACCGCTTCCCGGAGCGCCGAAACTCCAGCGCGTGCCTCTTCCGCCACCCCTCCGGCTGCGCGGAGACGTCGTGAAGTTGCTCATGGAAGAGCGGCAAGGCGACCGGTGATCGCCTACCTCGATTCGTCGGTATTGCTGCGCGTTGTCCTCGGCCAGCGCAACGCCTTGAAGGAGTGGGGCCGAGTCACGCAAGGCATCGCCTCGGCGCTTGCGGAGGTGGAGTGTCTGCGCACACTGGACCGGTTGCGCTTGGCTCAAGGCTTGGCCGACGAGATGATCGCCGAACAGCGGGAGGCGGTATACCGGTTGTTCGAAGCAATGGAAATCGTGGAGATTACGCACCCGGTTCTGTCACGCGCTGCGCAACCACTTCCGACAGCACTGGGAACGCTGGACGCGATTCATCTTGCTTCGGCGCTGCTGTGGAAGGAACAGGCGGGAAAGGACTTGTCGATGGCGACTCACGACGTGGCATTGGCCGTTGCTGCGAAGGCAAGCGGGCTGCGCGTCATCGGAGCGTAAGGGGTGGCATCCCTGCCGGGTCGGTAAGGGCGACCGCGGTACCGCGCAGGAGTCGCCGACGAATTCCGTTCCGCGATTCCGAGCGAAACGACGTGACTCGCACAGCGATGCCAGCGCTGCGCAAACGCCCGGCATCGGTACGGCGCTCGCCACACCTCTGCTCGCACTTCCGCGACGCGCCGGGTCGATCACCGTCGCGAAGTTGATCGACCTGTATACGTCCAGGTACACGGGTCGAGACGACTCGCGCGCTCAACGCTTCCGCTTCTGGGCGCGAAGCTGGGCAACGGCACCCTCAACGATCTTGACGACGACGGAACTCATGGCACATCCGACACGTTAAGCTTCTTTCAATGGATCACGACCCACGTACGAGCGGTGGCTCACACATTTCGGAAATCGGAAGCCCCCTGGCTGCCAGCTTGGCCTTGATATCCGGCAGGGGTCGATTTGAGACCGCCGATGACAAGTCCGAGTACGGCCTTAGCCGTCGTTCGAAGGGGGCGGCTGGTTGGACGCGAGTCGAATCGTCCGGTGGTGTGATCCGCGGAAGTGCCAAGAGGCCTGCCAGGACTGCATAAGACTCGACGCAGCCATTGGGTAGCCGGAAGCCGCCAGGAGCAATGCGGTCTCCGCAAGAAGGCAGTTGTACCAGGACGCTCCTGCGGCCCCCGTCGGCCGATGTTGTTGATCTCGCGCAAGCATCCAGGGTTCGGGGCGTTTCAACATACGGCAGCAATCGAATCTGGATGCAGATTCCAGCCCACGTGTTTCTGACGCCGCGAAGGCGAGCGCAATCATGCGGTCCGAGGGTTCCCGCACGGCGGAGACAACATGACGCTCGTCGCGCCGATTTCTCGGCCTTTCGTAAGGAGCGAAGGATTATGAAAGCGCTCGTTCTGACGTCGCCAGGGGCCTTTGAGGTCCGTGACGTACCGGTTCCGCAGCCCGGTCCGCACGAGGTCCTGTGCAGGATCCGTGGCGTCGCGATCTGTGGCAGCGACCCAGAGATCGTGCGCGGCGGTCTGGCGGGAATCTGGCCGCCCTCGTACCCGTTCATTGCCGGGCACGAATGGTCTGGCGAAGTCGTCGAGGTGGGTGAGGGCGTCCTCGCGTACGCGCCCGGCGACCGCGTGTCGGGCGAGGCGCACAAGGGATGCGGATACTGCCGAAACTGCCTTGAGGGTCGCTACAACCTCTGCGAGAACTATGGACGCCCGGAGACCGGGCATCGCCACTACGGCTTCGTCTCGCAGGGCGCCTACGCGCAATACAATGTCTACTCGATCCGCAGCATCAACCGTCTGCCGGCCACGCTCTCGTTCCGCGAAGGCGCTCTGGTGGACACCGCGGGCGCCGCGGTGCACGGCATGGATCTCGCGGGGGTGACCCCGGGCGGAACGGTCGTCGTCATCGGCCCGGGACCGATCGGCCTCATCGCGATGCGGTTCGCGAAGGCGCTCGGCGCTGCCCAGGTGATCGTTGTCGGACGCGGCGCACGCTTGGCCGCGGCGGCGAGACTGGGCGCCGACGCGGTCGTGGACTTCGAGAAGACGGAACCGGTGCAGACCGTGCGGGAACTGGCCGGGCCCGGTGGCGTGGACGAGGTGTTCGAGTGCTCGGGCGCGCGGGGGACATTCGCGCAGGCGGTGCGGATGGTGCGCAAGGGCGGCAAGGTCGCCCTGATCGGCGTGCCGCCGGACACGGTGCTCGAGGAAGTTCCCTTCAAGTACATCGTCCACAACGAGATCGCGATCTTCGGCTCACGCGCCAATCCGAACGTGTCGCGCAAGATCATCCGGATGCTGGCCGCCGGCCACCTGAACGTGAAGGACCTCGTCACCCACACATTCCCGCTGGAGCGGTTCGCGGAGGGCCTTGACACCTTCGTCGGCCGGCGCGACGGCGTCATCAAGGTGGTGATCGAGCCCAACGGTGCTGAAGCGTGAACCTCGGCTGACGAGACGCCGCCACGCGGGAACGATTGCGCTGAAGAGTCCGAGGGTCGCAGGCATCCGGTTGTCTGCCGGTGGCGCGCTTGCGGTGCCATGTTGATGGGTGTCAAGGCGTTGGTGGCCGATACGGCAGTACAGTTGAAAGGTTCGCGCACGCTCCGCGGCTGCCCCGTGGCCGGTGGTTGCGCGGCGTGGTGCCATGGCATCCATCGAGATTCGTGGCGTCGACAAGTCGTTCGGCGCTACGCAGGTTCTGCATGACGTCGACCTGGATGTCGACGACGGGGAATTTGTCGTCCTCGTCGGTCCGTCTGGGTGCGGCAAGTCCACCCTGCTCCGGATGATCGCGGGCCTCGAGGAGATCTCCGCGGGCGAGATCGTGATCGGCGGGCGTGTGGTGAACGACCTCGCGCCGAAGGATCGCGACATCGCGATGGTGTTCCAGAACTACGCGCTCTACCCGCATATGACTGTGCGCGGAAATATGGCGTTCAGCCTGACGATGCGCAAGGAGGAGCGGGGTGCCATCGAGCGCAAGGTGACGGGGGCGGCCGACACCCTGAACCTCGCGGCCTTCCTCGACCGCTTCCCGCGCCAACTCTCCGGCGGTCAACGGCAGCGCGTGGCGATGGGACGCGCGATCGTCCGCCAGCCGCAGGTCTTCCTGTTCGACGAACCGCTCTCCAACCTCGACGCCAAGTTGCGGGTGCAGATGCGCGTCGAGATCAAGTCACTGCATGACCGGCTGCACGCGACTTCCGTCTACGTCACCCACGACCAGATCGAAGCGATGACGATGGCGGACAGGATCGTCGTGCTCCAGGACGGGCGGGTGGAGCAGATCGGCAGCCCGCTGGCGCTCTACGATCGTCCGGCGAACCTGTTCGTGGCTGGCTTCATCGGATCGCCGGCGATGAACTTCGTCCGGGGCCGCCTGCGCCGAAACGGCAACGAGGCTTGGATCGAGGCCGGCGACGGCACCCGGCTTCCCGCTGTCCCCGCGCATGTCGGCGTGGACGGGGAGGAGGTGGTTTACGCCTTCCGCCCCGAGCAGCTGACGCTCGGCCGCGAGGGCGCGGGGCTCCCCGCCCGGATCCTGGTGATCGAGCCCACGGGCGCGGCCACCCACGTTTATTGCGAGCTGTGCGGTGCGCAGGTCTGCGCAGTGTTCGGCGAGCGGCTCGCATTGAAGCACGGCGAAACCATTTGGTTACAGCCGAAGAGCGAAGCAGTTCATCTGTTCGATTCCGCGACCGGCAAGGTCCTGCACTGACCGACCCACCGAAGTCGCCTTCGACAAAGAGGAGAAAGAGGATGAAGACGTGGAGCATGAAGCGCGTTGCGTCGTCGCTGGCCACAGCCGCGATCCTGACGCTCATCGTGGGCGGGACGGTGTCCGCTGCCGATCCGCCGGCGAATTTCCCTAAGGAGCCCGTCACCATCGAGATCTGGTGGCATGAGTACGGGCCGTTCACAGCGTACGTGAAGGAGCTGATCGAGGCCTACAAGAAGGTCCGCCCGAACGTGACCATCAATCCCGTCGTCACGTCCTCCGGCGACATCAATCAGAAGCTGACGGTGGCGCTCGCGACTGGCACCGGTCCGGACATCATGGACCAGGACGCGTCCTTCTACGAACTCTACTACGCCAAGGGCGTGCTCGAGCCGCTGAACCTCGAAGTGTTCGGCGCCAAGAGCTACGACGAGCTCGCCGCGCGCTACACACCGGGTGGCCTCGCGGCGGCCACGTTCGGCGGCAAGATCTACGCGCTGCCGTATCAGGGCAACTCGATGAGCCTGTTCATCAGCAACAAGGCCTTCACGGAAGCCGGGCTGAATCCGGTGAAGGACGCTCCGAAGACCTGGAACGACATGATCGCGCTGGGCCCCAAACTCAAGAAGGTCCAGGGCACGCGCACGGTCCAGAAAGCTTTCGACTTCCCCTACCACAGCCCGCGCTGGGAAATGCAGATGTTCCAGCCGTTGGTCGAGCAGTTCGGCGGGAAGCTGCTTTCCGACGACGGCAAGACGGCATATCTCAACAGCCCGGAAGCGGTGAAGGCGCTGACGCTGTGGCGTGACGTTACGAAGGTCACTGGCGATCCGAAGACCACGATGAACACGCCGAGCAACCCGAACCAGGACTTCATTGACGGCCGCACTGCAATGTGGGTCACGGGGCCGTGGGCGACCTCGCAGATCCGCCAGTCGCAGATCAAGGACGGCTTCACCGTCGTGTCCTATCCGCAGGTCGAACCAGCCAAGCCACACACCATCGTCTACGGCTGGATGTGGGGCGTGAACAAGGCCAAGCCTGCGGCGCAGAAGATCGTCGCTTGGGACTTTATCCAGTTCATGCTCGCCAAGCCCGACGACTGGCTGGCCAAGGTCGCGTTCGTGCAGCCGGTGAAGGGCGTCAACGAGACGGCCGTGGCGAAGAGCTTCCCGTTCTTCGACGTGCACATGAAGGACGTCGCGACGGCGACCTGGTACATCCGGTCCGAGTACACCAACGAGATCGGCCAAGCGGTCGGCCGTGCGATCGAACGTACGGTCTATGACGGCGTGGATCCGAAGGCGTCGCTCGACCAGGCGCAGATCGAAGTCGACAAGGTCCTGAAGAAGACCGCTCCGTAGGTCAGAGGCACTTGGCAGGGTGCAGGCCGGCCGCCGCGCCTGCACCCTGTCGCCAACGACTGCGACGGATGTCCAACCGGCTCCTTCGAAAGACCGCGCAGTGAGTACGCCGGCCGCCCGAGGCCGCCACTGGAGCCTCGCATCCAAGCAGGCGGCGTTCGGGGTCGCGATCATCGCCCCCACACTGGCGATCCTTGCGATCTTCCGCTTCCTGCCGATGGTCCAGGCGCTGTACCTGAGCCTGACCGAGTACGACCTCGTACATCCCCCGAAATTCGCGGGCCTCGCCAACTTCGCAAGCCTGGTGCAGGACCCGCTGTTCTTGAAGTCGGCACGCGTTTCGATAATGTACGTGCTGTTCAGCGTGGTTCCGGTGATCCCGCTATCGCTCGGACTTGCCGTCCTGTTCAACCGCTCGCTCTGGTTGAAGAACATCTTGCGCTCGGCGGTGTTCATGCCCGTCGTGATGCCAGCGGTGGTGATGGCGGTTGTGTGGACCTTCATGTACCAGCAGGACGGCGTCGTGAACACGATCCTGTCCTGGTTCGGCGTCGAGCCGGTGCCGTGGCTGCGCAGCAGCGCCACGTCGCTCTGGGCCGTCATCCTGATCGGCATCTGGCGGGCGACGCCGTACTACATGGTCATCTTCCTCGCCGGGCTGCAGGCGATCCCGGCCGATTACTACGACGCAGCGCAGATGGACGGGGCCGGCACTTGGGCGACGTTCCGGCACGTAACGCTGCCTCTGTTGCGGCCGACGCTGCTCCTCGTCATCGTGATGAACGTGATCGTCGCGATGAAAGTCTTCGCGGTGCCGCTGATCATGACCGGAGGCGGACCAGCCGACTCGACCCGGGTGTTGCCGCTCTTCATCTACCAGACTGCTTTCGAGTTCTTCGACATGGGCCGGGCGGCCGCGATGAGCGTCTTCCTATTCGTCGCCGTGATGCTGTTCTCGTTCGTGCAGGTCCGGCTATTCACCCGGCAGGACGACAACCGATGACGAGCGCCACCGAAACCCTCGGACCGCGGGCGCCCGTCAAGCGACTGTCCGGCTTCCGGCGTTGGTTGCGCAAGCGCCGCGGAAGTCTCGCGGCGTTCATCGTCCTCGCCGGCGTCGCCTGCGTCACGCTGCTGCCGTTCTACTGGATGGCCTCGTCCTCGCTGCGGACGATGGAGACGATGTTCAGCCTCCCGATCCAGTGGATCCCGGTCCCACCGAACTGGCAGTCGTACGTGCAGGCTTGGAGAGCGCAGGACTTCACCCGCTACTTCCTCAACAGCGGCTTCGTCGCGGTGGCGATCACGTTTTGCAACCTGTTGCTCTGTTCGCTCGCCGGCTACAGTCTCACCAAGTTCCGCTACCGGGGGCGGGGGGTGATGTTCCTCCTGATCCTCAGCACGATGATGCTGCCACTGGAAGTGACGATGGTGCCGCTCTTCCTCATCATCAAGAAGCTCGAGTGGGCGAACACCTACCAAGGCCTGATCGTGCCGTTTCTGGTGGACGGCTTCGGCGTCTTCCTGATGCGCCAGTACATGATGAGCATTCCCAGCGACATCATCGACTCGGCGCGGATCGACGGCGCCTCCGAACTGCGCATCTTCTGGATGATCGTGCTGCCGCTGTGCAAGCCGGCGCTGGTCGCCCTCGCGGTGTTTACGTTCCGCGAGGCCTGGGACATGTACATCTGGCCGCTCATCATCATCACCAAGGATTCGCTGCGTACGCTCCCGCTGGGCATCTCGCTCTTCATGAGCAGCTACGGCACGTCGTGGGACCAGTTGATGGCGATCGCCGTACTCGGGACGCTGCCGATGATCCTGCTGTTCTTCTTCCTGCAGCGCGCCTTCATTCAGGGTATCGCGGCAACCGGCCTCAAGGAGTAGCCGACGATGTCCGACACGATGCGCGCCGTGGTCATCGCCCGCTACGGTGACGCACTGCGCGCGACCCGGCGTCCCGTACCGCGCCCGGGACCCGGCGAGGTGCTCGTGCATGTTCGCGCGAGCGGTCTGTGCAGCACTGACCTCCATTTGCTCTCCGGCCGCCAGCCGCTTGGTGACCTGCCGCGCATCGTCGGGCACGAGCTTGCAGGGGACGTCGCGGAGCTCGGCGACGGCGTGACGGGCTGGCGAACAGGCGATCGCGTCACGGCCGCCATCGATGTCACTTGCGGGCATTGTCGGCATTGCCAGACCGGCCAGACGCAGCGCTGCCGGACGATGAAGCGAATCGGATTCGAGCGTGATGGCGGGCACGCGGATTATGTCGCCGTGCCCTCCGCGAATCTCGTGGCGTTCGACACGACGATTGCGTACGAGGCGGCGGCGATTCTCCCGGACGCGGTGGCCTGCATGTATCACAGCCTCATCCACCAGGGCGCCGTGGGCATCGGACAGCGTGTGCTGATCCTCGGCGCCGGCGGCCTCGGGATCCATGGCGTGCAGATCGCGAAGAGCGCGGGCGCGCAGGTCCTCGCGACCAGTCGCCGAGCCGAACGGCTCGCTCTCGCCGAGCGATACGGCGCGGTGGGCGTGGACACCGGACGGGCATCGCTCGAAGAGGCAGTTGCGACGTTCACGGACGGTGAGGGCGTGGACGTGGTGGTCGACAACATCGGCAACCGCGCTAGCGTGCGGGAAGGCCTGGCCGTGCTGCGGCCGGGCGGCCGGTTCCTGGTGGTCGCCTATCTCGACGAGATGTTCGAGGTCCCGTCGATGCGGCTCTTCAAGACGGAGCAACAGATCATCGGATGCCGCGGCAGCACGCGGCAGGACCTGGTCGACGTTGTCGCCCTGGTACGGACCGGGCAGTTGACGCCTGTGTTGGGCGCGTCCTACTCCCTGGACCGGATCGGCGACGCGGTCGCCAGACTCGAATCGGGCGACGTGCCGGGACGGATCTGGTTGACGCGCGATTGACCGCGATACGGAGCTGGAGCAGCAATGCTGGTATTTGTCGGCACCTACACCGAACCCATCCTTTTCGGCACCGGGAAGGTCCTGGAGGGCAAGGGCGAGGGTATTTACGCCTGGCGCCTCGACCTGTCGTCCGGCCGCCTCGATCCGGTCGGCAAGACGACCGGCGTGACCAACCCGTCCTACCTCGCCATCGACGCGGGCGGGCGCTTCCTGTATGCGGTCAACGAGCTCAAGACGTACGAAGGGCAGCCGACCGGGACGGTGAGCGCGTTCACGCTCGACCCGTTGACCGGAGCGCTGCGGCTGCTCAACACACGGCGCACCCACGGCACTGACCCCTGCCACTTGATCGTGGATGATGCGTGCCGGCACGTCTTCGTCGCCAACTTCGCGAGCGGGAGCGTCTGCGTGTTCCCGATCCGCGACGACGGGAGCCTCGACGAGGCGTCGGACTTCGTCGCGCACGTTGGGTCCGGGGCCGATCCTGCCCGCCAGAAAGGTCCCCATGCGCATTCGGTGACGCTCGACTCGTCGACGCGCTTCGCATTCGTGCCGGACCTCGGTCTCGATAAGCTGATGGTGTACCGCTTCGACGCGAGGCGAGGCATGCTCGAGCCGCACGCGGTGCCATGGTTCAAGGTCAGGCCGGGTGCCGGACCCCGCCACCTGGCGCTACATCCCGGCGGCCAGTTCGCCTACCTCGTCAACGAGCTGGATTCCACCGTGGTCGCGCTGCGATACGACGGGACGGCTGGAACGTTCGAGTACCTCGAGTGCGCCCCCACCCTGCCCGCCGGCTTCACGGGCGCGAGCACGTGTGCCGACATCCAGGTGCACCCGTCGGGGCGGTTCCTCTATGCGTCGAACCGCGGGCACGACAGCATCGTGATCCATCGCATCGATCTGGCCACGGGCCTGCTCGACCTTGTAGCGCATGCTTCGACGGGAGGGAAGACGCCGCGTAGCTTCGGCATCGACCCGACTGGGCGCTTCTTGCTCGCCGCGAATCAAGACAGCGACTCCATCGTCACTTTCCGTATCGACCCGGATAGTGGACGGCTGGTGCCGACCGGCCATGTGACGCAGGTGCCAACGCCCGTTTGCATAAAGCTTCTGGCGGCAAAGGCGTACCAGCGGCGTAATCGGAGGCGGTCAGGGCAATAGGCAGCGACGATCGACTTTGCGAACGACGAGCG
>CAVVRH010000006.1:0-31630 GCA_963750585.1 uncultured beta proteobacterium
TCGATGCGCTCGGTCGACATCGGCGACGAGGTATTCGTCATCGGACATGGCGGTCGCCCGCATGCGCTAAAGGCGCGCCTGTTCGCCAAGCGCGAGTTCGCGGGCTACTGGGAATACGTGCTCGATCAGGCGCTCTTCACCACGCCGCCGCATCCCGAGTGGAGCGGTGCGGCGCTCGTCGGTCACGACGGACGGCTCATCGGCATTGGCTCGCTTTACGTGCAGGAGCAGATCGATGGCGAAGCGCTGAAGGGCAACATGTTCGTACCTGCCGACCTGCTCGAACCGATTCTCGAGGACCTGCTTCGCTTCGGCCGACCCAATCGACCGGCTCGGCCGTGGCTCGGCATGTACGTTGCCGAAGCGGAAGGGCGCCTCGTCGTGCACGGGCTCGCGAAAGGGGGCCCGGCCGACGTCGCGGGCATACAGCTCGGCGATGGCGTAACCGAGATCGCCGGTCGCGCAGTCAACGACCTCGCGCAGCTCTTTCGCGCGGTCTGGCGGCTGGGACCGGCGGGCACCGAAATCGCGCTGTCCGTGCGGCGTGGCACGCAGAATCAGGCGATGCGCGTGCGCTCGGCCGATCGCGCGGACTTCCTGAAGAAGCCCTCGCTGCAATAGGAGCGCCACCAGCGTCCCCGACGCACGTTGTCCAGGGCGCATACGCGTTTGCCCGGATAACGCGCCCCCAGGGGACCGCTATGATTGCGGCCATCCTTTTCGAACTACGACACCCGCCATGGACGACCGCATCATCAGGCTCTACGACGAGTACACGCACGCCCCGCTGCCCCGTCGGATCTTCCTCGAGCGACTCGCCGGCCTGGCCGGCAGCACGGCCGCCGCGTTTGCGCTGTTGCCGCTGCTCGAGAACAACTATGCGCGCGCGGCGACCGTCGCGGCGGACGATGCCCGGCTCAACACTTCGTGGGTCACCTACCCGGGCGCGAGCGGCGAGATCAGAGCCTATCTCGCGGTGCCGAAGGGCGGGCCGGCGAAGCGCCCCGGCGTGATCGTCGTGCACGAGAACCGCGGCACCAATCCGCACATCCAGGACGTCGTGCGCCGCGTGGCGCTCGCCGGGTTCACCGCCCTCGGCCCGGACCTGCTCTCGCCTTTTGGCGGCACGCCCGCCAGCGAGGACCAGGCTCGTGACCTCTTCGCGAAGATCGACCGCAGCAAGGCGCACCAGGACGTCGTTCCGGCGATCGCCTACCTGCGCTCGCGCGCGGACGCGTCCGGTGCCGTGGGTGCAATCGGCTTCTGCTTTGGCGGAGGGGTGGTGAATCGGCTGGCCACCACGGTACCGAGTCTGGACGCGGCGGTCGTGTTCTATGGCGCGGCACCGCCGGCGGCCGACGTTCCCGGCATCAAGGCGAAGCTGCTGCTGCATTACGCGGGAAAGGACGAGGGAATCAACGCCGGTGTGCCCGCGTACGAGGCCGCGCTCAAGGCCGCGCACGTCGCTTACGAGAAGCATGTATACGAAGGTGTCGAGCACGGGTTCAACAACGACACGGCCGGCATGCGCTACAACCAGGCGGCGGCCGATGTGGCCTGGCAGCGGACGATTGCCTTTCTCAAGGCGAGCCTGAAGGCGTGACCTGCGCGGTCCGGCACCCGGCAGCGCCTAAGCCTTCTCCGTCAGCTCGACAAAGCGGCGGAAGATGTCGCTCTCGGTGATGATGCCGACAAGCTTCCCGTCGTCGACCACCGGCAGCCCGCCGACCCGATTGGTGAGCATCAGCTTGGCCGCATCACGCAAGTCCATGCCGGAGGACACGGTGACGAGGTCCTTGGTCATGATTTCGCCCACGTCGACGCGCGCCTGCAGGTACTGAAGCGCGGCCAGCAGCAAGTCGCGCTCCGCGACGATGCCCACCAGGCGCCCGCGGTGGACCACCGGCAGGCGACGCAATTGCTTCCCTTGCATGATCGCGAGCGCGCGCTGAAAGTCGTCGCCGGGCTTCACGGTGACCACCGGGTGCGACATTCGATTGCGGACGAGCATGGAATCCTCCGTCGGGCCCCCGTTGTTTCCGGGGCCTCCGCGAAAATTATAGGAGGTGACTCGCGGCGCACCGGCTGCATTCGGGACGATCTTGACCTTGGACAAGGGGTTGGTGCGGGGCGATCGCGAGTCGAGCGATCGCGTTTCGGCAATGGCTCTGCCCGTCGCTTGATCGCGATCAAGCGACGGGCGATCTGGCCCCACGCTTCCGGGAAATCGGGTATTCTTGACACAAATGCGAATCGTTCGCATTACCAAGACGCATTGCGATGGATTGCACCCCGACCTCCCTTGCTCCTGCCGGCAGGCTTGCCCCCGCCGAGCGTCGCCAGTCCACGTACGCGCTGGTGGGCAATCCCAACGTCGGCAAGTCGGTTATCTTTCACCGGCTGACCGGGACCTACGTCAACGTATCCAATTATCCCGGCACGACGGTCGAGGTGGCGCGTGCGGTCGCGCGCTTCGAGCACGGCTCGCAGGTCCTGGATACGCCCGGTGTGCTGGCTTTCCCGTCCCGCAGCGACGACGAGCGCGCGACGATGCGGGCGCTCCTGCACGAGAACCTCCGTGGCCTGGTGCAGGTCGCCGACGCGAAGCATCTGCGCCGTGGGCTCAACCTGACGCTGGCGCTGGCCGAAATGCAACTGCCGCTGACGCTCGTTCTCAACATGAGCGACGAATCGAAGGCGCGCGGCATCGGCACGGACACGGCGAGCCTCGCCAGGGTGCTCGGCATCGATGTCGTGCCCACGGTAGCGACGGCGGGCAGCGGCATTGACGGGCTGGCCCGGGCGGTGCCCGGCGCGCGGGTGCCCAAGGCCATTGACACGCTATCCGGAGCCGTTGGAGGCCGCGATCGACGAAGCCCGGCGGCTAATCGAGAATGTCCTCTCTCGCGTGCCGTTTGCCTCGCGCGCGCTCGCCGTGCAGTTCCTGGGCGGCGACCCGGAAGTCGAGGCATGGCTCGGCGCGCGGATGGAAAGCCGGTTCCGCGCACTTCTCGAGTTGCGCGAGCGCGCGCAACCGGCCGGCGAGTCGCTGTCGACCGCGCTGGCCCGCGCCCGCGCCCACATGGCGGAGACACTGGCCAGGTCGGCAACGACGCATCACGCCGCGACAGAACTGCCGATGTCCGCACGCGTCGGGCGGCTCGTGCTGCATCGGTTCTGGAGCATTCCGATCCTGTTCGCCGTGCTTTTCGCCGTGTACGAGTTCGTCGGCAAGTTCGGCGCCGGCACGCTGGTCGAATGGACGGAGAAGGGTCTGTTCGGGAGCGTAATCAATCCCGCGGTGGTGGACTGGGTCAACCATGCCGCGCCGTGGCCGTGGCTCGCGGACCTCTTCGTCGGCGACTACGGGTTGTGGACGATGGGCGTGACCTACGCGGTCGCGCTGATCCTGCCGATCGTGACGACGTTCTTCGTCGCGTTCGGACTGCTCGAGGACTCCGGTTATTTCTCGCGGCTGTCGGTGCTCGCCAATCGACTCTTCGCGGCGATCGGGCTCAACGGCCGCGCGGTGCTGCCGATGGTGCTGGGTCTCGGCTGCGTGACGATGGCCACGCTGACAACGCGCATCCTGACCACGAAGCGCGAGCGGCTGATCGCGACGTTCCTGATGGCGCTCGCGATTCCCTGCTCGGCGCAACTGGGCGTGGTGATGGGCATGCTGGGCGGGGCGGGCTTCGTCGCGCTGCTCGCATGGTCGACGACGCTGGCGCTGACGCTGCTCGCGGCTGGCTGGCTTGCATCGAAGCTCATCAAGGGGCGGCGCATTCCGCTGGTCACCGAGCTGCCGCCGTTGCGCTGGCCGGTTGCCGCCAACGTGCTCAAGAAGACTGCAGGCCGGTTGAACTGGTACCTGCGCGAGGTGATCCCGCTGTTCCTGATCGGCGCGCTGCTCATGTTCGTGCTCGACCGCGCCGGCGTGCTGCCGTGGATCATCGCCAGAGGCGAACCACTCGTTACCGGATGGCTCGGGCTGCCCAAGGAAGCGAGCGCGGCATTCGTCATGGGCTTCCTGCGCCGCGACTTCGGCGCAACCGGGCTGTTCGCGATGGGATCGGCGCTGTCGCCGCGGCAGATGGTCGTCGGCATCATCACGCTGACGCTCTTCGTGCCGTGCATCGCGAGCGTCATGATGATCGTCAAGGAGCAGGGCCTGCGGATCGCCGGGCTGATGCTGGCGCTGATCGTTCCCACGGCCTTCGTGATCGGCGGCGTGGCCAACCTGGCCTTGCGCGCGCTAGGCGTCGCCTGACAGCGCCTGCGATGGCCAAGCACCTATCGGCGCAGTCGCGGCAAACGCTGGACCGCGTGGAGCCGGGTCGGACGGTCGAATTCGCGGGCTTCGCCGAGGGGCTCGACGCCGGCTTTCGCGAACAGCTGCTCGCCTACGGCGTGCAGCCCAGGCAGATGCTGAGCGTGCTCCAGCAGGCGCCGATGACGGTGGTCGTCTGCGACCATGTCGAACTTGCGCTCGAGACCTCCGTCGCGCGTATGATTCAGGTGCGAACGCCGGCCTAGCGCGCGCCGGCAGTCACGGCGCTGCGCAAGTGCGCCCGGCGGTCCGCTTCAGCGGAAAGGGACGGGAGGCGCCATGTTGCGCAATACGCCAGAGCGGTGGGGCGCGGTGGCCCAAGTCTTCCACTGGGTCAGCGCCGCGCTCGTGCTGTACCTGCTCGGGCACGGCTGGTGGATGACGCGCTTCGCGGACCGCGACACGCGGCTTTCCGAGTACGCGTCGCACGCCTCGGTAGGCTACTTCGTGCTCGCGCTGATCCTGATCCGCATGATCTGGCGCTGGGCCAACGACGTGCCGCTGCATCCCGCCTCCGCGCCGCCATGGGAGCGTCGCATGGCGATGGCGACGCACATGGCGCTCTACCTGCTCCTCGTCGTCGAGGGCTACCTTGGCTGGGCGCTTGCCGGGACGCTGCGCCAGCCGCTCGACCAAACGTTGGGCGGGCTCGTGCGCGTGCCGCCGATCACCCGACCGGGCAGCCGTGGCATGCACGAGTTCTTCGAAGCGGCGCACCAGGCCGTCGCATGGATTCTCGCCGTGTTGGTCCTGCTGCACGTCGTGGCCGCGATTTACCATTGGAAGGTGCGGCGCGACGACGTGCTGCACCGGATGCTTCCGGGTGGAGGCGGGGCGTAGTGGATCAGCGGCGCGCCCACGGGTTGGGAGGCGCACAACGGGCCGCGAGCGCACCGACGCCTTGCCACCTGGCATAGCTGCCGAACGCGGCAGCTATGCTTCAAACTCGCGGCGCGTGACTCGGCCCGACTTGCAGTTGTCGCGCATAGCCCCTCACGACTCCGGAGCGCTGCCATGAGGTCCTCTCCCGTTCGACTGCGTGACGTCGTCGCTGCGCTGGCGTTCTCGCTGCCGGCGGCGCTGCCGGTTGCCGCTGCACCTGGCACGCAGTGCACGGTTATAAGCATCTGCTTTTGCGTCAACACCGATTTCAAGACGGCGATCGACGAGAAGGTCGCCTCCTATCGCGCAGCGATCGCGGCCGAGCGAGCCAAGGGCAAGGCGATCGGATACATGAGCGTGCCGCTTTCGACGACCGGCGGGAGCTATTTCGGCGTCAACCGCGAAGTGGCGCAGCAGGTCAAGGATCGCGTGGAAGCGCGCTACGGGTCCGGGTCGGTATGGTTGCTCAACCCGACGGCAAAGGAGGCCGACCTGCCCACGCTGAACGGCGTTCGGGCAGGCCAGGGCGACTATCTCGTGATGTGGACCCGCATCCTCGAGGGCGAGAAGGGCCTGGGCGATGACTTCGACTTCGTCTATTTCGTCGGTCCGTCCGACTTTGCGGGCTTCTTCGGGCTGACCGGCAAAGGCGACATGGATCGCATTGCCGCCTATTTCGACGAGCGGCTGCAGAAGGATGCCGATCTCAAGCGCGCCGTCGAGCGGGGCACGGTGACGGCGGCGTCGTTCCGCAACTACTACGGGTTGAAGGCCAGCGCGGCGTTCAGCGTCGGCGCGCACGACGAATGGAACGTGATTCGCACGATCAATGCGCGCCGGCGCGACGACGCCAGGTTCGGCCTGGCGAACCAGTTGCCGATGATGTTCGACGGCCGGGCACTGTCGAGCGCGGAGTCCGAACAGGCCGTCGCGACTGGCAACGCGGGTGCCTGCAAGGCGACGCCCTGACGCCCGACCGCCGTCGATGCGGAGCGGCCGGACGCCGCGCCGCACAGGCGGTCGCACGCAGGTCAACGGGGCGCCCCCGCGTCACTTCGCCGCCAGATCCGCCTTGTAATCCCAGCCGCCGCCCATCGCCTTGGCAAGGTCGATCAGCGCGAAGCGCACGTCGCGCGCAGCGAGAATCTGCAACGTCTGCGCCTGCAGCAGCAGCCGCTGCGCGTCCAGTACCTCGAGGTAGGGCGAGTAGCCGGCGCGATAGCGGACGTCGGCTAGCGCGAGTGATTCGCTGAGCTTCTGCGCCCGCTCCCCTTCGGCGGCAAGTGCCTCGCGCGTCGTGCGGTTGGCGACCAGCGCGTCGTGCGTCTCGCGGAACGCGGTCTGAACGGTCTGGCGATACTCGACGACCACGGCATCGCGGCGAGCGACCTCCGCCTGCACGTTCGCCTCGATCGCCTTGAATCCCAGCACCTGTTGCGTGAGCGCCGCCCCGATGCCCCACGCGAGCGCCGGGCCGGTGAACAGGTTGGCGAGCACCGCCGATTCGACTCCATAGCCGCCGGTGAGTGAAATCGCCGGGAAATAGTCGGCCCGGGCCGCATCGATGCGCAGCGAGGCGGCAGCGATCTGTGCTTCCGACTGGCGTATGTCCGGCCGGCGCTCCAGCATGTCGGAGGGGAGCCCGGCCGGCACCTCGGGGACGCCGAGCAGCCGCACGCGCTCGACGTCGCGCACGATCTCCGGCGTGAACACGGCGCGCGGCGAGCGTCCCGTCAGCGCGGCGACGGCGGACTCGTAGTTGCCGATGATCCGCTGCGCGAGTGCGATGTCGGCCACGACTGCCGAGCGCTCGGCTTCCGCGCGACGCAGGTCGTACTCGCCGATGATCCCCGCCTGGTGGAGGTCCTGCTGCAGCACGACGGTCTCGTCGCGCGACTTGAGCGTGTCGCGCAGCAGTGCGAGTTGCGCATCCGCTGCAAGCAGCCCGAAGTAAGCGCGCGCGGTCTCGGCCGCGACCGTGATCCGCACGGTCTGCCGGGCGTACTCGGATGCCAGCAGCTGTTGCCGCGCGGCCGCGGTGCCACTGCGGTACTTGCCCCACAGGTCGACCTCGTAGGACGCGTTGAGCCCGACCGCGTAGTTGTTGCTGACTGCGCCGGAGCTGCCGTTGCCGCTGCTGCGAGGTCGCCTGACTGGTCCGGCTGCGATTCGCGATCACGCCGAGCGTCGACGTTCGGGAACTGGAAGGAGCGTGCGAACAGCAGGTTTGCCTGGGCAAGGTCGATGCGAGCGATCGCCGCCTGCAGGTCGAGGTTGTTCGCAAGCGCCTCGTCGATCAGCGCGCTCAGCGTCGGGTCGTCGAACGACGTCCACCAACGCTCGAGATCGAGCGGTCCCGGCGTCGCTTGCGGCAGCTCGAGCACCGGCGGAGCGGTCGGGGTGGTCTGGCAGGCGGCGAGCGCCAGCGCCGCAGCGCTCGCGATCGTCAGCATGCGCAGCGATCGAATGGAATCACGCATGGTCGGACCTCGCGATCGGCGGATGCCCCGGCGTGTGCGGCGCGGCGTGCGTCACGGTGCGCAGGTGCGCCACCTCGTCGATCAGCTCGTCGTGCGAGCGCGCTCGCGGATCCGCCGCTCGTAGAGCACCTTGTAGAACAGCGGCACGTGAAAGACCGCGAGCACCGTCGCGGCAATCATTCCGCCCATGACGCCGGTGCCGACCGAATGCCGCGCGCCAGCGCCCGGCGCCGATCGAAATCGCGAGCGGCAGCACGCCGAGGATGAATGCCAGCGACGTCATCAGGATCGGCCGGAAGCGCAACCGCGCCGCCTCGATGGCGGAGGCCGATGCCGACAGGCCCTCGTCGTGCTTCAGCACCGCGTACTCGACGATCAGGATCGCGTTCTTCGCGGCCAGACCGAGCAGCGTCACCAGGCCGATCTGGAAGTAGACGTCGTTGGTGAGCGGCGTCGCGCCGAAGAACGGGCCGATCAGGTTCTTGGTCCAGATCGCCAGCAGCGCGCCGAACGTTCCGAACGGCAGCGCGAGCAGCACCGACAGGGGCAGCGACCAGCGTTCGTACTGCGCCGCCAGGATCAGGAACACCATGACGACGGCGAGGCCGAGCGCGAAGGTCGAGGCGCCGCTGGATTTCTTCTCCTGATAGGACGTGCCGCCCCAGTCGAAGCTGAAGTCCGCCGGCAGCGTTTCGCTGCGCAATCTGCTCGACGCGCGCGATCGCCTGACCCGAGGAGAACCCCGGCGCGCGCCTGCGCCGAAGATCTTGACCGCGGGCAGGTTGTTGAAGCGATCGAGCGCATCCGGCCCCGACGAGTACTTGACGTTGACGAGCGACGGCGAGCGGAATCATTTCGCCCTCGCGCGACCGCACGTAGACGCCCTCGATGTCGTCGGGGCGGGTCCGGTAGGACGGGCTCGGCCGACATCAGCACCTGCCACGTGCGGCCGTACTTGTTGAAGTCGTTGACGTAGTAGGTGCCGAGCGTGGCGGACAGCGCGTTGAACACGTCGTCGATCGCCACACCGGACTTCTTCGCCTTCTCGCGGTCGACGTCGACGAAGAGCTGCGGCACCGTCGCCCGCCACAGCGTCTGCGGCGCGACCGAGCTCCCGGATCGCCGTTGACGCGGGCGAGGAACTGCTGCGAGACTTCCTGCAGACGCTTCGCGCCCGCCGTCGCCGCGGTTCTGGATGTAGAACTCGTAGCCGCCCGCGGTGCCCAGGCCGAAGATCGGCGGCGGGTTGAACGCGAGCACCAGCGCTTCCTTGATGCCGCCCGTCTTCATGAACAGTTCACCGACCAGCTGCGGCGCGGTCACGGCGCGATCGTCCCACGGCTTCTGCGTGACGAAGATCGTCGCAGCGTTGTTGCGGAACCCGCCACCGATGAAATCGAAGTCCGGTGAACGCGACGACGTCCTGGTTGGTCGGGATTGCTGCGGATCGCCTCCTCGACGCGGCTCACGACCTTGAACGTGCGCTCGAGCGTCGCGCCGTCGGGCAGGATCACTGCGCCGATGTAGAAGCCCTGGTCCTCGTCGGGCACGAGGCTGCCCGGCGTCGTGCGCCACAGCAGGACGGTCAAGGCCGACCATCGCGAGGTAGACGAGCAGGACGATTCCGGCGCGGCGGATCATCCACACGACGCCGTCCGTGTAGCGGTGGGTGACGCGCGCGAACCAGCCGTTGAACCAGCGGAAGAATCGGTTGGGCTCGTGGTGGCCCTGCTGCAGCATGATCACGCACAGCGCCGGCGAGAGGGTCAGCGCGACCAGCCCGGAGATCACGACCGAGATCGAGATCGTCACGGCGAACTGGCGGTAGAGCTCGCCGGTCAGGCCGCCGAGGAACGCGATCGGCACGAAGACCGCGGTCAGCGTCAGCACGATCGCGATGATGGGACTCGTCACCTCGCGCATCGCCTTGATCGCGGCGTCGCGCGCAGGCAGCCCTTCCTCGCGCATGATCCGCTCGACGTTTTCCAGGACGACGATCGCGTCGTCGACGACGATGCCGATCGCCAGCACCATGCCGAACAGCGTCAGCGTGTTGATCGAGTAGCCGAGCAGGTAGATGCCGGCGAAGGTGCCGATCAGCGAGACAGGCACGGCCGCGAATGGAATGATCGCCGCGCGCCAGCTCTGCAGGAACAGGTAGACGACGAGGAACACCAGCACCATCGCCTCGGCGAGCGTCTTCAGCACCTCGCGGATCGACACTTCGCACGAAGCGCGTCGTGTCGTACGGTACCGCGTAGGCGAGGCCCTCCGGAAAGCGTGTCGCGAGCTCGTCGATCGGTACGGGTGACCGTCTTCGCGACCTCGAGCGCGTTCGCGCCGGGCGCGAGGAAGATGCCGACCAGCGTGGCCGGCTTGCCGTTGTAGCGGCCCATGAACTCGTAGTCGCGCGAGCCGAGCTCGATGCGCGCGACGTCGGAGAGCCGGACCGCCGAGCCGTCCGGGTTGGCGCGCACGATGATCTGCTCGAACTCCTTGGGTCGTTCAAGCCGCCCTTGGAGGTGATCGTGTAGACGAGGTCCTGCCCCTTGGGCGACCGGCGACTGGCCGACCTTGCCCGCCGCGAACTGCGCGTTCTGCTCGTTGATCGCGAGCGACGACGTCGCTGCGGCGTGAGCTTCAGCTGCGCAAGGCGGTCGGGCTTGACCCAGATGCGCATCGCGTAGTCCTTGGCGCCGAAGATCTGCACGTTGGTCGTGCCGGGCAGGCGCTTCAGCTGGTCGAGCACGTTCAGCGTCACGTAGTTCGACGTGAACAGGTCGTCGTAGCGGCCGTCGGGCGAATAGAACGCGAGCACCTGCAGGAACGCCGACGAGCCGCGGCTCGACGGTCACGCCCTGCCGGCGCACTTCCAGCGGCAGGCGCGGCTCGACCTGCTTGACGCGGTTGTTGACGTTGACGGCCGCGATGTCGACGTTGGTGCCGATCTCGAACGTCACCTGGATCTGCACGATGCCGTTGGACGCCGAGTTCGACGAGCTCATGTAGATCATGCCGGGCACGCCGTTGATCGCGTTCTCGAGCGGCGCGGCGACCGTCTGCTCCAGCACTTCGCGCCGAGGCGCCGGGGTAGATCGCCTGCACCGTGACGACCGGCGGCGCGATCTCCGGATACTGCGCGACGGGCAGCGAGCGCATCGCGGCCAGCCCCGCGAGCACGAGGAACATCGAGATGACCGCAGCGAAGATCGGACGGTCGATGAAGAAGCGGGAGAACATGGCGGCTGCCCCCGCTTATTTCGTCGGCGGCGCGGCGGGTGCGCAGCGCCCTTCGCGTCGGGCGCGGGCGCGCCGGAAGTTGCCAGCTTGATCGGCGCGCCGGGCATGAGCTTCGCCACGCCGTCGACGATCACCTGCTCGCCGGGCTTGAGACCGGACTCGATCACCCAGAGGTTGCTGCCGCTGTCGGCGATCCAATCGCCGACGACCACCGGGCGGACGCTGGCGACATCCTTGCCGTCCTTGTCCTTGCCCGCGACATAGACGAACTTGCCCTGCGGCCCGTCGAGCACCGCGACCTGCGGCACCGCCAGCGCGTCCTTGCGTTGCGCGCCCTTGAGCGCGACCCGCACGAACTGCCCGGGCTTCAGCGCGAGGTCGCCGTTGGCGAGCTCTGCGCGCATTTCGTAGGTGCCGGTCGCGGGATTCACCCGCGTGTCGGCGAAGTTGATCTTGCCGCTGCGCGGGAACGTCGAGCCGTCGGACAGCCGGATCGTCACGTCGAATGCGTTGTTGGCGGGCAGCGCGAGCCTGCCTTCCGCCATCGCGCGGTTGAGCCGCAGCTGCTCGCCCTCCGACACGTTGAACAGCACCCATATCGGGTCGACCTGCGACACGGTCGTGAGCAGCGTCGTGTTTGCGTTGGCGAGGCTTCCCTCGGACTGCAGCGCGCGGCTCGACAGGCCGCTGATCGGCGCGTTGACGCGCGTGTAGGCAAGATTGAGCCGCGCTTCGGCAAGCTTCGCCTGCGTGGCCTTGACCGTGGCGGCAGCGAGCTCGGCGGCGGAAGCGGCGTCGTCGGCTTCCTTCTGGCCGATCGCCTTGCGCTCCGCGAGCGGTTTGAGACGCGCCGCCTCGCGATCCGTTTGCGCCTTCTGCGCCTGTGCCCGCGCGACCTCGGCCTCCGCGGAGGCGAGTTGCGCCTCGAACGGCCGGGCGTCCAGCAGGAACAGCGGCTGCCCGGCGCGCACCGGCGCGCCCTCCTGGTACAACCGCTTCTCGACGATCCCGGTGACGCGTGCGCGCACCTCGACATCCTTCGAGCCGGCGGTCTGGCCGACGTACTCGAAGACCACCGGGAACGACGCCGGCTGTACGACGAGGGTCGTCACCTCGGCGGGCGGGAAGCCCATCATCGCACCGTGGGGCTGTTGCTGCCCACAGGCGGCTAGGGTCAGGATTCCTGCAATCAGCAGAGAATGACGCAAGGTCGGCAGGAGTGGCATGGTCGCTCCGAAGCGGACGGCAGCCGTCCGGCTCGTGACCGGGGCTTGCCAAGGCCTGCAATCCTACTTACAGTCATGAATGTTTGTAAATAGGTTTGCCGGATTTTCGTTGGACATATGGTAAGACGAACCAGGGACGAGGCGTGCGCCACTCGCGAGGCGCTTCTCGATGCCGCCGAAACCGTCTTTCAGCGCAACGGCGTGACGCGCACGTCGCTCGCGCGAAGTCGCGTCGAAAGCGGGCGTCACCCGCGGCGCGATCTACTGGCACTTCCGCGACAAGGGCGAGCTTTTCGGC
Organism: uncultured beta proteobacterium; assembly: GCA_963750585.1. GTDB lineage: Bacteria > Pseudomonadota > Gammaproteobacteria > Burkholderiales > Casimicrobiaceae > VBCG01. The sequence continues at coordinate 12,457 of CAVVRH010000006.1, forward strand.
GCGATGGTGAGCCGCGCCACGCTGCCGCTCGAAGCCGCGCTGGAGTCGGCCGCGCGCGCCCAGCACGACGACCCGCTCGCAACGCTGCGCGACGTGGGCGTGCGGGGACTGACCGAGATCGCCACCGATCCGCGCACGCGCGCCGTGTTCGAGATTCTGTTCCACAAGATCGAGCGCGCGGGGCAGCTCGCCACCTGCGCCCCGCAACCCGATGAGATGGATCGTCATTGCCTGCGCTCGCTCGAGCAGGTGATGCGCCGCGCGGTTGCCCAGGGCCAGCTTCCGGCGGATACGGACCCCTCGCTCGCCGCGACCGCGATGCACGGCTACGTGAGCGGCATCATCGAGATGTGGCTCGGGGAACCGCGCGCTTTCGACCTCGCCGCGGCCGCTCCCGCGCTGATCGACACGATCATCGCGGGCTTGCGCACGGCGCCGCCTCGTCTCGCCCCGAGTCCGGCGCAAAGGGCCTGACGCGCGATCGCGGCGCGTGCGGGCCGCGCTGCCGGATCCGAGGCAGAAGCGCGCATCGACTCGGGCATAATCGGTCCTCCCGTCCCCCACTTCGAATTTCCCTTCCATGAGCACGATCAACACCGTCGGTGTCATCGGCGCCGGCACGATGGGCAACGGCATTGCACAGGCGTGCGCGGCCGCCGGCATCAACGCGATCATGATCGATGTCTCGGAAGCCGCGCTGCAGAAGGGCGCCAGCGCGATCGCCGCGAGCCTCGAGCGCCTGGTCAAGAAGGACAAGCTCTCGACGAAGGACCGCGACGCCACGCTCGCGCGGGTCACGGCGACGACGAGCTACGACGCGCTGCGCGACGCCGACCTCGTCATCGAGGCGGCCACCGAGAACCCGTCGATCAAGGTCGACATCCTGCGCAAGGTCGATGCGCTCGCGCGTCAGGACGCCGTGATCGCCACCAATACCTCGTCGATCTCGATCACGCAACTCGCGGCCATGACGCAACGCGCGCGACCGCTTCATCGGCATGCACTTCTTCAACCCGGTGCCGCTGATGGTCCTGGTCGAGCTGATCCGCGGCCTGCAGACCTCGGACGCGACGGTGGCGCGCACGCGAGCAGCTCTCGAAGCAGCTGGGCAAGACGCCGATCGTGGTCAAGAACAGCCCCGGGTTCGTCGTCAATCGGCTGCTGTGCCCGATGCTGAACGAGGCGATCTTCGCGTTGCAGGAAGGGCTTGCGACTGCGCGAGGAAATCGACGACGGCATGAAGCTCGGCTGCAACCACCCGATCGGCCCGCTCGCGCTGACCGACATGGTCGGGCCTCGACGTGCTGCTCGCGGTGATGAACGTGTTCTACAACGACTTCAACGACCCGAAGTACCGCCCGGCGCCGCTGCTGAAAGAGATGGTCGCGGCCGGTTACCTCGGACGCAAGGCGGGGCGCGGGTTCTATACGTACTGACGTCGCCGGCGGGCGCGCGTGGGAACGGCCCGCAACGGGCTGTCATCATGGGGAGGGTAACGATGCGCAATCGCTGGATCGCAACAGTGCTTGGCATTGCTTTGGCGCTTGCCGGCGCAACCGCGGCAGCGCAATCGCCGCCCGTTCCACCCACGCCGCTGCGCGTGATCGCGTTCGACGGCGGCTGGAACCTGCCGGTCTGGGCGGCGCAGCGGCAGGGCTTCTTCGAGGCGAACGGCGTTGCGGTGCAGCTCGCCTACACGCCGAACTCGGCGGTTCCTGGTCACGTCGCTGTTCGACGGCACGCTTCGACATCGCGCTGGCGCTGATCGACAACCTCGTCGCCTACCAGGAAGGCCAGGGCGAGGCGAAGATCCCCGACAACCCGGACCTGTTCGCGTTCATGGGCGGCGACGGCGGCTTCCTGTCGGTCGTCGCGGCGCCCGGCATCAAGAGCGTTCGCCGAACTCAAGGGCAAGACGCTGTCGGTCGACGCGATGACCACCGGCGCCGCGTTCGTGCTGCGCGAGCTCGTCGCGCGCAACGGCCTCGCCGAGACCGACGTCACGCTACGTGCGCGCCGGCGGCACCGCCAATCGCTATCGCGACCTGCTCGCCGGCAAGCACGACGCGACGCTGCTGCGCACGCCGTTCGAGCTGCTGGCGCAGGCAACGCGGCTTCAACGTGCTCGCGACCGCCGAGTCGCTCGGCGCCTACCAGGGAACGGCCGGCATTCGCGCGGCGCTAGCTGGGCGCGCACGCACGAGGCCGCGCTGGTCGGGTTTCTCAAGGCGCTACCGGGCGGCCGTCGACTGGCTCTACGACCGCGCCAATCGCGAGATCGTCGAGGCGCTGCTCGTCGCCAACATCCGCGACATGACGCCGGCGCTCGCGAGGCAGTCGTACGACCTGCTGCTCGCCGACAAGGGCGGCATCGAGCCGCGATCTCGCGCCCGACACGACGGCATCCGCACGGTGCTCGCGCTGCGCAGCAAGTACGCAGTGCCGCCGAAGACGCTTGACGATCCCGGCGAAGTACGTCGACCTCACGTACTACGAGAAGGCGTTCGGCAAGCGCTGAGCAGGGAGCGCCGGATGGCCAGAAGAAACGCAAGCGAGCCGACGATCGTCCGGCCCGACGACATCGATCCGCATCACCGGTGGGACCGCCCGCTGCAGGCGCCCGGCCACACGCAGGTCGACTTCGAGGAGCGCGTCAATTTTCGCCGCCTGCACGACTATCGTCTCGCGCGCACGCGCGCCGCGCTCTCGCAGTCGGGGCTCGGCGCGCTGCTGTGCTTCGACCAGCACAACATCCGCTACATCACGAGCACCGTGATCGGCGAATGGGCGCGCGACAAGCTGACGCGCTACGCGCTGCTGACCGGCAACGGCGATCCGTACATCTGGGACTTCGGCTCGGCGGCGCAAGCACCACCGGCTGCACGCGCCGTGGCTGCATCACGATCACTGCCGCGCCGGCCTGCTCGGACTGCGCGGCGCGGTCGGCGGCGACATCACGCTGTTCCGCGACGCGGCGCGCGAGATCAAGTCGCTGCTCGACGCGGAGGGCGTCGGCGACATGCCGCTCGGCGCTCGACGTCGTCGAGCCGCCGATGCTGTTCGAGCTGCAGAAGCTCGGCATCGAGGTGCGCGACGGCCAGCAGACGCTGCTTGCAGGCGCGCGAGGTCAAGAACATCGACGAGCTGACGCTGCTCAACATGGCGGCGGCGATGGTCGACGGCGTCTACCAGGACATCGCCGAGGCGCTGAAGCCCGGCGTCAAGGAGAGCGAGATCGTCGCGCTCGCGACCGCGCGCCTCTACGAGATGGGCTCCGATTGCGTCGAGGCGATCAACTCGATCTCGGGCGAGCGCTGCAGCCCGCATCCGCACAACTTCACCGACCGGCTGATTCGTCCCGGCGACCAGGCGTTCTTCGACATCATCCAGTCGTTCATGGGCTATCGCACGTGCTACTACCGCACGTTCAACGTCGGCCGCGCGACGCCGCTCGCAGCGCGACGCCTACCGCAAGGCGCGCGAGTGGATGGACGTCGCGATCGACCTGCTGAAGCCCGGCGTGACGTCGGACAAGATCGCCGCTCGCTGCCGACAGCGAAGGACATCGGCTTCGCGAGCGAGATGGACGCGTTCGGCCTCAACTTCTGCCACGGCCTCGGCCTCGGCCTGCACGAGCGGCCGCTGATGTCGCGGCTGAATTCGCTCAAGGAGCCGATCGAGCTCAAGGCCGGCATGGTGTTCGCGGTCGAGACGTACTGCCCGGCGAGCGACGGCATCTCGGCGGCGCGCATCGAGGAGGAGGTGATCCTCACGCCGACCGGGCCGAAGATCATTTCGCTCTATCCGGCGGAAGAATTGCCGATCGCCAATCCCTATTGACAGGAATCGACGATGACCGCGAGTACGCACGAGGAAGCAGACGTGTTGTTCGCCAACGCGCTCGGCCAATGCGGCGAGTGCACGCCGGTGTGCGCAGCATGAGCAACGCGCGAGGCATTTCCCGCATCGGCTGGATCGGCATCGGCCGCATGGGCTATGAAATGGCGGCCCGGCTCGCGAAGGGGGGCGCCCGACTCACGGTGTGGAACCGCACGCGTGCCAAGGCGGAACCACTCACTCAGTACGGGGCCAGGATAGCGGACAGGCTCGCCGACCTCGCCGCGTGCGACATCGTGTTCGTCATGGTGTCGACCTGGGACGACGTGAAGGAGGTTCTCACCGGGCCGGCCGGATTGCTTTCCGGAACCGGGAAGCCGCAGATGATCGTCGAGTGCTCGTCGATCTCGCTGGAGGGCTCCGCTGAGCTGCGCGAGACGCTGAGGTCACGCGGCATCGAGCTTCTCGCCGCACCGGTGTCCGGCAACGCCAAGGTGATCAAGGCCGGGCGGCTGTCGTTCGTATGCTCCGGTCCCAAGCCGGCATTCGATGCCGCACTGCCGTTCCTCGAGATGATCGCTCCTTCCGCGAGCTACGTCGGCGAGGGCGAGCTCGCGCGCATCGTCAAGATCTGTCATAACGTGCTTTCTCGGCGTGGTCACGCAATCGCTCGCCGAGATCACGGTGCTTGCCGAGAAGGCCGGCGTGCCGCGCCACGCGTTTCTCGACTTCATGAACCAGAGCGTGATGGGCTCGACGTTCTCTCGCTACAAGACGCCGGCGTTCGTCAAGCTCGACTTCAAGGTGACGTTCACGCCGAAGCTGCTGCGCAAGGACCTGGACCTGGGTCTCGACGCCGGGTCGTCGCTTCGAGGTGCCGATGCCGCTCGCATCGATCACCCGCGATCAGGTGCAGGCGCTGATCGGGCGCGGCATGGACGAGGAGGACTTTGCGAAGTTGCTCGTGCTGCAGGCAGAGAACTCGGGCATCGCATTGAAGCCGGAGAACGTGCGCGTGGACGACGGCCTTGCGTCGCCGAAAGGCGCCCCAGAAAAGGAGAATGCATGAAACCGCTGTTAAGGCCTTTCTTGCTGTCGGTTGTGTTGGCTGCCGCGCCGGCGGTCGTCGCGCAGCCGTTTCCGTCCAAACCCGTGAAGGTGATCGTGCCGTTCACCGCGGGAAGCGCAACCGACATCTTGGCGCGCACGGTCGGCCAGAAGCTGCAGGAATTCTGGGGGCAGCCGGTCGTGATCGACAACCGTCCCGGCGCCGGCGGCACGATCGGCGAGGGCGTCGTCGCCAAGTCGGCCGCCGATGGCTACACGCTGCTCGTGACGTCCGCGGCATTCGCCTACAACCCGTCGATCTATCCGGACCTGCCGTTCAGCACGGACAAGGACTTCGTCGAGATCATGCCGTTGGCGGGCCAGCCGAATGTGCTGGTCGTCATCGCCGTCGCTCGGAATCTGAAGTCGGTGGAGGACCTGATCGAGCTGGCGAAGTCCAGGCCGGGCCAGATCAATTTCGCCTCGGCCGGCATCGGCAGCGGCACGCACATGAACGGCGAGCAATTCAAGCTCGCGACGAAGACTCGACGTCGTGCATATTCCGTACAAGGGCACGCCGGAGGCGCTGACCGACACGATGACCGGCCGCGTGCAGTTCTTCTTTTCGCCGATCACGGCGGCCGTGCCGCTGGTCAAGAGCGGAAAACTCACCGCTCTTGCCGTGAGCACGCTCAACCGCTCGCCGGTGCTGGCCGACGTGCCGACCGTCGCGGAATCGGGCGTGCCCGGTTTCGACGTTCAATCTCTGGGTCGGCATGTTCGCGCCCACCGGCACTCCAGCGGGGATCGTCGAGAAGATCGCCGCCGATGTCGCCCGGGCGGTCCAGTCGCCGGAGGTGCGGGAGCGGCTCGCGACGCTGGGCGCCGAGGCGATGCCGATGACCACGGCCGAGTTCCGCAAGTTCGTCCGCGACGAGATCGTCGAATCGGGCAAGGTCATCAAGGCTGCGGGCATCAAGCCGCAATAGCGGTCGCAAGCGATCCGTTTCGCGCCATTCATTTACCCTTCCCGATCGGCCATGCCCTACGACAACGTCCTCCTCGAACAGAAGACGCCCGGCGTCCGCCTGCTCACCGTCAACCGCCCCAAAGCGCTGAACGCACTCGCTCCGGAGGTATTGACCGACATCGCCTCGGCGCTGGCGGAATCGGTCTCCGATCCGTCGACGCGGGCGCTGCTCGTCACCGGTGCGGGCGACGAGGCCTTCGTGGCCGGCGCCGACATTGCCGCGATGGCGGCGATGACACCGCTCGAAGGACGCGAGTTCGCGCTCAAGGGGCGCGCGACGATGCGCGCGCTGGAGCTTGCGCCATTCCCCGTGATCGCCTTGGTCAACGGCTTTGCACTGGGCGGGGGCTGCGAGCTCGCGCTTGCGTGCGACTGGATCGTCGCTTCGGAGAAGGCCGTGTTCGGTCAGCCGGAAGTGAACCTCGGCATCTGCCCCGGATTCGGCGGCACGCAGCGGTTGACGCGCCTGGTCGGGAAGGCGATGGCGCTGGAGCTCGCCTGCACCGGACGCCAGGTGCGCGCCGACGAGGCACTGCGCATCGGTCTCGTGAATCACGTCGTGCCGGCAGACATGCTGCTCGCCAAGGGGCTCGAGCTCGCCCAGCTGGTCGCGCAGAAGGGGCCGGTCGCTGTCAAGATGACCAAGCACCTCGTGCAGCGCGGGCAGGACTTGGACCTCGCCAACGCGAACGCGCTGGAAGCCGACGTCTTCGGGCTGCTGTGCAGCACCGACGACAAGCACGAAGGGATGACGGCTTTTCTCGAGAAACGCCCGCCGGCGTTCACGGGTCGGTAGCGGACCGCGCCGCGCGGACGGCTAGCGTACGTCGAGCGTGACGGCGCCGATCCCCTCGATGTGGGCGTCGAGCGTTGCCGCCCGATGCACGCGGGTGACCCCCGTGAGGCTGCCCGTGGTGACGATTTGTCCTGCGCGCAGCCCGGAAAGCGCATCGGTTGCGCAGGATGCCCACGCGCGCAGTGGCTCGACCGGGTCGCCCTGCGGATGGCCGCCGATGGCGTCGTGCACGATCTCGCCGTCGAGCCGCAGCCGGCAGCGCAACGCGGTGAGGTCGAGCGCGGCGAAATCGCGGACCGCATCGCCCGTGACGTAGCCGGCGTTGCCGATGTTGTCGGCGAGGAACACCGGATAGGGAACGTCCTTCGCTTCGCCAACCCGGCTTGCGATCAACTCGAGACCGATCAGCGTCGAGTCCACTGCGGCGAGGATTTCCTCACGGGTGTAGGGCTTCGGGCGTCGGGGCAGGTCGCGCGCCAGGCGAAATGCGATCTCCACCTCGACGATCAGCGGCCCGGTCGCCGGCAACGTCCAGTTCGCGCCCGCGGCCCGGAAACCATCACGAAACATCGGCGCGGCAACCGCTTGGTCGCTGTCCGGCGCGAAACCGACCTTCCAACCGGCCACTTGGGCGCCGAGCGAGTGCGCAACGGCAGTCTGAACGGCGAATGCCGCGGGGATGTCGCGGGTGCGATCTCGGGATCGACGGCGAGCCGCGTGCCCGAGCGGCGGGCGGCCAAGAGCGCGGCGACGAATGCCGCGTTTGCGTTGGTGTTCATGGCGCCAAGCTTAGCACCGCATCGACAGACGTTCGCATCGGCGAAACTTGGCGCGAACGGCCTCGCTTCAGCCGCGCGAATCGTCGAAACGGCGAAGACCGGCGAGGTCGGTGACGGTGACGCCGCCGTACTCGACGCGCAGCATGCCTGCGCCTTCGAGCCGTTTCAGTGCCTGGTTGACACGCTGGCGCGACAGCCCCACAAGTTGCCCGATCTCCTCTTGCGAGATCGGCAGCGTAGGTCCGATGCCGGGGTAGAGATGAGGATTGAACAGCGCGGCAAGCCCGCGCGCGAGCCTCGCATCCGGGCCGAGCAGGCGATCGTGCTCGACCATCGCGATGAACTGTCCTAGCCGCTCGTTCAGCTGGACGAGCAGGAAGCGGTTGAACGCGACGCTGGTGTCCAGCAACGTCATGAACGTCGCCCGCGGCATATAGGCGATCTGGCTCGTGCGCAGCGCGACGATGTCGTAGCGGCGCGGCTCGTCTTTCAGGAGCGACCCCTCGCCGAACCAGCCGCCGGCCGGAATACCGGTGAAACTCGTAGGCTTGCCGTCTGCGGAAACATTGGCCATCTTGACCAGCCCATCGACCACGCCGATCCAGTGTTCGACCGGCTCGCCCTTGCGGCAAACGAGGCCCCCGGCGGCGCACGGCCGAACGACCGTCTCGGCTTCCACCCGCGCCCGAAGCTCTGCCGGCAGCGCGCCGGCCCAGGGCGCTGCCCGGAGCATTTCGTGCAGGGTTCCCACGCGGCTCGAATCTGGTGGATTGTCAGGCGGACGACAACAGCGCCCGGCGCGACCGTCTAGGATCATGTTGCCCGGGGGGCATTCTAGCGGGACGCGCGCACTGCCGGAAAACCGGGCCAAGGCGCTCCCGGCGCGTTCCGTCGCCGACTTCCGGTGCGCGCGGACGCGCGTTCGTTGTCGCGGCACCGCCGGCGACATAAGATGGCAGACCCGTCGGATGCATGCGGCGCAAAGCAGGCGCCGCCCGGTGTCTGGCATGATGCAGGCCGGAGGATCCGCACAAATGGGCCCCGGTGCCTCGCGCCCCGAATGTCGCGAGGATGGAGGAGGCGATGGAGCAAAAGCTCGACACGTTCTCGCGGCTCCTGCTGCATCACGCGCAGGTGCGCCCCGATCATCCGGCGACGCGGGAGAAGGATCTCGGCATCTGGCAATCGTCGACCTGGCGACAGGTCGCCGACGAGGTGCGCGCGGCTGCGTGCGGGCTTGCCGCGCAGGGATTCAAGCGCGGCATGCACCTCGCGATCATCGGCGACAACCGTCCGCGTCTCTACTGGTCGATGCTCGCCGCGCAGTGCCTGGGCGGTGTTCCCGTACCGATGTACCAGGATGCGCCGGCAGCGGAGTTCATCTTCGTGCTGAACGATGCCGAGATCGCCTACGCGATCGTCGAGGACCAGGAGCAGGTCGACAAGATGCTCGAGGCGCAGGCCAGCGTGCCTACGCTGCACCACGTCTACTACGACGACGCGCGCGGCCTGCGCAACTACGAGGGCGTGACGAGCTTCGAGAAGCTGCAGGCGATCGGCCGCGAGTTCGATCGCGCCAACCCCGGATACTTCGACGCCGAGGTGGCGAAGGGCCTTCCGGACGAGGTAGCGATCATGCTCTACACGTCCGGCACGACGGGCAAGCCCAAGGGCGTATGCCAGACGCACGCGTCGTTCCTGGCGGCGGCGCGCGGCGGCGCGGAGTTCGACAAGCTCACCGAGAACGACAGCGTGCTGTCCTATCTGCCGATGGCGTGGGTCGGCGACTCGCTGTTCTCGCTCGCGCAGTGGCTCTACGCCGGGTTCACGATCAACTGCCCGGAGTCGGGCGACACGGTGATGACCGACCTGCGCGAGATCGGCCCCACCTACTATTTCGCGCCGCCGCGCATCTTCGAGAATCTGCTGACGCAGGTGCTGATCCGCATGGAGGACGCGAGCGCGATCAAACGCTGGATCTTCCACCGGTTCATGGCGGTCGCGCGCGATTGCGGCGCGGAGATCCTCGACGGCAAGCCGGTCGCACTTGGCCACCGCCTGCTCTACGCCGCCGGCAATCAGCTGGTCTACGGGCCGCTGCGCAATGTGCTCGGCATGAGCCGGATCCGCGTCGCGTACACGGCCGGAGCGGCGATCGGCCCGGACCTCTTCCGCTTCTATCGTTCGATCGGCATCAACCTGAAGCAGCTCTACGGCTCGACCGAGACGTGCGCGTACGTCTGCCTGCAGCCGGACGGCGGCGTCAAGCTCGACAGCGTGGGGCCGCCGGCGCCCAACGTCGAGGTCAGGATCGCCGACAACGGCGAGGTGCTGGTGCGCGGTCCGATGCTGCTCAAGGAGTACTACAAGCGGCCGGACGCGACGGCCGAGTCGATCGACGCGGAGGGCTACTTCCACACCGGTGACGCCGGGTTCTTCGACGACGACGGGCACCTCAAGATCATCGACCGCGCGAAGGACGTCGGCAAGCTCGCCAACGGCGCGATCTTCGCGCCCAACTATGTCGAGAACAAGCTCAAGTTCTTTCCGCACATCAAGGAAGCGGTGTGCTTCGGGCACGGCCGCGACGAGGTCTGCACGTTCATCAACATCGACATCGGCTCGGTCGGCAACTGGGCGGAGCGGCGCAATCTCCCGTACTCGGGGTACACCGACCTTGCCCAGAAGCCGGAGACTTACGAGCTCGTCCGCGAGTGCGTCGAGAAGGTCAACGCCGACCTCGCACAGGACCCGATGCTCTCGGCGTCGCAGGTCCACCGCTTCCTGATTCTGCACAAGGAGCTCGACCCGGACGACGACGAGCTGACGCGCACGCGCAAGGTCCGGCGCGGCTTCGTCGCGGAAAAGTACGCGGTGCTGGTCGACGCGCTGTACGGCGGGAAGAAGGTCCAGCACATCGAGACCCAGGTCAAGTTCGAGGACGGGCGCACCGGGATGGTTGCGGCGGACCTCGTGATCGCCGACGCCAAGACTTTTCCCGCGGTCGGGAAGCAGGCGGCATGACGATGGCGGGGGAGCGCGTCATCGGCGACGTCGTGCTGAAGCTCGAGAAGATCTCGTTGCGCTTCGGCGGGGTGAAGGCGCTGAGCGATATCAGCTTCGATGTCCGCGAGCACGAGATCCGGGCGATCATCGGCCCCAACGGTGCCGGCAAGAGCTCGATGCTGAACGTGATCAACGGCGTCTACCGTCCGCAGGAGGGCACGATCACCTTTCGTGGCAAGGCGCGACGCGACATGGTTCCGCACGAGGCGGCGGCGCAGGGGATCGCCCGCACGTTTCAGAACATCGCGCTGTTCAAGGGCATGACGGTGCTCGACAACATCATGACCGGGCGCAACCTGCGGATGAAGGCGACGCTCCTCGAGCAGGCGATCCACTTCGGGCGCGCGCGGCGCGAGGAGCTCGAGAACCGGAAGAAGGTCGAGGAGATCATCGACTTCCTCGAAATCCAGCATATCCGCAAGACGCCGGTCGGACGGCTGCCGTACGGGCTGCAGAAGCGCGTGGAACTCGCGCGCGCGCTGGCGGCGGAGCCGACGATGCTGCTGCTGGACGAGCCGATGGCCGGGATGAACGTCGAGGAAAAGCAGGACATGTGCCGGTTCGTGCTGGACGTGAACGAGCAATACGGCACGACCATGGTGCTGATCGAGCACGACATGGGCGTGGTGATGGACATCTCAGACCGGGTTGTCGTGCTGGACTACGGCCGCAAGATCGGTGACGGGACGCCGGACGAGGTGCGGCACAACCAGACCGTGATCGACGCTTATCTCGGCGTCGCGCATTGAGACGACCCTCACCGAGAATGCCGATGAATCCGACCTGCGACAGCCGTCACTGACCCCATGACCTTCTTCTTCGAAGTCCTGATCGGCGGCCTGCTCTCGGGCGTGATGTACTCGCTCGTGGCTATCGGCTTCGTGCTGATCTACAAGGCCTCCGGCGTGTTCAACTTCGCGCAGGGTGCCATGGTGTTCTTCGCGGCGCTTACGGTCGTCGGGCTGCAGGACGACTACAAGCTCAATTTCTGGCTCGCGGTTGCGATTGCGTTGGGCGTGATGATCGTTCTCGGCCTCCTGACCGAGAAGCTCGTGCTGCGGCCGCTGGTCAACCAGCCGCCGATCACGCTGTTCATGGCGACGATCGGCCTCGCTTTCTTCATCGAGGGCCTGGCGCAGCTGCTGGGTGGCGCGAATGTGCGCGGGCTGGAACTTGGCATCCAGGACGAGCCCATCGAGGCGATCACGGCGGCGACGGGCATGAACGTCTCGCGGTTCGATATCGTCGCGGCGGGCATCGCCGCGGTGCTCGTGACCTCGCTCGCGCTCTTCTTCAACCGCACGCGCATCGGCCGCGCGTTGCGCGCGGTGGCCGACGACCACCAGGCCGCGCTTGCCGTCGGCATCCCGCTGCACCAGATCTGGGGCATCGTCTGGGCGGTCGCGGGCTTCGTCGCACTGGTCGCCGGGCTGTTGTGGGGCGCGCGCAACGGAGTCCAGTTCGCACTGACCTTCGTCGCGCTCAAGGCGCTGCCGGTGCTGATCCTGGGCGGATTCGAGTCGGTCCCGGGCGCCATCGTCGGCGGGCTGATCATCGGGGCGTCGGAGAAGCTCGCCGAGGTGTATCTTGGCCCCTACGTCGGCGGCGGCATCGAGGGGTGGTTCCCGTACGTGCTCGCGCTGCTGTTCCTGCTGGTGCGGCCCGAGGGCCTGTTCGGCGAGAAGCACATCGATCGGGTCTGACGCACCATGTTCTATCGCGAAGCCGGCCAGTTCAAGTCCACCTACGCGGCGGACCAGCAGATCTTCCCGATCCTGCAGGACCGCATCGTCGTTGTCGCGATTCTCGCAGTCGCGTTCTTCATCGTGCCGGTCATCGCCAACCAGTACTGGCTGTCGGCGATCCTGGTGCCGTTCCTCATCTTCTCGCTGGCGGCGATCGGCCTCAACCTGCTCACCGGCTACGCGGGTCAGCTGTCGCTCGGCACGGCTGCGTTCATGGCGGTGGGGGCGTTCGCCGCGTACAACTTCATGCTGCGCGTGCCCGGCATCCCGGTGCTGCTCGCTTTCGTCCTCGCCGGACTTTGCGCCGCCCTCGTCGGCATCCTGTTCGGGCTCCCCAGCCTGCGGATCAAGGGCTTCTATCTCGCCGTCGCGACGCTTGCCGCGCAGTTTTTCATCGTTTGGGCGCTGACCAAGTTCGGATGGTTCTCGAACTACTCGTCGTCCGGCGTCATCAACGCGCAGAAAGTCACGATCCTGGGCTATGCGTTCGAATCGCCGGTCGCCAAGTACCTGCTGACGTTGGCGATCGTGGCGCTGATGGCGCTCGCCGCGAAGAACATGGTGCGAAGCGGGATCGGCCGCGCGTGGATGGCCGTGCGCGACATGGACGTGGCCGCGGAGGTGATCGGATTTCCCATCCTACGCACCAAACTGAAGGCTTTCGCCGTCAGCTCGTTCTACTGTGGCGTGGCCGGTGCGCTCTACGCGTTCTGCTATCTCGGAACGGTAGAGCCCGAGGGGTTCAACCTCGACCTGTCGTTTCGAATCCTGTTCATGATCATCCTGGGCGGGGTTGGCAGCATCCTCGGATCATTTCTCGGTGCCGCCTTCATCGTCCTGTTTCCGATCTTCCTGAACACCGTTGCGGGCCCGGTCGAGCGCGCGTTGGGCGTGACGCTGCCCTCAGGCCTGATGTCGAACCTCGAGTTGATGATCTTCGGCGCGCTGATCATCTTTTTCCTGATTATCGAGCCGCACGGCCTCGCACGGCTTTGGCAGATTGCGAAGGAGAAGCTGCGACTCTGGCCGTTCCCGCATTGATGCGATGCAGCAAGACTTGGTTGCAACCCGGATTGACACGCGCGAACGCGTGGCCAATCCGGTCGATGCAGGATTCTGGGAGCAAGCGGTACTTTTGGAGGAGGAAACCATGAAAGCAGTGAAATCGGCGCTCTTCGGCGTGGCCATGCTCGGCCTCGTCGGGTCGGCGCAAGCGCAAAACGAGCAGTTCATCCCGATGGCCGGCTACTGGGTCGGGCCGTATGCGGCGGGCGGCTCGGGCATCTACGGCGGCTTCATCGACTACGTCAACATGATCAACATCCGCGACGGTGGCGTGAACGGCGTCAAGCTCACCTACGAGAAGTGCGAGACCGAATACAACAATGCGCGTGGCGTCGAGTGCTACGAGCGGCTGAAGAACAAGGGTCCGACGGGCGCGACCGCATTCCACATGCTGTCGACCGGCATCACCTACTCGATCATCGACAAGGCGACGGCGGACAAGATCCCGGTCATCTCGATCGGCTATGGCCGCACCGATGCATCCGATGGGCGCGTGTTCCCCTACATATTCCCGCTGGTCACGAACTACTGGTCGCAGAACACCGCCAAGATCAAGTTCATCGGCATGAAGGAAGGGGGAATGGACAAGCTCAAGGGCATGAAGATCGTGAACATCTATCACGACTCTGCCTACGGCAAGGAAACGATCCCGGTACTCGATGCGCAGGCGAAGAAGTACGGCTTCACGGTGACCCACATCCCGGTGCCGCATCCCGGCAACGAGCAGGGATCGCAATGGTTGCAGATCCGCCAGATCAAGCCTGACTGGGTGATTCTTCGTGGCTGGGGGGTGATGAACCCGACTGCGCTGAAGGCGGCGGCCAAGGTCGGTTTCCCGCGCGACAAGATCGTCGGCGTATGGTGGTCCGGGGCGGAGGAGGACACGATCCCGGCGGGTGACGCGGCGAAGGGTTACATCGCGGCGGGATTCAACGTCGCGGGCGAGAACTACCCGGTGATCCAGGAGATCAAGAAGGTTGTGTACGGCAAGGGCAAGGGCGAGATGGAGGACAAGTCCCGCATCGGCTCGGTCTATTACAACCGCGGCGTGGTCCACGGCATCATCACGGTCGAGGCGATTCGCAAGGCCCAGGAGAAGTACGGCAAGAAGCCGCTCACCCCCGAGCAGATCCGCTGGGGCATCGAGAACCTGACGATCTCCGAGGCGCGGCTCAAGGATCTCGGCGCGGCGGGCTTCATGCAGCCGCTCAAGGTGAGCTGCCTCGATCACGAGGGCGGCGGCGCCGTCAAGTTCCAGCAATGGGACGGCACCAAGTGGAAGGTGATTACCGACTGGATCCAGCCCGACAAGGAGCTGGTGCGGCCGATGATCGAGGAGTCCGCGGCGAAGTACGCGAAGGAGAAGAACATCACGCCACGCGACTGCTCGAAGGAATCCTGACGCAACAGTGCCGCTGGCCGCGAAATGCATCGCGGCCGGCGGATCTCCCTGTCCCGTTCGCGGGAGAGGGTTGGGGTGAGGGTGGCACCGGTCGACCTCACCTCAGCCCTCTCTCCCGGCGTCGCCGGGGGAGAGAGGGAGGAAAGCGCTCATGTCCACAACTTCCGCTGCCGCTCCGGCAGCCGCGCCTGCGGCGTACCTGTCGATCAACAACATCGAGGTCATTTACGACCACGTGATTCTGGTCCTGAAGGGGGTCTCGCTCCAGGTGCCCGAGACCGGCATCGTTGCGTTGCTCGGCGCGAACGGCGCTGGCAAGACCACGACGTTGAAGGCGATCTCGAACCTGCTGCACGCGGAGCGCGGTGAGGTCACCAAGGGCACGATCGAGTTTCGGGGCAAGCGCATCGACAAGCTCACGCCCAACGAGCTGGTGCGCATGGGCGTGTGCCAGGTGATGGAGGGCCGCCACTGCTTCCAGCACCTGACGGTCGAGGAGAACCTGCTCACCGGTGCGTTCACGCGGCGCATTTCGCGGTCCGAGCTCAAGGCCGACCTGGAGCGCGTCTACCACTATTTCCCGCGGCTCAAGCAGCGGCGGGCGAGCCAGTCCGGCTACACGTCCGGTGGCGAGCAGCAGATGACCGCGATCGGGCGCGCACTGATGGCGCGGCCGACGATGATCCTGCTGGACGAGCCGTCGATGGGTCTCGCACCACAGATCGTCGAGGAGATCTTCGACATCGTGCGCGACCTGAACACGAAGGAACGCGTGTCGTTCCTGCTCGCCGAGCAGAACACGATGGTCGCGCTGCGTTTCGCGAACTACGGCTACATTCTCGAGAACGGGCGCGTCGTGATGGACGGCCAGGCGTCCGAGCTTTCCTCGAACGAGGACGTGAAGGAGTTCTACCTCGGGTTGTCGACGGCGGGGCGGAAGTCGTTCCGGGAGGTGAAGCACTACCGCCGCCGCAAGCGCTGGCTCGCCTGATCGCGGCGGTAAAGCTGCTGCGCCGACCGTCTGCTTCGTTGAATCCTCGCTCAGCGCTCGCCGTACTAACATGTACTGTCTCGCGCTTCGCTGCGGTTCGCCTCGCATACGGCCTGCTCGCGACGCTTTCCCGCGCGCGATCCCCGCGTTATCTGGCGGGCCTCGATGCCGCTATCCGGTCGCGCCTCGCCTTGCGCCCGTCTGCTCGTCGCTGAACGGCCGATGTGGCGGCAAAGCTGCTGCGACCTTTGTCTGCCATCCATTTCCGCTGCGATGCCATTGAACCTCGACTCGCTGCGCGCGTTCTGCGCTTCGCTCCCCGCGGCGACGAAGGACATCAAGTGGGGCGCCGACGAGGTCTACTCGGTGGGCGGAAAGATGTTCGCCGTTTTCTGGATCGACGGCGGCCATGCCCGCACCGCGTCGTTCAAGTGCGACCCGGCACGCTTCCTCGAGCTGACCGATGTGCCTGGTATCGTGCCGGCGCCGTATCTTGCCCGGGCGCACTGGGTGCAGGTGCGTGATCCCGGTGCGCTACGGATCGCCGAGGTCAAGGCGCTGCTCCGCGATTCGCACGCCCGGGTGCTCGCCGGCTTGCCGAGAAAGCTGCGTGGCGCAATCGTGGAAGCCGACTCATCCCTCGGTCTCATCACATCGTCCGCGCGCAAGCCGCGTGGCGTAACGCACAACAAGAGTGCCCAATGAACGCGCATTTCGACACGCTGGAGACCCGTGACCCCGAGGCGCGTGAGCGCGCACAGCTTGCACGGCTGCCGCTGCAGATTGCACACGCGAAAGCGAACGCGCCGGCCTTCGCGACGATGCTTGCCGACGTCGATCCGGACGCAATTGCCACGCGCGAGGCACTTGCGCGCCTTCCCGTCACGCGCAAGTCGGAGCTTCTCGAGCGCCAGAAGGGCAATCGCCCATTCGGCGGCCTGACGGCGACCGGTTACGGCACGATGGCGCGTGTCTTCGCCTCGCCGGGTCCGATCTACGAGCCCGAGGGCCGCGCGTCCGATTGGTGGCGCCTCGCGCGGCCACTGTTCGCAGCGGGATTCCGCGCCGGCGACCTCGTGCACAACTGCTTTTCGTACCACTTCACGCCGGCGGGCTCGATGCTCGAAACGGGTGCCCATGCGCTCGGCTGCACCGTCTTTCCGGGCGGCATCGGCCAGACCGAGCTGCAGGTGCAGGCACTGGCCGATCTCGGCGCCGACGGGTATGTGGGCACGCCGTCGTTCCTGCGCATCATCCTCGAAAAGGCGGACGAGATGAGCATCCCGCTGCCGCGCCTTCGCAAGGCGCTCGTCTCGGGGGAGGCGTTTCCGTCAGGCCTGCGCGACGCATTGCGCGGCCGGGGCATCGAGGGCTACCAGGCCTATGCGACGGCGGACCTCGGCACCATCGCGTACGAGACGCCGGCGCGCGAGGGACTCGTGGTCGACGAGGGCGTGCTGGTCGAGATCGTGCGCCCGGGCACCGGCGATCCGGTGCCGGAGGGCGAGGTCGGCGAAGTCGTCGTGACCTCGCTTTTCAACGTCGACTATCCGCTGATCCGGTTCGGCACCGGCGACCTGTCCGCCGTGCTGCCCGGCCGTTCGCCCTGCGGCCGCACCAATATGCGGATCAACGGCTGGATGGGGCGCGCCGACCAGACCACCAAGGTCAAGGGATTGTTCGTGCACCCGGCGCAGGTCGCGACGATCGTCGCGCGGCACCGGGAGATCCGCCGTGCGCGACTCGTCGTCGACAACCCGGGCGGCAACGACCGCATGACGCTGCATGTCGAATGCGCATCCGCGCCGCTGGTCGAGGCGGTCGTCGCGACGATGCGCGACGTTACCAAGCTACGCGGCGAGGTCGCGGTGCGCGCGGCAGGCGAGTTGCCCAACGACGGAAAGGTGATCGAAGACCTGCGCAAGTACGATTAGGGCGCCTCGCTCGGGACGGGGCACAAGACCCAGCCCTCGCTCTTGGCGCGAGTACTTCTGTGGCCGGCTGCCGTGCGGTGCGACGCGACGTGCTAGGATTTCGCCGCCGCTCCTGCCCCGGGAAGTTCGCGCCGGACCATGACCGCACCCTCCGCCGATCCCTTCGCTCCGCTCACCGAATCCACGCTGCGCGAGATCGCGCAGACGGGCGTGGTGCGCACGTTCCCCAAGAACACGGTACTGATTCACGAAGGCGACGTCGGCGACGCGCTCTACATCATTCTCGCGGGGCGCGTGAAGGTCTACGCCACCAGCGACGACGGCAAGGAGTTCGTGATCGACTTCCACGGTGCCGGCGAGTACGTGGGCGAGATGCAGCCTGGACGGCGCGCCGCGCTCGGCCTCGGTAATGACTTGCGAGGCGACGACATGCGCCATCGTCGGCCGCGCACAGTTCCGCCAGTTCCTGCTCGAGCACCCTGACTTCGCGATGCACTTGATCGAGAAGCTGATTCACCGTGCACGGGTCGCCACCGAGAACGTGAAGAGCCTTGCGCTTTCGGACGTCTACGGCCGGCTGGCGCGGCTTCTGAATGCGCTCGCTCGAACGATGGATGGCCGGCAGGTCGTGCGGAGAAGCTGACCCAGCAGGACATCGCCGATCGGGTCGGTGCCTCGCGCGACATGATCGGCAAGCTCCTGAAGGACCTGGTCGCGGGCGGGTATCTGGCCGTCGAGGACCGTACGATCGTCCTGCTTAAGAAGCTGCCCTCCGGCTGGTAACGCCCCGTGCTGCCGGTGCGCCACGCGCCGCGGTGCGAATTTTCCGCACGCGCCGCAGGGATCGGTCGATATCCCGGGCGGCGTTGCCTCCCTAGAGTGATTTCCATCGGCGTGGATTTCCGCGCTGGAGCCGGCCGAGACGGGTCGGGCGCGACCGGTACTGGAGATCGCCATGGAACGCACATCACCATTCGACGAATCGGACTTCCATCTTCGGCGTCGATTCAAGCTCGCGATTGCCGTGTTGATCCTCTGCGCGGGTGCGCTGCTTGCGCAGGACGTGCTCCGAGCCCCACGAGGGCGGCTGCACCACCGCGAACGCGGCCGCCGACACGCGGGTCGGGTCATGGGCGACACCGGTCGACTACGTCTCGTTGCTGTTCGCGGCGCACGCCGACCATCGGTAGCGCAGGTGCACGTCGCGAAACGGCATGGCAGCGCTGCTGCACACCATCATGAATTGGGCCGACGTGTGGAAAGACGCGCCACACTCACGCAAGGACAAGCTCGCCCAATCCGGCCCGGCCCAGTTCGTCGTTCAGCATGTTGCGCACGGAATCGGCGCACTCCATTCGCATGGCACGGTGGACGACTAGTTTCGCGCGCTGGCTGGAGAAGCTTCTGATCATCCACTGATCCTCAGAACCGCAGACGCGCTCATGCTGAACATTCCCAAACCCATGCCAAGGAGGAGAATTG
>CAVVRH010000007.1:0-7631 GCA_963750585.1 uncultured beta proteobacterium
AACTTTGACTGCGAGATTAATGTCTTCCGATGATCTCGGGCGCGGCGACGAATCCCAAGCTCACCGAGCAGGGCTTCAAGACGATCTTCCGCGTCGTTGGTCGCGACGACCAGCAGGGCCCGGCGGTGGCGCAGTATCTGAATTCGCTCAAGGTCAAGAAGGTTGCGATCGCGGATGACGCGACTGCTTATGGCGAGGGCCTGGCGAACGAGGTCGAGAAGACGCTGAAGGCGGCTGGCGTCCAGGTTGTGGCCCGTGAAAAGGCGACCGACAAGACGACCGACTTCAAGGCGATCCTGACCAAGATCAAGGGCAAGGCGCCGGACGCGATCTTCTACGGCGGCATGGACGCCACCGGCGGCCCGATGATCAAGCAGGCGCGCGAACTTGGCATCAAGTCGGTGTTCAGCTTCGGCGACGGCGCTTGCACCGACGAAATGGTCAAGCTCGCCGGCACTGCCGCCGAGGGCCTCATCTGCTCGCAAGCCGGCCTGCCGGCCTGGCAGCCAGCAAGGAGTTCAACGACACGTTCAAGGCCAAGTACGGCGACGTGAAGCACTACGCGCCGTTCATCTACGACGCGGTGGGCCTGATGATCGCGGCGATGCAGAAGGCGGATTCGACCGATCCGGCCAAGTACCTGCCCGAGCTGCAGAAGATCAGCTACAACGGCTCGACCGGCAAGATCGAGTTCGACGACAAGGGCGACCGCAAGAACGCCGAAATCACGATCTTCACGCTGAAGGACGGCAAGGTCGTGCCGAGTCGCGGTGGTCAAGGGCGGCAAGGCGATGACCTTCGAGGACTTCATGAAGATGGCGGCGTGACCGCCGCTGCGGCGGCGACCGGCCCCCGGCAGCGGCCGCACCGGCTCCCGCTCCGGCCGAAGCGCCGAAGAAGTAAGCGGGCAACACGTACGACAAAGGCGGCGCCCTCCGGGGCGCCGTTTTCTTTGATTGCCACAGTCGGCCGCCACCCGGACAAGGGTCGCCGTCGCGCAACCGGATCCGCCGGGACAGACGACGATGGACTGGCGCGCGATGCTTGGCCGGATCCGTCTTGCCATGCACCCCCTTGGACACGTTCGTCCAGCAGCTCATCAACGGCGGTCACGCTCGGCAGCGTCTACGCGGTCGTCGCGCTCGGCTACACGATGGTCTACGGGATCATCCAGCTCATCAATTTCGCCCACGGCGAGGTGGTGATGATCGGCGCGATGGTCGCCTACACGGTGATCGTCGCGCTGGCGGCGCGGGCGACGCCGCTGCCGCCGCTCGCGATCGTGCTGATCGGCGCGCTGGCGGCGGTACCGGTCTGCATGGCGGTCGGCTACACGCTCGAACGCGTCGCCTACCGGCCGCTGCGCACGCGCGCCGCGCCTTGCGCCGCTGATCACCGCGATCGGCCTGTCGATCATCCTGCAGCACCTCGCGATGATCATCTGGAGCCGCAATCCGTTGCCCTATCCGCAGATCGTCAGGACGGTGAGCTACCACATCACCGACAATCCGGAACGGCGCGACGATCACCAACGTGCAGATCGCGATCATCGTCGTGTTCGTGGCGATGATGGCCGGGCTCGCTTCTGCTCGTCTACCGCACCAAGCTCGGCATCGCGATGCGCGCGACCGCGCAGAACCAGGCGGTCGCCGGCCTGATGGGCATCGACATCAATCGCGTGATCGCGCTGACCTTCGTGATCGGCGCCGCGCTCGGCGCGGTCGCCGGCGTGATGGTCGGCAGCTATTACGGCATCGCGCACTACCAGATGGGCTTCCTGCTCGGCCTCAAGGCGTTCTCGGCGGCGGTGCTGGGCGGCATCGGCAACCTCGCCGGCGCGATGCTGGGCGGGTTGCTGCTCGGGCTGATCGAGGCGCTCGGCGCGGGCTACGTCGGCGACCTCACGAACCTGTGCGGACTCGCCGGGATGGTCCGAGGCGCTGGCGCAGCGCTGCGAAAGCGACCCGAACCTCGCGCTGTTCGGCTCGAACTATCAGGACGTGTTCGCGATTCTCGGTGCTGATCCTCGTGCTGGTGTTCCGACCGTCGGGTCTGCTCGGCGAGCGGGTCGCGGACCGCGCCTGAGCGATGCACGACCCTCTTCGACACCGAACGAGAGCCTGCGCATGGCCTGGCTCGGCGTCGCGGTCGTCGCGGTCGTCGCTGCGTGCTCACTGCCGTTCGCACTCGCCGGCGTCGGGACCGCGTGGGTGCGGATCACCAACCTCGCGATCCTCTTCGTGCTGCTCGCGCTCGGGCCTCAACATCGTCGTCGGCTTCGCCGGGCTGCTCGACCTGGGCTACATCGCGTTCTACGCGGTCGGCGCCTACGTCTACGCGCTGCTCGCGTCGCCGCACTTCAACCTCCACCTGCCGTTCTGGGTGATCCTGCCGATCGGCGCGGCGGTCGCCTGCTTGTTCGGCGTGCTGCTCGGCGCGCCGACGCTGAAGCTGCGCGGCGACTACCTGGCGATCGTGACGCTCGGCTTCGGCGAGATCATCCGCATCTTCCTGAACAATCTGTCGCAGCCGGTCAACATCACCAACGGGCCGCAGGGCATCACGCTGATCGACCCGTTCCGCATCGGCGGCTTCGACTTCGCGCAGCGACCAGACGATCTTCGCCGGCCTCGCGTTCACCGGGACCGATCAAGTACTACTACTTCCTGCTCGCGGTGCTGCTGGTCGTGATCGTGATCAACCTGCGGCTGCAGAATTCGCGCATCGGCCGCGCGTGGGAGGCGATCCGCGAGGACGAGGTCGCCGCGCGCGCCATGGGCATCAACACCCGCAACATGAAGCTGCTGGCCTTCGCGATGGGCGCGTCCTTCGGCGGCATCGCCGGGCGGCATGTTCTCGCGCGATCCAGGGCTTCATCAGCCCCGAGAGCTTCATCCTGGTCGAGTCGATCATGGTGCTCTCGATGGTCGTGCTGGGCGGCATGGGCAATATCTGGGGCGTGATCCTGGGCGCGGTTCTGCTTTCGTTCGTGCCCGAGATCCTGCGCTACACGGTCGAGCCGGCGCAGCAGGCAGCTGTTCGGGACGCATGCTGATCGAGCCCGAAGTGATCCGGATGCTGCTCTTCGGCTTCGCGCTGGTGCTGATGATGCTGTTCCGTCCCGGCGGGGATCCTGCCTTCCGCGGTGCGCAAGCGCGAGTTGGAAACGAATCGGGTGACCCCGCCGTGAGCGCTGCGGGCTCGCTGCTGTCGGCCACGAGCATCGTCGAAGCGCTTCGGCGGCGTGCAGGCGCTCGCTGAGGTCACGTTCACGATCCGCAAGGGCGAGATCTACGGGCTGATCGGCCCGAACGGCGCCGGCAAGACCAGGCTGTTCAACGTGCTGACCGGCATCTACGTGCCCGATTCGGGCCAGTTCTGTTTGACGGTACCCCCCTCGCGAACCTGAAGCCCAACGATGTCGCGGCGCGCGGCATCGCGCGCACGTTCCAGAACATCCGGCTGTTCGCGAACCTCTCGGCGCTCGAGAACGTGATGGTCGGGCGGCACGTGCGCACGCATGCCGGCGTGTTCGGCGCGATTTCCCGCAATGCCGCGACACGCGCCGAGGAGCGCGCGATCGAGCAGCGCGCGCACGAGCTCCTGCGATACGTCGGCGTGGCCAGACGCGCGAACGACCTCGCGAAGCACCTGCCCTATGGCGACCAGCGCCGTCTCGAGATCGCGCGCGCTCTCGCGACCGACCCCAAGCTTCTCGCGCTCGACGAGCCGGCCGCGGGCATGAACGCGACCGAGACCGTGAACCTGCGCTCGTTGCTCGACAACATTCGCCGCGACGGCACGACGATCCTGCTGATCGAGCACGACATGAAGCTCGTGATGAGCGTGTGCGACCGCGTGCTCGTCCTGGACTACG
Source organism: uncultured beta proteobacterium (assembly GCA_963750585.1). Taxonomy (GTDB): domain Bacteria; phylum Pseudomonadota; class Gammaproteobacteria; order Burkholderiales; family Casimicrobiaceae; genus VBCG01. The sequence continues at coordinate 3,878 of CAVVRH010000007.1, forward strand.
GCAAGAAGATCGCGGAGGGAACCGCCGCGGAAGTGCAGAATGGATCCGCAGGTGATCGCCGCGTATCTCGGCGGCGACGTGGCGCTGAATCTGGGGAGCGGCACGCGATGACCGCGCAACCACCCCCTCCCCTGCTCGAGCTAAAAAGGCTCGCGGTCGCCTATGGCGGCATCCAGGCCGTCAAGGGCATCGACCTGCACGTCGACGCGGGTGAGCTGGTGTGCCTGATCGGCGCGAACGGGGCGGGCAAGACGACGACGCTGAAGGGCATCACCGGATTGCAGCCGGTGCGCTCCGGCACGATCGTCTACGCCGGCGAGGACATCACCGGACGGCCGGCGTTCGAGCTCGTGCGCCGCGGTCTTGCGATGGTGCCCGAGGGACGCGGCGTGTTCGGCGCGCTGACCATCGAGGAGAATCTCGCGATGGGCGCCTACGTGCGCTCCGACCGCGCCGCGATCGCGAGCGACATCGAGCGGGTCTACTCGCTGTTCCCGCGGCTCAGGGAGCGCCGCCGGCAGACGGCGGGGACGCTTTCCGGCGGCGAGCAGCAGATGCTCGCGATGGGTCGCTCGCTGATGTCCCGGCCGCGACTGCTGCTGCTGGACGAACCGTCGATGGGACTCGCGCCTCTGATGGTGCAGAAGGTCTTCGAGACGATCCTCGCGGTGTCGCGCGAGGGCGTGACGATCCTCCTCATCGAACAGAACGCAAAGCTCGCGCTGGAGGTTGCCCATCGCGGCTACGTGATGGAGTCGGGCGAGATCACGCTCGCCGGCGACGCAAAGCGCCTGCTCGACGATCCTGCGGTGCGCGCCGCATACCTGGGCGAGACGGCGTAGGCGAGCGGCGCTTGCGGCGAGGCGCAACGCATCCCTATTGCATCGGATGGGCACGACAGAACGCGCTCTGGCGCGAACGCCGCGGACGGTTCCTCCCGCGCGCGTCGCCGCCTGGTACAGCGAAGCATTGCGGCTTGTGAAGCGCGCGCCCGGGCGCTTCGTACTGCTCGCCGCCGTGATGCTCGTCACCGAGCTCCTGCTGAGCATCATCCCGCTGGTTGGACCACCGCTTGCGAACATGGTCGTTCCGCTCGTCGCGTGCGGTCTACTCTACGCAAGCCTCGCTGCGGACCGCGGTGAGCCCATCCGGTTGCGCTTTGCAATTCTCGCATTCGCGGCCAATGCGCGGGCCGTTGCCGCCGTGATTCTCGCGAGCATCGTCGCATTGGCGGCGGAGGCTGCCGCTGCCGCGTGGCTCGCCGGCGTCAACCTGCTTGCACCCGAGAGCGCGACGACACTGTCACCCGGCGCGCTCGTCGCGGTATTCGCCGCCGGCCTCGTCGCCTCGCTGCCGCTGACGTTCGTGCCCTTCGCAGCATTGTTCGACGGCGAAGGCGTGGGGGACTCGTTCGCAGCGAGCCTCACGGCATTCGCACGCAACCCCCTGACGCTATTGCTCTATGCCGCAGCGTCGTTTCTGCTGGTGCTCGTCGGCGTGATGACCTACGGTGTCGGATTGCTTCTGGCCTTGCCGCTATGGGCAACGTCGTCGTACGCGGCGTGGAAGGACGTATTCGGCGTCACCGGGCACGGGCTGCCCGAACGCGATCGCTGACCGGGCCGTCGTACGCCGTTACGACGTCGGTCGCCGCGAGAATCCCGTCACCGCGATATCGACCGCGACCGCTTCGGCTTCTACGCTTGCCACACGAGCCACCGGCGGTCCGCGCCGACACCATCCGACGATGCGTTCGACCGCCTGCGCATCCCCGTGAACGTAGGCCTCGACGCCACCGTCGCGCAGGTTGCGCACCCAGCCATGCACGCCCGCCTCGGTCGCGACATCTGCCATCGCGTCGCGGAAACCCACGCCCTGCACCGCGCCGCGGATCACGAGATGCAGCGCGACGATGCGCGTCATCGCGTGGCCTGCGGGCGCCGCCGCTCGAGGAACATCAACGCGGCGACCGTCTTGACGTCGGTCACCTCGCCGCGGTCGAGCGCCGCGAGCATCTCGTCGTGCGACAGCGTTGCGATCTCCAGGAACTCGCCGTCGTCGAGCCGGGCACCCAGGTGCGTCAGGTTCTCGGCGAGGAAGATCTCGATCGCTTCGGTCGAGTAGGCGAGCACCGTGTGCACGGTGCCGAGTCGCGTCCAGCGCTCGGCCGTGTAGCCCGCTTCCTCCAGCAGTTCGCGTTGCGCCGTGGCCAGCGGCGACTCGCCATGGTCGAGCTTGCCTGCGGGAAACTCTACGAAGACCCGGTTGTGCGGATAACGGAACTGACGCTCGACGACGAAGCTGCCGTCGGCCTGCACCGGGACCACCAGCACCGCGCCCGGATGAACGATGTACTCGCGCGTTGCGGATTTGCCGTCGGGAAGGCGCACCTGATCGCGCCGGACGTGCAACAGCTTGCCCTGGAACACGACTTCCGTCGTCAGCATTTCCTCGACGAGGTGGCGATCCTCCGGCTGCACGCTAAGCGGCGGGCGCGGATCGCTCGCGGGCGCGTCGTCCACGATCAGCCGCCTGCCGCCCAGTCGCGCGGAACGAGGAAATCGGCGTAGAGACTCGCCTCCGGCGTGCCGGGCGCGGGCGACCAGTCGTAGCGCCACTTTGCCAGCGGCGGCATCGACATCAGGATCGCCTCGGTGCGGCCGTTCGACTGCAGCCCGAACAGCGTCCCGCGGTCCCAGACGAGGTTGAACTCCACGTAGCGCCCGCGCCGGTACAGCTGGAACTCACGTTCGCGCTCGCCGAACGGCGTGTCCTTGCGCCGCTCGAGAATCGACGCGTAGGCAGTGAGGAATTGGTCGCCTACGCTGCGCGTCAGCGCAAAGCAACGGTCGAATCCTCCTTCGTTCAGGTCGTCGTAGAAGATGCCGCCGATCCCGCGCGGCTCGCGCCGATGCTTGAGGAAGAAGTACTCGTCGCACCAACGCTTGTAGCGCGCATGGACGTTCTCTCCGAAAGGCAGCAGCGCCGCTCGGCAGGTGCGGTGAAAGTGCACCGCGTCTTCGGCAAACGGATAGTAAGGCGTCAGATCCATGCCGCCGCCGAACCACCAGATCGACTGGCCGGCGGCGCCGGGACCGGTCGCCGTCACGCCGGGCGGGTGCGCGACGAACATCCGGACATTGAGATGCACGGTCGGCGCGTACGGGTTTTGCGGATGCAGCACCAGCGAGACGCCCATCGCGTCCCATGCGCGGCCCGCCATTTCGGGTCGCGATGCGGTCGCAGATGGCGGCAGGCGGTCACCGCGCACATGCGAGAAGTTCACCCCGCCACGTTCGAGAACCTTGCCGTCCTCGATCAAGCGTGCGACGCCGCCACCGCCCTCTGGGCGCGTCCACTCGTCGCGCCGGAATTCGCCGCCATCGATGCGCTCGAGCGACGCAACGATGCGCTGCTGGAGATCGAGCAGATAGCTACGGACAGCGGCGAGGTCCATGCGCAGGCGGGTGTTGGCAAAGGCGATGATCCTACCGGCACGACGCGGTCAGCGCGCACGCGCGCTTAACACCGCAGGGCGGCGCTGCCTTGCCGCTGTTCCGGATTCGCTTAGGCTCGCAGGCTCGCAGGACATCCAAGCATGCGTTCCAAGCACATCGTTCCTGACTTCGCACGGCCGCCGCGGCAGCAGCGCCAGCGCGCCGCCGCTGCGCTGGGGCGCCTCACGCGCGCAGGAGCGTGGACCGGTGGTCGCCACGCTCACCGATCCGTCCTTGCGCAATGCGATCGGCACGCA
>CAVVRH010000008.1:0-177417 GCA_963750585.1 uncultured beta proteobacterium
CGTCGCGCTCGCCGTTGCCGATGGCATGCGTCGGATGGCTGGTATTGCTGGGCGTGTGGGTGGCGCTGGTGACGCTGCATGCGCGTTCGCCTTGGCTCGTCCTGGCCGCGATGGCGGTGGTCTGGGTCGCCGATACCGCCGCCTACTTCGCAGGCCGCGCATTCGGTCAGCACAAGCTCGCGCCGGCGATCAGCCCGGGCAAGACGTGGGAAGGCGCATATGGCGCGTTCGCGGCGGTCGCTGTCTACGCGCTCGTCCTGGCGCCGTTCGCTCCGGACGCGGGTTATCCGGGATCGCTGACCGGGTTCGCGCTGGTGCTCTTTGTGCTGTTCATGCTCTCGCTCGCTGCGATCTCGATCGTGGGCGACCTGTACGAGTCGTTGCTCAAGCGACACGCCGGCGTCAAGGACAGCGGCTCGCTGTTGCCGGGCCACGGCGGTGTGCTCGATCGTGTCGACGCGTTGCTCGCGGCGATGCCGCCCGCTGCGCTCGCAGCGACGCTGTTCCTGCGTCCGGACGGGACGCCATGACGCGGGTCGTCGCGCTCCTCGGGGCCACCGGATCGATCGGCGATTCGACACTCGACGTGATCGCCCGGCATCCGCAGCGATTTACCGTAGCCGCTCTGGCCGCGCATCGAAACTGGGAAAAGCTCGCGGAGCTTTGCCGGGCATTTAGGCCCGCCTACGCCGCGCTGCACGATGCCGATGCCGCGCGTGTGCTCGAAGAGGTGCTCGCGCGCGAAGGATTGCCGACGCGCGTGCTCGCCGGCACGCAGGGTCTCGTGGAAATCGCGACACTGCCCGAGGTCGACACGGTGCTCGCCGCGATCGTCGGGGCTGCCGGTCTTGTTCCCACGCTCGCCGCCGCGCGCGCCGGCAAGCGCATCCTGCTCGCCAACAAGGAGGCGCTGGTGATCGGCGGTGCGCTGTTCATGCGCGCGGTGGAGCAGGGTGGCGCGACGCTGCTGCCGATCGACAGCGAGCACAACGCGATCTTCCAGTGCCTGCCGCCGGCGCATGTGCGCTCTCCTGCGAAGGGGGGGGTGAGTCGCATTCTTCTCACGGCCTCGGGAGGGCCATTTCGCACCCGCCCTGTTGCGGAACTTGCCGACGTCACACCGGACGAAGCCTGTGCCCACCCGAACTGGTCGATGGGTCGGAAGATTTCCGTGGATTCGGCGACGATGATGAACAAGGGGCTCGAGGTGATCGAGGCGCACTGGCTGTTCGGCGCACCGCGGGCGGCGATCGAGGTCATCGTCCATCCGCAAAGCGTCATCCATTCGCTCGTCGAGTACGTCGACGGGAGCGTGCTCGCGCAGCTCGGGCATCCGGACATGCGCACCCCCATCGCACAGGCGCTCGCGTTTCCCGGGCGCGTGGATGCCGGAGTGCCCAGGCTCGACCTCGCGCAGCTAGCCGCGTTGACGTTCGCAGCGCCGGATCTCGATCGCTTCCCATGCCTTCGGCTCGCCTACGCTGCACTCGATGCAGGCGGCACTGCGCCGATCGCGCTCAACGCGGCGAACGAGATCGCCGTTGCCGCGTTCCTGCGCGGTGCGTCCCGTTTCGGCGATATTGCGTCGGCCTGCGAAGCGGTGCTCGCGCAGGAGACCGCGCGGCCAGTTGCCTCGCTGGACGACGCGCTCGCCGCGGACGCGGCTGCTCGCCGTGCCGCGTGTGCGGTGCTCGGGCTGCCGCTGACGGCGGCCAACTCTATGTCGATGGCTGCCTAGGGAGCCTCTGCACACGTGCGCGCGATTGCGACAGGCGGTTCGGGATACCCCCGCCGCAACGTCGCGCTGCGGAACGAGCGCAGCGGAGGCGGGGGCGGCGCCTGCTTCGCGGTCGCATCCCCGGGCTCACGCGTTCCGCGTTCGCTCCAGGGCCCCTGCTCCGCGCTCCGCAGGCGTATGCGCGAAGCGAGGCGCAGCCAATGGCTGGCCCCCTGGCAAGCCTCGCGAAAACGCCTGTTTCAGCGAAGGCTCACTGGCGCCGAGCATGGCGAGGCGACACGTTAAGCCGCGAAGCGGCGGCCGGAGCTACAAAGCAGACCGCCCGAACCGCCTGTCCCTCCGGCGCGCCGAATGCGGCGCCTGCTTCGTCGCGCTCCTCGGCATCGTAGGCTTGGCTACGACCTTCGTCGCGCGACTCGCATTCATCCGCAATCGGCCTTGCAGCGCATTCGTGTGCACGTGTGCAGAGGCTCCCTAGATGGACATCCTGATCAAGGTTGCGTCGTTCCTCGTCGTGCTCGGCGTGCTCGTCGTCTTTCACGAGCTCGGCCATTACCTCGTCGCGCGCTGGTGCAACGTCAAGGTGCTGCGATTCTCCGTTGGCTTCGGGCGCATCCTCTGGTCGCGCCGCCGCGGTCCGGACGCTACCGAATGGGCGATCTCGGCGATTCCGCTCGGTGGCTACGTCAAGATGGCAGACGAGCGCGAAGGCAATCTCGCGCCCGCCGACATCCCGCGTGCCTTCAATCGCGCGAGTGTCGGGAAGCGCATCGCAATCGTCGCCGCCGGCCCGATCGCCAACCTGCTGCTTGCGGTCGTGCTGTTCGCCGGTACATTCATGGCAGGCATTCCGGGACAGAAGGCCATCCTCGCCGATCCGCCGCGCGGAACACCCGCCGCCGCCGCCGGCGTTGCCGCCGACGATCTCGCGTTGGCCCTGAACGGCGAACCGGTACGCAGCTGGCAGGATCTGCGCTGGCGCCTGGCGAAAGCCCAGGGACAGGGCGAGGCCGTACTGTCGGTCGAGCGGCCCGACGGCTCGCGCGCCGAGCGGAATTTGTCGCTCGTGGACCTGACCGCGGCCGATTGGGAAGGACCGTTCCTGACCACGCTCGGACTCAAGACGGATCTCGGGCCGCCGATCATCGATCAGCCTGTGCCGGGCAAGCCCGCGGAGTCGGCTGGTTTGCGTGCCGGCGATCGCATTGTCGCAATCGACGATTCGCTGGTGCGCTCGCCGGCGGACGTGGCGGCGATCACCAATGCGAAGCCGGACAGCGTCGTAGTGTTCAAAGTCGAGCGCGACGGGCGCACGCTGGAGTTTGCGGTAACCCCCGAGGCGACCGAGTCGGGTGGCAAGCGGATCGGCATCGCCGGCTTGCGCGTCAAGGTCGACCCGGCCGTCGCACAGCGAATGTCGGTCACCGTGCGCTATGGTCCGGTCGAGGCGCTCGCGGAAGGCGCGCGCAAGACGTGGGATCTCTCCATTTTCACCGTGAAGATGCTTGGCCGAATGCTCGTGGGAAGCGCCTCGCTCAGGAACATCAGCGGCCCGATCACGCTCGCCGACTACGCGGGCCAATCGGCTCAGGCGGGCGCACTCGTGTTCGTCGGCTATCTGGCGCTCATCAGCATCAGCCTCGGAGTGCTGAACCTGTTGCCGGTTCCGCTATTGGACGGGGGGCAATTGCTGTATTATTTCGCGGAAATTCTGCGAGGCCGGCCCGTATCCGATCGCGCATTCGAGGTCGGCCAGCGCATTGGCATGGGAATGCTGGCCATGCTGATGGCTCTGGCGCTGTTCAATGACGTCTCCCGCTTGTTCTGACACTCACGCTCCCGTGCGCTGCCGCGGCTCGAAGCACCGTCTCCGTGCGGTGACGCTGTGCGCGGTGCTTGCCGCGCTGTTCGCGCCAATGGCGACATTCGCGCAAGGATTTGCGCCGTTCATCGTGAAGGACATCCGCGTCGAAGGCGTGCAACGGACCGAGGCGGGCACGGTCTTCAGCTACCTGCCGATCAAGGTCGGCGAGCGCGTGGACGAGGAGCGGATCTCGCAGGCAGTCAAAGCGCTCTATGCGACCGGCTTCTTCCGCGACGTGCGCCTCGAGGCCCAGGGCGACATTCTGGTCGTCGTCGTGCAGGAGCGCCCGACGATCAGTTCGCTCACCTTTGTCGGCAACAAGGAGTTCGATACCGATACGATCAAGAAGGCGCTGAAGGACATCGGCATCTCGGAGGCGCGCATCTTCGACCGCTCGGCGCTCGAGCGCGCCGAGCAGGAACTGAAGCGGCAGTACATCACGCGCGGCCTCTACGGCGCCAAGGTTCAGACGACGGTCACTCCGCAGGAGCGGAACCGCGTCGCGATCAATTTCTCGATCGAGGAGGGCTCGGCGACGCGGATCCAGCGCATCAACATCATCGGCACGAAGGTGTTCACCGAGAAGCAGCTGTTGGACGAGATGACGCTCACGACGCCCGGCTGGCTCACCTGGTACACCAAGAACGACCAGTACTCGAAGCAGAAGCTGCAGGCGGACCTCGAGGTGCTGCGCAGCTTCTACCAGGACCGCGGCTATCTCGAGTTCCAGGTCGAATCCACGCAGGTGTCGATCTCGCCCGAGAAGGACGACATCACGATCACGATCAATGTGAGCGAAGGGCCGCGCTTCACCGTTTCCGACGTGCGGCTCGCCGGCGACCTCATGGTGCCGGAGTCCGATCTGCGCCAGCTGATCCGCGTGAAGCCCGGCGAGACCTTTTCGCGGGCCCGTCTGCAGGCGAGCGCGAAGGACATCAGCGACCGGCTCGGCGCCGAAGGCTACGCGTTCGCCAACGTCAATGCCGTCCCGGAGGTCGATCGGGAGAAGGCGACCGCGGCGTTCACGTTCTACATCGACCCGGGCCGCCGCGTGTATGTGCGCAAGATCAATGTCACCGGCAACACCAAGACACGCGACGAGGTCGTCCGCCGCGAAGTCCGGCAGATAGAGGACGCCTGGTACGACGGCCCGCGCATCGAGCGTTCGAAGGTCCGTATCCGCCGCCTCGGCTATTTCGACGACGTAACCGTCGAGACACCACCGGTCCCGGGCGCGCCCGACCAGGTCGACGTCGAGATCGCGGTGACCGAGAAGTCGACCGGCAACCTGCTCGCGGGTGTCGGATACTCGAGCTCGGACGGTGTAGTGCTCAATGCATCGATTTCCCAGCAGAACGTTTTTGGCTCGGGCAATGCGCTGTCGCTTGCGCTCAACACCAGCCGCTACAACCAGGTCTATTCGTTCTTGCTCACGGAGCCGTACTGGACGGTCGACGGCGTGTCGCGCACGCTCGAGCTCTACCAGCGCAACACCGATCCGAGCGGTCTTTCCGTTTCCCAGTACGCGTCCTCGACGCTGGGCGGCGCAATCGCCTTCGGCATCCCGGTAACGGAGTCGGACACGATCAACGTCGGCTTCCGCTACGAAAAGACGAAGCTCACGCTGTTCGACAACAGCCCGCCCGTCTACTACGAGTTCGTGCGGGAGTTCGGCGACACGACCGACACGTTCATCATCACGGGCGGCTGGTCGCGCGACACCCGCGACGACATCCTGTACCCGAACCGCGGCCGGCTGCAGAGTGCCTTCATCGAAACGGGCATGGGCGACCTCTCGTACTACAAGGCGCAGTACCTGCAGCAGGTGTTCTTCCCGCTGCCCCTGAACATGGTGCTGATGCTGCGCGGCGACATCGGCTATGGTGACGGGCTGTCCGGCAAACCGCTGCCGTTCTTCAAGGCGTTTTATGCGGGTGGCGTGGGCTCGGTGCGCGGTTATCAGACCGGCTCGATCGGCCCGCGAGACATCTACGGCAACGTGCTGGGCGGCCAGCGCAAGATCATCGGAAACGCGGAGCTCTACTATCCGATCCTCAAGGGCGACAAGGCGGTGCGCGCCAGCGTGTTCGTCGACGCCGGTCAGATATGGGCCAAGGGCAGCAATCTGCAGGAGATCGCCGAGGACACGCTTTACCCGGGCTGGAGCGACTTCCGCTATTCCGCCGGCGTCGGTCTTGCCTGGAACTCGCCGCTCGGCCCCCTCAAGTTCAGCTATGCGATACCGTTCGCGACGAAGTCGTACGATAAGCTGCAGAAATTCCAGTTCCAGGTGGGTTCGGTATTCTGATGTCGCGGTTGCCGCGACAGCAGCAGGAGACATTCGTGAATCGCAGCTTGAAGTCCTTCATCGGCATCGCGCTCCTCGCGCTGGTCGCGGGCATGGCCCACGCTGCCGACTACAAGATCGGGTTCGTCAACACCGAGCGGCTGTTCCGGGAGGCCGCACCGGCCAAGCGGGCGCAGCAGAAGCTCGAAAAGGAATTCGCCACGCGCGACGCCGACCTGCAGAAACTCGCCAAGCAGGTGCGTGACCTGCAGGCCGCGCTGGACAAGGAGGGCGCCACGATGCCAGAGGCCGACCGGCGCAACAAGGAGCGCGATCTTGGCAATCTCTCGCGCGACATGCAGCGCGCACAGCGCGAGTTCCGCGAGGACCTGAACCTCCGCCGCAACGAGGAGCTCGCAAGCATCCAGGAGCGGGCGAACAAGGTGATCCAGCAGATTGCCGAGGCCGAGAAATTCGACCTCATTCTGCAGGATCCCGTCGTCTACGCGAGCCAGCGCATCGACATCACCGAAAAGGTGATCAAGGCGCTCGCCGACAAGTAGCCAGGCATCGGCCGCATCGTCGCGCCGGCCGCCGCGCGCCAGAGTCCGCCGCCCGATGCCTTCTTCGACGCCCGCCGGCCTCGCGCTCGCCGAACTGGCGGCGCGCACCGGTGCGACGCTCGATGGCGATGGCTCGATCCGCATCGTCGCCGTCGCTGCGCTGGACAGTGCCGGACCTGGCGAGATCGCGTTCCTGAGCAATCCCAGGTACCGTGCGCAACTTGCGAAAACGGGTGCGGCGGCCGTCATCGTCGCTCCGGCCGATGCGGCCGCGACCACGCTTCCGAAGCTGATCTCCGCCAATCCGTACGCGACTTACGCGAAAGTGGCGGCTGCATTGCATCCTGCGGCAATGCCGCCTCCCGGCATTCATCCAAGTGCGGTGGTCGGCCCCAATGCATCCATTGCGACGAGCGCATCCATCGGTCCGCACGCGGTGATCGGGGCCGGCGCCGCGATCGGCGCGCGCACGCACATCGGGCCGGGCTGCGTGGTCGGCGACGAGGTGACGCTCGGCGAGGATGTGCGACTTGTTGCGTCCGTCACGGTCTACGCGCGCTGCCGCATCGGGCCGCGTACGATCGTCCACGCGGGGGCCGTCATCGGCGCCGACGGATTCGGCATGGCTGAAGAGGCAGGGCAGTGGATCAAGATTCCGCAGGTCGGACGTGTGGTGATCGGCGCGGATTGCGAGATCGGCGCCAACACGACGATCGATCGCGGAGCGATCGGCGATACGGTCATCGAGGACGACGTCAAGCTCGACAACCAGATCCAGATCGGCCACAACTGCTTCATCGGCCGCCATACGGCGATCGCCGGCTGCGCGGGCATCGCGGGCAGTGTCCGCATCGGCCGCAACTGCAAGATCGGCGGTGGCGCTGGCATTTCCGGCCATCTCGAGCTCGGCGACGGCGTGATCATCGGCGGCGGGACGGTCGTGGCACAGTCGATCCGCGAGCCGGGCGTCTACACCGGCGTGTTCCCGTTGCTGCCGCATCGCGACTGGCAGCACGCAGCGTCGCAGACGCGGCGCCTGCGCGAGCTCGCAAGGCGTGTTCGCGCGCTCGAACGGGCGGGCGACTCGTCGCCCTCAGGGGAATCGGAATAGGCGCAACGATGAGCGTGACGAAGCTTCCCGACATCGCGGCGCTCCTGCCGTTCCTGCCGCACCGGTATCCGTTGCCGCTCGTCGATTGCGTGCTCGAATGCGTGCCGGGCCGGTTCGCTCGCGGGCAGAAGAACGTGACGATCAACGAGCCGTACTTTCCCGGGCACTTCCCGGCCTATCCGGTGATGCCCGGCGTGCTCGTGATCGAAGCGCTGATCCAGCTCTGCGCGATTCTCGCCGTCGCAAGCGGCCGACTGCCGCTCGACGGCTCGATGCGCCTCCTGTTTCCCGCCATCGAGACGTGCCGGTTCAAGCGCCAGGTTGCGCCTGGCGATCGGCTGGCGCTCGAGTGCGAAATGCCCGAGGCCGACACGGGCATCTCACGCTTCAGCGTACGTGCGATGGTGGACGGCGAGATGGCAGCGGAGGCGGAACTGCTCGCGCGGCTCGAGCCCGCCCCATCCGCAGCGCAAGACCGGCGATGACGCGCATCCATCCGACGGCCATCGTCGAGGCGGGCGCGGAGCTTGGCGCGGACGTCGACATCGGCGCGTATTCGATCGTCGGGCCTGGCGTGCGCATCGGTGAAGGGACCCGGGTGGGTCCGCATGTGGTCATTGCCGGCCGGACGACGATCGGTGCGCGCAACCGGTTCTTCCAGTTCGCGTCGATCGGCGACATCCCGCAGGACCGCAAGTACGGCGGCGAGCCGACCACGACGACGATCGGCGACGACAATGTCTTTCGCGAGTACGTGACCGTCCACGCCGGCACGGCACAGGACCGTGGCGATACGACGATAGGCGACGGGAACTGGTTCCTTGCGTACGCGCACATCGCGCACGACTGCGTCGTCGGCGATCAGACCACGTTCTCCAACAACGCGCAGATCGCCGGCCACGTCCGTATCGACGATTGGGCGGTGCTGGGTGCGTTCACCGGCGTCCACCAGTTCTGCCGGGTCGGCGCCCATGTCATGACGGCGGCGTTCGCGGTCGTGCTGCAGGACGTCCCGCCCTATACGATCGTGCAAGGCTATCCAGCCGAACCGAAGGGAACGAACAGCGAGGGGTTGCGCCGCCGCGGCTTCAGCGGCGAAGACATCCTGGCGGTCCGGCGCGCCTACAAGACGATCTACCGCGAGGGCCTTTCGCTCGATGAGGCACGCATGAACCTTGCCGTCGCCGTGCGCGACTCGCCGGTGCTGCAGCCCCTGGTCGATTTTCTCGCGGCGCCCGGCCGCGGCATCGTGCGGTAGTCCGTGGCCGGAGCCTTCGCATGAGCGCCGGTCCGCTGGTCGGCATTGTCGCCGGTGAGGCATCGGGCGATGCGCTTGCCGCTACGCTGATTCACGCGGTCCGGGAGCGATATCCCGGGATCCGCTTCGCAGGTATCGCAGGTCCGCGCATGGAGGCGGCGGGTTGCGAGCCATGGTTCCCGCTCGAGACGCTCGCGGTGCGCGGCTTCTCCGAAGTCGTTCGGCATCTCCCGGAGTTGATTCGCGTCCGGCGCGCGCTCAAGAGGCGGCTGCTCGCGGAGCGCGTCCCGCTCTTCGTCGGCGTGGACGCGCCGGACTTCAATCTGGGCCTCGAGGCGAAGCTCAAGCGCCGCGGAGTGCGCACGTTGCATTTCGTGAGCCCGTCGATCTGGGCGTGGCGGCGCGAGCGCCTGAACACGATCGGACGGGCGGTGGATCGAATGCTTGCACTCTTCCCCTTCGAGCCACCTCTCTACGAGCATGCCGGGATTCCCGTCACCTACACCGGGCATCCGCTCGCCTCCCGCGCGGCAACGCCGACATCGCGGCGCGAGGTGCGCGAACGATTCCGTCTTTCCATGGCCACGCCGGTCTTCGCGCTGCTGCCTGGAAGCCGCGTTTCCGAAATCGAGATGCACACCGAGCTCGTGCTGCGGACGGCGGCGCAGATCCACGAGGTGCGACCCGACGCGCAGTTCCTGGTGCCGTTCGTGTCGCGCCCGACGCGCACCGGGTTCGAAAGCGCGATGCACCAGCTTGGCTGCATGGGCCTGCCGATCACCTTGCTCTATGGACACGCGACCGATGCGCTCATCGCGGCCGACGTCGGCATCGTCGCGTCGGGTACGGCGACGCTCGAGGCCGCGCTGTCGCGTTGCCCGCATGTCGTGTTCTACCGCGTGTCCGCGTTCACCGCCTGGATCGTGCAGCGGAAGTTGCGCGTTCCCTGGGTTGGCCTGCCGAACGTACTGGCAGGGCAGTTCGTCGTCCCCGAGCTCCTGCAGGACGATGCAACGCCTGGCAATCTCGCGCAGGCGGCTCTGAACCTCTACGACGACACCTTGACGCGGCGGCGCCTGGAGGCGCTGTTCGGCGGCTTCGCGCGCGCGCTCACGGCGGACACCGGGGGCATCGCGGCGGAGGCCGTCGCCACCGAGCTGCGTGCGGCCGGAGTCGCATGCTGATCGCGGGCGTGGACGAGGCGGGGCGCGGCCCGCTCGCGGGACCGGTGTTCGCGGCCGCGGTCATCCTCGATCCGGCGCGTCCTGTGCCCGGGCTGCGCGATTCCAAGCTTCTGTCGCCGGCACGCCGCGACGAGCTCGCCGTGTGCATACGCGAGCGTGCGATCGCCTGGGCGGTCTCGTGTGCCGCCGTGGAGGAGATCGACGCGCTGAACATCCTGTGCGCGACGCTGCTCGCGATGCGTCGTGCGGTGGAAGCGCTTGCGGTCGTCCCGGCGGGGGTGCTGGTGGACGGCAATCAATGCCCTTCGCTCGCGTGTCCGGTGCGCGCCATCGTCAAGGGCGACCGGGACGTCGAGGCGATCTCCGCGGCCTCGATACTCGCGAAGACGGCGCGCGACGCGCTGCTGGTCGAGCTCGATCGCCAGTTTCCGCAATACGGCTTCGCCAAGCACAAGGGCTACGCGACGCCGGACCACCTGGCGGCGCTGCAACGCCACGGGCCGTGTGCGATCCATCGCCGCACGTTTGCGCCGGTGGTGCAGGCCGACCTCGACTTCTGAACACGTCAGGCCGGGGACCCGATCCCGACGAAATACTCATGCCGTGTGCGATGGTGGGCAGGCGCACTTCGGAGTACTCCTTGTTGCCGCGCTCGGGTACGATGTGGAAGCAGCGGAACAGCAACCGGTCGCGATGGCGCCGCGCGGCAAACGTGCCGAGTCCCTTCCGGATGCCCAGCGCGATTGTCGCGTCACCCTTTCCCGGAGTTTCCCGATGATCCACTGCGTGCTGCACGACCCGAACGATTCGGTCGCCGTCGTCGTCGTCGAGGGCGTCAAGGCCGGCATGCCGTTGACCGGCCTGGTCCTCGACCAGGACAAGACGATCGCGCTCGATTGCATCCAGGACATCCCCATCGGCCACAAGGTGGCGTTGAAGGACATGGCGGTAGGCGACACGGTGATCAAGTACGGCGTGGACATCGGCAAGGTCGTGCAGCCCATCCGCAAGGGGCAGCATGCGCATGTCCACAACATCAAGACCAAGCGGTGGTGACGAGCTTCGTTCGGCTCGACGCGCCTTTGCGAATCCCGCTGCGGCTCTCACGCACTTTCCGCGCCCCCGGATCCCTTCATGCAAACCTCCTTCCTCGGTTACCGTCGCGAGAACGGCCGTGTTGGCGTACGCAACCACGTCATCATCCTGCCGGTCGACGACCTTTCCAACGCTTCAGCCGAAGCGGTCGCCCACAACATCAAGGGGGCGATGGCGATTCCCCATCCCTATGGTCGACTGCAATTCGGCGCGGATCTCGAGCTCCATTTCCGCACGCTGATCGGCACCGGCTGCAACCCGAATGTCGCCGCCGTCGTGGTGGTCGGCATCGAGGACCAGTGGACGAAGAAGGTCGTCGACGGCATCGCGGCCACCGGAAAGCCCGTCGCCGGATTCGGCATCGAGCTCCATGGCGATCACGACACGATCATGCGGGCCTCGAAGGCCGCGCGCGAGTTCGTGCAATGGTCGAGCGAGATGCAGCGGGAACGGTGCGCGCTCAAGGAGCTCTGGGTCTCGACCAAGTGCGGCGAGTCCGACACCACCTCCGGCTGCGGCGCCAATCCGACCGTCGGCGACGCGTTCGACAAGCTCTACGCGGCCGGTTGTACGCTGGTGTTCGGCGAGACCACGGAACTGACGGGCGGCGAGCAGATCGTCGCCGCGCGTTGCCGCAACGACAAGGTGCGGGCCGACTTCATGCGCGCCTTCGATCGCTACCAGGAGGTGATCAGCCGCCACAAGACGAGCGATCTCTCGGATTCACAGCCGACCAAGGGCAACATCGCAGGCGGACTCACGACGATCGAGGAGAAGGCGCTCGGCAACATCCAGAAGATCGGCCGGAAATGCGTCGTCGATGGCGTGCTCGACAAGGCCGAGATGCCGGCGGGCCCCGGCCTGTGGTTCATGGACAGCTCGTCGGCGGCGGCGGAGATGGTGACGCTCTGCGCGGCTGCAGGCTACGTCGTCCACTTCTTCCCGACGGGGCAGGGCAACGTGATCGGCAACCCGATCCTGCCGGTGATCAAGATCTGCGCCAATCCGCGCACCGTGCGCACGATGAGCGAGCACATCGATGTCGATACTTCCGGCCTCCTGCAACGGGAGATCACGATGGATCAGGCCGGCGACAAGCTGCTGGACATGATGTTCCGCACCGCGAACGGACGCCTTACGGCTGCCGAGGCGCTCGGCCACCGCGAGTTCGTGCTGACGCGGTTGTACGAAAGCGCATGAGCGCCGTCGGGCCGTCCCAAGGCGCGAATTGCTCCCTCTCAGAGGGAAGGCGCGCAGCGCCAAGGGTGCACCAATGAGCCATCGGGCCGGACTCGCAAGTGAACCTGATCCTCCGGACCGCGCAGGACCTTCAGGGCGGCTGATGTCCGACACGGCGTCCCTCCCGGATTCGCTCGCCCTGCCGGACCTCGAGGCGATTCGCGAGGCACGCGTACGAATCGCCCCGCACGTCCACCGCACGCCGGTCTTGCGGAGCGCCGCACTCGACGGCGCGGTCATGGCGCGGCTTTTCTTCAAGTGCGAGAACTTCCAGAAGGTCGGTGCATTCAAGGCCCGCGGGGCGACCAATGCGGTGTTCTCGCTCTCCGATGACGAGGCCCGGCGAGGCGTCGTCACCCATTCCTCCGGCAACCACGGCGCAGCGCTCGCTTACGCGGCGGCACGCCGCGGCATCCCCGCCTGGGTGGTGATGCCCGACAACGCTCCGCGAATCAAGCAGGACAACGTGCGCGCGTTCGGGGCGAAGGTCCGCTTCTGCGCACCCACTGCGGCGGCGCGGGCCGCCGCCTGCGCCGAGGTGCAGCGCGATACGGGCGCGACGCTCGTGCATCCGTACGATGATCCGCGCGTGATTGCCGGGCAGGGCACGGCCGCGCTCGAGTTGCTCGACGACGTGCCCGATCTCGATGTCGTCATCGCGCCGGTCGGTGGCGGGGGCCTGCTCTCGGGGACGGCGATCGCGACGAAGGCTGCAGCGCCCTCGATTCGCGTGCTCGGTGCCGAGCCTGCGTTCGCCGACGATGCTGCGAGGAGCTTTCGATCCGGACAGGTCGAACCCGTGTCGCCCACGACAACGGCGACGATCGCCGACGGACTGCGCACGCCGCTGTCGCCGCGTACGCTGCGGGCGATCCGCGCGGGGGTCGATGCGATCGGCACGACGAGCGAGGAGGCGATTGTCGCGGCGATGCGACTCATCTGGGAGCGCATGAAGATCACGATCGAGCCGTCGTCTGCCGTGCCGTTCGCCTGCCTCGTCGAGGGTTCGCTCAACGCGACGGGTGCCCGCGTGGGGATCATCCTCACGGGCGGCAACGTCGACCTGGACCATCTGCCGTGGCAGCGTTGAATCGTCCGCCGCCGCCGCCGAGCCCTTATCGCGCGCCGACGTCCGTTGCGCGCGATGCCACGCCATGAGGACGCCGGACATCCACTGTCCCGTGTGCCGCTGGCGCCCGGGTCCCGACGCGCGCTGGACCTGCCTCCCAGCGTGCGGCACGGTATGGAACACCTTTGCGACCGGTGGCGTATGTCCCGGGTGCGGCGTGCGCTGGCATCGTACCCAGTGCCTCGCCTGCACCGCAGTCTCGCCACACCGCGACTGGTACCACGATCCCGAAGACGATCCGGTCGTCCGTGGCGAGCGCAGCCATTCCCTCCAGGACTAGGACCGCTTCGCACTTGCGGACATAGTGTGAGCAGGCCCCGAACTCTCCGGGGCCCGACGACAATGCATGTTCCTGTTTCCGAATACCCACCATTCCACCTCGCGCTGCCCGTCACGGATCTCGCAGGGGCGCGCCGCTTCCATGGTGATTTCCTCGCTATGCCGAGGGTCGCTCCTCGGACGCCGCGGTCGATGACTTCTCGCAGGAGACTCCGTCGCGCGGATCGCCGCTCGCAGGCCGACGCACGCGCCTCGCGGCAGGTGACGGCTGGAAGGTTCAGCGCGGCATTGCCGCGACGATCGCCTCGCGCAGCGGATTGAACACGCCGGGCGCCGCGGCAATCACGTCGTGGGTGCGCAGGAAATCCGGGGTCCCGGCGAGATCGCCGACGCGGCCACCGGCTTCGTCGACGAGCAGCGCGCCGGCCGCCACATCCCATGCCTTGAGGCTCATCACCCAGAAGCCGTCGATTCGCCCCGCAGCGAGATAGGCGAGGTCGAGCGCGCAGGCGCCGGCCCGTCTCAGGCCGGCACAGCGCGCGGCCAGTGCGTTGAACACGGGGAGGTAGCCGGGGAGTCGCGGGCTCTTGCGCGTCGGAACGACCGTGCCGACGAGCGCATCCTCGAGCCGGGTGCAGGCCGACGTCCGGATCGGCGCACCGTTCATCTGCGCGCCCTTGCCGCGGACCGCCGTGTAGAGCTCGTCGTGCACCGGGTCGAGCACCACCGCGTGCGTGAGCTCGGTACCGTGCGCGAGCGCGATTGAAACGGCGTAATAGGGAAAGCCGTGGACGAAGTTCAGCGTCCCGTCGATCGGGTCGACGATCCACGTGTACGGCGACTCGCCCTTGGCCCCCTTCAGGTCGCCCGACTGCTCGCCGAGGATGCCGTGGTCCGGGAATGCGGCGGAGATCGTGGCAATGATCGCCTGCTCGGCTTCCGCATCGGCGCTCGAGACGATGTCGCCATGCTCCTTGGAGAACGTCGGCAGGCGCCTCAGGTCGCGCGTCGCGTCGACGATGACCGACGCAGCGCGGCGCGCGGCCCGCACGGCAACCGCGAGCACCGGGTCGCTCACCATCGTCACGGCTTGGTTCCCTTCAATTCCTCCTGTTCGAGCAGGAGGTAGGTGCCGTACGCATTGATGCGATTGGCTGGCTCGAAGGCGGGCAGCGCCTTGAAGCTTCGACCAGTCGGTCTTCGCGTAGGCTTCGTCGAACGGCTCCATCTCCCGCACCGAACGGCCCATCGCCTGCCGCAGGTAGAGAAGATAGTCGCGCGTGAGCACGAGGTCGCGTTCGACGTCCTTCGATGCCGGACCATGGCCCGGGACAACGACGGCGGGCTTCAGCGCAATCATCTTGTCCATGGCCTTCAACCAGCCGGCACTGTCGGCGTTGCCCACGAACGGGATGCGTCCGGCGAAGATCAGGTCGCCCGCGTAGAGCAGCCGGTCCTCGACGACATACATCATCGTGTCCTCGGGCGAATGCGCGCCTTCCGAATAGAGGAGCCGGAACGTGAGGCCTCCCAGCCGGAAATCGGTGTCGCCGTCGATCCAGAGGTCGGGCGTCACGACGACCGTCTTCTCGTCCACCCATGGAAACAGATCGATTCGCCGCTGCTGAAGGCGCTCCTCGGCCAGCCCCGACGTGAAATAGCTCTCTCCCTTGCGGTGCGCCCAGATTTCGCGCGCCCGCGTCCTTGAACGCCTGCAGGCCGTAGACGTGGTCGGCATGGTAGTGGGAGACGATGACGCGGCGAATCGGCTGCGGCGTCACCTTGCGGATCGCGGCGACCATCGCGCGCCCGAGCGGCGGCGTGCCGAGCGCGTCGAACACGACGACACCGTCGTTGGTCACGACGAAGCCCGCGTTGGACATGTAGCCCTTGTTCTGCGCGCTTGCCATGCCGGCCTCGCCCTGGAAGAACCAGCCGTGCGCGGAGACCTGCTGCGGCCGCAGCACGAACTCCGCGGGTGCCGCGACTTGCGCGAAGGCGCATTGGACGGCGAGGGACAGTGACAACAAGAGCAACAGGGCAGCAGAGCGATGCATCGGATCCTCGGTGCGGCAACGTCGACGCGATTACGCGCAGCGGTCGGCGTTGCCGGAATCGGTAATTGTACTGCCGGGCCGGCATGGATTCAGTGCGGGTCGTTGCGATAACGCGCGACGAATGCGCGGTCGATCTTGTCCTTCCAGTGCCAGACGAGGCGGCCTGCCGAAGGCGATGGCGTCCCCACGACGCAATGGCGTTGCGCTCGCCCGTTGCCACCAGCGCCAGTGCGCGTCTCTGCGGGACGTACGGCTCGAGCGGCTGGCCGTGCAACGCATCGCCGCAGGTTTCCGGCAAGCGACCGGGCCCTGCCGAACGGCGTAGACACCTGAACGAGGATGCGGCCGGCCGTCTTGCGATGCGCAGTCGCCCGCGGCGAACACGAAACGATGGGAGGGTGACTGCAGGCAATCGTCGATGCGTACGAATCCATGGATGTCGCAGGCGAGCCCCGATGCGGCGAACCATGGCGCAGCGGCCGCGCCCGCCGCCCAGTACGACGCGGTCGGCGGCGATGTGGACGCCGTCGTCGAGTTCCACGCGATCGGCACTCACCGCGTCGCACCAGGCGCCCGACCGTGCAATGTCACGCCGCGCCGCAGGAGCGTCGCGTTCGCAGGCGCGCTCGCGAGCGCTGGCGGATACGCGTCCATGCGTCGGCACACGAAGTGGAGTGCAGGCGCGGCGAGATCCCGAGCACGCGCAGCCGGTACTGCATCGCGAGCAGCGATTTCGACGCCGCCGAGTCCGCCGACGACGACGATGGCGCGTACCGAGCCGCGCACGTGCGGCCGCCAGCGTCTCGTCCCAGGCGGCGAGGAATCCCGCAATCGGCTTGACGGCGATCGCGTGCCGGGACGCGCCTTCGGCACGGCGACAGGCGGCATCGGACCCGACATCGAGCGACACGACGTCGAAGGCGATCGCCGCTGCCGTTCGCAGCGTCGCGCCGCCGCCGCCCGAGGTCGAGCGAGACGACGCGATCGGCGACGAAGCGCGCGCCGGCGGCATCGACCAATGGCGGCGAGTGCGATGTGCGATGTCGCTCGTGCGTATAATGCCCGCGACGAGGCCCGGGAGCATGCCGGAATAGGGGGTGAGCGGCGCCGGCGAAACCAACGAACGCTCGACGCCCGGAACGGGCGCGAGCGCGAACCGTCGCAGCACCTCGACATGCGCGTGCCCGCCGCCGACGAGCAGGAGTCGGCGCGGCGACTTTGCGCAGTGGCTCCCTACGCAACCTTGACGCCGAGCATCATTCCGCCGTCCTCGTGCTCCAGGTTGTGGCAGTGGAACAGGTAGGTCTGCGGCGCGTCGAACGGCAGCGGAAGTCGATGGCGACGCGGACGCTTTCACCCGGCCAGACCAGCACCGTGTCCTTCCAGCCGAGGTCGGTCGCGAGCCGTCCGTGCTCGTCGACGGCGAGCGGGGCGAGCGAATTCGGGCGAGGTCTCGCGCTCGAGCACCTGGAATTGGAAACCGTGCAGATGCATCGCGTGCGGCATGCTGGTGTGATAGTTGCGCAGCAGCCACACTTCGGTCGCGCCGCGCGCGATTTCGATCGGCGTCTCGCCCATCGCGAAGACACGGTCGTTGATGCGCCAGCGGCCCTTGTTGAAGCCGATGCGGAACGGCCGCTCGTTCGCGGCATCGATGCGGGATGCGCGGGATCGTCGAGAGCGATGCAGGCACCTCGCGCCGATAGCTGACTTGCTCGCGCACACGAAGCGCGAGCAGACGATGCGGCGCGCCTTCCGGCCACGTGCTGTGCGCGGGTTCCGCCTTCGCCTCGGCGGCTGGCGCCGCCGTGGCTCGCCATCGCCGGTTCCACGGGCGTGTTCGCAGCGGCGTCCGGCGGGAGGTCCTTGTGCATCGGATCGAATGCCCGCGTTTCGAGCACAATGGTTTCGCCTACCTTGCGTTCGCGCAGGTCGACGAGCACGTCGATGCGCTCGGCGGGGGAAAGGAAGCACTCGCCGACGGGAATCGGTGCCGACAGCAGGCCACCGTCGGTTCCGACCAGCATGAAGCGCAGCGGCCGGCCGCCGCCATCGCGCAGGCCCAGCCGGTACGTCCTGGCATTTGACGCGTTCAGAATGCGAAAGCGATAGACGCGCGTCGCAACGTCGAGCCAGGGTTCGGCTTCGCCATTGACGGTGGGCCGTCGCCCAGGAAGCCCAGATGACGGTCGCGTGCGGTCGGCGCGTAGCCGCGCTCACGACGGTCCTGCAGCACCAGCGGGAATTCGGTCACTCCTGGCTCGAGTTCGAGCGCCGCGCGCAGCGCCCGATCGTCGGCATCGTCGACGTCGATCAGTCCGAACAGGCCGCGGTAGGCCTGTCCCGCGGCGAGGCCGTGCGGATGCGGGTGATACCAGTAGAGCCCGGCGCGGTTGCGCACGGCGAAGTCGTACGCGTAACGTTCGCCGGGTGCGGCGAGCGTGAGTCCCGCGCCGTCGTTCGCGGTGTCGTTGGTCAAGCCATGCCAATGGACGACGGTCGGTTCGTCGAGCGCATTGACAAGCTCGATCCGCAGCCGGTCTCCCTTTTCGACGACGAGCGTCGGATTGCGCACCGCACGCCCGTCGCGAACGCCGGCATAGCAGAGCGCCCACGGCGCCGCATCGCCGGCCGGCACGGGGCCCGCGCGCAGCGCGAGCGGCGATCCGCCCGGGGCAAGCCGCGCGAACCAGCCGGTGTCGCGTCCGACGGCCAATGGCGCCCCGGGTCCGGTGGCGCAAAGGTCGGCTGGGAGGGGAGGGGTCTCGGTGCGCGCCGGCCAGACAACACCGGCGATGCCGGCGGCCGCGCAAGCACCGAGGAAGGCACGGCGTCCGCGTCAGTCGCATCATTCATCGCGCCGATCCCCTGCCGCGACGTTCACGCGCCGGCGATGCGGAGGCGTCTCCCACGCGACCTGCGGGCGAGCGACGCGTGGACGCTCCAGGAGACCGTGGCGTAGCGAATGGGAGCGTGCGCGCTATTCCGGCATTGGGGCGATGCGCGAGGAATTTCATGTTCTCGACATAATTGACATCGAGGCGAGAGCTTAGCGGGTCGCCTGGTTCTGGTCGAGCCACATGCGGTGCATGCAACGTCAGCGCCCGGGCCTGTCGAACGCATAGCTGAGGCCGATCCAGGCGGTACGGGGTGGGCCGGGTGCGAAGAACGTCGCATGCACCACGGGACGCTCGCCGTCGACGACGGGGCCCGAGAAGGGTCGAGCAATGAAATTGCCGGTCGACGTGAAGCCTGTCGGCGCCGAGCTGGGCCGACGTGTAGTACTCGCGGTCGAACAGGTTGTTCACCTGGAAGAAGAGCGTCAAGCTCTCGCGCTGCCTGGAATCGGGCGCCGAGGTTGAACACCGCGTAGCCGGGTGTCTTTCCGGGTCCGAGGTAATAGACGCCGTCGGGCTCGTGCTGGTTGTTCTCGTTGCCGCGCGCATAGAAGCCGGATGCGGCAAGCAGGTCGAGGTTGATCGACAGTGCGCGGGCCGAGCTGAACGTCGACGAACGCCTTGAACAGGTTGCGCGGGATGAGCGGAATACGGTCTCCGGACCGGATCTCGATGTTGCCGTCGAGTCCGGGATAGGGTGCGTCGTTGCTGCTGTTGCCGGCTGCATTGATCGTCTCGTTGCTCTGATAGGTTGGCGTCCAGCAACGTGTAGTTGGCGCCATACTGGAACTGGCCATAGCTGCCACTCAGTCCGGCCTCGATCCCCTGACGCCGCGTCTGCCCGAAGTTCCGGAAGTAGCCGAAACCGCTCTGGTTGTCGGCGACGAAAAGAATGTCGTCGTCACTGCTGGCGCGAAACACACCCAGGTTCCAGCGCAGTGCAGCGCCCAAATTGCCGCGCACACCGAGTTCCCACGTTCTGGCGACCACCTGGTGCAGCGGCGGATCGCCGGCCATCGCATTGGGGAGCTTGCAGGGGTGCTCGGGATCGGCGCAGCCAAGCTCGATGGACGACGGCGCGCGGCTGCCTTCGCTGTACCCCACGTACGCATTCAGGCTCGCCGTCGGCGAATAGGTCACGCCGACCGCCGGATTGAATCGGCTGAACGTGTAGTGGCCGTCGAGCGACCCGCCACCGACGACGGGCTCGAGATGGTCCTGGTTCTTCACCCGGGTGCGGTTGTAGCGGCCGGACATCGTGACGTTCCACGCCTCGCCAATCGACAAAGTGTCAGTGGCGAAGACGCTCCAGGTGGTCGTGTTGCCCAGCAAGTCCACTCGGGCGTCGAACGCGTTCTCCGAGTTCTGGCTGCCGTCCGCGTATGCGCCGGCGCCGGACCACGCTGCGATCCGGGTTGAGGAAGCCGAATTCGGTGGACTGAGAGAAGTGCATGCGGCTCGTGTCGTACCACGGCGCCTGCGACGAAGATGATTGCCCGCCGGCGAACGCACCCGAAAAAGCAATCTGGCCGGACGCACCGTAGTTGGTCTGCGTGGGCATTGCCTTGATTGAGCAGGCCGTTGCATTTCTCGTTCGGTTCGTCGTTGAGCAGCGCATTGGCGATGCACCGCCAGAACGGGAAAGGCGTGTTCGCGGCGTTGTCGCCGCTGGTCGGAAAGCCGGTGTAGCCGGCGGCGGCCAGCGCGCTTTGGCTCCGCCGCATTCGGCTGATAGACCGCCTGGTCGAGCGATCCGTCGTTGATGTCGCCGTTAAGCTGGACGTCTTGATGCTGCGATAAAACACGTTGCCGGACGCAAGCACGTCCTCGCTCAGGCTGTGGCGGCCGACCAGATTGGCGAAGACCGACCGGTTGTTAGTCGTGTCCGGCATGGTGTAGACGCTCGCGTAGTCGCGAGCGAGGAAGCGCTGCTCCTGCAGCCCGTTGCCGATCAGGTCGGTGTCGGCGTACGCCACAGCGCGAGCGAAGCCGCGGTGCGGGCTTCCTGCCACCCGAGCTTGGCGAAGATCTGGCCGACGCGCGATGGCGAGTCCTCGCGCCAGCCGTCCTCGTTGAATAGGTTGCCGGTGACGAACCAGTTGAGCCCGTTCGCCTGATGGCCGCCGGATTCGAACTGGAGCGAGACCTGCGGTTGTTCATGCCGTAATAACCCTGTACGGCCGTCCCGGGATTGCTCACGCCATCCTTGGTCTGGATGGACAGCGCGCCGCCGAGCGTGTTGAGGCCGAACAGCGGGTTCGAGCCCGGCATGAGGGCGATCGAGGCGATCGCCGACAGCGGAATCAGGTCCCAGCTGACGACCTCGCCGAACGGCTGGTTGAGCCGCACGCCGTCCATGTAGACCGACAGTCCCTGCGGCGTGCCGAGCAGCGGCGACGCGGTGTAGCCGCGATAGCTCACGTCCGGCTGGAAACGGGTTGCCCTGGACGTCGTTGACGTAGACGCTGCCGAGGAAGCGATTCATGAAGCCCGGCAACTCGAACGCGATGCCGCGCACGATGTCGGTCGACTTGGCGGTCTGGACTGGCGCCGCGATCTGGTCGAGGCGCGTCCCGTGCCGGGCAGCGGGGTCGTGCCGACGACGATAACCGGGTAGGGCGCGACGGCGTGTCCGCGGCAGTCGCAGGCCAGGGGAGCATCGCGCAGAGTGCGGCGCCCGCGACGCTGAAAGGCGGCACAGTTTGTAGGAGCAATCCGGGAATCGCCAGGGCGACGCTTGCGGGTGGAGAGGTTATTTGCGGGGAATCAGTTCTGGCAGATTGCCGCGCGTCGGCAGCGCCCTGCGCATAGGCGGCCGATGGCGGCTTTGCAGAGTGGCATGCGTGCTCGGCCGCGCATTGCCTTATAGTGCGGTCCCTGTGGGCAGGGCGATTTCGATGCGACGCGGGAAGGATCCCATTGCCGGAGGCCCGCCGATTGCGCTGCGTTCCCGAACCAACCCGGGAATTCTTCCCGGCTGCGCCGCGCACGCGCCCTTCGGGGAGCGCAACCTGGACGTCGCCGTCGGGTGGTTTCGGCTTCGTCGCGCGTCTGCCAGCGCGTTTCCCGGAGGCCGCGTGAACGAGCGAGCACGCGTCTCGGTTCTTCTCGTGGACGACCACGCCGTCGTTCGCGAGGGTTATCGCCGGCTGCTCGAGCGTTCGCCGGACGTCCGGGTGGTTGGCGAGGCGGCGTCGGCCGGCGAGGCCTACCGCGAGGTTCTGCGAACTTGCGCCCGACGTAGTGATCATGGACGTCTCGCTCCCCGACGTGAGTGGAATCGAGGGCGTTCGCCGCCTCCTGCAGCGTGAACCCGCGGCGCGGATTCTCGTGTTCAGCATCCACGAGGAGCCGATATATCCGAATCGTGCCCTCAAGGCCGGGGCGGCCGGCTACGTCACGAAGGCAAGTGCGCCCGAGACGCTGGTCGAGGCCGTTCGTGCCGTTGCGCGCGGAGAGGTGTTTCTCAGTCCCGACGTTGCGCGGGCACTCGCGCTCGCCAGTGTTACGCGCACCATGGGCAGCATCGAGTCGCTGTCCACGCGCGAGTTCGAGATCGCGCGGCTGTTGGCCACGGGCCACTCGGTCCGGGCGATCGCCGCAAAACTCTGCCTCAACTACAAGACCGTCGCCAATCACCAGTCGAGCATCAGGCAGAAACTCGGCGCTCAGTCGCCTGTGGAGCTCGTCCGAATCGCGGAGCGCACGGGCCTGCTTCCCGGCCGCGACTGAGATCCAGCGACGCCGTCGCGAGACCGCAAGGGCAGTCAGCGGATCGCGACGCCCCAGGGCAGTTCGCCGACCGGAATGTCCGCGATCTTCTGGTTGCGTCGTCGTGTCGATGACGGCGACCGCGTTGGAGCGCCCGCATGCGACGTAGAGCTTCTTTCCGTCCGGCGTGAGCGCCATGTTCCACGGCCGGCGCCCGACGGGGATGGTGCTGACGATCGCGTTGGTCGCGGTATCGATCACCTGAACGGTTCCTTCGCCGCCGGACGTCACGAACACGCGCTTGCCGTCCGGGTGAACGAGCACGCCGTTGGAGCGCTTGCCGGCCTTGATCCGCGCGATCACGTCATGCGTCTTCGTGTCGAACACGTTCACCAGATCGGCATTCTCCGCAGCGACGTAGGCGCGGCTGCCGTCGGGAAGAAACGAAATGCCGCGCGGCCGGTTGCCGACCTTGACCGACTTGACCAGCGTTCCGGTGTCCACGTCAAAGATGTCGACGGTGTCGGCTTCCTCGGCGCTGGCGTAGATCCACTTGCCGTCGGGACTCCAGACGGCGTGCTCGGGATTCTTGCCCTTCATCTTGAGGGTGCGTTCGACCTTGAGCGCGCCGACGTCGATGACCAGCACCTGGTCGTTCTCCTCGATGGCGGCGGTGAGCCGCTTGCCGTCGGGCGAGAGGTAGATCGCCTCCGGCGAGTCGCCGAGCGCGAGCTTGCCGATCTGCGCGTCCTTGGTCAGATCGACGACGACGAGCGCGTTCCCGGTCTGGTCGCTGACGAAGAGCCGGGTGCCGTCGGGGGAAACCGCGAGACTGCGGGGCTTCTGGCCGAAGCGCAGCGTCTTCACGACCTTGTCGGTGGCTGTGTCGATCACCGAAATCGTCGCCGAGCCTTCGTTGCCGACATAGGCGAACGGCGCCGCCGTGAGCGGCAGCGCGACGAAGCTCGCCGCCAGTATGAGGGCCCGAAAGAAGTGTGCGAATGGCATGGATCCGTCTCCGCCTGCAATACAATGCGACGCTCATGGGGCGCGAGCCCCGCGCGACCCGCCAATGCTACACGAGCTTCTTCACATCCTGCCGCGTTGGCTTCGCATATCGCGCAGGGCGGTCGCCGTCGCGGTCGCCACTGCGCTCAACACTGCCTTGTCGTCGCCGGCCGTTGCGCAAAGCGTGGGTGTGCTCGACCCCGTCGTCGTTACCGCCACTCGGGAACAGCAGCGCAGCTTCGACCTGCCGGTTTCGATCGACACGATCGGACGGCGCGAGATCGAGCAGGGCCAGCCGATGATCAACCTCTCCGAGTCGCTGGTGCGCGTGCCCGGCATCGTCGCGCTCAACCGCTGGAACTACGCGCAGGACCTGCAGATCAGCTCCCGCGGATTCGGTGCGCGCGCGACATTCGGCGTGCGCGGCCTTCGCCTTTATCAGGACGAGATTCCCGCGACGATGCCCGACGGCCAGGGGCAGACCGGCAGCTTCCAGCTCTTCTCGACCGACCACATCGAAGTCCTGCGCGGGCCGTTTTCGACGTTGTACGGCAACGCCGCAGGTGGTGTGATTACCGTCTTCACCGAATCGGGAACGCCGTCGCCCGAGCTCACCGTCAATTTCGGCGCCGGAAGCTTCGGCAGCTGGACGACGGGCGCCAAGCTCACCGGGACGTCCAACGGTGTCGGCTACGTCGCGGCAGGCACGACATTCCAGACCGATGGATTCCGCGAGCACAGCGCCGCGGAGCGCAACCTCGCAGCGGCCAAGCTCTCATTCGCGCCCGGCAGCCGGACGAGCGTGACGATCCTGGGCACGTTGCAGGATCAGCCGGAATCGCAGGACCCGCTCGGCCTCACGCGCGCGCAGTGGGAAGCCGACCCGCAGCAGGCCGACCCCGTCGCGCTGCTCTTCGATACGCGCAAGACCGTCCATCAGCAGCAAGGCGGCTTGCGGGTGGATCATTCGTTCAGCGACGACACGACGCTGCGCCTGACGGGTTACGGGGGTACGCGGCAGGTGCGGCAATATCTCGCGCTGTCGGGCATTGCGCCGACTTCGTCCGGTGGCGTGACCGATCTCGACCGCGATTACGGTGGCGCGAGCCTCAAACTGTTCCAGCGCTTCATCGTGGCCGAGCGGCCCGCTTACGCTGGTGGCCGGCGTCGACTGGGACACGCAGCGCGAACGGCGGCAAGGCTTCGTCAACAACAACGGAAACCTCGGCGCGCTGCGCCGCAACGAGGTCGACACGGTCAGCGACAACGACTATTACGTGCAGCTGAACTGGGACTTCGCGCCGCGCTGGAGCGCGATTGCCGGCGTCCGTTCGAGCAACGTGCGGTTCGAGTCGCAGGACGAGTACATTACGGAGGCCAATCCGGACGACAGCGGAAGCCGCACCTATCGCCAGACGACGCCGGTAGCGGGCGTGATGTTCCACGCGACCGAAACGCTCAATCTCTACGCCAACTATGGCCAGGGATTCGAGACGCCGACGTTCGCCGAGCTCGCCTACCGGCCGTTGGGAGCAGGACTCAACTTCGACCTGCAGCCCGCCACAAGCGTGTCGACCGAGGTTGGATTGAAGGCGATCGT
Source organism: uncultured beta proteobacterium (assembly GCA_963750585.1). GTDB lineage: Bacteria > Pseudomonadota > Gammaproteobacteria > Burkholderiales > Casimicrobiaceae > VBCG01. The sequence goes on from CAVVRH010000008.1 coordinate 25,021, forward strand.
CGCGCAGCGTCATCGGGTGACTGCGGCGCTGTTCGCCATCGACACCGACGACGAGATCGTCGTCAACACGGCCACGGGCGGACGCACGACCTACCGCAACGCCGGCAAGACGCGCCGCCGTGGCGTCGAGCTCATGTACGACGGCGATCTTGGCGCAAGGGCTGACCGCCCATGCCGCATACACGTATCTCAGGGCGTGGTTCGCCTCCGACGTCGTAACCGGCCAGCCGCCGGCGATCATTCCGGCCGGCACCCGCCTGCCCGGAGTGCCGGCGCAGACCGCGTACGGCGAACTGGCGTGGACGCCTGCACCGCTGCCGTGGTTGAACGTCGCGGCCGAAGTGCAGTACGTCGTCGAAGATCTACGTCAACGATCGCAACAGCGACGCCGCGCCGGCCTACACGGTGGCGAACCTCCGGGCATCGGTCGAGCACCGTGTCGGCAACTGGACGCTGCGGGCGTTCGCGCGAATCAACAACATCGCCGACGTGAACTATGTCGGTTCGGTAATCGTGGGCGACACCAACGGCCGCTATTTCGAGCCCGCGCCGGTCGCAATTATTTCGCTGGATTTGCGGCGAATGTCGGATTCTGAACGTCGCTACACGAACGTGGCCATCACGCTCCACTGGCTGATCGCGATCGCGGTAATCGCGCAGTTCTTCTGGGGCTGGTGGATGCAGGCGATCCCCAAACAGCCGCCGGGCGTGCGCGCGGACGCGTTCAATCTGCACAAGTCGCTCGGATTGACGATCTTCGCGCTGATGGCGCTGCGGGTGCTCTGGCGCAAAACACACGTGCCGCCGGCGCTGCCGCCCATGCCGAGGTGGCAGACGATCCTTGCACACGTCAACCACGGGGTGCTCTACGTGGTCCTCGTGCTGCTGCCGCTCACCGGCTATCTGGGTTCGGTCTGGAGCGGCTATCCCGTCAAGTACTTCGGCATCACGCTGCCCGCCTGGGGGGCGAAGAGCGAGGCACTCAAGGACGCCATGAGCGCCGCGCACTTCGGGCTCACGTGGTTGCTTGCGGCCGCGATCGCATTGCACGTCGCCGCGGCGGCGAAGCACGCACTGATCGATCGCGACGGCCTGCTGCGGCGGATGTGGTTCGGGCGACGACCGCGGGTGCCCGCCCGCCGATCGGGCTAGGACGGCGGTGCGGCCTTGTCGAGCAGCTTCGCGGTCTCTGCGTGCTGGTTCTCGCGAGCGATGTCCTGCGCCGTCTTGCCGCGATTGTCCTTGAGATCCACCTTCGCGCCCGCGGTGATCAGCGCCTTCACCGCGTCGTCGCGGCCATAGCCTGCGGCCCACATCAGCGCCGTCAGGTCGTTCTCGTAGCGCTGGTTCGGATCGACACCCTTCGCTAGCAATTGCCGCACGATGCCGACGTGGCCTTCCCCGGCCGCGTAAAGCATCGCCGTCTTCTTGATCCGGTCGACCGGCGTGACATCCGCACCGCGTGACAGCAACAGGGCGACGAGCTCGCCGTCGCCCGCGTACGCTGCAGCCATCAGCGGCGTGATGCCGTTGAGCGCGGCCTGGTTCACGTCGGCGCCGGCCTCGATCAGCCGCCTGGCCATCGCGAACTGGTTGCGCTTGAGCGCGATGATGAGCGCACTCTCGCCCAGCCGGTTGCGCGAGTTGATCGCCGCACCGTCGGCAAGCGCCCGCGCGACGCCCGCATCGTCGTTGGTCCGCGCCGACACCAGCAGTCGGGCGTTGACGGCCTCGTTGGTCGTTGTCTGCGCCGTTGCGGACAGCGCGAGGCAGGACAGCAGGAGTGCGAGGGTCAGCTTGATGTTCATCGTCATCGGTCGGGCAGCCGCGTTGATGCATTGCACAATGCGGGAAGGCCTTTGCAATTGCGAAGGATTGGACTATAACAAACGCCTCGCGCGGCGGAGGGCGTTGCGCGGCGGATCGCGACAACCGCGGATCATACCAGGGGAGAGTGCGCATGAGGGACGTGAAGAGCTTGTCGTCTCGCGCTGGCGGCGACGATGTTCGTGGCCGGCGTCGGGGTTGCCGGCGCACAGGAAATTTCGGGCGGCGCGACGAAGAAGGCGATGGACGTCAAGGCCAATGTCGCGGTCTCGCAGGACATGCTGAACAAGGCCGGCGGCGACGCCGCGAACTGGCTGCACAGCAACGGCAGCTACGAGCAGACGCGCTACTACCCCGGCAAGCAGATCAACGCCGGCAACGTGAAGAACCTGCGTCCGGCCTTCGTCTTCCAGACCGAGGTGCTCGAGTCGATGGAGACGGCGCCGATCGTGGTGAACGGCGTCATGTACCTCACCACGTCGTTCAACCACGTCTACGCGATCGACGCGACGACGGGCCAGGAGTTCTGGCACTACAAGCACAAGATGGGGCCGATCACGACGTTCTGCTGCGGTCCGAACAACCGCGGCGTGGCGATCGGCGACGACCGGGTGTTCATGGGCACGCTGGACGCGAAGCTCGTCGCGCTCGACGCGAAGACCGGCAAGCTCGTTGTGGGAAACGCAGATCGCCGATCCCGAGAAAGGCTACTCGGAGACGATGGCGCCGATCGTACGTCGACGGCAAGGTGCTGATCGGCACCAACGGCGGCGAGTACGGCATCCGCGGCTTCGTCAAGGCGTTCGACGCCAACGACCGGCAAGCTGTTGTGGACGTTCTACACGATTCCCGAGAAGGGTCACGAAGGCGTGTGGGCGGTCAACGACGCGACCGGCCGCAACATGCTGCGCGACATCGCTGCCGAGAAGAAGCAACTGGCGGACAAGGGCGGCGGCTTCTATCAAGACGCTCGGCGGCGGCGTGTGGATGGCGCCGGCGGTGGATCTCAAGACCCGCACCGTGTTCTTCGTCGCCGGCAATCCGTCGCCGGACCTGTACGGCGCCGAGCGGCCCGGCGACAACCTGTACACCAATTCGATGGTCGCGATCGACCTCGACAAGGGCACGTACAAGTGGCATTTCCAGTACATCGCCCATGACGTGTGGGACCTCGACGCCGTGAGCCCGCCGATCCTGACGCAGGTGAAGGACGGAAGCGGCAAGATGGTCGACGCCGTCATCCACGGCGGCAAGACCGGCCACATCTACGTGCACGAGCGCGCGACGGGCAAGCTGATCCGCTTCTCCGAGGCGATGATCCCGCAGGAGAACATGTGGGTGCTGCCGACGGCGCAGGGCGCGCGCATGCTGCCGGGCGCGAACGGCGGCGTCGAGTGGTCGCCCATGGCGATCGACCCCGGCCTGCGGCTCGCGTTCGCGGCCAACCTGCACCAGCCGATGACCTACCACGTCGAGGCCGCGCAATATCCGGGCGGCAGCAAGCTGTGGCTGGGCGGCGCGTTCAAGACCATCCCGAGCGAAGAGCAGTGGGGTCGCCTGGTTGCCGTCAACGTGGACACGGGCAAGGTCGCCTGGGGCGTGAAGACGCCGCAGCCGCTGATCGGCGGCGTGCTCGCCACGGCCGGCGGGCTGGTCTTCAACGGCGAAGGCAACGGCTGGTTCAAGGCGTTCGACAGCAAGACCGGCAAGGAGCTGTGGAAATACCAGTGCGGCGCCGGCGTCAACGCGCCGGCGGTCTCCTACACGGTCAACGGCAAGCAGTACATCGCGGTCGCGGCGGGCGGCAACACGCAGCTCGACTTCAAGCGCGGCAACAGCGTCTTCGTGTTCGCGCTGCCCTGACAGCGCATTCGCTTCATCGAACGGGCATGCGCGCGGGCAGTCGCGCTGTCTTTTTTGCGGCACGTCGACTGAGGGTATGAACTTGCGCCACGCCTGGTCGTCTTGCGCTGGCGTTCTCGCTTCCCACGCTCGCGCCAGCCGACGCCGCCGGCAGGCGAGACGCAAGGCCGAGACCTGCGACGCCTGCCACGGGCCGAACGGCAACTCGATCGATCGCTGCGATTCCCGATTCTCGCCGGCCAGAACTGCGCGCTACATCTACATCGCAGCTCAAGGACTTCAAGGAAGGCCGGCGCACGCGATCCGGTCGATGATCGCCGATCGCCAAGGACCTGTCGCCGCGACGACATGCTCGACCTCGCGGACTACTACGCGGCACAGAAGCCGCGGTCCAACCAGTTCAAGGCGGACGCCGCCAAGGTCGCGCGCGGGCAGACAAGGTGCCGACGACGGTGCTGTGCACGATGTGCCACCTGGGCGGCTTCACGGGGCAGAACGAGATCCCGCGCGTGGCCGGCCAGCAACTACGAGTACGTGGTCAAGCAGCTCCAGGACTTCAAGGCACAGGCGCCGCACCAACGACGCCGGCAACATGACCAGCGTGGCGCAGCACGCTGTCCGACGAGGACATCGACAACGTCGCCCACTACATCACCACGCTGAACTGCAGCCGTCGCCGCTGGTAATCAGGATTGCGGTTGTGTACGATCGACGGATACTCGCGGCGAAGACCGCGACCGCGCCGGGCATTCAGCTGCGCTGCATGCGCCGCGTGCCAAACACAGGAGGCTCCATGCAGAAATCGCTTCACATCGATCCGGCCAAGTGCACGGGCTGCCTGCAGTGCGAGATGGCCTGTTCCTACGAGAACCTCGGCGTGTTCAACCCGGCGCGCTCGCGGATCAAGGTCTTCGATTTCCACGAGACGGGGCGCAAGGTCCCCTACACCTGCACGCAGTGCGACGAGGCGTGGTGCCTGCACGCATGTCCGGTGGAGGCCATCAAGGTCGACGCGGCGACCGGCGCCAAGATCGTCCTGGACGCGGTGTGTGTCGGCTGCAAGGTGTGCACGATCGCCTGCCCCTTCGGTACGATCAACTTCGTGCAGGAGACGGGCAAGGTGCAGAAGTGCGACCTTTGCGACGATCACCCGGCCTGCGCGGAAGCGTGCCCGACGGGCGCCATCACCTATGTCGACGCCGACTGGACCGGGCTTTCGCGCATGCGCAGCTGGGCCGCGAAGCTCGACTCGCAACCTCAAGCGTAGGGAGGATGCCATGGCATGGACACGCAAGATCCTGCGCGTCGACCTTTCCAAGGGCACGTGCACACCCGAGCCGCTCAACATGCAATGGGCCCAGGAGTTCCTCGGGCAGCGCGGTCTCGCGACCAAGTACTTCACCACGGAAGTCGACGCCAAGGTCGACCCGCTGTCGCCCGCGAACAAGCTGGTCTTCGCCACCGGCCCGCTCACGGGCACGATGGCATCGACCAGCGCGCGCTACTCGGTGATCACCAAGGGACCGTTGACCGGCGCGATCGCCTGCTCGAACTCGGGCGGCTATTTCGGCGCCGAGCTGCAAGAACGCCGGCTGGGACATGATCATCTTCGAGGGAAAGTCGCCGAAGCCGGTCTACCTGCGCATCGAGGACGACAAGGCGGAGCTGCTTCCGGGTGACGAAATCTGGGGCAAGACCACGTGGGACACCGAGAAGTTCCTGAAGAACAAGCATCAGGATCCGCAGATCCGGGTGTCGAGCGTTGGCCGTGCCGCCGAAACGGGTTGCCTGTACGCCGCCGTGGTGAACGACCTGCATCGCGCCGCCGGCCGTTCCGGCGTCGGCACCGTGATGGCCTCGAAGAACCTGAAGGCGATCGCCGTGCGCGGCACCAAGGGAGTCGGAGGCATCCGCGATCCGAAGGGCTTCATGCAGGCGGTCACCGCCGCCAAGAAGGTGCTCCATGACAACGCGGTCACGGGACAGGGCCTGCCGAAGTACGGCACGCAGGTGCTGATGAACGTGATCAACGAGATCGGCGCGCTGCCGGCGCACAATCACCGCGACGTGCAGTTCGATGGGGCGCGCAAGATCTCGGCGGAGGCGATGTACGAAAAGCGCCCGACCGACGGCAAGGCGAACCTGGTCACCAACCAGGCCTGCTTCGGTTGCACGATCGCATGCGGCCGCATTTCGAAGCTCGACGAGACCCACTACACGGTCGTCAACAAGCCCGAGTACTGGGGCAGCCTCCGGCGGGCTCGAATACGAGGCGGCCTGGGCGCTCGGCGCGGCAACGGGCGTGTCGGACCTCGAGGCGCTAACCTACGCGAACTTCGTCTGCAACGAGGACGGGATGGATCCGATCTCGTTCGGCGCCACGGTCGGTGCAGCGATGGAGCTCTACGACCTCGGGCTCATCAAGGAGGCCGATGTCGGATTCCCGCTGACGTTCGGCGATCCGAAGGTGCTGACCCGTCTCACGGAGATGACGGCGCGCGGCGAGGGCTTCGGCAAGGAGATCGCGCTCGGGTCCCGGCGGCTGTGCACGAAGCACGGCAAGCCCGAGCTGTCGATGTCGGTCAAGGGGCAGGAGTTCCCGGCCTACGATTCGCGCGGCATCCAGGGGATGGGGCTCGCCTATGCAACGTCCAACCGCGGTGCATGCCACCTGCGCGGCTACACGGTTGCCTCCGAGGTGCTCGGCATCCCGGTCAAGACCGACCCGCTGACCACCGAAGGCAAGCCGGCGCTCGTGAAGGCGTTCCAGGATGCGACGGCGGTATTCGATTCGTCGGGACTGTGCCTGTTCACGTCGTTCGCGTGGACGCTTGCCGACGTGCAGCCGCAACTGCAGACGGCGCTCGAAGGCGATTGGTCGATGGAGAAGCTCGCCTTGGTCGGCGAGCGCATCTGGAACCTCGAGCGCCAGTTCAACCTGCGCGCCGGGCTGACGAAGAAGGACGACGACTTGCCGCCGCGGCTCAAGAAGGAGCCCGCGAAGACAGGGCCGGCGAAGGGCCTCACCAACGGCGTCGAGAAGATGCTGCCGGAGTACTACGCGCTTCGCGGCTGGAACGCCGAGGGCGTGCCGACGCCGGACACGGTGAATCGCCTCGGGTTGTGAGGTGGCAACCGGCCTATCCGGGCGGGCCGCAAGCCCGCCCGGACTTTGCTTTTCTGGGTAGATCCCGATGAAGCATGTGATTGTCGGAAACGGCCCGGCCGGTGTGGTGGCCGCCGAAGCGCTGCGCAAGCTCGATCCGGCGTCGGCCGTCGCGTTGATCGGCGACGAGCCGGAGCCGCCGTATTCGCGCATGGCGCTCCCTTACCTGATGATGGGCCGCATCGACGAGGCGGGCACGCACCTGCGCAAGGATGCCGATCACTACACCCGCCTGCGCATCGATCTCGTGCAGGATCGCGTGCTTCGGGTGGACACCGCGGCACGGAAGCTGACGCTTCAGAACGGCAGCGCGCTCGATTACGATCGCCTGCTGATCGCGAGCGGCGCGCGGCCGGTGCGACCGCCGATCCCCGGGCTCGATATGCCGGGCGTCCATTTCTGCTGGACGATGGCGGACGTGCGCTCGCTGCTCGCGGATACCCCCCGCGGCGCGCGCGTGCTGCAACTCGGCGCCGGCTTCATCGGTTGCATCATCATGGAAGCCCTGGTCGAGCGGGGCCTTGCGCTCACGGTGGTCGAGATGGGCGATCGCATGGTGCCGCGCATGATGACGCCCGCGGCGGGCACGATGATCCGCGAGTGGTGCGAGCACAAGGGAGTATCCGTTCGCTTGGGGACACGGGTGGTCGGCCTGCGCCGCGCGAGCGATGGCAAGGCGCTCGAAGCCGAGCTGGTCTCCGGTGAAAAACTGGTCGCCGACGTGGTGATCGTGTCGGCAGGTGTGCAGCCGAACGTCGAGTTCCTCTCCGACAGCGGCATCGCGTGCGAGAAGGGGATTGTCGTCGATGGTGCGATGCAGACCAACGTGCAAGGCGTCTTCGCCGCGGGCGATTGCGCCGAAGCGCTCGACCTGTCCACCGGCGGCCGTGCGATCAGCGCGGTGCAGCCCTCGGCCGTGGATCAGGGCCGCATGGCCGCGGCCAACATGGCGGGACGGCAGATCGCATCGCGCGGCAGCTTGACATTCAACGTGCTCGACACGCTCGGGCTCATTTCGTCCTCGTTCGGTCGCTGGTGGGGTGCGCCCGGCGGACATGGCGTCGAAATGATCGACCGGCCCGCGTTCCGCTACCTGAGCCTGCAATTCGACGGCGAGCGCCTGGTCGGTGCGACGAGCATCGGGCTCACCGAGCACGTCGGCGTGCTTCGCGGCCTGATCGAGGGTGGCATCCGGCTCGGTCCATGGAAGGAGCGGCTGATGGCCGAGCCGCTGCGCTTCCCCGAGGCTTATCTCGCACGGGCACAGGCGGCCGCCTGATTGCGGATGCAGGTTGCGCTCAAGCTCTACGCGTCGCTGGCCGACTACCTGCCGCCCGCTGCACGCACGACCAACCGGCTCGAGCTCGACGTTGCGGAAGGCACCACGGTCGCCGCACTGATCGACGCACATCAGTTGCCGCCGCGCGCGTGCCATCTCGTGCTGGTGAATGGCCTGTTCGTTCCGCCGGGCGAGCGCGCAACGCGGGTGCTGACCGAACGCGACGAGCTCGCGATCTGGCCGCCGATTGCCGGTGGCTGACGAGGAGGCGCTGGCGCTTCGCCAGGAGATGTGGATCACGCGCGAAGCCTTCCTGCGCAACCTTCCTGCGGCGGTCGGTCACGCGCCGTTCGAGGTCGCCGCCGACCAGATCCGCCACGATGGTCCCGGTCGTTCGTGGCGCATCGTCCTGACGCCGCTACCCGACCGCTCGCTCGGCACGCTCACGCTTGCCCGCCATGACGTCCAAGTCTACCTGGCGGGATTCGACGCCCGTTCCACCGAGAAATTCCTCGATCGCTTCGAGCTTCACTACCGGCGCGGCGGCGGATAGCGCGGCCGCCGCTCGACGAGTCGTAGAATGGGAGGCTTCACGGTTGCCGAGACGGACAGGCTCGCATGGACAGCGTCGACCTCGATGTACTGAAACGCAGCGCCGAATGGGTGGAAGATGGCCGGCGCGCGCTCCTCGTCACCGTGGTGAAGACCTGGGGCAGCTCGCCACGACCCGCTGGCGCGATGCTTGCGATCCGCGATGACGGCCATGTCGCCGGCTCCGTGTCCGGCGGCTGCATCGAGGATGACCTGGTCGAGCGAGTCCGCCGCGACGGCCTCACGGCGGCCCGGCCGGAAAGCGTGACCTACGGCGTGTCGGCCGACGAGGCGCGTCGCTTCGGCTTGCCATGCGGGGGAACGATCCAGCTCGTGCTGGAGCCGCTGACCCGCGAGTCTGGCATCCTCGCATTGCTGCGCGAGATCGAAGCGGGCCATCTGGTCGCGCGCCGGCTGGAAATGGCGGGCGGCTTCGCAACGTTGCACCCCGCGCGGGCCAGCGACGTACTCGCGTTCGACGGCCGCACGTTGACGACGATCCACGGGCCGCGCTACCGGATGCTCGTGATCGGCGCGTCGCAGCTCTCGAAGTATCTCGCGCAGATTGCCGTGGGGCTCGACTATCAGGTGACGATCTGCGATCCGCGCGAGGAGTACACCGAGACGTGGGACGTGCCGGGCGTGACGCTGCTGCGCACGATGCCGGACGATACCGTGCTCGCGATGAAGCTCGACGAGCGTTGCGCCGTGGTCGCGCTGACGCACGACCCCAAGCTCGACGACCTCGCGCTGATGGAAGCGCTGCGCTCGCCGGCGTTCTATGTCGGCGCGCTCGGCTCGCACGCGAACAATGCGAAGCGCCGGGAACGCCTGCGCGTATTCGACCTGACGGACGAACAGATCGCGCGGCTGCACGGTCCCGTCGGACTGCACATCGGCAGCCGTACGCCACCCGAGATCGCGGTCTCGATTCTCGCCGAAATCACCGCAGTGAAGAACGGCGTCTCGTTGCCCGCGAGCGTCCGAGTGGCTGGTGCCAAGGCAGCGCACGAAGCCGCGCCGGCCTGCGCCAACGCGGATCACGCCTGACACCACCGTCATTCACTGCCGCATAGCGGTGAGCGGTCCCGCCAGCCGGCACACCGGGCCGGACTCCGACACGGTGAATGCAAAGGGGCCGGTGAGCCCGAGCGCGGTGGCCGCAGGACGGGCCTGCGTGCGCTACCGCTTGAGTGCCGACAGCGCGCCGGACTCGTTGCAGGCGCCGCTCGTACCGGCCCCGGCGATCGCATAGCGGCCAATCAGTCCGACCGGCGTGCTGGTGATTTCACTGAACGTGAACGTGCCCGTGGCGCCGCTCGTGCACGTGAGCGAGCCGGCGACGCGAGCGAGTTGTCCCTCCTGCACCGATGTGCCGTTGTACGTGCACGAGGACGCAGCGTTGGCGGGATCGAATTCGCGGTACTGGAACTGCGTTCCGCTGTGCACGATCGTCGCATTCGTTGCAATTTGTCCATTCTGGGGCGCAACGCCCGGGCAGCTGATCGTGAAATCGAGCGTGACGAAATAGTTCCCCGAGAGATCGTTGTTCTTGAGCGTCTCGCGGCGTATCGACCTCGTGACCTGGACGCCGTCGATCGTGTAGCTCAGCGTTCCGGTCGTGGCGTCACTTGGCGCGAAGCCCGCCGTGCCCGCCGTGCGCACCGTCCCTGCGCCAGAGTTGAAGGGCATGCCGAACCAGGTGCCGGTGGTCGAATACAGATTGCCGGTGAACAGCGGCAGACCTCCCGCGGACTGTCCCGTGCGCTCGAGCTGCGCAACGACCCACGCCGGACGATTGTCGGTACCGTAGATGAAGAACATGAGGAAGAGCGTGGCCTGCTGCTGGTCGATCGTCACGCCCCAGCCGCTTTCGTCCGGATTCCACCAGAGGTCGCTGTAATTGACGGTTGCCGTCGTCGCCGAGACGGTTCGTGCGAGGACGAAGGCGAGAAGGAGCGTGGCGAGCAGACGCTGCATCGAGGGTCCCGGTCGGGGCTCGTCACGTCGCCCCGTGCGGCGCCATTATCGCGCTATTGGTGCTGTGATAGCGCGACTTCGCGATCCTGCACGACGATGTAGCGCGTGTGCGCGGCGATGTTGCGGAACGCGTGCCATCGCGTCGGCTACGCAGCGGCGTGAACGCGTGGCGAAGCGTCCGCTCGCCAGCGGGCGAGATCGTCCGCGGTGTCCACATCCCACTTCATGGGCAGCTCCTTCCAGGTTGCCTGCTGCGAGGCGAGCCTTTCACGCGTGGTGGCGATCACGCCGGCGGTTCCCCACGAGATGCCGGTGAAGGGGTCGACGGCGCGCGCAAGTCCCACCAGAACGTAGCCGCCGTCCTCCGCGGGGCCAAGCACGGCGTCGTGGTCCGCCAGCGCCGATGCGGCCAGACCCAGATAGGGTGCGTCGAGCAGCGGGCAGTCGCTGCCGATCAGAAGTGCGGGCACGCCGCGCGCGAGCGATTCGGAGATGGCATGGCGCATGCGCTCGCCGAGATCGCCGCCGTCCTGGTCGCGCAGCTCGACGCCATAGCGATCGCGCCAGGCGGCAAATTGGGGAGCGTCGCTGCGCGGCGCGCACCAGAGCTCGACGCGTCCGACGATCCCTGCCTCCCGCGCACGGCGCGCGGTGCGCAGCGTCTGCTCGACCAGTTCGCGGTGGACCGCGGCTGCTTCGCGTGCGCCGATGGTCGCCGCAAGTCGGGTCTTCACATGACCGGGCCGCGGCTCCTTTGCGAAGACCAGCAGCGTCGGCGCGGGAGGACACGGTGCCGCGTGATAACGGTGAGCCAGCACGCGCGGGTCCGCACCGGACCAGTAGGCGAGCCGCAACGCCCACATGTCGGTAATCGTCGCGAGGGTCCCGCGGGCATCCCAGCGGCGACCGGACGTGACCGCCGGCTCGCGGATGCACGCCGGCCGCCCCGCGGCACGCTTGAGCGCGAGGGAAAGGGCGACGTCCTCCATCAACGGTTGCGGGGGAAAGCCGCCCACGCTCGCGAACAGCGCCCGTTCCACGAACATTGCCTGGTCGCCGGTTGCGATGCCGGTCAGGCGCGAGCGCAGGTTCATGAGCCGAGCGACCAGCGGCAGCATGCGCGCACGGCCCTCGATGGCGACATCGAAGCGCCCCCAGCGATACCCGCTGTCCAGCGCGTTCGCAACGAGGCGCGGTGCGTCGGGCGGCAGGCGAGTGTCCGCGTGCAGGAACAGCAATACGTCGCCGGACGCAAAGGCTGCACCGACGTTCATCTGCGTCGCTCGGCCTCGCGGCGCGTGCAGGACGACATCGGCTGCCGGCTGCGCAAGCTCGGCCGTGCCGTCGCGGCTGCCGCCGTCCACGACAATCACTTCGTGGCCCGTGCAGCGCAGGGGCGCGAGCGCGGCAAGTGTCGCGACGATCCGCGCGGCTTCGTCGAGCGCGGGTACGACGAGCGGAGAGACGCATCGGCGATGGCAATGCGTGGCGGGCGCGGTCTATTGGACTGCCACCGCTGCCTGCAGCGCTCCGCCGCAGCTGCTGCCTTGTCCCGCGGTGCAGCCGTAGCAGTGGTCGGCCACCGCAACCGCTTCACCGTCGACCGGATGCAGCAGCAGGTCCGTCAGATGGCGCGCTTTCCGGCCGGCGAGCGCGAGCGGTATGCCGAGCATCTGATTGAAGTCGCAGTCGTAGAGGTGCCCACGCCAATCGACCGAGACGAGTGTGCGGCACATCACGCCCTCGAGGTTGGCGGTTTCATGCGCGGCGCGCAGCCGCTGCATGTAGGCAGAGAACCGCCCCTGCGAGACGAGCGTGGATCCGAACCGCGCGATCGGCATGTTCGCCAGCGTGAACAGTCGCGTGAAGACGATCCCGAAGCGCTGGCCCAGCTCGCGGCGATAGTCGGCTTCCAGCCCCTGCTGCGGCGGCGGCAGGAACGGACCCGAGGGGTTGTAGACGAGATTCAGCACCAGCCCGGATTCCGGCTTCCCGTAACCGCAGCGCATTGAGCTTGGACAGCGCAAGCAGCGACGACTCGAACACGTGCTCGCCGCGCTGTCGCTCGACGTTCTCCTTCGAGTAGCAGGGCAGCGATGCGGTGACCTCGACCTGCTGGTCGGCGAGAAACGATGCCAGGTCCTCGAAGCCCGGTTCGTTCAGGACCGTCAGGTTGCAGCGATCGATGACCCGGATGCCGAGTTCGCGGGCAGCGGCGACAAGCCGGCGAAACTCCGGGTTGAGTTCGGGGGCGCCCCCGGTCAGGTCCAGCGACGGGACGCGCAGCGCACGCAGCACGCGGATCACCGTGTCGACGGTTTGCGCCGTCATCATTTCCTTGCGGTCCGGACTTGCGTTCACATGACAGTGCAGGCACGCCTGATTGCAGCGATAGCCGAGGTTGACCTGCAGCGTTTCGAGTGCGCGGCGGAACAGCGGCGGGAAATCGGTCCGGACCAGGAGCGGCAGCGTGGCGTGCATCAGGCAGGGGGTGGGAGGGGAAGCAGCAGGAGGATAACAGTTGCGCCGGCTACTTCCTTCCCCGCACGAAGACGGGGACGAGCGCCAGCGCGGCGAGCAAGCCGAATGCGATGAGGGTTTCGGCGGAAAGAAGACCGCGCATGGAATCGATCCGGCCAAGCGCTTCGCCGAGGTTCACGAACACGAACGTGCCGGGAATGATGCCAATGACGGTGGCAAGGATGTAGGTCCGCGCCGGGATCGCCGTGAAGGCCGGCGCGAGATTGACGAGGAAGAAGGGAAAGACAGGGACCAGCCTCAGGAACAGCAGATAGTTGAACGCGTTGGCGGTGAAGCCGGCGCTGATCCGCTCGCCCGAAGGGCCCATGCGATGTCGCGCCCAATCGGCGAACAGGTAACGTGCCGCGAGGAACACGATCGTCGCGCCAAACGTTCCGGCGACGAGCACGAGCGCGCTCCCGACCCAGCGTCCGAAAACGAAGCCCACGGTGAGCGAAAGCACCGATGCGCCCGGGAGGCTCAGCGCAACCGCGCCGACGTAGGTCAGGAAGCCGATCAGCAGTGCCACCGCGAAATGCTGCTCGGTGAACGTGCGCAGCGCCTCGCGGTTGGCCTTGATCGTCGCGAGATCGAGGTAACCGGGGCCGCCCAGCGCAAAGAAGGTGACGAGCCCGGCGACGAAGAGCGACGCCAGCGCGATCTTCGACCAGCGGACATGATGCGGCGAGGGCGTGCGCTCCATTGCTTGCAGTCCGTCAGGCGCCACGCAGGCGGAACAGGCGCTGCACCCATTTCCGTGCGCCAGGCGTGAGCCGGGCATTGCGCTGCTGGTCGGCGACCCGGCGATTGATCTGCGCGAGCGTCGGATAGGCGTGCACCGCGGACGAGAGATCGGAGGCCTTCATCCCCTTCTCGATCGCGAGCGTCAACTCGGCGATCAGCTCGCCGGCCTGCGCGCCGACGATGCCGGCGCCGAGCAGCCGCCCACGTGGATCGACGAGGACCCGGGCAAAGCCGGTCGTCGCGCCCTCGGTGCGCGCGCGGTCTATCTGGTCGTACGCGACGACGAACGCGCGGTGCGCGATGCCCCGCTCGCGTGCGGCGGTCTGCGACAGGCCGACCTGCGCGAGCTCGGGTTCGGTGTACACGCAATGCGGGACGACGGTCGCAGCCCGCGCCCACCATTGGCGGAAGAGCGCCTGACGCAACACGATGCCCGCATGGTGCTCGGCGACGTGGGTGTAGTTCCCTCCCGCAACATCGCCAACGAGAAAGACGTGGCGGTTGCCCGTGCGCAAGCCGTTTCGCCGGATACGGCCGGCGTCGATGTCCACGCGGGCGGCGGCAAGATCGAGTCCCTCGATGTTCGGCGCGCGGCCGGCCGCTAGCAGCACATGGGTTCCCGTTACCGTCGACGCCGAACCATCCGGCAGGGTGATCGCGAGACGGACGTCGCCAGACGCTCCCGACATCTCGCGAGCCTTGGCGCCGAGCTGGAACACGATCCCTTCGTCGCGCAACTGGGCGAAGATGGCCGCCGCGAGGTCGTCGTCTTCCTGCGGAAGGATGCGGGGCGCGAGATCGACGACGGTCACCTCGCTGCCCAGCCGGCGAAACGCCTGCGCCAGCTCGCAGCCGACCGGGCCCGCACCGACGACGATCAGCTGCGGCACAGGCTCGCGCAGGTCGAACACCGTCTCGTTGGTCAGATACGGCATGCGCTCGACACCGGCAATCGACGGCACCGATGGACGCGAGCCCGTCGCGAGCACGAAGTTCCGTGCGGTCAGCGCGCGGCGGTTTACCTCGAACGCCTGCGGCGAGACGAACCGGCCGGACCCGAAAATGACCTCCACGCCGAGTGCGCGAAATCGCTCGGGGCTGTCGTGCGGCGCGATGCCGGCGATCACGCTCGCGACGTGCTCCATCACCTTGGCGAGCTCCGGCTGCGGATCGGCCGGCGCCAATGCCCAGCGATCGGCGTGGCGCATCGTGTGCGCGACGCGCGCCGACTTGAGGAGCGTCTTCGACGGGACGCAGCCGTGCCAGAGGCAGTCGCCGCCCAGCCGATGCTTCTCGACCAGCGCAACCTTCGCGCCGAGCGCCGCGCCGCCGGCGGCGACGACCAGCCCGCCCGCGCCGCCACCGATCACCACAAGGTCGTACTCGGCTCGTGCCATTCCGCCATGCTGTCTGTTGCCTCGTCCGGGAGGCATCACCGGGATTCCGCGCACGCGCAGGCGAATCCGACCGGGGCCATCTTACAGAACCCCACGCAGGGTCCCTGGTGCGGCACGAGCGTGCATCGCGATGCGCCGGGAGGCAGCGCGGGACTATTCGTAGCGCGTGATGCGACTCAATGGAAATCCCGCGACCGCGTTTGCAGCGCACCGAGCATCGGCGTGAGATCGCTGAGCCGCCCGGCCAGCACGTGCACGACTTCACCTTCGCGCTCGACCTTGCCGTAGACCGCCATCAGGCGCGATCCGAGCAGTTCACGCCGCTGGCGGTCGCCCAGGTCGCGCCAGACAATGACGTTGGTGGCGCCGGTTTCATCCTCCAGCGTGACGAACACGACGCCGCTCGCCGTGTCGGGGCGCTGGCGGCCGATGACGATGCCGGCGGTGCGCACGAGCCGGCCGTGCGGGCAGGCGCGGACCTCGCAGGCCGACAGCAGGCGCTTTTCGCGCAAGCGCTCGCGCAGCACCGCCAGCGGATGGCGGCGCAGCGTGAGCGCGAGCCGGCGATAGTCCGCGACGATGTCCTGGCCTTCGGTCGGCGCGGACAGCTCGGGCTGCGCTTCGGCGAACGTGCCGCCGTCGAGCAGTTCGGGAAGGCGCTCGACGCCCGCGACATCCCATACCGCGCCGTGACGATGTCCGGCCAGTGCGCGCAGCGCGTCGGCGTCGGCGAGCACGGTCAGGTCGCGGCGGTCGAGCTTCGCGCGATGTGCGAGGTCGGCGACATGCGCGAACGGTCGTGTGCGTCGTGCCGCCATGATGCGCGGGCCGGCTGCTTCGCTGAGTCCGCTGATCAAGCGCAGGCCGAGACGAAGGGCAGGGCCGCTCGCACCCCAAGTGGGCAGATCCGATTCCAGGGAAACCGGGGGCAGGCTCGATTCCTGTCGTTCGCGATTCCACGGCAGTTCGCCGTCAGGAAAAGTCGAGCCCGACCCCGAGCCCCCTTTCGTCTCCAGCGTGCAGTCCCAGTCGCTTGCCGTGACATCGACCGGCAGCACCGGCACGCCATGCCGGCGTGCATCGGCGACGAGCTGCGCTGGCGCGTAGAAGCCCATCGGCAGCGAATTGAGCAGCGCCGCGGTGAATGCCGCGGGTTCGTAGCGCTTCAACCAGCACGACACGTAGACGAGCAGCGCGAAACGAGGCGGAGTGCGACTCGGGGAAGCCGTATTCGCCGAAGCCCAGGATCTGCTGGTAGATCTGCCGCGCGAAGTCCTCGCCGTAGCCGCGCGCGCCCATGCCGTCGATCAGCCGCTGCTCGAACTTCGCAAGTCCACCCTTGCGCCGCCACGCCGCCATCGAGCGGCGCAGGTGATCGGCCTCGCCCGGCGTGAAACCGGCTGCGACGATCGCGAGCTGCATCACCTGTTCCTGGAAGATCGGCACGCCGAGCGTGCGCTCGAGCACCGCCTTCACGGCCTCGCTCGGATAGGTCACCGGCTCGAGTCCCTGCCGGCGGCGCAGGTAGGGATGCACCATGCCGCCCTGGATCGGTCCCGGACGCACGATCGCGACCTCGATCACGAGATCGTAGAAGCAGGCGGGCTTCAGGCGCGGCAGCATCGACTGCTGCGCGCGCGATTCGATCTGGAACACGCCGACCGTATCGGCTTTCTGGATCATCGCGTAGACGGCGGGATCCTCGGCAGGGATGTCCTGCATCCGCAGCGGCGTCCCGGTCCCGCTTGCGCGCGCCAGCGCGACACGAGATCGAGCGCGCGGCGGATCGCCGAGAGCATCCCGAGCGCGAGGCAGTCCACCTTGAGAAGTCCCATCGCGTCGAGATCATCCTTGTCCCACTGGATCACGGTGCGATCGGCCATCGCGGCGTTCTCGACCGGCACCATGCGCTCGAGCAGGTCGCGCGCGATCACGAAGCCGCCGACGTGTTGCGACAGGTGCCGCGGGAAACCCATCAGCTCGCCGGTGAGCCGCGCGAGCCGCGCGATGACGGGGTTGTCGGGATCGAAGCCCGCCTCGCGGATGCGCTCGGGCGCAATCGCGCGCCCGTCCCACCAGGCGAACATGCCGGCAAGCCGGTCCACCTGTGCCAGGTCGAGGCCGAGCGCCTTGCCGACGTCGCGCACCGCGCTCTTCGGGCGATAGGTGATGAGCGTCGCCGCGAGCGCGGCGCGGTCGCGGCCGTACTTGCCGTAGACGTACTGCATCACTTCCTCGCGGCGCTGGTGCTCGAAGTCGACGTCGATATCGGGCGGCTCGTTGCGCTCCTTGCTGATGAAGCGCTCGAACAGCATCGACATGCGCGAGGGATCGACCTCGGTGATGCCGAGCGCGTAGCACACCGCCGAGTTCGCGGCCGAGCCGCGGCCCTGACAGAGGATGCCCTTGCCGCGCGCGAAGGCGACGATGTCCTGCACGGTGAGGAAATAGGGCTCGTAGCGGAGCTCGGCGATCAGCGCGAGCTCGTGCTCGATCAATGCGCGCACGTCGGCGGGGACGCTGGTGCAGCGATACGTGGAATCGCCGCGCAGCCAGTCGCCGTCCTCCTCGCCCCGATCCACTTCCCGCGAGCGTGGAGAGGGCTCGCGCGAGGGACGCTGCCGTCCGTAGCGTCGCGCGAGCCCCTGTTCGGTCAGCTTGCGCAGCCACGAGGCGGGCGTCTCGTTCTCCGGCACGATCTCGCGCGGATACTCGTAGGTAAGCTCGTCCAGCGAGAACGTGCAACGCTCGGCGATCGCGACTGTCTCGGCGAGGAGCTCCGGCGGATAGATCGTCGCAAGGCGCGCGCGCGAGCGCAGGTGCCGCTCGCCATTGGGGAAGAGCGCGTAGCCGCAGTTGGCGACCGGCGTGCGCAGGCGAATCGCGGCCAGGGTGTCCTGCAGCGCGCGGCGCGCCCGCACGTGCATGTGGACATCGCCGGCGGCAGCCAGCGGCAGGCCGCTCGCCCGGGCCAGCGCGGCCAGCTGTGCAAGCCGGGCGCGATCGCCGGCGGCGGTGAAGAGTTCGGCGGCGATCCACGCGCGCTCGGGGAAGACCTCCGCGAACCAGCGGGCGAGCACCTCCGGCGCAGGTTCTGCTGCGGCAGCGACGCCGGCTTGACTCGACCTTCGCGCATGCGCCGTGCCTGGAACATCGCGCGGGGCCGGGCGCGCGCCGCCGCCGATACCCGGCACCCACAGCGCGAGGCAGGAGGATGCGAGCTCCGCCACGTCGTCGCGCGCGAGCGCATAGCGGCCCTTGTCGGCACGGCGGCGGCCGCGGGTGACGAGCTGCGCGAGGTCACCGTAGCTTCGGCGGTCGGTCGCGAGCAGCACGAGCTTCGTGCGGTCGGCGAGCAGGAACTCGCTGCCGACGATCAGCTTCACGCCGGTCTCCTTCGCCGCGAGGTGCGCGCGCACCACGCCGGCGAGCGAACATTCGTCGGTCAAGGCGAGTGCGGTGTAGCCCGCCGCGTGCGCGCGCTCGACCAGTTCCTCGGGGTGCGAGGCCCCGCGCAGGAAGCTGAAGTTCGACAGGCAGTGGAGTTCGGCGTAGCCGGGGAGCATCGTCTGCTTGCCCGCGTGGCGATGGCGCGCGAGCGGGGTAGCCGTACAAATATACGGTAATCGGCGACCGGCCGGCAATCGCCGGCCTGAAGGCCTGCCCGATCAAGTGGTTGCGGGCGATTGCGGGGCCGGACGGTAAGATGGCGTCCACCCGATCCGGCGTGGACTCCTCCGCGCCGCCGCCATGCCCGCCATCGCCTTCGACCGCTTCTACCGCTACGCCGAGCTGACCGAAGTGCTGCACGCGCTCGCGCGCGAGCATGAAGGCCTCGTCGCGATCGAGTCGATCGGCAAGAGCCACGAGGGCCGCGACATCTGGGTGCTGACGGTGACGAACACCGCCACGGGGCCGGCCGCGGAGAAGCCTGCGTTCTGGGTCGACGGCAACATCCACGCGACCGAGGTCGCCGCCTCGGCCGCAAGTCTCTACTTCCTGCACACGCTCGTCACGCAGTACGGCAAGGATCCCGACGTGACGCGCGCAGTCGACACGCGTGCGTTCTACGTGTGCCCGCGCATCAATCCCGACGGCGCCGAATGGGCGCTCGCCGACAAGCCGAAGTGGATCCGTTCGAGCACCCGGCCGTATCCGTTCGACGAGGAGGAGATCGAAGGGCTGGTGGTCGAGGACATCGACGGCGACGGCCGCATCCTGCAGATGCGCATGCCCGATGCGAACGGACTGTGGAAGCCGCATCCGCAGGAGCCGCGACTGATGATCCGGCGCGACCCGACGGAGACCGGTGGCACTTACTACCGCATCCTTCCCGAGGGCCATGTCGACCACTGGGACGGCTTCACGCTGCGTGTCAAGAAGCCGCGGCAGCGCCTCGACCTCAACCGCAACTTTCCGGCGAGCTGGCGGCAGGAATTCGAGCAGGTGGGCGCGGGCCCGTATCCGACCTCGGAGCCGGAAGTTCGCGCGGTGGTCGACTTCATCGCGCGCCACACGAACCTGACCGGCGGCACGACGTTCCATACGTGGAGCGGGGTTCTGCTGCGGCCGTTCGAACACCTTCCCGACGAGGAGATGCACGCGGAGGACCTGTGGGTCTACCAGACAGTGGGGAAGAAGGGCACGGAGCTTACCGGTTACCCGAACATCTCGGTGTTTCACGACTTCCGCTATCACCCGAAGGACGTGATCGGCGGCACGTTCGACTGGATCTACGAGCACATGGGACTGTTCTCGTGGGTCGTCGAAATCTGGGCGCCGATGCGCGAGGCGGGCATCGAAGGCTACAAGTACATCGACTGGTTCCGCGACCACGCCGCGGAAGACGACCTGAAACTCATCCGCTGGAGCGACGCGGCACTCGGGGGCGTGGGGCACATCCCGTGGCGCCCGTTCGAGCATCCGCAGCTCGGCAAGGTGGAGATCGGTGGCTGGAACCGCTTTCACGCGTTCGCCAATCCCCCGCCCGCGTTTCTCGAGAAGGAGCTTGCACGTTTTCCGAAGTGGCTGCTCTGGCAGGCGCTGATCTCGCCGCGGCTCGAACTCGTGCACGCCGGCGCCGAACGGGTCGGTGGCGAGGGCACCGAGGGCGCGTGGAGAGTCATGCTGGTCGTGCAGAACACGGGCTGGCTGCCAAGCTACGTGAGCAAGCGGGCGCTCGCGCGCAAGGTCGTTCGCGGGCTGATCGTCGAGGTGGACCTGCCCGCCGGCGCGACGCTCGCCGGCGGCAAGCTCCGTGACGACTACGGCCAGCTGGAGGGCAAGGCTTACAAGCACACCGGCGTCTCGTTCTGGCCCGACTACCACGTGAGCGACGACCGCGCGAAAATCGAGTGGGTCGTGCGCGGGTCGGTTGGGGACGCCATCACGTTGACCGCGCGGCACGAGCGTGCGGGAACGCTCCGCGCGAGCGTCGTCCTCGCGTGAGGTTCGCGTTCGCGTATTGATGCAGACACGACGACCTGAACAGGGAGATGATCGCCATGATGCAACGCCGTTTTCGCTGGGCGACGCTCGCCGTCGCCGCTTTGGTTCTCGCCGGCTGCACGACCACGCCGCCAGGCAGCGGCGGCGACGCGCTTCGGCGTGTCGACACCATTGTCGTGATCTATGCGGAGAATCGGAGCTTCGACCATTTGTATGGCCTGTTCCCGGGTGCCGAAGGCATCGCGGGCGCGAAACCGGAGCAATCGACGCAACTCGACTTCGACGGCAAGCCGCTTCCCCACCTGCCGCCGGTCTGGGGGGCCGACGGCAAGCCGGACCCGCGCTTTCCTGCGCAGATGCCGAACCAGCCGTTCCGCATCGACGCGCCGCCGATTGGCGGGACGTACGACAAGGTGCTCCCGAGCCCCATCCATGCGTATTGGCACAACCAGGAGCAGATCGCCGGGGGCACCAATAATCGCTTCGTCGCCTCCGGCAATCTCGGCAGCTGGGCGATGGGCTATTGGGACGGATCCGCGATGGAGATGTGGAAGTGGGCCAAGGATTACACGCTCGCCGACCACTTCTTCATGGCCGCGTACGGTGGCTCGTTCCTCAACCACTTCTGGCTGGTGTGCGCGTGCACGCCTCGGTTCGACAATGCGCCGGCGTCGCTGCGGGCACAGGTCGAGCCCGACGGGAAGCTCAAGCGGCGCCCCGAATCGCCGAAATCCGTTCTCGACGGGCCGCTCAGGGTGTTCGACGGGCAGGTGACGCCCGACGGCTTTGCGGTCAACACCTCGCAGCCGTCGTATCAGCCGAGCGGAGTCCCGCCCGCCGCCGACGGCGATCCGAACCTGGCCGCGGCATCCGGCAATCCGCTGCCCCCGCAAACGCAGAAGACCATCGGCGACACGCTCACGGCGAAGAGCGTGACCTGGGCGTGGTATGCAGGCGGATGGAATGCCGCGAACGCGGACGGCCGACAGGACCCGAAGGCCAAGCGGGCGATCATCTACAACCGCGAGCCGTCGAGCCCGAACTTCCAGCCGCACCATCAGCCGTTCAACTATTTCGCGCGCTTCGCGCCCGGCGCGCCGGATCGCGCGAAGTACCTGAAGGATTACGACGACCTGGTCAGGGACATCGACGCCGGTACGCTGCCGCAGGTGGCGTTCTACAAGCCGGTCGGTCGCAACACGCAGCACCCGAGCTACACGGACATCGCCACCGGCGATCGCCACATGGCCGATCTGCTCGCGCGGTTGCGCAGGAGCCCGCAGTGGGACCGAATGGTCGTCGTCGTCACGTACGACGAAAACGGTGGATATTGGGACCACGTGCCGCCGCCTTCGGGTGCCGGCTGGAACGACCGCTGGGGACCGGGTACGCGCATTCCGGCGATCATCGTCTCCCCGTTCGCGAAGAAGGGTTTCGTCGACAAGACGCCCTACGACACGACGTCGGTGCTGAAGCTCATCACCCGCCGCTTCGATCTCGAACCGCTGCCAGGCGTGCGTGCGAACGTCGGCGATCTCACTGCGGCGCTGCAGTAGGCGATCGCGCACGGTCTCGACCAACAGGAGACGTGGATGGCAAAGGTGCTCGGATTGGGTGGGGTTTTCTTCAAGTCGCCGGATCCCGCGCGGCTTCGCGCGTGGTATGCACGCTGGCTAGGGCTCTACACCGACGGCCCCGGCGTCGAGTTCTATCCCGACGCGATGCCGGCCGGCGGCTATTCCGTCTGGAGCCCGTTCCCGGCGACGACCGACTACTTCGACCCATCGCCGCGCGACTTCATGGTCAATTTCGTCGTCGACGATCTCGATGCGGCGCTCGAACAGGTCGAAGCAGGAGGCGCGCAGGTGATGGACGAGATCGAAGAGGCGGATTACGGCCGCTTCGGATGGTTCATCGATCCCGACGGCAACAAGGTCGAGCTGTGGGAGGCGCCGAAGGAATGAGCGCTTCGCCGCCGCTTGCCCGCGAAGGCGACTTCACCGACGCGGCCCGCGCGTGATGGTCGGGCCGGCGCTCGCCAGCATCCCGCGCGGGATCTGGGTGCTCGGCGTCGTCAGCCTGCTGATGGACGCGTCCTCGGAACTCGTCCATGCGCTGCTGCCCCTTTTCATGGTGACCACGCTCGGAGCGTCGACCTTGGTCGTCGGTGTGGTCGAGGGGATTGCCGAAGCGATCGCGCTGGTGATGCGCATTTTCTCGGGCTACTTCTCCGACGCGGTGGGACGGCGCAAGCCGGTCGTCCTGCTGGGCTACGGACTCGGCGCGGTGTCGAAGTTCGTATTTCCGCTCGCCCCGGCACTTGGCTGGGTGGTGGGTGCGCGTTTCATCGACCGCGTGGGGAAGGGTATCCGGGGCGCGCCGCGCGATGCACTGATGGCCGACCTTGCGCCGGCCGAGTTGCGCGGCGCGAGCTTCGGGCTGCGCCAGGCGCTCGATTCCGTCGGTGCGATCGCCGGCCCGCTGCTCGCGGTGCTCGCAATGGTGGCATTCGCAAACGACTTTCGTGCCGCATTCTGGGTCGCGGTGGTGCCCGCCGCGCTTTGCATCGCGCTGATCGTGTTCGGCGTGCACGAGCCGGATCGCAGCGACCGGCCGGCCGTGGTTGCCGTATCGCTGTCGTTGCGCGAGGTCGGGCGACTCGACCGGCGCTTCTGGTTCGTGACGGGTGTCGCCGCCGCGCTGACCCTTGCGCGCTTTTCGGAGGCCTTTCTCGTGTTGCGCGGGCAGAGCGTCGGGATGAACCTCGCGTCCGTTCCGTGGGTGATGGTCGCGATGAGTGTGGTTTACGCACTGCTTGCGTTTCCGGCCGGCGCATGGGCCGATCGAGGCAATTCCGGGCGCCTCATCTCGCTCGGATTGCTCGCTCTCGTTGCGAGCGATCTCGTGCTCGCGCACGCTGCCGCGCCGAGCGGCGTGCTCGCGGGCGCGGCGCTCTGGGGCGTGCACATGGCGCTCACGCAAGGCCTGCTGTCCGCGCTGGTTGCGGCGGTCGCGCCGGCAGACCTGCGCGGTACGGCCTTCGGGCTCTTCAGTCTGGCAAGCGGTGTTGCGCTGCTGATCGCGAGCGCGCTCGCGGGCTGGCTGTGGGACGCGGCCGGTCCGCGCTACACGTTCTACGCGGGCGCGCTCTTCACGGTTCTGGCGTGGATCGGGCTGCTCATGCGCCGTCGCGATTTGCCGTTGCTCTCGGGTGGACGACCTACTTGAGAAAGCTCGGCGATTCGAGCTTGATGCCGGCGGTCCACAGCCAGCCCTCGGGGTCGTTGCCGATGCGCCTGCCCGCGCTCAGGTAGAGGTCGGCGCCGGGCGCGATCGCGTACCGAAAGCCCATGTTGCAGCGCGGCCGGCCGTTCTCGAGGTGGTAGGTTTCGGCGAGCCACGTGAGAGAACCCTTTTCGAACTCGGTCGCGACGCCCCAGGTGACCACGTTGCCGGCCGCGTATTGCCAGATTGTCCCGGCGTTCAGGTGGAAGCGCAGCCGATCGTCCATCCGGTAGAACGACGCGGGCACGTTGAGCCAGAGCTGCTGGAACGCGGAGCTGCCGTGCGGTTCTCCGATCGTGCGCGCGATCGAGACCGTCGTTGCCAGCGCGAACACGTCGTCGTCATCGTCCTTCGGCACGAGCGGGATCTTCGCCTGCAGGCCAACCTGGCTGGTCCAGTGCCCGTCCGCGTCGCGGTCGCGATCGAGCCCGGCAGAAAATTCGACGATCCCGAACGGGTTGCACGCGGGTGCGAGGAAGTAGCCAGGCAGCGAGCGCCGGCCGACATACGCGGCCTCGACCTTGCAGTTGCCCTGGTCGGGCACTTCCGCGTTGTCCGTGCGCAGTGGCGCATCCGCGCGCGCACCCGGCATTCCGAGCGCGAGCAACGAGGCAAGCACAAACGATAAACAGGTGCGGTGGTTCATTGTGTGGATCAAGGCCGGACGGACTCGCCGACGATATGTCAGCCGGCGCTGGCGCGGCCAAGCCGCAATCACCTGCGCGGCGGAGCCAGGGGCGCTTCCTGCATCAGCGCGACCTGCTCGCGCAGCTCGAGGATGCGGTCCTGCCAGTAGCGCTGCGTGTTGAACCACGGAAACGCGGCCGGGAACGCCGGATCGTCCCAGCGTTGCGCGATCCACGCAGCGTAGTGCAGCAACCGCAGCGTACGCAGCGCCTCGACGAGGTGCAGCTCGCGGCAGTCGAAGTCGTGGAAGCGCTCGTAGCCTTGCAGCACCTTGGCGATCTGCTGCTCCATCGCGGACGCCTCGCCCGAAAGCAGCATCCACAGGTCCTGCATCGCGGGACCGTTGCGCGCATCGTCGAAATCCACGAAATGCGGGCCGTCGTCGGTCCACAGGATGTTGCCGGCGTGACAGTCCCCGTGCAGGCGGATCGATGCGAAGTCGCCCGCGCGTTCGAAACACCGGCGCACGCCGTCGAGCGCCTGCGCGCTGATCGTCGCGTAAGCCTGCGCAAGGTCCGGCGGGAGCCAGCCGTGCTCGATCAGGAAGGTACGCGGGGCATCGCCGAACGTCGCGATATCGAGCGTCGGCCGATGGACGAAAGGACGGACTGCGCCCGACGCATGAATGCGACCAAGGAAGCGGCCGATCCACTCGAGCACGGCAGGATCGTCGAGTTCGGGGCTGCGGCCGCCGCGCCGTGGATAGACGGCGAAGCGGAAGCCGCCGGAGCGTGGAAGCGTGCCGACGTCGTCGAGCGCAATGGGTGCCACGACCGGCAACTCGTGCTCCGCCAGCTCAGCGACGAACGCATGCTCCTCGAGGATCTGCGCGTCGGTCCAGCGGTCCGGCCGGTAGAACTTGACGACCACGGGCGGAGACTCTGCACACCAGATCTGGTAGACGCGATTTTCGTAGCTGTTGAGCGCGAGCATTCGCCCGTCGCCGTGGATCCCGACGCTGTCGAGCGCGTCCAGGACATGGTCCGGCGTCAGCGACTCGTACGGATGTGGATCGGTGACAGGCATGCGCCATTCTACGGTGCGCAGGCAATGCGACTGTGCAGACCGGCGCAGTCGTTGCCATGCGCGTTGTCGCATCCCTGGCGCTGCGGCACAATCGGCCTGATGCGCATCCCGCACACGGAGCTCGAGTGAATTTCCTCACCGCCAGTGAAGCAGCGGCACGCATCCATGCCGGCACGCTTCGCCCAACCGCGCTGATGGAAAGCTGCCTCGCACGCATCGGCGCGCGCGAGCGCGAGGTCGGCGCGTGGGCGTGCATCGATGCGACCGCGGCGCTCGAGGCCGCGCGGGCAGCAGATGCGACTGCGCCGACCGGGCCGCTGCACGGCATTCCGATCGGCGTGAAGGACATCATCGATACGGCGGACTTTCCGACCGAGCTGGGTACGGCGCTGTACGCGGGACGGCGGCCGGCGTGGGACGCGTCATGCATCGCCGCGTGTCGCGCGGCGGGTGCAATCGTCCTCGGCAAGACCGTCACCACCGAGTTCGCGTTCTTCCATCCGGGCAAGACACGCAATCCACGCAATCTCGCACACACGCCGGGGGGGTCGTCGAGCGGTTCCGCGGCCGCCGTGGCGGACGCGATGGTGCCGGTTGCACTCGGCACGCAGACGGCGGGTTCCGTGATCCGTCCCGCGTCCTTCTGTGGCGTGGTCGGCTACAAGGCGAGCTTCGGTGACTTCAGCTTGTCCGGCATTCGGCCCTTTTCCGAGTCGCTCGACACGCTCGGCGTGTTTACAGCGAGCGTCGCGGATGCGGTGCTGCTGCGCGGCGTGCTGATCGGCGGTGACGCGCCGACGACACTGGCGCCGGCTGACGGGCCGCCGCGTCTTGCGTTGTTCCGCACCCCGCAGTGGGGCGACGCCGATGCCGAGAGTCGCGAGTGCGTCGAGAATGCGGGACGGCGGCTTTCTCGCGAGGGTGCGGTCGTCGACGAGGTCGCATTGCCCGCCGAGTTTTCGACGTTGATCGAAGACCATCGAACGATCATGGCCTACGAAGCGGCGCGCAATTACCTCTACGAAATGACGCGGCTCGCCGATCGCCTGAGCCCGCAGTTTCTGGCGTTGCTGGAGCAGGGGATGGCAATCCCGCGAACGCGCTATCGTGTCGCGAGGAATGTGGTGGCGATCGCCAAGCGTCGGTTCGCTTCGCTCTGCGAAGGCTACGACGCGCTGATCGTGCCGGCGACGGTCGGCGAGGCACCGCTTGCTACCGAGGGCACCGGCGACCCGTTGATGAGCCGAATCTGGACTGCGCTGCATGGGCCGGCGCTGACGCTGCCGGCGGGCGAGGGGGCGCGAGGCTTGCCACTCGGCGCGCAGTTCGTCGCGCCCGCCGGGTGTGACGAGACGCTGCTTCGCGCCGCCGCGTGGGCACAGCCCATCCTCGCCGGGGTCTGAGGCTCCGGCGGGTCAGTTCGTCAGGCTCTCGGCAGCGGAACGCGATTGGCGCGGTCTATTTGGGCGCGTGGCACGAAGTGCAGACGAAGTGGGAGGACGCGACTTCGACTTTGCCCTCGAGCTTGCCGTAATGACTCGCCGGCGCGGGCGATGGCAGCCCTTTGGCGCGGTTCTTCCCGATGTCGCGCGGTTTGTCGTGGCATTCGAGGCAGTTGTTCTCCTGCCGCGTGACGAGGTATCCGTCGATCGGGTGGGGAATCGCGGGCGGGGTCTGGGCTTGCGCCAACGCGGTGAATGCGAGCGCAAGGACGATGACAGGCAAGCATCTCATCGAGCGTCCTCCTCGCGTGTCAATCTACGCCGCGGCGCGCGAGCGGCGTTGACGACGGTCAATCGGCAGGAAGCGTCATCGATTCCGTCGGACAGGCGCCGTGCCAATCGCAACGTCCCGACCGTGCCGGACGGACGCGAAGGGACGCGGATCGACACGGATCCGCATCCGAGCGTGGCGTGCCAGACGCCTGCGCCCGGCGCACCGAACTTGCACGCGACGGTTCAGGTTTGCGCGAGTCGTGCCGGTGCTTGCGTATCGTCCGGCGTACCGATTGCTGTTTCGCCAGCAACGGCTTCATCGCCGCTCGATTCCATGTCCTTCAGCGCGGTAATGGCGCCGCGCAAGGAGTACGCAGTGAGGACGATTCCCGCGCCGAGCCAGGCCAGTGTCGCGACCGACGACGGCGCGCGACCAAGCAACTCCAGCAGGCCGCCTGCGACCAGACTCATGCCGATGAAGCCGAGCCCTATCGAGATCCCGTACCGGGGCAGCGCTGCGCGACGGGTGTTGCGCAAGGTCACGAAGGAATGGGTAGGCATGGTATGCATGAGAGCTCCAAGTTCGTTGAGAAGGAATCCGCACACCGGCTGCGGGTGCGCGATACGCGCCGTTCAGTAGTAGCAGGCACCGACGCCTCGTTCGATGGCGTGCTGGCGTTTCTCGAGGTCGCTCAGGTCGGTTGCCTTGGCAAGCTGGGCTTCCAGCTCGCGTTGCTGCTGGCGCCAGATCCAGCGGTCGAGCCGCTCGCGCCAGCCGGGCTCGGCGCTTGGACGAGCCGCGATGGGCCGCGCTGCGGCACCGGCACCGTTCGGCGCGAAGGAGAGCGCCTCCGCAATGGTGGCGGCAAGCGCAACGAGATCATTGGAAATGGCTAAAGGCCTGGTTCGCATGGCAATCTCCGAGGATGTTCGGGTAGGCGATTTTCGGCGCACACTTGTGGTGCATCGCACAATAACAAGATAAGGATTGGTACGTAGGAAGTCCAATCGTTATTTCGGATCAATGGCATAAGTGCGATGGATTGCCGTGCCTGGCGCGATGGTGCAATGCAGCAATACCGATTAAACTGACAGCCATGGAGATCTACCAGCTCAGAGGATTCATCGAGGTGGCCGAACAGGGCCACTTGACGCGGGCAGCGGATAAGCTGCACGTGAGCCAGCCCGCGCTTTCAGCCCAGATCAAGGCGCTTGAAGAGGAGCTCGGCGTCGAGCTGTTCGAGCGGTTGCCGGGTGGCATGGCGCTTACCGCTGCCGGCAAGCGGCTGCTCGCATCGGCGCAGAACGTGATTGCGGCCGCGCAGACGATGCAGGGCGAGGCGCGTGGGCTGCGCGGCGAGATCGTCGGTCACGTGCGGCTCGGGACGGTCTCCGACCCCGATTTCCTTCGGCTGCCGGATTTGCTTGCTGGCGCGGTGGAGCAATTCCCGCTGCTCGAGATCGAGTTGCACCATGAGGTATCCGGCGCCGCGTTCGAAAAGGTGCGCGACGGCGCGCTGGATGCGAGCTTCTACTATGGCGACCTGACCCATCCGGACGTCGGGTCGATGCTGCTGCGCAGCTTCGACTTCTGTGTCGTGGCGCCCGCAAGCTGGCGCCGGCGCATCCAACACGCCGACTTCGCCGCGCTGGCACAGGAGCCGTGGATCCTGACGCCGCCGATCAGCACGCATCGCGTGTTGTCGGACCGCCTTTTCCAGAAATACGGCGTGGGGCCCGCGACCTCGATCGAGGCCGACAACGAGACGGTGATTCGCTCGCTCGTCGTGGGGGGACTGGGCGTGGCGCTGATGCGCGAGGATATCGCGCAATCGCTTGCGGCGAGCCGCGAGGCGTGTGTCTGGAATGGCGAAACGCTGACGACGACGCTTCAGTTCATCTGGCGTGTGCAGGCAGAGCGCGATCCGGTGATGGTGGCGCTGCGCAAGCTCGTTCGTGCGTCCTGGCCCGAGGCGCCGGCGGAAGATAGCTGAAGCGCGCGCGAAGACGCTACGCGAAAAGCCCCTGCACGAACCACTCGCCGTCGGCCGTGCCGTAGCGGTGGTCACGGAAGATCCAGACGATGTTGCCTTCCGGCGACTCGGCGACGAAATAGTCGCGCCGGACGTCGTCGCCATCCCACCAGCCAGACTCGATGCGCTCGGGGCCGTCGCGCAGGATCCAGGGCCGTCCCTCGGGAACCGAGCCGAGCGGCAGCGGCTCCGCCAAAAGCCAGACCGGTCGCGGCGCCGCGGGCAACGGCGATGCCGGTGTGCGCATCCGGGACGCGCTGTCAACGGCGTGATCGCGCAGTGCGCGCTCGGGGCGATGCTCGGCATGCGGCAGCACCTGCCGGACGGCCTGATCGCCCAGGCGGGCGCGCAGCCGGTCACCCAGCGGCACGACCGCGGCATCGGCTTCGGAGCCGGGTAAAAGACCGCGCGTGCGTCCCGCCAGCGAAGCGGTTTCCTCGCTCGCGAGCGCGATCGCCTCCACCGGCGCTGGCAGCACAAGCCGCGCGAGCCGCTCGCGCAGCACGCCGGTGAGATGCACCGGCGCGCGCGCCGGGCCGCCCAGCGCGAACGACGTGGAGGTCGCCGGCGAGTCGCGGCCGCGCATCAACGCGCGCTCGTGCAGCAGCGTTAGCGAAAGGCGAACGACGCCGAGCCCGCGCGCGAGCAGCCAGCCCGCGAGGTCCTGCACGAGGCGGTTGACCGCAAACGCAAGCGCCTCGATGTCGTGCACCGGTGTCGGCAACTCGAGCTTCGCCTCGAACTTCGGCGGCGGCACGTAGGGCGCGCGCGGATCGGCGATGCGCCCGAGCGCGCAATCGAGCGTGGCGACCGCGTCGGGACCGAAGCGGCGTGCGAGGCCGTCGCGGGGCAGGGCGCACGCTTCGCCGAACGTCGCCACCCCGGCTGCGGCGAGTGTCGTACGCACGTTCGCGTCGAGATCGAAATGGAGCAGTGCCAGCGGCCCGAGTGCGTGCGGCAGGGCGCCGACCTCGTGCACCGGCTTCCCGCCGGCTCTCGCGAGCGCGAGCGCGGCCGCTGGCGTGGGCGCGAGACCGATCCGCAATGCGAAGCCGTGCTGCTGCACACTGTCGCGCAACCTGCCGACGAGTGCCGCAAGTCCACCGAAGAGCCGCAGGCTGCCGCCGATGTCCGTGACGATCGCGGCGGGCGGCGCGAGCGCGACCATCGGGGTGAAGGCGAGCGCCACCGTGGCGATCTGCGCGAGCGCGGCGGATTCGAGCGCGACATCACGCTCGCGCAGCACGAGACCAGGCGCGAGCGCGAGCGCGCCCGAGATCGACTGCCCCGCACGAATGCCTGCTTCATGCGCACGCGCATTCGCCACGGTGACGTGCGGGTTGTGGCCGCCACTCGCGACGACGAAGGGACGCGTTTTTTCATCCGCGCGCCACGCCCGTTCGAACACGTCGAGCGGGAGCGAGGGGAAGAAGAGGGCGCACCACATTCAGGGATCAGGGATCGGAGGATCAGGGATCAGGGGATCGGCAGGGATACAGGGATCAGGGATCAGGGATCAGGGATCAGGGATCAGGATGGATCGTTCCGGCGCTCGATGCGCTGCTGCGGGATCGTGACGCCTCTGATCCCGGATACCTGTCATCTGATCCCTGACTGCCAGATCATCGCCTCGGAATAACCGAGCTCTGCCAGTTCGTCCGCGCGCAGGTGTGCTTCGTTCGCACAGAAGAACTCGTCGAGTTGCGGCGGTTTGACTGTGGTGCCGGCGAGCATTGCGTGCATCTGGCCGCGATGGTGAATCTGGTGCTGGAAGAGATGCGCGAGCAGCCGGGTCGTCGCTTCCCATTCGAGCCCGGCACGGCGCATCACCGCGACCGGGCGATCGAGCACGGCGTCGGTCAGTGCCACGCAGAAACCGACGAGGCGGCGGTCGGTGGCGCGCTGCTCGCGCTGGATCTCCGCGCAGGTGGCGAACGGCTCCTCGGGATCGAAGTAGCGCCGCGGATTCGCTTCCGGCGGTTTGCCTTGCGCCGCGCTCTCGAGCGCATCGAGGTAGTACCAGTCCACCGTCAGGATGTGATTCGCGGTCGCCTTGAGCGACGGGAAGAAGCTCGTGCGGCGCGCGGTGAAGTCCTCCTGCGAAAGTCGGGCGCAGGCGGAGAGCAGGCGATGGTTGGCCCATGCGTTCTGGTAGGCCATCGTGGCGAAGTGATGGGCGAGGCTCGGCATGGCTTTCCTCCGATCGGTTTCAGCACAAGGATCGCAGGTCACACGTTCAGGCGTGCGACCCGCGGCATCCTTGCGAAGGCAGGTCGCGAACGCGTGCTCCTGCAAGGTTGCATCTCAGTGCCCGAGCCCTGCGCGGCATGGCGAGACGATCGTTGCAGTGCCGGCGCTTGTGCGTGGGTCGGGGCGGGGTGCGCGGCGGCGGCCGGGCAGCACGAGGGGTTCGCGGACGAGCGTACGGTAGTCGGAACCCGCGATGTCCGGCACCCAGCGCGCATCGACATCGAGCAGCACCGGTTGCGGCACTTCGCCGCCGCGGCGCTTCAGCACCTGGACCGCGAGCTGGCCGCCGGAGGGCGCAAGCCCAAGACGCAGCGGTGCCGCCACCGCGCTGCCGCGCTCCCCCGGACGGCGCCACAGCACACCCCATGTGCGTCCTTCCCGTGCGGCGACCTGCAGGCGGCGCAGCAGGCGCTCGTCGGAGAGCGGCAACCATGCGAACGCGGCGCCGCATTCGGGCGCACGCAGTGCCTGCTCGTACGCCCACAGCGCATCGCGGCGATCGTGGCAGCGGACGATCCACAGGCGCGCAGGATCGACGCCTGCCGCGACGAGCGCGGGCGCATAGGGACGGTACGGCGGCTCGATCCATACGATCTCGCGGCCTGCGGCCTGCAGCCGAGCGAGCGCGGGCAGCGTCAGGCGGATCTCGCCGATGCCCTCGCGCGCCAGAAGCAGTTCGGTAAGCGCGCCCTGCGGCCAGCCGCGGCCCGGCAGCAGCGCATCGAGCGCGGCGTAGCCCGTGGGCACCGCGGCGGGCTCGGGCGCACAGTCGCTGCCCCGCCAGATCGCCGGGTTTGCAAGCAGCGCGGCAAGCGCCTGCGGACGCGCACTGGTCGGTACGAAAACGGGAAGGGCGGGCATTGAGGATACCGTATGGATATACGGTTAATTATAGGCGGCGCGGGCCCGCGGTCAAGCCGGCTGCGACCCCAACCCGACGCGCTGCCCGGCACGGCGCATTGGGCAAGGCGTGGTGGAGAGTCTGCAACCGTCTTCAGCGCACGGCGCGCCGGGTCACCACGCCTTGCTGCCGCGAATCAGGCCGACGGCGATCCCCTCGATGGCGAGACTCATCTTCCGGGGATCGACGAGGATCGGCGTGAAGGCCTCGTTCTCGGGCAGCAACAGTACCTCGCGGCCGCGGCGCTTCAGGCGCTTGACCGTGACTTCGTCGCCGGCAGCCCCGGCGAGCCGCGCGACCACGATCTGTCCGGAGCGCGCCTCGCTCGTCCGGTGAACAGCCAGGAGGTCGCCGTCCTCGATGCCGGCATCGCGCATCGATGCACCGCGCACCCGTAGCAGGTAGTCCGCGCGCGGCGTGAAAAGCGCCGGGTCGATCCGATAGCGCGCTTCGATGTTCTCGGTGGCGAGGATCGGGTGGCCCGCCGCGACGCGCCCCACGAGCGGCAACGTGCCCTGCACCGGAATGCCCGGAAGATGCGTGAGGCGCAGCCCGCGCGAGGAGCCGGGCACGATTTCGATTGCGCCCTTGCGTTCGAGCGCTCGCAGGTGATCCTCGGCCGAGCTCGCCGTGGAAAAACCCAGGCCGGCCGCGATCTCTGCACGGGTGGGCGGCATGCCGGTGGCGTCAATCTGCGCGCGTATCCAGTCGAGGATCTGCTGCTGCCGTGCGGTAAGCGGCGCGGGCGCCTCGGGTGCGCCAGCGGCCGTGTGCAGGTGGGCGAAGGGTCGTCGTGCCGGCGTGCGGGAGCGGGGCATCTTGCAGACCGTATGAATATGCGGTATCCCGATTATAGAGGCGGCGGCGAGTGCGTCAAGCGCAGTCCCATGCGGGTGAGTGCATGGGCTCGCGCCACGCGGCGATGCCGTCGTTGCGCGCTGCCGTGCCGCGGCGTGATAGTGTCGCCTGCGCCTGCGCGTTGCCGGGAACGAAACACAGCGAAGGGCCAGCGACTGCGCCGACCGGCGAATGGGAGCGACGATGAAGGACGAGGTTGCGGCAAGGGCCGCTGCATTGCTTGCGCAGTGCCGTGTGGCTGCGCTCGGGACGTTGCACGAGGGCGCGCCGGCGGTGTCGATGACGCCGTATGCCCTCGTGCCGGCGCCGTTCATGTTCGTCGTGCTGGTGAGCGGGCTTTCCGCCCACACGCGCGACATGCAGGCCGACCCGCGCGTCGCGCTTCTCGTGATGGAGCCCGAGCACGCCGGCGCCAACGTGCACGCACTCGCGCGCATTTCGGTGCAGGGCGAGGCAGAGCCGCTGCCGCCCGAAGGGATCGACTACGCCGCCGCCCGCGCTGCGTACGTCGCGCGCTTTGCCTCGATGGCGGGGCTATTCGATCTCGGCGACTTCGCGTTGTTCGCGATCCGGCCGACCGCGGTTCGCGTCGTTGCCGGCTTCGCACAGGCGCATTCGCTCACGCCGGCAACGCTTGCCGGTGCGTTGACCAACGCCGTGTAGCGACCAGCGCTGCCCTCGCAGCGAAGGCGGCGCAGACCGCGCTGGCCCGCGCTGCCTTGGCCACGCTGCGTTGCGCTCAGGTCATCTGCACGTAGCTGCCCGGCGCGGGCTCGATGAGCGGATACGCCTTTTCTGGCGCACCGAGCGTCGGCGGTGCGACCATCGCACCGGAACGCCCTGCGAGCCAGCGTTGCCATTCCGTCCACCACGAGCCTTGCTTGTGCGGCGCCTGCGCAACATAGGCGTCGGCATCATGGAACTTGCCGTCCGCGGGTCGCGTCAGCACCTGATAGCTGCGCCCCGGGTGGCCGGGCTCGCTCACGATGCCCATGTTGTGGCCGCCGGTCGTGAGCACGAACGTGATCTCGGCGCCGGTCATCAGATGGATCTTGTAGACCGAGCGCCATGGCGCGACATGGTCGGTCGCGGTGCCCACGACGAACATCGGCACGTGGATGTCGGACAGGACGATCGGGCGCCCGCCGACACGATAGCGGCCTTCCGCGAGGTCGTCGTTCAGGAACAGCCGGCGCAGGTACTGCGCGTGCATCCGATAGGGCATGCGGGTCGTGTCGGCGTTCCACGCCATCATGTCGGTCATCGGCGAGCGCTCGCCCATCAGGAACTCGTGCACCATCCGCGACCAGACGAGGTCGTTGCTGCGCAGCAGCTGGAACGCTCCCGCCATCTCGCCGGCCGAGAGGTAGCCGCGGTCGAACATGATGTCCTCGAGGAACATCATCTGCGATTCCTCGATGAACAGGCCGAGCTCGCCAGGCTCGCTGAATTCCGTTTGCGCAGCGAGCAGCGTGACGCTCGCAAGCCGCGGGTCGTTGTCGCGTGCCAGCGCGGCGGCCGCCATGGCGAGCAGTGTCCCGCCCAGGCAATAGCCGACCGCGTGCACCTTCTGTTTCGGCACGATCGCGTTCACCGCATCGAGCGCGTCCCCCACGCCCATGCGCAGGTAGTCCTCCATTCCCCGGTCGCGGTCGCCGGCGTCCGGATTCTTCCACGAGATGCAGAACACCGTGTGGCCCTGCTCGACGAGATAGCGGATCAGCGAATTCGAGGGCGAGAGATCGAGGATGTAATACTTCATGATCCACGCGGGCACGATGAGGATCGGCTCGGCATGGACTTTCGCGGTGGTCGGCGTGTACTGGATCAGTTCCATCAGCCGGTTGCGGAACACGACCTGTCCCGGCGTGATCGCCACCGTTTCACCAGGCCGGAATGCCTCCACTCCGGCGGGCGGGCGCCCCGCCTGCAGCCGCTCGAACTCGGCGATCCAGTTGAGCCATCCGAAGTACAGGTTGAGCCCGCCGGTGCCGATCGTCTTGGCGAGGACTTCCGGATTGGTGAGGGGATAGTTCGACGGTGAGACGATGTCGAGAAGCTGCCGGGCGACGAACACGGCGATGTCCTCGTGGTGCTTCGACACGCCCCGTACCTCGGAGGTCGCGTTGTACCACCACTGCTGCGTCAGCAGGAACGACTGCGAGATCACGTTGAACGGAAACTGCTTCCAGCCCGGGTGGCTGAAACGGCGATCCTGGTCGAGCGGCTCGATGCACGGAGGCGCATCGCGCGAGAGGCTGCGTGGCATGAACAGCGCGAGGCGGTAGGCCTTGCGCCACGCCTTTGCGGGCGAGCTCGGCCTGCTTAGCCGGCGACAGCCCCAGGTGGGCAATCCAATCGACGTAGGCGAGCAACAGCGCGGCAGGCGATATCGCGTGCGTATACCGGGCGAGGATGCCGTGCAGCCAGCGGTCGAAGCTGTCGGCGTGCATGCCAGCACCATTGCCGCCATTCGCGACCTTCGGGTGCGCGGGCGCGGCGGGTGTCATTGCACGGGCCGGCAGCGTGACGACGTTGGCGGGGAGATCGGGGGCGCCGGGGTCGCGTGGCGCGTGCGTGCGGGAGGACAGTGCGTCCATGGAGATACCTCCAAACGGACGCCGGGTTGCCGCTAACGGACAACCGCGGCATCGGGTTCGAGGGTACGCCGAGTCCGGGTGCCCTGGCTTGACCCCCATCAACCGCGCGCGCCGATTGGTTCGCTTGCCACTTCCGAGTCACGAACTCGGCACGAAGCCTTCCACCCGCGCCGTGTACCGCCGAGGGCCCATTGACACCCGTCAACGGGCTGTCCAATCCGTCTGTTAGCATCGAATCGGAGAACGCTTCGAGGGCGCGATGGCGGTGATGCAGGCGATGGTGTTCGAGCGGTCCGGCACGCCCCTCGTCCCTCGGACGCTGCCGGTGCCGCAGCCGGTCGCCGGCGAAGTGCTGGTCGAGGTCCATGCCTGTGGCGTTTGCCGCACGGATCTGCACGTCGTCGACGGTGAGTTGCCTCGCCCCAAGCAACCGCTGATTCCCGGCCATGAGATCGTCGGTACCGTCGTCGCGCACGGCGGTGGCGTGCATACGGCCCGGCGATCGGCACGCGGGTCGGCGTCCCCTGGCTCGGCGCGACCTGCGGACACTGTGCGAATTGCGTAGCGGGCCGCGAGAACCTCTGTACCGAGGCGAGCTTCACGGGTTACACGCGTGACGGCGGCTACGCCGAATTTGTTGTTGCGGATGCGCGATATCGTCTTTCCGCTGCCGGAAGGCTACGATGACCTGCATGCGGCGCCGCTGCTCTGCGCCGGCCTGATCGGCTACCGCGCCTATGCATTCGCGGGGGAGGCGCGGACGCTCGGGCTCTACGGCTTCGGCGCTGCCGCACACCTGATCGCACAGGTTGCGCTCGCGCAGGCGCGCACGGTATTCGCGTTCACGCGGCCCGGCGATGCGGGCGCACAATCGCTCGCGCGGTCGCTCGGCGTGCATTGGACCGGCGGCAGCGACGAGGCGCCGCCGGCGCCGCTCGACGCAGCGCTGCTGTTCGCGCCCGTCGGGGCGCTCGTACCGGCTGCGTTGGCGGTGACGCGTCCCGGGGGCACGGTCATCTGCGCCGGCATTCACATGAGCGACATCCCGGGTTTTCCCTATCGCCTGCTGTGGGAAGAGCGGGTCGTCCGCTCGGTTGCCAACCTTACCCGGGCCGACGGCGAGGCATTTCTCACGCTCGCCGCGCGGATCCCGCTGTCCGTGCACGCGACACCTTACCCTCTTCACCGCGCGAACGAGGCGATCGCCGCGGTCCGGGCCGGGCACGTCGAAGGCGCCGCCGTCTTGACGACACCCCGGCATTAGGCGTCAACTGCGGTTACCCCGTTTCACCCACACGAAGGAGACATCATGGCAAAGAAGGCAGCGCCCGACCAACCGACGAGAAAGCCGCGCAAGGTTGCTCGCAAGGCACCCGCGACGAAGGCGGCGCCGCGCGCCGCCGCTGCTGCCGCCGGCTTCACGATGCCGACGCCCAAGCAGTTCGCCGACATGTCGAAAATGGCGAACATCATGACGCCCGAACAGGCGATCGAGCTCTACAAGGCCAACGCGCGCATGGCGCTCGACGTCATCAACGCGGCGATCGAGAGCACCGCCAAGCTGCGCAAGCTGCAGTTCGCAGGGGAGGAGGAGGCCCGCGAGTTCCAGCGGCGCGCGGTGAAGTCCGCGAGCGAGGCGCGCGACGCGCAGGGTCTCGTGCAGGCTGGACAGGGCGTGGCGCAGGAAGCGGTCGAGAAGAGCATGCGCTATTGGGGCAACATGTTCGACCTGATCGTCGAGATCCAGAAGCGGCTGTTCACGCTGATGCAGGACCAGATGGAAGGCGTGCCGGGCGCGAAGCAGGCGAAGGCCGCGATGGCGTTGATGCCTGACCTGTCGAACATGCGGAACGTCGTATCCGCGATGCAGGGACTCGTCTCCTCGGGCGGCTCGACGTTCGAGACAATGCAGAAGATGATGGGAGACATGGCCCGGATGGCGCAGAACGCCATGCCCGGCGTGAAGCGCTGACGCTGTCGATGCGGCGCGGGGCTGCCATTGCGCCGCCCTGCGCTGCAGTTGCCTCGAATGGCCGGGGTGTGCGCAGCGCCCGGCCGGCTATGATATGACGCCCGCACCGTGGCAAGGCGTGGCGGATGCGCATGCGCGCGCGGTGGCAGATGTGTGCGCCGCCCTCGCAACCCATTCGCAGCGTGGCCTCGACTCCGCCGAGGCAGCCGTGCGCCGCAATGCGCTCGGGCCGAACCTTCTCGCCACGCGACCGCCACGGTCCCGCTTCGCGCGCCTGATCGACCAGTTCCGCAGTCCGCTCGTGCTGCTGCTCGTTGCCGCGGCCGGCGTTTCGCTTGCGGTCTGGATCGGCGAGCGACACGAGGCCGTGCCATACGACGCCATCGTGATTTTCGCGATCGTCGTGCTCAACGCCGCGTTGGGCTACGTGCAGGAGGCGCGCGCCGAGGCAGCGATCGCCGCGCTGTCGCGCATGAGCGCCCCGTCGGCAACGGTGATCCGCGATGGCGAGCGGACCGTGATCGCGGCGGCCGACGTGGTTCCAGGGGACGTGCTTCGTGTCGAGGAGGGCGACTGCCTCGCTGCCGACGCGCGCGTGCTCGATGCGACTGCGTTGCGCACCATCGAGGGTGCACTGACCGGAGAAAGCGTCCCGGTCGACAAGCATGCCTCGGCTGTCGCGCTCGATGCGCCGATCGGCGACCGGACCTGCATGCTGTTCGCCGGCACGAGCGTCGTCGCCGGCCACGCGACTGCGGTCGTGACGGCAACCGCGATGCAAACCGAGGTCGGCCGCATTGCGGGGTTGCTTGAATCGGCGGAAAGCGAGCCGACGCCGTTGCAGCGCGAGCTCGCCCGACTCGGCAAGGTGCTGGGCTTTATCGTCATCGCGATTGCCGTCGTCGTCGCGGTGACGATCCTCGTGCTGCAGCGGGATTTCTCCACCGCCGCGCTGGTCGGCGTGCTGCTGTATACGGTCGCGCTGGCGGTGTCCGCAGTCCCGGAGGGTCTTGCCGCGGTCACCACGGTCGTGCTCTCGCTCGGCATGCGACGCATGGCTGCGCGCAACGCGATCGTGCGGCAACTGTCTGCGGTGGAAACGCTTGGCGCTGCGACCGTCATTGCCACCGACAAGACCGGCACCCTCACGTGCAACGAATTGACGGTCCGGGTCGTCGAGACCGCGTCCGGACGCGTCGAGTTCGGTGGCGCGGGCTATGCGCCGGTAGGGCCGGTGCAGGCGGGCGGTCGATCGCTCGCGCGCGGTTCGCTGCGCACCGAGGTCGAGCGGCTGCTTGCCGCTGCGTCGCTCGCGAGCAATGCGGAGCTGCGCGAGCACGGCGGCCGCTGGACCGTTGTCGGCGATCCAACCGAGGGAGCGTTGCACGCGGCGGCCGGCAAGATCGGACTCGTGCGGAGCAGGCTGGATGCACGATTCGCGCGACTCGCGGAGATTCCTTTCTCGTCCGAGCGCAAGCGCATGAGCACCGCGCATGCGGATCGGATGGGCGCGGTTTCGCATGTGCTGTTCGTCAAGGGCGCGCCGGACCTGCTGCTCGAATTGTGCGAGCACGAGCGGACTGGGCGCGAAGAGCGGACCGTCGACGCTGCACGGCGAGGTGCGATCGCGGCACGGATCGAGGCGCTTGCCGCAGACGGACTGCGTACGCTGGGTGTCGCCTATCGCCGCCTGCCGGAGTTCGGGGAGCGGATGCTCGAGCCGACGCTCGAGCAGCGCCTCGTCTGGCTCGGCGTCATCGGAATGGCGGATCCTCCACGTCCCGAAGCGGCTCCGGCGGTGGCTGCGGCGCAGCGAGCGGGCGTGCGGGTCGTGATGATCACCGGCGACCATCCCGCGGCGGCCGCGGCGATCGCTGCCGAACTCGGCATTGCGCCACGCGGCGCCCCGGTGCTGACCGGTGCATCGCTTTCGCGGCTCGATGCGGAAGGGCTGCGCGAGGCGGCGAAACACACCGCCGTCTACGCGCGAG
This sequence comes from uncultured beta proteobacterium, assembly GCA_963750585.1. Lineage (GTDB taxonomy): Bacteria > Pseudomonadota > Gammaproteobacteria > Burkholderiales > Casimicrobiaceae > VBCG01. The sequence goes on from CAVVRH010000008.1 coordinate 65,154, forward strand.
TGGCCCCGGAACAGAAGCTCGACATCGTGCGTGCGCTGAAGGCGAACGGCGCCGTCGTCGCGATGACCGGCGACGGCGTGAACGATGCGCCGGCGCTACGCGCGGCGGACATCGGCATCGCGATGGGGATGGCGGGGACCGACGTCGCGCGCGAAGCCGCGGCGATGGTGCTCGCGGACGACAATTTTGCGACCATCGTCGCGGCCATCGAGGAGGGCCGCGGGATCTACGCAAATATCCAGAAGTTCCTGCGCTATCTGCTCGCGACGAATCTGGGTGAAGTGGTCGTCATGTTCCTCGGCGTTGCGTGCGCCGGGGTGCTCGGTATCGTTGCGGGACGCGGCGAGGCGCTGGTGTTGCCGCTGCTTGCGACGATGATTCTGTGGATCAATCTCGTCACCGACGGGCTGCCGGCGCTCGCGCTCGGCGTCGATGAGGTGGAACCAGGGCTGATGCGGCAGCGGCCGCGCGACCCGGGTCTGCGGGTCATCACGTCGCGGATGTGGGTCGGCATCCTCGTTTCTGCGGCAGTGATGGGAGCCGGGACCCTGCTGCTGCTCGACGCGGGCCTTCCCGGTGGACTGATCGAGGGCAGCGGCGATGTCGCGTACGCCCGCACGCTCGCATTCCATACGCTCGTGCTTTACCAGGTCGTCGCCGCGCTTTGCGTGCGCTCGGACGAGCGTTCCGCCATCGCACGACCCTGGCCCAACCGCTGGCTGTGGGGCTCGCTCGCGATCGCGGTTGCGCTGCAGCTGCTCGTCCTGTACGTTCCCGCGCTGCAGCGCGGCTTCGGCACCGTTCCGCTCGACGCGACCGACTGGCTGATTTCCCTGGCGGTAGCATCCACGGTGTATTGGACTCGCGAATCGCTAAAGATGATCTTTCGCGCGCGGGACCGCCGCGCGGCCGACGCAGACGAGAGGAAAGTGCAATGGGCAGGTTAGGGCTCGGAATCGTCGGATTGGGGCTTGCGGTCAAGCCGCATGCGTTGGCGCTGCGCGAGCTCGCCGAGCGCATCGAAGTGATCGGCGGATTCAGCCCGACTGCGGAGCGGCGCTCGGCCTTCCATCGTGCGTACAGTTTTCCTGTCGTGCCCACGCTCGAAACGTTGCTCGAAGATTCTCGAGTGCATGCGATGCTGCTGATCACGCCGCCGCGCACGCACCATGCGCTCGCGCTGCGCGCCGCGCAGGCCGGCAAGCACGTGCTGGTCGAGAAGCCGGTCGACGTCGACTACCGGCAGGCGCGTGAACTGGTCGAGTCCGTCGAAGGGGCCGGCCGTGCCTTCGGCGTCGTGTTCCAGCATCGCTTCCGCCCCGGAGCCATGGCGTTGCGTACGCTGTTGCGCGAGGGCGGGCTTGGCGAGCTGCTGTCCGTTTCCGCGTCGATCCGCTGGTGGCGCGCGCCTTCGTACTTCGCCGAGCCCGGGCGCGGCATGCACGCCCGAGATGCCGGCGGCGTGCTGCTCACGCAAGCGATCCACACGCTCGACCTGCTGCTCGACCTTGTGGGCCCGGCATCGCAGGTGTGCGCACTTTGCAGGACGAGTCCGCTTCGCGCGATCGATACCGAGGACATCGCCTGCGCGGCGGTGCGATATCGAAACGGCGCGTTCGGCGTCATCGATGCCACGTCGACCGCTTACCCGGGATTCCCCGAGCGCATCGACATTGCCGGAACGCGCGGAAGCGCCGTGCTCGAAGGCGAGCGATTGCACGTGCTGCGCGCTGGCGAGCCGGATCTCGAGGTAGGCGGGTCGACCGCGGGCGGGGGCGGTGCGGACCCGATGGCGTTCTCGCACGAGTCGCATGCGCGGCTTCTGGGGGATTTCGCGGCCGCGATCGAAGAGCGGCGGGCGCCGCGCGCAAGCGCACGCAGTGCGCTTTCGGTCCACGCATTGATCGACGCGATGCTCGCCTCGTCCGCGAAAAGCGGGCCCGTTGCGGTGGACGCCTGAGCGCGGCGGACGTCAATCTGTCAGGGGTGCGGCGTTCGCAAGCGCGTACAGCAGCGCAGCCCGCAATTTCGCGGGCGGCACCGGCTTGTGCAGCAACAGGATGACGGCGTCGCCGATACGGGCGAGCTCGACGCGTGGCCCGATACGTCCGTGACGAACGCGCTTGGCACCGCCGCGGGATCGCCGTGCGGCACCCGCAGCGGAAACAACGAACCGCGCCCAACAGGCGTTTCGGCGCAGGAATTTCAATCGTGCCTTTGGAGTTTTCGCTTGAATTCGTGAGGGGCGTTGACTTGGCGCATGAAACCCGGCGCACGGAAGACTAGCATTGCACATTAGGAGGGGTCTGCATCGCGCTTTTGCCAAGCAGGATCGGCAATTGTCGAGACGCTAGCGGACCCCAGCAGAGGTAAGCATCAGCAACGCTCCGTAGTCTTGTCGGCTTGCATCATTGCGGCGTCCCGATTCTTGCCTGCCACGCGGTTTGGTACTCGGAGTCGCAGGGAATGGTCTGGGGTTTTGCACACGCCAGAGCCAAGTGGAGGTAAATCAAATGTCTGAACAACGTCCAGCTTCGGTCCCTGCCGGTTCCATGAAAGCGGCCCCCGGATGGGAGAGGTACATTCTTTTGGGCGGCCTCGCAGGATTCCTTGTGGCTTTGGCAGCGCTATTCGTGGTGGCCGTGTCAATCGGCCAAGCAGCAGGACTTTCGGTAGCCGGATGCGCGGCCTTTGGCTGTACCCTGACAGTGTTGCTCAGCCAGCCCATAGGGCTTGCCGGAATCGTGGTAGGGGTGGTGGTTGGAGCGGCGATTGGCCGCTTCGTTCACCGCAAGCGTCATTCCCCGGATGCCATGTAGCGGCTGAAATACCTCGCACCCCGAGATCGCCTCGCTTGCGTTGATCTGCGCGGCTTGCGTTGATCTGTGCGACCGGTGCATTCCCTCATCCGCCAGAATCCGATTGCCGGAGTCTGATCGCGCCGCTACGGTTGCGTAGTCCCGTGCAGAGCACGGTCAACGTGGCGCGAGTGAGCAATCGCGCTGTCCTTGCGCCAAGGCTCGTTCTTTTCCGGTTGTTTCGGGCCCAGATGCTCGGAGCCGGAATCGAACCGGCGCGCCTGGTGATGGACAGCGGATTTTAAGTCCGCATTTAGTCTGCTTTTCTAAACTTCGCTGGACGCCATCAATAGTCATGTTTCCCATTGAAACATGTTGTAATGTGCATATCTTGTCAAATAACTTATGGTAAAGTCCACCCAAAGACGGCGCCAAAAGTGGCAAGCAAGTGGCAATTGCGACACAGCGGACTGGCGAAAGGGCGATGATGGCGACGCGAAAAATCCTCACGGATGCGGGCATTCGGGCGGCCGTTGCGAGGGCGCAAACGACGGGGCGCGCGATCTGGAAATCGGATGGCGCGATCCCCCGATCGCACGGCGGGTTGCAGCTGTACGCAAACCCGGAGGGCACTCCGCGCTGGTATTGGCGCTACAGCAAAGCCGATGGCACAAAACCGCGTGTGCCAATGGGCGCGCAGGTGTTCACCAAGGGCGACGGCGAGACGACGTTCACGCTCTCGCAAGCGCGGGAGCGCGTGGCGCAGCTGGCGGCGCTCTACGTGGCGCCCGAATCGCGCGACGTGCGCGCCTACCTGGATCGCCAGAAAAAACGGGAAGTCGCCGAGCTTGAGGCCGCCGAGCGAGCGCGCGAAGCGGTCGAACGCGTCCGCATTGCCGAAGCCGAATCCACGCTCGCCGGCTTGTTCGCGGCATACGTCGCTCGGTTGCGCAATCTGGGCAAGCAATCGGCACGCGACGCGGCGAACCTGTTTCGCAATCACGTCGAGCAGGCGCACCCGGAAATTGCGACGCTACCCGCCAAGGACGTGAAGCCGGCGCAAGTCAACGTCCTGTTGCGGGCGCTAGTCGACGCAGGGAAGGGCCGCACCGCGGCGAAATTGCGGGCGTACATGCGCGCCGCGTACGCGCTGGCCGCTCGAGCGGAGCTGGATTCGAGCGAGCCGGCCGCGTTCCTGCGCTTTGCAGTTGAGTTCAATCCCGTGCAACCGACAGCAGCGCTCCCACAATTCAACCGGGCGCGCGAGCGGACGTTGTCGGAGGTCGAATTGCGCGCCTATTGGGACGCGCTCAACGCCGAGCCCGATTCGGCTACCCGCGACGCGCAACTTCTCGCGCTCCTGCTCGGCGGGCAGAGACCGGCGCAGCTGGTGCGGGCGACTATTGCCGACGTTGACGTGCAAGCCCGTAGGCTGCGGCTGCACGACACCAAGGGCCGGCGCACGCATGCGCGAGTACATGTGCTTCCCATTTCGGAGGCCGCGCTACCCGTCGCACAGCGCTGTATAGATCGGGCGGCACGGCAGAAAAGCACTTGGCTGTTTTCGCTGCAAGGGTCGCATCCGCTGGCCGCGCAAACGATGGGTGACCAATGCACCGCGATCGCTGGGACGCTGCTCGCGCAACCGAATTGGCGACGCATCGTGCGCGAGCCATTCCAACTGCGCGACATTCGCCGCACCTGCGAAACCGCGCTGGCGCGCCTGGGCATTTCCAAAGAGGTGCGGGCGCAGATTCAGTCGCACGGGCTCGGCGGCGTGCAGGCGCACCACTATGATCGGCACGACTACATGCCCGAGAAAACCGCAACGCTCGACGCATGGGCGAAGTACTTGCAGACCGCACCTGCGGACAACGTGCGGCAAGTGCGCGACGTGCGCCACTGACCTGGAACGCGAGTTGGTGCGTCGCTTGAAGGGAACAAATCGCCCCGGCGAGCATACGCCATTACCATGATTGATTCATGGGAATGGACGTCCGTTGCGTGAATCCAGGATCGCCACTACGGCGCGTGGATGGCGAGGTTTCGCGGGACGCACGTGCGATAGGCATATGCGCACGTAGCGCGCCTGCGGCGAACTGGAAATACCCATGACGGTACTTACGGGTATAGCCCGGGCGGCTTGGCGGACGTGGACGACACGAGCCGTTTGATTGAGAATGCGCCGAAGCAGGCCCCACGGAAGGGCGCGATCTGCGCGCCAAGGTCCCATCAACCAGGATATGACCATGGGCATCGCAATCGCACTGGTTCTGCTGGTCGCGGCGTCCGTCCTGTTTCACTTCCTCAGTCCTTGGTACTTCACGCCGATTGCCTCCAACTGGAGCGCGATCGACCACACGATCAGCATCACGTTCTGGGTTACCGGCGTCGTCTTCGTCGGCGTCAATCTGTTCATGGCGTGGGCGGTGTTCCGCTACCGCAACCGCGCAGGCACACGTGCGCATTACGAACCCGAGAACAAGAAGCTCGAAGGGTGGCTGTTTGTCTTGACCGCGGTGGGGGTCGCCGCGATGCTGGCCCCCGGCCTGGTCGTCTGGGCGAGATTCGTCGATGTGCCGAAGGACGCGACCGAGGTGGAGGCAATGGGGCAGCAATGGCACTGGATGTACCGCTTCCCTGGGAAGGACGGCAAGCTCGGCACGGTCGACGCGCAGTTCGTCAGCAGCGACAACCCGTTCGGAATGAATCCGACGGATCCTAACGGACAGGACGACGTCCTGGTCGCGAATCCGGAGGTGCATTTACCGCTCGGGAAGCCGATCAAGTTGCTGCTCCGCTCCAAGGACGTCCTGCACAACTTCTCGGTGGCGCAGATACGCGTCAAGATGGATCTGGTGCCGGGCTTGGTCACGCATGCGTGGTTCACGCCCACGCGAACCGGGACCTTCGATCTCCTCTGCGAAGAGCTTTGCGGCATCGGCCACTTCGCGATGCGCGGCAGGATGGTGGTCGACGAGGAGCGCGGCGTTTCAGGATTGGCTGGATCGGCAGCCGACCTATGCGCAGTTGCAGGCTCGGCCGGTCGGCGATCCGGCCGCCGGCCAGGCGCTCTACGCGGTGTGTGCGGCCTGCCACGGTGCGCAGGGCGAAGGCAATGTCTCGCTCAATGCACCGAAGCTGGCCGGCCAGGGGGAGTGGTACGTCAAGCGGCAACTTGCGCATTTCAAGCAGGGTGCCCGCGGAACGCACGGAAAAGGACACGTTCGGCAAGGTCATGGCGCCGATGGCGGCGGTGTTGGCGGACGACGCCGCCATCGACAACGTCGCCGCCTACATCAAGACGCTGCCCGACCATGCCGCGCCCGCCACGGTGAAGGGGGACGCGAGGAACGGCCAGCAGCGATATGTGACCTGCGGCGCCTGTCACGGCCCCGACGGACGGGGCAACGAAGCGACGAACGCCCCTAAGCTCAAGGGCATGAGCGACTGGTACATGGTCACGCAACTCAAGAACTTCCGCGCGGGTATACGCGGTTCGCATCCGCAGGACATGCACGGGTCACAGATGGCGCTCATCGCCGCCATGCTCGTCGACGATCAGGCAATCAACGACCTCGTTGCCTACATCAATGCCCTTTGACACGCGTTCCGATGCGGCGCGACACCGATCGGAAGGCCGAAGAAGCGGATCGCCGACAACGAGAATCGCTGTCTGAACGTCCCGAGGGAACAGGCCATCGGAACCAGCGAAGAGGGAATGTCGATGTCTACTTACGTCGCGCATGACGAATCCGACTACGCGCCGCCGCCGGAGGCCGCGGAGGTCGAGCTTTACCACCCGAAGACCTTCATCGGGAAGTACATCTGGAGTCAGGACGCGAAGGTCATCGCCATCCAGTACGCGATCACCGCGATCGGGATCGGTCTGGTGGCGCTCGTGTTGTCGTGGCTGATGCGGCTGCAGCTGGGATTCCCCAGCCGGTTCGCCTTCATCGACCCGAGCAACTACCTGCAGTTCGTGAGCATGCACGGCATGATCATGGTCGTGTATCTGCTCACAGCGCTGTTTCTCGGGGGATTCGGGAACTACCTCATCCCGTTGATGGTAGGGGCCCGCGACATGGTGTTCCCCTACGTCAACATGCTGAGCTTCTGGGTGTACTTGTTCGCGGTGCTGCTGCTGGTTGCGAGCTTCTTCGTGCCCGGCGGGCCTACCGGTGCCGGATGGACCCTCTACCCACCGCAGGCCATCCTCGACGGCACGCCAGGGGCGAACCTGGGGATCATCCTGATGCTCGTCTCGCTCGCGTTCTTCATTATCGGCTTCACCATGGGAGGCCTGAACTATGTGGTGACGGTGCTACAGGCGCGCGCGCGCGGAATGACGATGATGCGCCTGCCGCTGACGATCTGGGGCATCTTCATGGCCACGATCCTGGCGCTGTTGGCCTTCCCCGCGCTGTTCGTCAGCGCGATCATGATGATCCTGGACCTGACATTGGGAACGAGCTTCTTCATGCCCGCCATCGTCTCGAAGGGCCAGCAGTTGAGCTACGGGGGCGGAAGTCCGGTGCTGTTCCAGCACCTGTTCTGGTTCTTCGGGCACCCTGAGGTCTATATCGTCGCGTTGCCGGCCTTCGGCATCGTATCCGACCTGATTGCCATCCATGCCCGAAAGAACATCTTCGGCTACCGCATGATGGTCTGGGCGATCCTGGCCATCGGCGGGCTCAGCTTCATCGTGTGGGCGCACCACATGTACGTCAGCGGCATGAACCCGTACTTCGGATTCTTCTTCGCGACGACCACGCTGATCATCGCAATTCCCACGGCGATCAAGGTCTACAACTGGGTCCTTACGCTGTGGCGGGGCGACATCCATTTCAGCGTTCCGATGCTGTTCGCCATCGGGTTCATCTTCACGTTCGTCAACGGCGGCCTGACGGGTCTTTTCCTGGGCAATGTGGTCGTCGACCTGCCGCTTTCGGACACCATGTTTGTGGTCGCGCATTTCCACATGGTGATGGCCATTGCGCCGATCCTGGTCGTGTTCGGGGCGATCTACCACTGGTACCCAAAGATCACCGGGCGCATGTTGAACGACACACTCGGCAAGATCCATTTCTGGATCACGTTCGTCGGCAGCTACGCGATCTACTATCCGATGCACTATCTTGGATTCATGGGAGTTCCGCGCCGCTATTACGCGATTGGCGGCACGAACTTCATTCCCGAGTCCGCTCATTCGCTGAACGTCGCGATCACGATCGCGGCGCTGGTCGTCGGCGCCGCACAGATCGTGTTCCTGTTCAACCTCGTCTGGAGCTGTTTCAAGGGCAAGCCTGCCGGCGGCAATCCGTGGCGTGCCACGTCGCTGGAGTGGCAAACGCCGGAGACCCCGCCCGCGCATGGCAACTTCGGCAAGGACCTGCCGGTGGTCTACCGGTGGGCGTACGATTTCAGCGTGCCAGGTGTGAGGCACGACTTCATTCCGCAGAACGTGCCGCCAAGTGAAGTCGCTGCCGGTGCCTGGGTCAAGTCCTAGCCGCGCGAGCATACCGACATGACCGCGACCCTGTTATTCCTCACCCTGCTGATGGGCGCCGTCATCTGGTGGCTGCTCAAGCAAAGCGTCAACGTCCAGCCATGGGTGGCGCAGGCGTCCGCGCAGGACGTCCACGGCGGGGTATTGTCCCAGCCCACCGCGAAGACGGCGTTGGTGGTCTTTCTTGCGGTCGCGACTTCGCTGTTCGCGTTGTTCATCAGCGCCTACGCGATGCGCATTCACTTTCTCGACTGGAGCCCGTTGCCCCAGCCAAGGCTCCTGACCCTGAACTCGGTGAATCTGATCCTGGCCAGCATCGCCATGCAATGGACGGTATTCGCCGCCCGCCGGGGTGACGTGCAAGCGGTCCGATCGGGCTTGCTCGCCGGCGGGGTACTTACCATCGGCTTCGTAGTCGGACAGCTCGTCGTCTGGAAGCAACTGAGCGACGCCGGCTTACTTATCTCGCGACCAGCGCGGCCACCGGCTTCTTCTATCTGTTGACTGCGGTGCACGGCCTGCACGTCCTCGGCGGCCTCGTTGCCTGGGGCCGCACATCCGCACGGGCATGGCGCGGTGCGAACGTGCAAGAGACTGAGGCTCGGCGTCGAGCTCTGCGCGATCTACTGGCACTTCCTGCTCGCGGTCTGGCTCGTGCTGTTTGCGGTGCTGGTGTCGAACTACCTTGGGTTGTCGATCTGCACGACAGCCGTTTCGCTGTGACGCTCTTCTTCCGCAGGCATCGGTACGGGGGATCGTAGTCAATGGCGCCACAGAACGTGACCGGTACAGCAGTTTCCTTGCCGCAGACTCAAGGCCTGCAGAGCATCGTCTCGGACTTGTCGTCGGATCAGCGGGCGTTCAAGAACGTCCCGTGGGGCAAGCCGATGATGTGGATCTTCCTCGTCAGCGACACGTTCATCTTCGGCAGTTTCCTGATTTCGTACATGACGGTGCGCATTTCCACCACGGCGCCCTGGCCCAATCCCAAGCGAGGTGTTTTCGCTGACGTTGTTCGGCAGGAACGTCCCGCTGCTGCTGATCGCGATCATGACGTTCGTCCTGATCAGCAGCAGCGGGACCATGGCCTTGGCCGTGAACTACGGCTATCGAAAGGACCGTCGCACGACCGTCATCCTGCTGCTGCTGACCGCGGCGCTCGGCGCCACGTTCGTCGGCATGCAGGCGTTCGAGTGGACCAAGCTGATCCTGGAGGGCGTGCGTCCATGGGGCAACCCTTGGGGAGCCGCGCAGTTCGGCTCGGCGTTCTTCATGATCACCGGCTTCCACGGCACGCACGTGACGATCGGCGTGATCTTCCTGATCATCGTCGCGGTGAAGACCGCGGCGAGGCGACCTCGATCAGCATGCGGCCAGGGTTCCTGACCGGCCGGAAAGGGGGCTACGAGATCGTCGAGATCATGGGTCTCTACTGGCACTTCGTCGATCTGGTCTGGGTGTTCATCTTCGCGTTCTTCTATCTCTGGTAACCACATCGCCACGCAGGGAGGTCCGGTGAGCCACGCAGATGAGCATCACATTTCACACGGGGAGGCACATCCTGCTGCCCACGCGCAGGGCCAGCAGCATCCCCTCGGCATCTATTTCAAGATCTGGGGCCTGCTTTTCGTGCTCAGCATTGCGTCGTACCTCGTCGACTACTTCCACCTCCAGGGCTTGCTCCGGTGGTCCCTCATCGTCGTGTTCATGCTGTTGAAGGCGGGACTGATCGTCGCCGTCTTCATGCACATGCTGTGGGAACGGCTGGCGCTGATGTACGCGATCGTGATTCCGCCACTGCTGCTGCTGGTGCTGCTGGGCATCGGCGCGCTCGAGGGGGACTACACGTTCCTCACGCGCGGCACGTTTTTCGGAACCGGTCTCGCAGGAACCGGCGAAACCATAGCGCGCCGCGGGCTCCTGAGCCATTGGGCAAAGATCGTCCCGCCTCACGCGTGGCGAATGGTTCCGAGTTTCTGCTGAAGGGTCACGATCCAGTGTTGCGCAGGCGCTCCGGTTCCCGCCGACTCGACCCCGCCATGTGAGCGGAGCACCTGTTCCAGCACCACCTCCTGGCTGGGCTCGAGGTCGACGAAGAAGACATGCTTGCCGTCCTTCAGGGCCTGATCGAAACGCGTGAAGTTGTGGTTGGGGCGTCTGGATTCCGGCGAGCCCTCCCTCCCAAGTGCAGAACCCGAGCAGGATGACGGAAAGGAAGACGAATGGCACCCAGCCCGCCGCGGTTTGCGTCCAGCCGGCGAGATGTGCGACTGCCAGAACCAGTACCGACGCGACGATGCCAACCAGGGCGCCAAGGGTCGTCGAGTGGACGATATCGCTCTTCATGAATGACTGGACCTCATGGAGGCTGGCATGCTTTGCCACGTCCGCGTCGCTCAGGCTCAGCACGTGGATCTGCGGTGTGGAGATGCCCGCCGCCTCCAATTGCTGTTCGATGACCTCCAGATCGTCGAGGTTGTCGCTGATCAAGTAGTGGCGTTGCAACTTCATCGTGTGATCCTCCGGTTCGTTATCGTGGTTACCGCGCCTGCTCGGACATTCGCCCGCGGGTCACGGGCGTAAAACGACGAACAAGGGATGGAAGGGCTGCGACGAACGCGCTGCCGTAGCGGTCCAGCAGCAGCAGCGCGAACAGTGCGGCGAGATACTGGATCGAGAACCTGAACGTCCTCCGCGCGAGGGCGTCGCTGTAGTCGCGGTACAGTCGCCAGGCGTAGGTGAGGAACCGCGCACTCAATGCGACGGCGCCAGCCAGGTAGGCGATTCCACACATCCCGGTCGCGAACGGCAGCATGGCGACGGCCGAGAGGACGACGGTGTAGAAAAGTATGCTCCCGCGCGTGAACCTGCTGCCGTGCGTGATCGGAAGCATGGGAATCCCCGCGCTCGCGTACTCCTTCTCCCGATACAGCGCCAGCGACCAGAAATGCGGCGGAGTCCATGTGAAGATGATCAGGAACAGCAGCAATGCGTCGACGCTGATTTCTCCGGTCACCGCGGTCCATCCCAGGACCGGCGGTGCGGCGCCGGCGGCGCCGCCGATGACGATGTTCTGCGGTGTGAGCGGCTTGAGGAAGACGGTGTAGATCGCCGAGTAGCCGACGAGGGCGCACATCGTCAGGACGGCCGTCAGTGCGTTGACGCCGAGCACGAGAGTCACCACGGAGAGCGTCGCAAGTGTGGCGGCGAATACAACCGCCTGCCGCGCCGACAACCGGCGGGTGGGCAGCGGGCGCGCAACGCGTGCGCGCCATGATCGCGTCGGTCCGCCGGTCCAGGACGTGGTTGAAGGCAGCGGCCGCACCCGCCGCCAGCGAGATGCCCAACGTAGCGAGTACGAAGACGTCCGGCGTCAACGAACCCGGGGGTGTGAGCAGCATGCCGACCACGGCCGTGAACACGATAAGCGTGATCACTCTCGGCTTGGTCAATTGCAGAAATATCGCCGCCTCGGCAACGAGACGATGCCGGCGTGTGGCTGACGAAACCGCCGACGATGGAGCACTCATCGCGGCGGCGGCGGCCATGCACCGAATGCCGTTCGCGAGCTCGCTGCGAGGTGAAGCGTGTTCTTCACAATCCGCGCGTCCCGTTCGCCCTAGGATATGGCGAAGAACCTTACCGGATCACCCCTCCGGAGGCAACGAAGAGATTGCCGTCGCGGCAAAGAAGCCGGCTTCGAATTCCATGTTGCTATTATGGCTATCCGTGGCATTAAGCTCTACCGAGCATATGGTCTTGCGGTTGAAGTTCGACCGCGCAGGGTGTAGAAATCGTGCGTCGAACCGAACCGTCGTCTGGCGCAGCGAAAAGGCCCTTGCGCAGAAGTGTCATGGTCGTCATTGGGTCGGGCGATTGCAGCAGGATGCATGAGGATTCACCGCGAAGGCGCGTCGCCAGTCTCGGTGAATTACGTGGAGCAGGTTCTCGAGTTGTTCCACGCAACGTGGCGGTTGGTGAGCGGCAGCAGGACCTTCCCTGTCATCTCGGAGGTGGCATCGTGGATCGCATAAATGCGCATCAGCGTGAACGTCGCGGGCCGAACTGGACCACGGCAGCCGTTTCGGGGTTCGCGGCCGGCGCGATCCTGATGGTGGTGGACATGCTCTGGTCCATCGCCGTCACCGGCGCGGGTCCGTGGGCCACGTCGCACATGATCGCCGCCATCGTAATGGGGCCGCAGGCGCTGGAATCGTCCAAGTTCAGTGTGGACGTCGTCACTATCGCACTCGCCACGCACTATGCGCTTGGCGTCGCGTCCGGAGTCGTCCTCGTCGCGATCAGCGCGCCGTTGCGCCTGGATTCCACAATCGGTATTGCAACACTGACCGGCGCGGTGTTCGGTCTCGTTATCTACCTCGTCAACTTCCACGGCTTGGTTCGGTTTTTCCCGTGGTTCGCCGAGGCGCGCGGTTGGACGACATTGACGGCCCACTTGATCTTTGGCATTTCTGCAGCAGTTCTCTATTGGACGCTCGCAGGGCGCGCAGAGGTGCGTGAAACGGTGCGGGGCGCGCGCTTGACCTGACTCCGGAATCCCGGGTAGTTCCAACCGGGCAATGGCCCAGGTGACTTAGCCAGGGCCGGGCCACTGCCCGCCTGCCCCGTCGCCTGGCCGTGAGTACCGCAACGGGTTTCGTTGCCGGCCAGCCGTGTCTCAGTTCAGCCAATTCCTGCCGTTCGAGGCCGCCGCGGAAGATTCCCCGCGAGCGGCCGTTCGCGTAATGGCAACGAAATAGCGGTGGCCGTGGATGCAGCGGCGGCATCTATGCGGCGAAGCGGTCGATCAGTTCCAATGGCGTGCAAAGCAGCGGACCCGGCTTGTTTCACGTCGCTGACTGCATGGACATCGCTCCGCGTCGAGGCGTAGCATGCCGCCATAACTCGAAGAAGGCGCGAGGGAAGACGCTGGCGTTGGAACGGAAAGGAGTCCGTCATGTGTTACGAGTTCAGCGAATGGTCGTGGAAGCTGCACTCCGCAGACTTGGCGCGGAAGGAACGCAAGGCCGTGAGTCCGGAGAAGAAGCAAGGTGAGCCTGTAGCGCCGGCTCAGCCAGTTACGCCCGAGACATCGATCGAGGACTACGGGTCGATTCCGGCCTGATGCAGTACGACGCCAACCACCTTTGGCTGGGGCCCCGCAGACGCGGGGCTTTCGTTTCGGAGGATCGCGTCGAATTCGGAATTGAGCCAATCTTGTTCAGACGAGATCGGCGCAATGGGGCGCCATTCTCGCGTCCATAGCGGATCACGCATGAAAGCCGTAGCCACCATTCTCAAGTCGAAACCTGACCCGACCGTCTTCACCATCGCTCCCAATGCCTCGGTGTTCGACGCACTCAAGCTGATGGCAGAGAAGAGCATTGGCGCGCTCGTGGTGATGGATGGCGAGCAAGTGGTCGGAATCATTACCGAACGCGACTACGCGCGAAAGGTCATCCTCATGGCGCGATCGTCGAAAGCAACCCCCGTTTGCGACATCATGACGTCGTCGGTGATGTATGTGCGCCCTGATCACACGAGCGACGAATGCATGGTGCTGATGACGGAAAACCGACTGCGTCACTTGCCCGTCATGGACGGCGGCACGCTCGTCGGACTTATTTCCATCGGGGACTTGGTGAAAGACATCATCTCTGAACAGAAATTCATCATCGAACAGCTCAAACACTACATTACCGGGGAGCGGAGCTGAGCATTGCTCTGGGCATCTCCGGACACGGAGAATCGTTGATCCATTGATCGTCTGCTCTTGAGAATTCCATCCGTCCGCTCGGTCGCAGGCGGTCACATTCGCGGCGGAGGCGCGAAGCGAGGATGTCGTCGTTTGAGCCCGGTCAGCGCAGTGCCCGTCGAGTTCGGAAAGGGCTCGGCGCCGATGTCGCAAAGCGTTTTTGCCTGAATCGAAGACCCGGGACCCCGACCGGCAACCCCGGCGGTTCGGGTTCGGAATAGGTTCGGTGGCGGGAGCCGGGGCCGTTAACACAACGGAAGCCCGTTACCCTTCTTCGGCTTTCGCGGCGCCAGCGCGCCTGTCACATAGACCCTGAATCCATTCGCACACCGCATCGCGAAGCAAGGCAATCGGCCGAGCATCGCGGCAAGCTGGGCGTCGACCAGCGCCGCCGGGGGCGATGGCCGTCGCGGCCGCCGAACGGTCCCTCGCTGTTCTGCATGGTCGGCAGCAGCCGCGATCGAGATGAGCATGCGGGCGTGTCGTGGGGCTTGAGAGTTGGCTCGATGGGAACTTCCGGCGAAGAAAGTTGACTAATTTACTCAAGTTTCATATAGTTGGTTAACTCAATCAGCTATTGATTCGACTGACGTAGCTTATTGATTTCTAAGAGAGGCATGCGATGAGGCTGACGACCAAAGGGCGTTTTGCAGTCACCGCGATGATCGATCTCGCAATGCAAACTGGCACTGACCCTGTGACGCTCGGGGAAATCAGCCAGCGCCAGAAGATTTCGCTTTCGTATCTCGAGCAGTTGTTCGCCAAATTGCGCCGCCGCGCACTCGTGGACAGTGTGCGCGGTCCGGGCGGCGGCTATCGCCTCGCCAAGGACATGGCGCAGGTGTCAGTAGCCGAGATCATCCTTGCGGTCGACGAACCCATTGACGCGACGCAGTGTGGCGGCAGGGAAAACTGCCACGACGACAGGAAATGCATCACGCACGATCTGTGGGCAAAGCTCAATGAGCACATCCTGGACTATCTGGGCGGAGTGACTTTGAGGCAACTGGTCGACGCCCAGAAAGCGAAGGCGACCGACGCCGCGCCAGTGCAAGACATGCGCGAGAGCATGCCGAAGCGCGACTGCGCCGCGGTTTCAGCTTGATTTCCCGGAGGAATGACGATGGCCATCACATTGACCGAAAGCGCGGCACGGCAAATCAAGGATCAACTGGTGCGTCGCGGCAAGGGCCTGGGCATGCGTGTCGGCACGTGTGGCTGCGGTGAGAGCTTCAGCGTGAAGGAAGTCGCCAAACCCCAGTCGCAATGATGCAAGGCCGATTCGGGCTCTGGAAGATGTCGGAGCGATTCCAATGACCACGGTACTGCAAAGTCTCGTCAATCAGCCCTACAAGCACGGGTTCGTTACCGATATCGAGTCCGACGTTGCGCCCAAAGGGCTCAACGAAGACACGATCCGGCTGATTTCGATCAAGAAGAACGAACCCCAGTGGCTGCTCGAAATCCGTCTCAAGGCTTACCGGCAATGGCTCGAGATGGACGAGCCGACGTGGCCGAACGTCCGTTATCCGAAGATCGATTTCCAGGCGATCAGCTACTACTCGGCGCCAAAGGCGAAGGCGAAGCTGAACAGCATGGACGAGGTCGACCCCGAGCTACTGCGCACCTTCGAGAAGCTCGGCGTGCCGATGAACGAGCGGGCGGTCCTGGCCGGAGTCGCCGTCGACGTGATTTTCGATAGCGTGTCTGTGGCGACCACGTACAAAGAGAAGCTGGCCGAAGTCGGCATCATCTTCTGCTCGATCTCCGAAGCCGTTCAGAAGCATCCGGAGCTGGTGCAAAGGTACCTCGGTACAGTCGTTCCCACCGGCGACAATTACTACGCGGCCCTCAACACGGCCGTGTTCACGGACGGCTCGTTCTGCTTCATCCCCAAAGGCGTCAAATGCCCGATGGACCTGTCGACCTATTTCCGTATCAATACCCAGGACTCGGGGCAGTTCGAGCGCACGCTGATCGTTGCCGAGGAGGACGCTTCGGTGTCGTATCTCGAGGGCTGTACTGCGCCGAAATTCGACACCAACCAGCTGCATGCGGCGGTGGTCGAGCTGGTGGCGCTCGACCGTGCCGACATCAAGTACTCGACGGTGCAGAACTGGTATGCGGGCGACGAAAAGGGCGTGGGCGGTATCTACAATTTCGTCACCAAGCGTGGCCTGTGCAAAGGCGTCGACTCGCGAATCTCCTGGACGCAGGTCGAGACCGGCTCGGCGATCACCTGGAAGTATCCGAGCTGCGTGCTGGTCGGCGACAACTCGATTGGCGAGTTCTACTCGGTTGCGCTCACCAACAATCATCAGCAAGCCGATACCGGCACCAAGATGGTCCACATCGGCAGGAACACGCGCAGCACCATCGTGAGCAAGGGCATCTCTGCCGGCCATTCGAACAACAGCTACCGCGGATTGGTCAAGATCGGCGCGAAAGCCGACGGTGCGCGCAACTACTCGCAATGCGACTCGATGCTTATCGGTGACCGATGCGGCGCCAACACGTTTCCTTACATCCAGGTGAACAACAACAGCGCCACGGTCGAACACGAGGCGTCGACGTCGAAGATCGGCGAGGACCAGCTCTTCTACTTCGCGCAACGCGGTATTGGCGCCGAGGAAGCGGTATCGATGATCATCAACGGATTCTGCAAGACCGTGTTCCAACAGCTCCCGATGGAGTTTGCGGTCGAGGCGACCAAGCTGCTCGGATTGAAACTCGAAGGAAGCGTCGGATGATCCAGCAACACGCCAGGACTTTGCTCGAGGTGCGCGGATTGTGCGCTACCGTGAACGGCATCGACATACTCAAGGGCATCGACCTCACGGTCAGATGCGGTGAAGTGCACGCGCTCATGGGGCCGAACGGCTCCGGCAAGAGCACCTTCGCCAAGGCGCTTGCCGGTCATCCCTCCTACGTTGTAACGGGCGGCACGGTCCTCTACGAGGGGAGAAACCTGCTCGAGCTCAAGCCCGAGGAGCGTGCGCGTGCGGGTGTGTTTCTCGGCTTTCAGTACCCCGTCGAGATTCCCGGCGTCGCCAACAGTCAGTTCCTGCGACTCGCCTACAACACGGTGCAGGCGGAGCGCGGCCACGACGAGCTCGACCCGCTCGAGTTCGACGATTTCGTGCGCGGAAAGATGAAGCTGCTGGAAATGAATCCGGATTTTCTCGACCGGAGCGTCAACGAAGGCTTTTCCGGGGGCGAGAAGAAGCGCAATGAAATATTGCAGATGGCGCTTCTGGAGCCGCGCCTCGCGATCCTCGACGAGACCGATTCCGGCCTCGACATCGACGCACTCCGGGTTGTCGCCGGCGGCATCAACCAGCTTGCCAGCAACGAAAACGCGATCGTGCTGGTTACGCACTACCAGCGACTGCTCAACTACATCGTGCCCGACTACGTGCACGTAATGGATGCGGGCCGCATCGTCATGACCGGCGGCAAGGAACTCGCGGTCGAGCTCGAAACGCGCGGGTACGACTGGGTCGGCGCCGAGCATGGAGCCGCCGCAAAGGCGACCGCATGAGCGCGACGCCAAGTTTCGCCGCTGGCTATCTCGATAGCCTGCTTGCCCGACAGCCACGGTTGCCCGCGAGCCCGTTGCCGTGGCTCAACCAGTTGCGCGCGGCGGCCGTCGACCGAGTCGGCGTCCTGACGGTACCCACGATCCGTGACGAGGAGTGGCGTTTCACCGATCTCTCACCGCTCACCAAGCTGTCGTTCCAGCCCGCGCGCACGCCCGTCGGCCTGAAGTCGGCGGACGTCGAGCGCTTTCGGATCGCGGAAGCGGCGACCCGACTCGTGTTCATCGATGGAGTCCACGCGCCGGAACTCTCCAGCATCGCCCTCGACGGCGGCGTCGTGGTTGCGAACTTGTCGGTCGCAGGGGCCGCGCACGCAGCGGTGGTCGACCGGCACCTGGGCCGTCATGTGGAATTCCGCGACAACGTGTTCGCGGCGCTCAATACGGCGTTTTTGCACGACGGCGCGGTGGTCGTCGTGCCGCGCGACGTAGCGGCGGGCGCGCCGGTGCACCTGCTGTTCGTCGCGACGCAAGCGGGCGCTGCAAACTACCCGCGTTGCCTGCTGGTGGCCGAATCGGGCAGCGCGGTGACGGTGGTCGAGGACTACGTCGCATTGCAGCCGCAGACCTATTTCACCAATGCCGTGACCGAGATCGCGCTCGGCGATGGTGCGCAGGTCAACCACATCCGGGTACAGCGGGACAGCGGCCAGGCGTTTCACATCGCGAACTGTGCCGTGTCGCTCGCGAATGCGAGCCACTATCGGTCAGTCAGCGTCGCGCTTGGTGCGCGGATTTCCCGGTACGACCTGAACGTGCTCCATACGGCCGAAGGCGCCGAATGCACGATCGACGGGCTCGCGTTGATCGGGGAGCGCCAGCTCGCCGACACCCATACCTGCATCGACCACGCGAAGCCGCACGGCGTCAGCCGCCAACTGCACAAATGCATCGCTGGCGGCGCCGCGCACGCGGTGTTCAATGGAAAAATCATCGTACGCCCAGACGCTCAGCGCACCAACTCGTCGCAGTCGAGTCGCAACCTGCTGCTGACTCCGAAAGCGCGCGTCGACACCAAGCCGCAGCTCGAGATCTTTGCCGACGACGTCAAGTGCGCGCATGGCGCCACCGTCGGCCAACTCGACGATGAGGCGGTATTCTATCTGACGAGCCGCGGACTTTCCGAGGCAGCGGCGCGCAACCTCCTCACGTATGCGTTCGGCGCCGAGATCGTCGCCCGCATCCCCGTCGCCTCGCTCAAGCTCTGGCTCGAGCGCACCGTACTCGAACAGACCGCGTGCAAGCCATGATCGCAATCCGGACCGCACTGCAAGCCCGACCGGCGCCTGCGTTTCCCGTCGAGCGGATCCGAGCCGACTTTCCGATCCTAAGGCTCGAAATCGGCGGCAAGCCGCTCGTGTATCTCGACAACGCGGCGTCGAGCCAGATGCCGCAGGCGGTCATCGACCGCCTGGTGCGCTACCAGACGACGCAACACGCCAACGTGAACCGCGGCGTGCATTACCTGTCGGAAACCGCGACCTCCGCCTACGAGGAGGCGCGCGGCAAAGTGCAGCGCTTCATAAACGCGCGCGAAGACCGCGAAGTGATCTTCACCAGCGGCACCACGGATGCGATCAATCTGGTTGCGCACGGCTATGGCCGAAAATTCGTCGGGCCCGGCGACGAAATCATCCTCACGACGCTCGAACACCACTCGAACATCGTCCCGTGGCAGATGCTGGCGGAAGAGAAGGGCGCGAAGATCCGCGTGGTGCCGATCAACGATGCCGGTGAGCTGCTGGTCGAGGAATACGAGAAGCTGTTCAATGCCCACACCAAGTTTGTTGGCGTGATGCACGTCTCCAATGCGCTGGGCACCATCAATCCGGTCAAACGCATGATCGCGTATGCACATGCATGCGGCGTGCCGGTGCTGGTCGACGGCGCGCAGGCGGTGCCGCACATGACGGTCGACGTGCATGATCTCGACTGCGACTTCTACGCGTTCTCGGGCCACAAACTTTGCGGCCCCACGGGCATTGGTGTGCTCTACGGCAAAGCCGCGCTGCTCGAACGAATGGCGCCTTTCAAGGGCGGCGGCGACATGATCCTGTCGGTGACCTTCGAGAAGACAACCTACAACACCATTCCGCACAAATTCGAGGCAGGTACGCCACCGATCGCGGCGGCGATCGGGCTGGGCGCCGCGATCGACTACCTGTCGGCGATCGGCATGGACGCCATCGCCGCACACGAATGCGCCTTGCTCGATTACGCGACCGATGAGATGAATCGCATCCGCGGCGTACGCATCATCGGCACTGCCGCGAAGAAGGCCGCGGTGCTGTCGTTCGCGCTGGACGGTGTGCATCCGCATGACGTCGGCACCCTCCTCAATCAGGAGGGCATCGCGGTGCGAACCGGCCATCATTGCGCGCAGCCAGTGATGCAGCGTTTTCGCGTGCCGGCCACATCTCGCGCCTCGTTCGCGTTCTACAACCGCATGGCCGAGGTCGATGCGCTGATCGCCGGCGTTCGCACCGTGCAAAAGGTGTTTGCGTGATGGCCGACCCCAAAGCCCTTTATCAGGAGGTCATCCTCGACCACAACAGGAAGCCGCGTAATTACGGCGCGCTCGAGCACGCGAGTCATAGTGCGGAAGGCCACAATCCACTTTGCGGTGATCACATCCGCGTGGCGCTCGAGTTCGACGGCGAGCGCATCGGCGGCATCGCGTTTCAGGGGGAGTCGTGCGCGATCTGCAAGGCGTCGGCGTCGATGATGACCGTCAGCGTCAAGGGCAAGTCGCGCGCGGACGCGGAAACGCTCATCCAGGAATTTCGCGACATGGCGACCGGAAAGCGCGGCGTCGATGGCCTTCACCACATCGGTCGGCTCGCGGTATTCGCTGGCGTGCGCGATCTGCCGACGCGCGTCAAGTGCGCGATCCTGCCGTGGCATACGCTGCACGCCGCGCTCAACTCGATGGCAAGCACATCGACCGAGACGGAAGACGATCCGATGCACGCCTCGATCGGCGATGCCTGAACCCGGACTGTCAAATGCCGAGAATCGCCGAAATCGAAGGTACGCCCAATCCGAACGCGCGGAAGTTCGTCCTCAGGGAGCCTTTGACTTGGGGCATAAAGCGTTCGTACGAAAGCGCCGAGGAGGCGAAGAACGACCCGCTCGCGGCGGCATTGTTCGACATCGCGC
The DNA here is from genome assembly GCA_963750585.1 of uncultured beta proteobacterium. Lineage (GTDB taxonomy): Bacteria > Pseudomonadota > Gammaproteobacteria > Burkholderiales > Casimicrobiaceae > VBCG01. The sequence goes on from CAVVRH010000008.1 coordinate 85,973, forward strand.
ATGTGACGAACGTGTTCTACATCGATCATTGGCTCACGGTGACGCAGGATGGCGGCGCCGACTGGCAGGAGTTGACGCGAAGGATTGCGGAGCCGCTCCGCGCCGCGCCGGCGGCTGCCGCGCAGACTGCCGCCACGGTGGCGGCAGCTTCCACGGCGGTCGCCGATCTGAGTCCCGATGATCAGCAACGCCTCGACATGATCAATGCGCTGCTCGATGAGCACATCCGTCCCTATTTGCAGGGCGATGGTGGCGATCTATACGTGATCGGCCTGGAAGGCAACAGGCTCGCCGTACATTACCAGGGGGCGTGTGGCAGCTGTCCCAGTTCGATCTCGGGAACGCTCATGGGCATCGAGAATCTGGTGAAGTCGATCGAGCCCGACATCGAGGTTTTCGCGGTCTAGGAGCCGGTCGAAACCGAAGACCTGCGCCAATCATCCACGGTTCCGGTTTCCTGAACGCATGAGCGAATGGGTGACGGTGGCGCGCGAAGGCGAGCTCGCGCCGGGCGAGTTCCGGGTGGTGGACGTGAACGATTCGCAAATCGCGGTATTCAACCTCGGCGGCCAGTTTTTCGCGATAGCAGACGTCTGCACCCATGATGCCGGGCAGCTCACGGGCGGTACGGTCGAAGGTGAGGAGATCGTGTGCCCGCGCCACGGCGCGCGCTTTTCCATTCGCACCGGCGCGGCCCTGACCGCTCCCGCTTATGAGCCGACCGACACTTTCCCGGTGCGCGTAGAAGCGGGGCAGATCCAGGTGCGCGACGATCGCTGGGATTGATCCCCGCATCGAATCAGCTGAAGAGAGGGAACCCCATGGCAGGCTTGAGCAAGGACGCTCCGTCACCGACGGAAATCAAGCTGCATCAAAAGTCCCGCGTGCTGGAGATCGCCTTTTCCGACGGCAAACGATTCACATTGCCGTATGAGTTCCTGCGAGTCTACTCACCTTCGGCAGAGGTGCGGGGCCACGGGCCGGGACAGGAAGTGCTGCAGATCGGCAAGAAGAACATCGAGATCACCCAGTTCGATCCGGTGGGAGCGTATGCGGTGCAACCGGTCTTTTCCGATGGACACGATACCGGCATTTATTCGTGGGATTATTTCTACACGCTGGGGGTGAACCAGGACGAGATGTGGCGAACCTACCTGCGGCGCATGGAAGCTGCAGGGGCGAGCCGCGAGCCCCTCCCGGGCGCGTTCCCGGACCGCCCGAAGTCGAAATAGCCGCGCGTGGACAATCGCGACGATCCCTGCCTGCTTGACCGCCCAAGCGAGGACCCGCGGGCGTGCGCCGCGGCGTCGTTCACGGTCGTTCTGATCAATCCATACGAACTCGGACGGCAACCGTTCGCGCTGGCCGAGCCGTGCGCATGGTTGAAACAGGCCGGGTTCGACGTCCGATGTATCGACCTTTCGCTGCAAAGACTCGACCCCGCATTGTTTGCGGGTGCCGGGCTGGTCGCGGTGTACGTCGGCATGCACACCGCCACGCGGATCGCCGTCGAAGCGATCCCGCGCATTCGCGACATCGTGCCGCACGCGCATCTGTGCGTGTACGGCCTGTATGCGCCGATGAACCAGGATGCGGCTGCGTGACCTCGGCGTCAAGACCATCCTCGGTGGTGAATTCGAACCGCGGCTGGTCAGCCTGGCTCGCCGGCTGCGCGCCGGAGAGACATGCGATGTGCAAGTCGAGCCGGTCGTGAGTCGCGCCAGGATCGAGTTCACGACCCCTGATCGCTCCGGCCTGCCGCCGCCTCCAGCGCTACGCCCACCTGATCTTGCCGGACGGCGAAAGGAAGACGCTCGGGTTCGTCGAGGCCAGTCGAGGCTGCAAGCATCTGTGCCGCCATTGCCCGGTCGTGCCGGTCTATCAGGGCAAGTTCCGCGTGGTGCCGGTCGACGTGGTGCTGGCGGACATCGCCCAGCAGGTGCAAGCCGGCGCCGAACATGTTTCCTTCGGCGACCCGGATTTCTTCAATGGCCCGACCCATGCGATGAAGGTCATTACGACGATGCACGCCAGGTATCCTCAACTAACCTTCGACGCCACCATCAAGATCCAGCACCTCATCGATCACGCCGCACTGCTTCCCCGCCTCAAGACGGCGGGTTGTCTGTTTCTTACGTCGGCGGTCGAGTCGGTGGACGACGAGGTGCTGGAACATCTCGCCAAGAATCACACGCGCGCCGATTTCGAGCGCGCTTTGCGACTGTGCCGTGAAGCGCGCATCGACCTGGCGCCGACGTTTGTGCCCTTCACGCCCTGGACGACGCTCCCGGGCTACGTCGATCTGCTGCGAGACGCTCGTGCGTTTACATCTGGTTCACGCCGTGCCACCGATACAACTTTGCATTCGCCTTCTCGTGCCGCAAGGCTCCTATTTGCTCCAGCTTGCCTGGTTTCCAGGACGTGATCGAGGCATTCGACGCGAAATTGCTCGGCTATCCGTGGCGGCACGCCGATCCGCGGGTGGACGCCTTGCAGCAGGTGGTGCAGTGCTGTGTCGCGGAAGGCGATCGCAACGGTAAGGCGCGCAGCGACGTGTTCGAACAAATTTGGCGGCTTGCCCATGACGCGCTCGGACTCCCTGTACCGCAGCTCGCCCGGACGGATTTCGGCGAACCCATTGCCCGCCTTTCCGAGCCCTGGTACTGCTGCGCCGAGCCGACCGAGCAGCAGCTGCAAAGTTTTTGAGCCGTCGGCCATGAAGCGCGTTCTCCTGCTGCTGCCGACCGCGAGTTACCGCAACGACAATTTCCTCGCCGCCGCGAGAACACTCGATGTGGAGATCATCACCGCAGCGAACAATTGCCATCAACTTGCGCCACTATGGGGAATGAGTCCGATTCTTGCGGTGCCGTTCGACCAGCCCGAGGTCGCGGTGCAGCAGGTGCTGGCGGCTCTGGGGCGCAAGCCGGACGCGGCATTGGCGGTGGACGACGCCGGCCTGGAACTCGCGGCGCTTGCTGCGCGAACGCTTGCGCCTGCCGGGTAATACTCCCGCGGCAGTGCGGCTGACGCGCGACAAGTTGGCGTTTCGCCGCTTGCTGCAGAGCGGAGGCCTCAACTGTCCGGCCTTCCATGACCTCGGCAACGACGTGCAAACCGCGACCCTGCGGTCGCCGCTCGGGTTTCCGGTGGTCGTCAAAGCGCGCCGCCTTTCCGGCGAGCCGCGGGCGTCATCCGCGCCGACACGCCGCTGGCGTTCGGCCAAGCCGTGCAATGGGTGCGCGGGATACAGGCCAAAGCGGATCGCGACGCCGCCAGGCTCGGACTGATCGTGGAGAGCTACATTGCCGGCCGCGAACTTGCGCTGGAGGGGCTGCTCGAAGACGGACGGTTGCGCGTGCTGGCGCTGTTCGACAAACCCGATCCGATGGACGGCCCTTATTTCGAGGAAACGCTGTATGTCACGCCGTCGCGCCTGCCGCAGGCCAGGCAGGACGCGATCGCACGAACAACGCAACGTGCATGTACATTGGCCGGGCTCACGAGCGGGCCCGTGCACGCCGAAATGCGCGTGAACGAACAAGGCGTGTGGCTGCTGGAAATTGCCGCGCGCTCGATCGGCGGGCTGTGCGGCAGGATTCTGCGGCACGCGCTTGGCATGAGCCTGGAAGAATTGATCCTGCGCCACGCCCTGGACCGGCCTTTGCCGCAGCCGCGACACGACCAGGCCAGCGGCGTGATGATGATACCGATTCCCGGACGCGGTATCTTCCATGGCGCGCACGACGTCGATAGCGCGCTGCAAGTCTGCGGCATCACCGACATCCAGGTCACCGCCAGGCCGGGTCAGGTCATCGCGCCGCCGCCGGAAGGTGCCAGCTACCTGGGCTTCATTTTCGCGCGTGCACCCTCGCCCGACGCGGTTGAATTCAGTCTGCGCGAAGCTCACCGGCGGCTCGTCTTCAAAATCCAGCCGGACGTTCCGATCAATCGGGCGAGAGCCTAGTCGTGTGGTGAGAGCGCTTGATGAAGGCTCGGCGAGGATTTCTCGTCGTTCACCGGCACACCGTCGAGAAACGTCGAAACACACGCCAGGCGGCACCTTGGAGGTCGGCGTGTGGCGTGGCGTGGCGCAGCGCGGGCACTTGGGAATTTGAGCCGCCGATGGCATAGCTGACCGCAAACAAGGTCGTGCGAGAAAAGCCCCATGCTGTGGCGGCTTGTGCCAGCACTGCGAGGCAGGGCGAAGCGACCACCGACGTTGCGCCTTCCGCTGTCGATTCATGCTGGTCACTGGCGAGCGTGGCCGTCGCATCTTACTGCTCTCCCCATAGCGGTTCGCACATGGTCTCCGCGAACGAGGCGAACATGACGTTGAAGCTGACGCTGATTCTTGGCGACGGGCTCTGGTTCGCGTCTACCGAGTGCTGCAGCCACGCGGGGAAGACGATGACGGTTCCGGTGCTCACCGTCGTGACCACCTGATCGGTGTTGTAGGCGGTCAGCGCGGTGACCGGCGGCCGGATGACGGCCGCCTGCGCTCTCGGATCATGGAAATTGATGGTGTTGCCCCCCTCGTTCACCTGGACGTAGTAGACGCCACTGAGGAAGTTATTCGGATGGGCGTGCATGGGGTGCCTCGCGCCCGGCGCATTGACGTTGGCCCAGCACCCTGTAATCGAGACGTTGCCGCTGCCAATGCGCAGGAAGGCCAGCACAGCATCCGCCGCCGCATCGATACACGACACCAGGTCGCACAGAATTCCCAGCTTGTGCAGCCCGTGCCCCGACTGCCACGCCTCGCCGCGCTCGAGTGGCGGCAGGCCGCGCCGCATCTCGTTGAGGCAGCTCAGGACCGTGGCATTGATCGGCCGGTACACCTCGGGGGCCAACTCGCATTTCCACACGAACGTCGGAAACACGCGCACGATTTGCGGGGCATCGAGCCAGAAGCGGTCAGCGGCCATCGCACGCCCTCGCGAATGGCGGCAGCGACTGCGTCGGCCTGCCGATCGAGACGCCCATCGGGTGACGCAATAAGCTACCTTACGCGATTATTGTAGTGCTAGGCGTCCGAAACGCCCACAGCCGTGGGCAATCAGGCGAATTCGAGCAGCTTCTATCAGCGAACCACGGACAGAAACATAGTCCACAGCGAACATTCGTGGAATATCGCTCTCTGCTGCATTCGCGCGCGTTGGCCACGGACCTCCCGCAACACGGACAGAAATCCGGCATGACCGCGAGAGAGTGCGAGACGTTCAAGCTCGTTAGAATGTACAGCGCGACGTAGGCGTGATGGCTGGACGCCACGACAGTCGAGACCTTGTCCGCGAACCCGCCTTCGCCGATTCGCAGGGCATCGAGGCGTTCCAGGGTGCACGGCATGACGCGGCATCAGTGCAACTTGACGCGCGGCTCCAACCGATGCCGGAGGATGCGGGAAAGCGTGTCGAGCGCAACGCGCACGTAGCCATGAATCGAAACCTGGTGCAGCTTGTACAGCGACACGTACATCCAGCGCGCGATCAGCCCCTGCACCAGCAGGCTGCCGCCAATCAGCCGTCCCATCAGATTGCCGACCGCGGACAGTTCTCCCAGCGAGACAAGTGATCCGAAGTCGCGGAAACGGAACCTCGGCAGCGGCCGGCCCGCGAGGCGCGCCTCGATGCTGCGGAGCATCAGCGTCGCCTGTTGCCGAGCAACCTGCGCGCGCGGCGGCAGGATAGCGTCCTCCCGGCCGGTCTCCGGCCAGGGACACGCAGCGCAGTCACCCAGCGCGAAGATGTCGGGATCGCGCGTGGTCACGAGCGTCGTGTCGACGACCAACTGGTGCGCTCGGTTCACTTCGAGCCCGTCCAGATCGCCGAGCCAGGCAGGCGCCTGAATGCCGGCCGCCCAGACGACAAGATCGGCGTGGAGCACCGCGCCGCTCGCGGTGTGGACGCCATCGCCGGCGATCGCGGTGACACGCTCGCCGGTGCGCACCGCGACCTCGAGTCGCGCGAGCAACTCGGTCGCTGCGGCGGCGATCCTCTCGGAAAGCGGCGGCAGCACCCGCGGCGCGGCCTCGACCAGCGTCAGCCGGATGTCGCGTCCCGGGCTGAGGTGCTCGAGACCATAGCTCGCGTGCGCCTTCGTGCAATGGCGAATTTCCGCCGCGAGCTCGACTCCGGTGGCGCCCGCGCCGATGATCACGATGTCGACCGCAGCCACCCCGCTCCGCGCGGCGCGCTCGTCGGCGCGTACGCACGCCGCGAGGAGCCGGCGGTGGAAACGTTCGGCGTCGGTCGCGGTGTCGAGCGAGATCGCGCGTTCGGCAACCCCGGGCGTCCCGTAGTCGTTGCTGACGCTGCCCACGCAAAACACGAGCGTGTCGTAGGGCACGGCCCGCTCCGGCAGGATCTCGACTCCGTCCTCGTCGTCGACGCGGCCGAGCTTCAGTTCGCGCCGTGCGCGGTCGAGCCCGGTCACCACGCCCTGGCGAAAGCGGAAGTGGTGCCAGTACGCCATCAGCACGTAGTCGACGTCGTGGACGTCGGCGTCCATGCGCCCTGCGGCGATTTCGTGCAGCAATGGCTTCCAAAGATGGGATGCCGACCGATCGACGAGCGTCACCGTCGCGCGCCCGCGGCGCCCGAGCGAGTCGCCCAGGCGAGTTGCGAGCGGCAGGCCCGCGGCGCCGCCGCCGACGATGACGACGCGATGAGGTTTGGGCGCCGAGTGCGGCATGCTCGTGTCGCTCCGAAGTGCGGTATCGGTCAGTCTATCGTACGTCGGCTCGAGTTGCCCGTTACGTCTGCAGTGGGTCGGGTCGAAAGCGGCGATATCCCGTCGCGACGAAGCAGCGGGCCAAGAGCGGCCGAGGCCCCCTTGTTCGCTAGGGCTGTCGTTTACCGTCGCAACGGGGCGGTCGCCGGCCACGCCATCGCGGGTGGTTTCGCCAGACATCCGCAGGCCTGCACCTGCAGTCGCCTATTCGGGGCGCGCCTTGGCACAGCCAGCGGTCGGCGCTGGTTGCTCAGCCGCGAAACACATTTGTGGTGCCGAACTGAGCTTTGCACCTTCGTCGACACACAATGAGCGACAAGGACTGGCGTCATCTGGCAGGATGATTGCGCGCGCGCACGAACCCGATGGAGGACTCATGGCGAACGAGATGTGGCGTCTTATCGCGGCGGTAGCGCTGGCTGCCGGGAGCGCAACGGCTTGGGGGCAAAACGTGAAGATCACGCCGCTGGGATCGCATGCAGGAGAGCTATGCAGTCGCGACCGGGCAACCGTCTTCGAGGATCCGAGCGGCATTCGCATCCTCTATGACGCTGGGCAGTCCGTGACCGGTTCCGACGACGCGCGACTCGGCGCCATCGATGTCGTGCTGCTGAGTCACGCGCATGGTGACCATATCGGCGATCAGAAGTTGAAGAGGATCGAGGCTGGGACTTGCGACAACCCCGAGGTCGTTTCCGCAGCTCCCGCTTCCACGACCGCAGAGATCGCAGCTGCCAAGAGCGCTGCAATCGTCATGATCGTGTCGTTGGCAAACTTTGTCGGGCGCAAGGTCGAGACCATCCGGGGCAAGCCCACCGCCGCCTGTCCGCTAACCGGCACCGATCTCGTCGCACCGTTTGCCGCGCCGTGTCTTGCGACGGTGCAAACCGGTGGCACGCGCGCGGTCAGGACTGCGATTGCGACTCAGGCGGTGGAAATCACGACCGTTCCTGCCGCCCACGACAGCACGGTACCGCGCGAGCTACTCGGCGAAGTGGCACGCAAGACCCTCGAGTCGGATAACGTGAGCGTAACGCTCGGCCCGCCGAGTGGCTACGTGATCCGGTTCACGAACGGCCTGACGGTATATCTGTCGGGCGACACAGGGCTGCACGCGGAAATGAATTCGGTTGTGGGCCACTATTTCAAGGCGAATCTGATGGTGCTTAACTTGGGCCCGAGTGCCGTGACGTCGAAGGATGCGGCACACATCGCAAACGAGCTGGTCCGTCCCGCCGCGGTGATTGCTTCGCACGTCAATGAAGGCGCCACTACCGGCGGCAAAGTTCGGCCGAATTCGCGCACTGCTGCGTTCATGTCCCTCGTGAAGGGACGGCCGGTCTATCCGGCGCTGAGCGGCAGGACGATGGAATTCAATGGCGAGGGAAAGTGCATCGTCGGGTGTTAGTGGCCTTGCCCGAGGCGACATTCGAGTGCGGCTGGCCGGGCTTGCTGTGCTTACAGCGTGTCTATCGTGTCTGCGCGATCTGCCCATGCGGTGACGTGCGCGCCATCAGCACCTCGACGGCGCGGCGGAGTTCGGCAACCTCAGCCTTCAGCAAGTTGATCTCAACGTCGTTCACCTGCACTTGCTGCTCGAGCTTCGCGTTCAGCCCATGGATTGCGGCGAGTGCAACGCCGTCGGCGTCCTGCTGGCCGATGCGCAACTCGGAGTCGCCCAGACCGAACGCCGCGTAGAAGTCCTGCGCCGTAGGACCAAAGTGGCGCAGATGCGCGTTCTCGCCCTTTGGATTCCACGCGTAGATCGGCATATTGGCGAGTTCGGTCAGCACCGCTTGACCGTCGAGTTGCCGTTGCGGAATTGCCGAATGCTGCACCCTCCGGCAGGACCTCGATGTCGCCCGACACTCCATTGGCCGGAATGCCGAACACCTGCAACTGCACAGCTGCCGGGGTGAGCCCGCTGGGGCAAATGCGACAAGCACACGCCGTTGCCACCCTGCACGGTGATGATGCGACCCATGATTGCCTTTTTGGCAAGCATCACGAGTTCTGCCCGCGTCACTTGCACGGACGACGCCGGTGGAGGCGAGATTCCGCGCCACCGCGCGCTCCGTTTGCGAGGGACGTGTCGGGACACTGCGCGCTGCGCTAGCGCGGGGTGTTGCCGCAGGTCAAGCAGCGCTCGCGCCGGGTGCGCGGTGACCGCAACGCACTGCCCAGGAGACGCAATGGTGCGCGGTTTGGTGCAAACCATGCGTCCGACGCTGCGATCGTGGCGCTTGGCGCGATCTACGAGATGTGCCTCAATTCCGGCTTCTCGCCACGCTTCCGCTTCAGCCGGAACTCCTGCCCGGCCTGCGTCACGAACACATCCGAGAGCGGGTTAAGCATCGTCTCCTCGTGCCGCTCGTCGCTGGCCTTCTTCATCATCGCGTGTATGACGATGAACGCGATCAAGAATAAGGTGAAGCCGGCGAAGATCCAAATGGTATCCATAACGTCCCTTTGAGGTATTTCGCGGGACGAATACAGGTTCCACCACTTCTCGCTTGCCGTCTGTTAGGCAACACACACAGTGCTGGTCCTTGGCCAACCGGCACTGCTGGGATCTGCGAGGCGGCGCGGATAGCAGATCAAGGTCGATTGTTCCAGGCGATGCAGGCCGTCATCGGGTCCGTTGTCCGCGAACGAATCGCGCCGCATTCGGGACAGACCACGGCGCACCGCTGCAATGGTGGCGTGTCGGTGAACTCCGCGAAGTCGGGCTGCACGTGTCCGCAGAATGGACACGGGCGCGACCACGATCTCGCTATCGAGGCGAGGCGTCCTAAGAGTGGCAACAAAGTGGCAATTGATCGATTCGCCTCGTCCAAACGTAATTGACGTAGTTTATAAATATAACGAAATAACATATTGAGTTCATGGTGCCCGGAGCCGGAATCGAACCGGCACGACGGCATTACCCGTCGGCGGATTTTAAGTCCGCTGTGTCTACCAGTTTCACCATCCGGGCGAAGATGGCTCCCGCATTGCACGCGGGTCTTGCGGCCGATGCAAGCAACTTGCGACGTGTGCCGCGACCCCGCGCCGAGTTCGGCGTGCGCGCGCCCTTTCGTTGGCACATGGGAAGCCCAAGGCGCTGCAGGCGATTCTATCGGACGGAAGGCGCGTACACGGTGCCGCTTGACCGCGGTCGTTGCCAAGTGGTCCATCCACCCGCCCTCGACGCCCATTGAAAGGCTATTCGCACATGCCGCAGCCGAATCCCGGCGTCGCGCCGAACCCGGATGGGGCTGTGCGATACGTCCGCGATCTACCGGCTTCCGTCCGGGCCAGCGATTCGCACCACTGGCAGCGCCAACGTCATGGCGCCTGTCGCCGCCGGCATCGGCATGCCGACGTCTCCGCTCCGGCTCGTCGTCGTGCTGGATGCGGTGCAGTCGAACGCGCTCGCACCTGACTCGCCCATCGGATATGCAGAGGAAGACTCGCCGCGGGACACGTGGACTGCCGATCGCATGACGCATCGCCGTGAACTTCGCGTGCGAGCGATGGATTGGAGGCGGGGGTCGGAATCGAACCGGCGTCCACGGCTTTGCAGGCCGCTGCATGACCACTCTGCCACCCCGCCTTGAGGGGCACGCTCCGCGTGTGCGGGGCGATCGAACCACTAAACGAAAAGGGAGAGCGCGACGCTTCGGCTCTCCCTCTTCGCGGAATCTGGAGCGGGAAAGGAGTCTCGAACTCCCGACCTCAACCTTGGCAAGGTTGCGCTCTACCAACTGAGCTATTCCCGCATCGGAAAACAGGTGATTATATCGTATGGTCCCCGGGAGTCAAAAGGCACCGGCTTCAGGAAGCCCTGGCGCCGCCCAGCACCGTTGCAACGGCATTGGCGACGTAGTCCACATTGCGCGAATTGAGCGCTGCCACGCAGACGCGCCCGGAATCGATTGCGTAGACGGCGAACTCGCTGCGCAACCGAAGCACCGCCTCCTTCGGAAGGCCCGAGTAGGAAAACATGCCGCGCTGGGCCAGCATGAACCGGAAATCGCGGTCGGGTAACCGCTCGTGCAGCGTCTCGACGAACCGGGCTCGCATCAGCTTGATGCGATCGCGCATCGTCGAAAGCTCGGCCTCCCACAGCGCGCGCAGTTCCGGCGAACCCAGTATCGTCGCGACCACCTGTCCACCGTACGAAGGCGGGTTCGAATAGTTGGTGCGCACCAGCCGCTTGACCTGCGACAACACCCGCACGGCCTCGTCCTTGCTGGCAGCGACGATGGTCAGCGCGCCGACGCGCTCTCCGTAGAGCGAGAACGACTTGGAGTACGAGCTCGCGACGAAAAGGGGGCCGGGTGTGGCCGCGAACTTTCGGACGATCGCGCCGTCCGCGTCCAACCCATCGGCGAAGCCCTGATAGGCGACGTCGAGGAACGGTACCAACCCGCGCTTGCGCACGGTCGCGAGAATCCTCTCCCATTGACCTGGCGTGGGATCGACGCCCGTCGGGTTTTGGCAGCAGGCGTGAAGGACGACGATCGAGCCGACAGGAATCTGCTCGAGCGCCCGGATCATGCCCTCGAAATCGAGCCCGCGCGTAACCGGGTCGTAGTATGTGTATGCATTGACTACGAAACCTGCGATCTCGAACAGCGCACGGTGGTTCTCCCAGCTCGGATCGCTGATCCAGACCGACGCGCCAGGTGCGAAACGCCTGAGGAAGTCGGCGCCGACCTTGAGGGCGCCGGTGCCACCGAGCGCCTGTATGGTGACGGCGCGGCCTGTCTTGACGATCTCGCTGTCGCTGCCCAGCAGGAGCGCCTGCGATGCGTTGTCGAACGCAGCAAGGCCATCGATAGGCAGGTAGTTGTGCGGGGCCCCGCGCGCATTTATCTCGTGCTCGGCTCGACGCACGCATTCGAGCAGCGGAACCTTGCCGCTATCGTCGCAGTAGACGCCTACGCCAAGGTTCACCTTGTTCGGATTCGTATCGGCGACAAACGCTTCGGTGATGCCGAGAATCGGATCGCGCGGCGCGAGTTCGACGGTGCCGAGCAGCGAGGGAGGGACGGGAGCGTTCATTGCCTGGAAGGGTAGCGAGGGCAAAGGCGCGATTTTACTCCAGCGATGGGCGGGGTGCAGACAGTGCGAGCGACTTGCTCCGGCCGCTGCTTGCAATTCGACCGCCACTGCTCCATGTTTGCGAAGTTGCTTCCTCCCGGCATCGGGAAAGGATGGATCCGTGGCGCGTCCCGATCGGATTCCAATCGACGCCCCCAAGCTTCCGCCGCTGACTGCGCTTCGCACGCTCGCGCGCGTGGCGGCGTTTCTGCGGCCGTACCGGCTCCAGGTCGTCTGCGCGGCGATTGCGCTCGTGGTCGCGGCCGCTGCAGTGCTGACGATTGGGCAGGGGCTCAAGTTCGTCATCGATCGGGGCTTCGGAACCGGTGATGGCAGCGAGCTCGATCGCACGCTCGCGTTGACGCTGGGTGTGATCGTCGTGATGGCAATTGCCACCTACACGCGGTTCTATTTCGTTTCCTGGCTTGGCGAGCGGGTTACCGCGGACCTGCGTCGCACCGTGTTCGACCACTTGCTCGGGCTGCCGCCGTCGTTCTTCGAGGTCACGCGCACCGGCGAGGTGATATCGCGACTCACCAACGACACGACGATGCTTGAGACGGTCATTGGTTCAAGCGCCTCGATGGCAATCCGCAATCTGCTGTTGCTTGTCGGCGGTTTCGTCATGCTCGCCCTCACCAGTGCGAAGCTCACGCTGCTCGTGCTCGGCGGCGTTCCTCTGGTCGTGGCGCCGATCGTCCTGTTCGGGCGTCGGGTCCGCAAGCTCGCGCGGCAGAGCCAGGATCGTGTCGGCGACATCAGTGCGTACGTGGACGAGGCGCTGCACGAGATCCGGACGTTGCAGGCCTACGGGCACGAGCCCATCGACCGTGCACGGTTCGGCGCGCGCGTGGAGGAGGCCTTCGCGACCGCACGGCGGCGGATCCGTCAGCGCGCGCTGCTCGTCGCGGCGGTGATCCTGCTCGTGTTCGGCGCCGTCGGCTTGATCCTTTGGGTTGGCGGACACGATGTGGTCGCGGGCCGCATCAGCGGCGGCCAACTGTCGGCATTCGTGTTCTACGCCGTGATCGTGGCCAGCGCGGCGGGCACGATCAGCGAAGTGGTGGGCGACCTGCAACGCGCCGCGGGTGCGACCGAACGGCTATTCGAGCTGCTTGCGGTTCGGCCGGAGATCCGGGCGCCCGCGCATCCGATGCCGCTTCCCGTTCCCGCTCGTGGCACGGTGCGGTTCGAGAACGTAGCGTTCCACTATCCCTCGCGGCCCGAGACAGCGGCGCTCGCCGGATTTGCGCTCGATGTCGACGCAGGCGAGAGGATCGCGCTCGTTGGTCCATCGGGTGCGGGAAAGACCACGGTTTTTCAGTTGTTGCTGCGCTTCTACGATCCGCAGCAGGGATCGGTGCGCATCGACGGCGTCGACGTGCGTACGGCGGATCCCGCCGAGGTGCGAGGGCGCATCGCGCTCGTGCCCCAGGATCCGGTGATCTTTGCGGCGACCGTGGCCGAGAACGTGCGTTACGGTCGACCGGAGGCAGACGATGGCGACGTGCGCGCGGCGTGCGAGGCTGCGTACGCGACCGAATTCGTCGAGCGGCTTCCGCAGGGCTTCGACACGTTTCTCGGCGAGCGCGGTGTGCGCCTTTCCGGCGGCCAGCGGCAGCGGCTGGCGATTGCCCGCGCGATCCTCGCCGACCGGCCGATCCTGCTGCTCGACGAAGCCACCAGTGCACTCGACTCCGAAAGCGAGCGCATGGTCCAGCGCGCGCTCGAACGACTGATGGCCAAGCGCACTGTCCTGATGATCGCTCACCGCCTGGCGACCGTGCGAAATGCGAATCGCATTGTCGTGATGCACGCGGGCCGCGTCGTTGCCGTGGGGCCGCACGAGACGCTGGTGCGCGACAACCCTTTGTACGCCCGGCTGGCCGCTCTGCAGTTCATCGATGGTGGTGCGGCCGCCGCAGGGGCGACCGGCGCGGACGCACTTTCGTCCCACGATAAGCTGGCGGCGAACGATCGTTCGGTCTTACAATAACGGGCTTCGCGCACGACAAGGACCGAAGGTCGCTCGATGATCGTCCAGTTTCCCGGAAGCCCCTATGAACTGCATCAGCCTTTCGCGCCAGCGGGCGATCAGCCGGAAGCGATCGCAAGACTGGTGGAAGGACTGGAGGACGGGCTCGCCTTTCAGACGCTGCTCGGCGTTACGGGCTCGGGCAAGACGTTCACGATGGCGAACGTGATCGCGCGCACGGGCCGACCGGCGCTCGTGCTCGCGCCGAACAAGACGCTGGCGGCGCAGCTCTACTCGGAGTTCCGTGAATTCCTGCCGAACAACGCCGTCGAATACTTCGTCAGCTACTACGACTACTACCAGCCAGAAGCCTACGTCCCGTCGCGCGATCTTTACATCGAGAAGGACAGCTCGATCAACGAGCACATCGAGCAGATGCGGTTGTCGGCGACCAAGGCGATCCTCGAGCGTCCGGACTGCGTGATCGTTGCAACGGTGTCGGCGATCTACGGCATCGGCGATCCATCGGAGTACCACAGCATGATCCTGCATGTGCGTGAGGGCGACAAGCTCACGCAACGCGACGCGATCAAGCGATTGACCGAGATGCAGTACCAGCGCGCCGAACTCGATTTCAAGCGCGGGACGTTCCGTGTGCGCGGCGACGTGCTCGACATCTTTCCGGCAGAACATGCGGAGAACGCGGTGCGCATCTCGCTCTTCGACGACGAGGTCGAGTCGCTGCAGCTGTTCGACCCGCTGACCGGGCACATCAGGCAGCGCATCTCGAGGTTCACCGTGTTTCCCTCGTCGCACTACGTGACCGGACGGCAGAAGGTCGTGGACGCGGTCGAGGCGATCAAGGTCGAGCTCGTGCAGCAGAAGGATTTCTTCGTATCGCAGATGAAGCTGATCGAGGCGCAGCGGATCGAGCAGCGCACCCGCTTCGACCTCGAGATGATGGTCGAGATCGGCTTCTGCAAGGGCATCGAGAACTACTCGCGCCATCTCTCCGGACGCAAGCCCGGCGAACCGCCGCCTACGCTGATCGACTACCTGCCCCGCAATTCGCTGATGTTCGTGGACGAGAGCCACGTGACGATTCCGCAGGTCGGCGGCATGTTCCGCGGAGACCGCGCGCGGAAGGAGAATCTCGTCGACTACGGGTTTCGACTGCCGTCCGCGCTCGATAACCGGCCGCTGCGCTTCGACGAGTTCGAGCGCCTGCTTCCACAAACGATATTCGTCTCCGCAACGCCGGCCGACTACGAGCACAAGCACGCCGGGCAGGTGGTCGAGCAGGTCGTGCGACCCACGGGTCTTGTCGACCCGGTGTTGATCGTGCGTCCGGCGCAGACGCAGGTCGACGACCTGCTGTCGGAGATCAACTTGCGCGTCGAGCGCGGCGAGCGCGTGCTGGTCACGACGCTCACCAAGCGCATGGCCGAGGACCTGACCGACTACCTGGGCGAGCACGGCGTGAAGGTGCGCTACCTGCACTCGGACATCGACACGGTCGAACGGGTCGAGATCATCCGCGATCTGCGCCTGGGGGAGTTCGACGTGCTGGTCGGGATCAATCTGCTGCGCGAGGGGCTCGACATTCCCGAAGTCTCGCTGGTCGCGATCCTCGATGCGGACAAGGAAGGGTTCTTGCGTGCCGAACGTTCGCTGATCCAGACGATCGGTCGTGCGGCGCGGCACATCCACGGCACGGCGATTCTCTACGGCGACACGATGACCGACTCGATGAAGCGGGCGATCGAGGAGACGACGCGCCGGCGCAACAAGCAGATTGCCTGGAACGAGAAGATGGGCATTACGCCGATCGGCGTACAGAAACGCATCAAGGACCTTATCGACGGCGTCTACGATGTCGATACGGAGCGCCGGAACCTCAAGGCCGCGCAGGCCCACGAGAAGTACGAGCGGATGCCCGAGAAGGACCTGGAGAAGGAGTTGCGCCTGCTCGAGAAGCAGATGCTCGATGCGGCGAAGAACCTCGAGTTCGAGAGGGCGGCGGACATCCGCGACCGCCTGTACAAGCTCAAGGAAAAGCTGTTCGGCGTCGCGCTGCCGACCGAGACATGAGTCGATTGCCATCGCGAGCGCAGCGCGCGCCGTCGTTTCTTGCCGGGAGCGCGAGCCGATGAGCGCGCTCCGGAAACCGGCACCGGAGCAGTCCGTATTGTTTGTTTGCCTCGGCAATATCTGCCGGTCGCCGACCGCCGAAGCGGTATTCCGCGTGCACGCCGAGCGCGCGGGGCTTGCCGAGCGCCTCCTCGTCGACTCGGCGGGGACCGGGAACTGGCATGTCGGCAATCCTCCCGATCGGCGGGCGATCGAGCATGCCGCCAAGCGCGGCTACGACCTCAGGCCGTTGCGCGCGCGGCAGGTTGCGCCCGCGGATTTCGAGCGCTTTGCGTGGATCCTCGCGATGGACCGTGCCAATCTGCGCGACCTGGAGGCACTGCGGCCGCAAGGCTATGCCGGTCAGCTCGGGCTCTTTCTCGATGTGGGACCGGCGATCGGCGTGCGCGAGGTTCCCGATCCGTATTACGGCGGGCGCGATGGATTCGAGCGCGTCCTCGACCTGATAGAGCAGGCAAGCGAAGCGCTGCTCGAGCGCATCCAGGTCGGACTTCGTAAGGGAGCGTCTGCATAAGTGCCGATGCTCCCTGCGTCGAGATAATTGCCGAAAGACAAAGGCGGGCGCCGGGCCCGCCTTCGTCCGTTGCAGCGCCTCTAGTGATCAAGCGCCGGGGGCCGGCCTTCCGCGCTGTCGTTGCGCGTTTCCACGAGCTGCAAGGGTTCCTCGGCAATCTTCACGCGCGGGGGACGCACGCGCTTCGGCCGCGACGGCTCGACCTCGGTCGCGACCGGCTCCTCGGCGCGGTGGCGCGTTTCGACGAGTTCCAGTTCCGATTCCGGTGGCAACGTGAGTTGTACGGGCGGGAGATCCGGAATATTGCGCGGGCGTCGCGGGGTACCGGCGACGGCGGCCGACGCCGGCGCGGTCACTTGCTCTTCGCGCAGAGGTGTGACCGGCTCCACCGCGAGCGTCCGGATTTCGGCGGTCGCGGGTGCAGGCTTGTCGACGGGGGCTATCGCCGGCGGCACGTTTGCCATGGAGTGGTCCGCGGGCGCGCGTGCAACAACTGCAGGAGCAGGGGCCTGGGGGGCTTCGACCGGTGAGGGCGAAGGTGCGTCCGCGGCTGCCCGTGATTGCTCACGCTCGATCGCTGCGCCGTCGCCGGCAGCCGCCGATTCGGAGCGTTCGGCGCGATCTGCGCTGCCGCGGCCACGCCGACCACGACGACGACGTCCGCCTTGACGCGCCTCGCCGTCGCCTGCGGCGCCATTGCCGCCAGCGGGGCCTTGTGCAATCGCGCCCGTTGTCTCCTCGGTCAGACCAGTTGCGACCGGTTCCTGGCGAGATTGTCGCGGTTGGCGCTGTTCTCGTGCCTCGCGCGGCTCGCGCTGTTCACGCGGTTCGCGAGGCTCGCGAGGTTCCCGCGGCGGACGCGGTTCCTGCTTCGGTTGCTCACGGCGTTCGTCCCGCCGGCCTTCGCCGCGGCGGTCGTCCCTTCGCGACTGTCCTTGCGACGATCCTTGTGCAGCGCGTCCGGCTTCCCCTGTGTCGGTACCGCGATGATCGTCGCGTCGCTGTTCGCCTCGTCGTTCGTCGCGACGCTGATCGCCACGCCGTTCGTCGCGGCGTTGCTGGCCGCCTTGATCGCGGCGACCGTCGCGGCGGGTGTCGCGCGCTTCCTTCCGCTCGCGCGGCGCACGTTCACCGGCTTCGCGCGGCGCGGTGGCCGGCGCTTCGATCGGCTTGGCACGGAACCAGCCGAGCACCTTGTCGAGCCAGCTGGTCGCCGGTGCCGCTGCGGCTCGCGTGGCCGTCTCCCGCGTCGGTTGCGGGGCGGGTTCGCTCGCGGTCGGTGCCGGCTCCGCAGGGGTGATCCCCTTCACGACCGCTTCCTGCCGCGGCTCCTTCGCTTCCTCCTTCATCTGCATCGCGGGGTCGACCTGCTCGGGCTGCTCGACCATGTTGAACGACAGCGGCAGTGGCTCGGACTGATTCAGCTCGTCGTGACGCAGGCGCTGCACCGAGAAGTTGGGGGTCTCCAGGTGCCGGTTGGGCACGAGCAGGACGTTGACCTTGAATCGCGTCTCGATCGTCAGGACGTCGGTACGCTTCTCGTTCAGCAGGAACGTGGCGACATCGACGGGTACCTGTGCAATCACCTGCGCGGTGTTGTCCTTCATCGCTTCCTCCTGGATGATCCGGAGGATGTGCAACGCGGTCGATTCCGTGCCGCGGATGTGCCCGATGCCGTGGCATCGCGGGCAGGGGATGTGCGCCGATTCCGCAAGCGCAGGACGAAGCCGCTGGCGGGACAGTTCCATCAATCCGAACCGGGAGATCTTGCCGAGTTGCACGCGGGCACGGTCGTACTTGAGCGCGTCGCGCAGGCGGTTCTCGACCTCGCGCTGGTTCTTTGCGCTTTCCATGTCGATGAAATCGATCACGATGAGGCCGCCAAGGTCGCGCAGCCGCAGCTGTCGGGCAATTTCTTCGGCCGCTTCCAGGTTGGTGCGAAACGCGGTCTCCTCGATATCGCCGCCCTTCGTGGCGCGTGCGGAGTTGACGTCCACGGCGACAAGGGCCTCGGTGTGATCGATCACGATCGCACCGCCCGAGGGCAGCGGGACCTGCCGTGCGTACGCGGTCTCGATCTGGTGCTCGATCTGGAAGCGGGAGAACAGCGGGACATCGTCACGGTAGATCTTGACGCGCGACACGTTGCCGGGCATCACGTGGCTCATGAACTGCTGCGCCTGCTCGTAGATCGGCTCGGTGTCGATCAGGATCTCGCCGATGTCCGGATGGAAGTAGTCGCGGATCGCGCGGATGACCAGGCTCGATTCCTGGTAGATCAGGTAGGCGCCCGACTGGAGCTTTGCCGCATCCTCGATCGCCCGCCACAGCTGCATGAGGTAGTTCAGGTCCCATTGCAGTTCCTCGGGCGACCGGCCGATGCCGGCCGTGCGTGCGATGACGCTCATGCCGTCCGGGACTTCCAGCTGACCGATCGCTTCGCGCAGCTCGGCGCGCTCATCGCCCTCGACGCGGCGCGAGACGCCGCCGCCGCGGGGGTTGTTGGGCATCAGCACCAAGTAACGGCCCGCGAGCGAAATGTACGTGGTGAGCGCCGCGCCCTTGGTGCCGCGCTCGTCCTTGTCGACCTGGACGATCAACTCCTGGCCTTCCTTGAGCTGATCCTGGGTGCGGCCGCGCCCGCCGCCTTCCTCGCCGTCGCGAAAGTACTGGCGGGCGATCTCCTTGAACGGCAGGAATCCGTGCCTTTCCGCGCCGTAGTCGACGAAGCACGCTTCGAGCGAGGGCTCGACGCGGGTGACGACCGCCTTGTAGATGTTGGACTTGCGCTGCTCCTTGGCAGCGGACTCGATGTCGAGGTCGACCAGCTTCTGACCGTCGACGATGGCCACCCGGAGCTCTTCGGCCTGGGTGGCGTTGAACAGCATGCGCTTCATGCGTTATTCCCCGGCGCGGTAGCGACCGGCTGAGGCGGCGGGGCGAAGCGAACAATGCCGCGGTGATCCGCGGCCGGGGCGTTACGCGGCGGTCGCGGACGAAGCAGTTCGCGCGGGCAGCGGTGGCTGCCGGCGGTCGAGAGCGATACGGGCGCGGTCGGGTTGGGTCATCGCGTCGGCCCCGCGCAATCTGCAGGGGGCGGTTCGTCTCGTCGGTGCTCGGGCTTCTTCGTTCCGGGACAAGCGGTGAAGGGCCTGCTGGCGGCCGTCGCGAATTGCCGCGCCGGAATGCTGCCGCAGACCGAAATGCTCGCTTTGGACGCCGCGCAGGCATTCGCTTCGTACCGGCCGCAAGCCGGTGCGGTGACTGCGCCAATCCACTAAAATCGCTACTTTTTTGGGCGACTCGCCCGGCCGGTGAGCGACTTAACCGGCTATCCCCCGGGCCTTGCCCGGGATCCGCGCGGCGCGAAAGGCGCGACGGCAGTCTCTGCTGCCGGCGACCACGGCGCCAATGCGCGATGTGACGGGCAATTATAAGCGAATGAACGAGTTAAGCAAGGAAGCGGTCAGTCGCCTGTCGATCGGGGAGGATGGCGCCGGTCAGCGGATCGACCATTTCCTCGTGCGCATCCTCAAGGGGGTCCCGAAGAGCCACATCTATCGCATCTTGCGCTCCGGCGAGGTGCGGTTGAACGGGAAGCGGGTGGGACCCGACGCGAGGCTCGCCAGTGGCGATCAACTGCGGGTGCCGCCGATCCGCACGCAGGCCCGCAATCCGGACGAGACGCCGATGCCCGGCCGCGCGGTGAGCCGCCTGGCGGTACTTCTCGAGGACGACGCGTTGCTGGCCGTGGACAAGCCCGCAGGCTTGGCGGTGCACGGCGGCAGCGGGATCGCGCATGGCCTGATCGAGCAGTTGCGGGTTGCGCGTCCGGAGGCCCGTTATCTCGAACTCGTCCACCGGCTGGATCGCGACACGTCCGGGGTACTGCTGATCGCTAAACGACGCGCAGCGCTGGTTGAGATGCACCGGATGCTGCGCGATGGCGAGGTGGACAAGCGCTACCTCGTCCTTGTGCGGGGGCGTTGGCGGGACGAAAAGCGGGTCGTGCGGCTGTCCCTGCACAAGTTCGCGACTAAGGAGGGAGAGCGACGGGTTCGCGTCAACGATGAAGGTCAGGAAGCCGTGACCGTATTCCGCCGGGAACGGATGTGGCGCGACCGCGAACCGCCGCTCGCGTTGCTGGAGGCGGAGCTCAAGACTGGCCGCACCCACCAGATCCGCGTCCACCTGACGCATCTTGGCTTCCCCATTGCGGGCGACGACAAGTACGGCGACTTCGCATGGAACAAGGCGCTGGAGCGGGAGGGGCTGAAAAGGATGTTCCTGCACGCGCGCCGTGTGGTGTTTGCGCATCCGATCTCGCGCATGCGGGTCGAAATCAGCTCGCCGCTGCCGGCCGACCTCGCGGCCTTCGTGGCGAGGCTCGACGCAGCCTCGGCTGTTCTCACCCACAATGCCTAGCCGGGTGGCCCGTTATCGACTTTTCGTTTTCGACTGGGACGGGACGCTGGCGGATTCGACGGCAATCATTGCGGCGTCGATTCAATCGGCGTGCCGCGACATCGGATATCCCGAGCCCGACGATCGTGCCGCGCGGCATGTGATCGGGCTCGGCCTGGGCGATGCGATCCGCCATGTTGCTCCGACGCTGGCGCAGGCCGATATCCGCCTGCTGGCGGAGCGGTATCGTCACCACTACCTTGCGCGCGAACCGGAGATCACGTTGTTCGGCGGCGTCGTCGAGATGCTCGACGAGCTGTGCACAGCCGGCCATCTGCTCGGCATCGCAACAGGCAAGACCCGGAAGGGCCTCGACCGCGCGTTGACGTCGGCAGGGCTCGCCGCGCGCTTCCAGGCGACGCGGTGCGCCGACGAGGGCGCGCCCAAGCCCCACCCCGAAATGTTGCTGTACCTGATGTCGAGCCTCGATGTCGGTCCACAGGAAACGTTGATGATCGGCGACACGACGCACGATGTGGAACTCGCGCGCAACGCAGGAGTTGCCGCCATCGCCGTAGCGTACGGAGCCCATGAGGCGGCGGACCTGGCCGTCGCGTCTCCGCTCGCAGTGGTGGCATCCGTCGGGGAACTGCGGGAGCGGCTACGCGATGGATGATCACGCCAACGAGCGAGTTCGGAATACGCTAATTGGCTTTGGGCAATCCTCCGACCTGCATCCCCGCAGAAATTCCCTTTTGCGCGAACCACCCTTGCTTCATTTCCAACGCATAGAGTGCCGGTCCGCGCGACCAATGCGACCGCTCGTCCCGCGGGGCCATGTCCTCGATGTTGAGGATCTTGCCCTGCGCGTCGATGTATGCGATGGAAAGCGGGACGTACGTGTTCTTCATCCAGAACGAGAGCTGCTGAGGTGCCTCGAACACGAACAGCATGCCATGGTCGGGCGGCAGACTGAATCGGTACATGAGTCCGGTGGAACGCTGGTCCGGGGTAGCGGCCACTTCGGCAACCAACTTGGCGGTCCCGATCATCAACGTCGTGGTCGGCAAGCCGGAGTTCGGTGTCCCCATCTGCGCGCGAACTTCGATCGTGGTGGCAAGGGCCGCTAGGCACAGCGCAATGGCGGGTGAGCGAATCACGGCTTCATCCTTTGGCATGACGCAGCAGTCGCTGTCGATAAAGCAGCCAGCAGGCGAGGCTTGCGACGAAAAACCCCGCCATGCCGAGTGCAAGCGTCCACAACGAGTGAGCAAGCAACGGCGCAATCGTACCGGCGTTGACGGCGGACAGCGAGAACTGGACAAACCCGGACAGCGAGGACGCCAGCCCGCGCGTCGCTGGAAAGAGATCGAGCAGGATCAGCGTGACGCTCGGCATGACGATGCTGCTGCCGATGCAGAACACGAAGATCGGCAGCACGTGCCACGGCACGGCCGGGGGGATCAGCGCCACGGTCAGCAGGTTGACCGCGACCCCGACGAACATGAATGCATAGCCGATGGCGATCGTTCTCGGTGTTGAACGGCGCCCGGCCAGTCGGCCCGAAAGGGTGGCGCCGAGCATGATGCCGCCGATCATCGGGACGAATAGCCAGGCGAAGCCATAGGTCGACACACCGAGGCGATCGATCAGGAACGTCGGCGCGACCGCGATGTAGACGAAGAACGCGGCGAAGTTGAAGGAGGGAATGCATGCGAGCAGCAGGAAGTCGGTTCGCGTCAGCACTCGCCGATAGTTGTGCCACATGGCGCGCGGGTGCAGCGGCTGGCGTGCGCTCCGCGCGAGCGTTTCCGGCAGCGCGCGCTGCACCCACAGGATCAGGCCGACGAGGAGCGCGAGCAACGCCCAGAAGATCGACCGCCAACCGGAAAGATTGAGCAGCACGCCACCCATTACGGGCGCGACGGCCGGCGCGATGCCGAAGACCAGTGTGATCTGCGACATCACCCGCTGCGCCTCGGGCCCGTGAAAGCGATCCCGGATGATCGCGCGGCCGACGACGAGCCCGGCACCGGCCGACACCCCCTGCAGTGCGCGAAACAGCCACAGCGACTGGATGTTCCCGGCGATCGCGCAGCCGAGCGTCGCGACCGCGAATACGACGAGGCTCGCGAGCACAACTGGCCGACGTCCGAACGCGTCGGACAGCGCACCGTGCCAGAGCATCATGAATGCATACGCGAACAGGTATGCCGAAAGCGTCTGCTGGACGGCGATCGGCGGTGCGCCGAAGGCCTCCCCAATGGCGCCAAATGCAGGCAAGTAGGCGTCGATCGAAAACGGCCCGAGCATCGACAGCGCGGCGATCAGTGCGGCGAACGACCACGGGCGGCTCCCGCCGTGGGCCGACAACGTCACGCGCGCGGAGTCGGCGGCACGGCGCCCTGCAGCGCGGCGTCGATCGCCATGCGGTCGTGCTGGGGAGCGAACAGCGCAATGAACGCGTACACGTAGCCGCGCAGAAACACGTTCCGGCGAAGCGCGAGCCGGGTTGTCGAATCCGCGAACAAGTGCGAGGCGTCGAGACGCTCGAAGTCGCCGTCGCGCGCGGGGTCGTAGGCCATCTGCGCGACGATGCCGATTCCCATTCCGAGCGCGACATAGGTCTTGATCACGTCCGCGTCCAGCGCCGTCAGGACGACGTTGGGTTCGAGTCCCCGGGCCGCGAACGCCGCGTTGATCTGCGAGCGTCCCGTGAAGGCGAAGTCGTAGGTGATGATCGGGTAGCGCGCAATCGCTTCGAGTGTCAGCGGCTTCACCGTCTCGAGCGGATGCCCGCGTGGAACGATGATCACGCGGTTCCACGTGTAGCATGGCAACGTGACGAGTTCCGGATGATCGGCAAGCGATTCGGTTGCGATACCGACATCCGCGTCGCCCTGGATCACCTGTTCGGCGACCTGCGTGGGGTTGCCCTGATGCAGAATCAGCCGCACCCTGGGATAGCGCGAAGCGAACTCGCGAAGCACCTTCGGCAACACATAGCGCGCTTGCGTGTGGGTCGTGGCGATGGCGAGCGAGCCGGTATCCTCGCTGCGGAATTCGTCGGCGATCTGCTTCAGGTTCCCGATCTCGCGCAGCGCGCGGCGCGCGGTTGCGATGACGATTTCGCCGGCGGGCGTAAGCGAGGCCAGGCGCTTCCCTTGCCGAACGAATACCTGTACGCCAAGTTCGTCCTCGAGTTGCCGGATCTGCTTGCTGATGCCTGGCTGCGACGTGTAAAGCGCGTCCGCGGCATCGGACACGTTGAGACCGTTGTCCACGACCGCGCAGAGGTACTTGAGCTGTTGGAGATTCACGGCGGCTTATAACCGATTTGATAGAATTGGCGAGAATTATATAGCCGGGCATCCAACACATGGCGCAGTTCTTCACCGTCCATCCCACGAGCCCGCAGCCTCGCCTGATCCGTCAGGCCGCAGGCATCCTGCGCGGTGGCGGCGTCATTGCCTATCCCACGGATTCGAGCTACGCGCTGGGTGCGCAGCTGGGAAACCATGCGGCTACGCAACGCATGCGCCAGATTCGCGGATTGGACGAGCATCACCATTTCACGCTCGTTCTCGGCAGTCTTGCCGACCTCGGCCACTTCGCACGACTCGACAACTGGCAGTTCCGGCTCGTCAGGCAGGCCGTGCCCGGGCCGTTCACGTTTCTGCTGCCCGCATCGCGCGAAGTGCCCCGGCGCCTGCAGGACCCCAAGCGCAGCACGGTCGGCGTGCGGGTTCCGGATCATCCCGTCGTCCAGGCAATGCTGGCCGAACTGGGGGAGCCGATCCTCTCCTCGACGCTGATTCTCCCCGGCGAAACGACACCGCTCAACGATCCCTACGAAATCCGCGCCAAGCTGGAAAAGCGCCTTGAGCTGATCCTCGATGCCGGACCCTGTCCGGCGGAACCGACCACGGTCGTGGACCTGGCCACCCAGCCCCCGGTCATAGTCCGCAAGGGACGAGGCGATCCGGCGCGGCTCGGACTTGCCGCCGACTGACGAACCCGCGGACCACGGGGAACTCGGGTAAAATGCCGTCCGATGGATTGGCTTCAGACCATCGTGCTCTGGGGAGTGCCGGTGGTCCTCGCGATCACGCTGCACGAAGCCGCACACGGTTACACCGCCAAGCTGTTCGGCGACCGCACGGCCGAAATGCTCGGCCGGGTTACGCTGAACCCGTTGAAACACGTGGATCCGGTCGGGACAGTCCTGGTCCCCGCCGTCCTGTTTCTGACGGCGAGGCTCGCGGGCGGGCCCGCCTTCTTGTTCGGCTGGGCAAAGCCGGTACCGGTCAACTTCGGCAACCTGCGCAATCCCAAGCGCGACATGCTCTGGGTAGCCGCTGCGGGACCCGGAGCAAATTTCGTGATGGGTGTACTGTGGGCATTCGTGTTCGTCGGCTCGGCTTCGTTGGGCGATCTGGCAAGCGGCGGGCTCCATGAAATGGCGCGTGTAGGAATCAACATCAACCTGCTGCTGATGGCGCTCAACCTGTTGCCGATTCCACCGCTCGACGGCGGACGTATCGCCGTGAGCCTGCTTCCGCAAGCAGCGGGCAACGTGTTGTCACGCATCGAGCCCTATGGATTGTTCGTAATTCTCGGGCTGCTTGCGACGGGTTTGCTGGACGACCTGATGCGACCGCTGCTGTATGCGGGCGAGTACCTGATCCGCGCCATCGTGCGGATCTAGGGCCTGCTCACCCCGATTCTTGACGAGCCAAACGAAGTTCTATGTTCGCTGACCGCGTGTTGTCGGGCATGCGTCCGACTGGCCGGATGCACATCGGCCACTACCACGGGGCCCTGAAGAACTGGGTCCGATTGCAGGAGGAGTACGAGTGCCTGTTCTTCGCGGCCGACTGGCACGCGCTCACGACGCACTACGAAACGCCGGACGTCGTCGCCGACACGGTCTGGGAGATGGTGGTCGACTGGTTGGCTGCGGGCCTCGACCCGAACCGCTCGACGCTGTTCATACAATCGCGCGTTCCCGAGCACGCGGAGCTGTCGCTGCTGCTCGGGATGATCACGCCCGTGGGCTGGCTCGAGCGGGTACCGACGTACAAGGACCAGCAGCAGAAGCTTTCCGATCGTGATCTTTCCACCTACGGCTTTCTCGGCTATCCGCTGATGCAGGGCGCCGACATCTTGATCTACCGTGCCAATCTGGTCCCCGTGGGCGAAGATCAGGTTTCGCATCTCGAGTTCGTCCGCGAGCTCGCGCGCCGTTTCAACCACATCTTTGGCCGTGAGCCGGGGTTCGAGGACAAGGCGAAGGCCGCGGTCAGGAAGCTCGGCAGCAAGAAGGCGAAGCGCTACGAACAGTTGCGCACGGCGTTCCAGGAACAGGGCGACGACGAGGCGCTGCACGCGGCGCGCGAGCTGCTCGAGGAAACGCAAAACCTCTCGCTCGGCGATCGCGAGCGGCTGTTCGGCTACCTCGAAGGCTCGCGTCGCGTGATCCTGCCCGAGCCGCGGCCGCTATTGACCGAAACACCGAAGGTGCCGGGTCTCGACGGCCAGAAGATGTCGAAGTCCTATGGCAATGCGATATTCCTGCGCGAGGATCCCGCCGAGGTCACGAAGAAGGTGCGCACGATGCAGACCGACCCTGCGCGCGTGCGCCGCACGGATCCCGGCAATCCCGAAAATTGCCCGGTGTGGCCGTTGCACGGGATCTACTCGTCAAAGGAAACGAAGGAGTGGGTCTGGCAGGGGTGCACCACGGCGGGGATCGGTTGCCTGGATTGCAAGCAGCCGGTGATCGACGCGATCATCCGCGAGCAGCAGCCGATCCAGGAGCGCGCGCAGCGCTATCTCGACGACCCCCAGCTCGTTCGCAACATCATCGCGGACGGCTGCGAGCGCGCGCGCAGGCTCGCCGAAGAAACGATGCGTGACGTGCGCGAGGCGATGGGACTCAAGTATGACTGAGCGGCGTCCTGGCCCGCGACTTGCCACGCCGCGCGAATGCCGCGAGCGCGTCGTTCTCCGAATCCCAGTGGATCGGCATTCCGGAGCGTGTACCGCCGCGCGCCGCATGGTGCGGACATGAGACATCCTGTGTCAACCCGCTGGGATGTTGAAGGCCAGCGCGGCGCCGCCAGGCCGTCCCGAGGACGTCCACGCGAGCGGGGCGCAGCCCAGGCTCGAAAAGCGCGTCCGCGAGCGTGGACGGCGGCCGACTTGATGCCGCGGCGAATCGCGCAGTTCTCGGACGAGGCCGCGAATTGCTCCCTCCCCGAGGGAAGGCGCGCAGCGCCAAGGGTGCATCAATGAGTACCGAAATCGCGATCGATCTCGCGCATCCGTCGCCGGAGCCGAAGCCGCTCGCGCGCGTCTACGGCGAGCCGCTGACCGAGCTGCCGCAGGATCTCTACATCCCGCCGGAAGCGCTCGAGGTCTTCCTCGACACGTTCGAGGGCCCGCTCGACCTCTTGCTCTACTTGATCCGCAAGCAGAACATCAACGTACTCGACATCCCGATGGCAGAGCTCACCCGCCAGTATCTCGGCTATGTCGAGATGATGCGACGAACGCAGCTCGAGCTCGCCGCAGAGTATCTGCTGATGGCCGCGGTACTGATCGAAATCAAGTCGCGCCTGCTCTTGCCCAAGCCACCGGCGCTCCCTGGCGAGGACGTCACCGACCCGCGTGTCGAGCTTGTGCGGCGGCTGCTCGAGTATGAACGGATGAAGCAGGCCGCGCAGGAGATCGACAGGCTGCCGCTCGCCGACCGCGATTTCGCGACCGTCCGCATCTGGTTCGAGCGCGTCGCCGCTTCGCGACTGCCCAACGTGCGGCCCGAGGACCTCCGAACTGCCTGGGCGCATTTGATCCAGAGAGCGAAGGTCAACCGGCATCACCTGGTGACGCGCGAGCAGTTGTCGGTGCGTGCCGAAATGAGCCGTGTGCTGAAGGCGGTCGAGCGCGGTCGCTTCGCCGAGTTCACGACGCTCTTTGCCGAGCACGCCGACATTCCCCATCTGGTGGTGACCTTCCTCGCACTACTCGAGCTCGCGCGCGAACAACTGATCGAGGTGGCGCAGGCGGAACCCTTCGCGCCGATCTATGTGCAAAGCAAGGGCGAACGCCCATTTGCGCTCGCAGCCGACGAAACATGACCGACGAAACGCACGTTAGCGGTCCGGCGCCTGAACCGGCGCTCGCCCCGAACACCCTGACCGCCGCGGCAGACGCAACGGCGAGCGCGCCCGTTGCACATCGCGACGAGGCATCGGGCGACGTCGACGAGATCAAGCGCATTCTCGAAGCCGCGCTGCTCGTCGCCGGCGAGCCGGTGCCGATCGGCCAGCTGGCGAGGCTGTTCGAACCGATGCTCGATGCCGATCTCGTGCGCAGATTGCTCGATGACCTGAAGCAGGACTGGATCGGCCGGAAGGTCGAGCTGGTGCAGGTCGCGAGCGGATGGCGTTTCCAAGGTTGCGCCGAAATCCAGCCCTTCCTTGACCGGCTCTCGCCGGAGCGGCCGCCTCGCTATTCGCGTGCGGTCATGGAAACCCTGGCGATCATCGCTTACCAGCAACCCGTCACCCGCGGCGACATCGAGGCGATCCGCGGCGTGGCAGTGTCCACGAACGTCATCAAGGCGCTCGAGGACCGCCAATGGGTCGAAGTCGTCGGCCATCGCGAGACGCCGGGCCGCCCGGCGCTTTATGCGACGACCAAGGCCTTCCTCGACGACCTCGGCCTCGTCTCCCTCGCGGAGTTGCCGTCACTCGCCGAGCTCGATCCCTCCCACCTCCTGGAGATGCCCGATGCACCAGCAAAGGCCGCCGAAGCGCCACTCGCGCTCGCGAGCCCGATCCTCGCCACAGATGCAGCAACCGCAGCAACAGCCGAGCCTGGTGCTGCAGAGGATCGCGGAGAGCCTGCCACCCCCCCGGCACAAGGGCTCCACTGACGAAGTTTTCAGCGAACCGCAACGGCTTCACAAGATCCTCGCCTCGTGCGGCTTCGGCTCGCGCCGGGCAATGGAGGAACTCATCATCGCCGGCCGCATCACGGTCAACCGGATGCCTGCCGAGATCGGGCAGAAGGTGGGCCCCGGCGACGAGGTCCGGATCAACGGCGAACCGGTAAAGATCCGCTTCGCCGAGCCGAAGCCGCGCGTGCTCGTCTATCACAAGCCCGCGGGTGAGATCGTCACGCGTGACGATCCCGAGGACCGGCCGACGGTGTTCGAGCAGCTGCCGCCGATCAAGGACGGCAAGTGGATTGCGGTGGGCCGCCTCGACTACAACACCGAAGGCCTGCTGCTCTTCACGAACTCTGGGGAGCTCGCCAATCGCCTGATGCATCCACGGTACGAGGTCGAGCGCGAATACTCGGTGCGCGTGATGGGCCGCTTGAGCGACGAGCAGATGCATGCGCTGACCGACGGCGTCGAACTCGAGGACGGCCCCGCCAAGTGCGAGAAGGTCGAGGATGGCGGCGGCGACGAGGACAGCGCGAACCACTGGTACAACGCGGTGATCAAGGAGGGGCGCAACCGCGAGATTCGCCGCCTGTTCGAGGCACTCGGACTTACGGTAAGCCGCCTGATCCGCACGCGTTACGGCAAGGTTGCGATGCCCTCGGTCGTGAAGCGCGGCGACGTGCTGGAATTGGAGCCGGCCGAAGTGCAGTCCCTTCTTCAGTCGGTCGGCTTGAAGCTGGGCGGCGGCGCGCAGGCCGGCCCGGTGAAGGAAGGCAGGCCCGGACGTCCGGGTGGTCAGGGTCAGGCGCGGCCAGCGCAGGGAGGGCGGCAGGGCAAGCCCGGCCATCCGCGGCAGGGTCACGGCGGCCCGCCGCGGCAGGGGCATGGGCACGGCCAGAGGCCGCCACGACAGGGCCCGCAGGGTGGTCAGGGACAGCCTCGGCATTTCCAGGGGCCGATGCGCAGCGGACAAGGCGAGGGCGAAGGCGCACCCTACGGGCAGGGACATCCGAAGCAAGGCCAGGGCAAGGCGGGACCGCAGCGGCGCCATCGAGGGCAGCACGCTGGACAGCGTCCTCCCGGCAATCGACCGCATGGAACTTCAGGAGAGGCGAACGGCAACGTCGTGATTTCGACGGCGCAGCCCGGAGTCGTCGGTGCTGCGGGCCCCGCCAGCAAGCGTCGCAAGCGCCGCCGGGGCAAGGGCCCGGGGGGGCAGGCGGGCCCCGGGAAGCAGCGCTGGGAAGGCCTGCCGAAGGACGAGGAAGAAGTCGTCTAGCGTTTCTGTCGACTGGCATCGAGTGTGCCCGCAGTGGCACCCTTGTTTCTGGTCCGTCCTGATAGCTTGCCGGCACGAGGCGTCCATGGCGTAATGAGCCGATGGAGCGCGCCACGCGCAGACATCGGGAGCGCGAATGCTGAATCGGTTCGAACTGGGAAAGCCCAGCGTTGCGCAGGGCAATGCGCAGAGCACGATTCCTGCGATCGATGCGTTGCTCGCAGAAGTGCGCCTGGCGATCGTCGATCGCAAGCCGCTCGAGCCGGTGATCGCCGGGATCTGCCGCCGGCTGGGCTTCGAGCAGTTCGTTTACGCGACCGCGACGGTTCCACTGCCCAATCGTGAAAGCCGCTCGTTGGTCTGGACGACGATGCCCTGGGATTGGGTGCTCGAGTACGAGCGAAATGCGTACATCGAGATCGATCCGCGTGTGACGCAAACGGTAGGCCGGCGCATGCCGCTTGTCTGGGATGCGGCCGACTACGCGCAGGACGCTCGTGTCGCCGGATTCTTCCGCGCGGCGGGCCGCTACGGCATCGGGAGCGGAGTGATCGTACCGCTGTCCGATCCGGTCTACGTGCGCATCGGCGTCGGTTTCAATTCGCCGATCACTCCGGTCCCTCCGGATCGTCGTGCGCAGATCGAGGGCCGGCTGGGCGATCTGATGCTGTTCGCAACGGGCTTTCACGACCTTTTCGTTGCCAACTACCTCGACACGCAGGCGCGTCCGGGAGGCGCCGAATTCCCCCTGTCGCCACGCGAGATCGAATGCCTCGCTCTTGCGGCACGCGGCATGAGCAGCCAGGAGATCGGGTTCAAGCTAGGCATAGCGGAGCGCACCGCCAACTACCATTTCGCCAACATCGTGGGCAAGCTCGGCGTGTTGAATCGCAAGGAAGCGATCGCGGTGGCGATCTCGAAGGGCATGATCCGAATCGCGCCCTGAACGCCGGCCGTGACAATGCGGACCGTGCGCGAAGGAAGTTTGGCGCTGCGCGCGTATCGCGCTCGACCGCCGTCACGCTGACCGTCGCGCCTGAGCGGGCGCGACATCAGTCGAGGAAGAGATCCGGCAGCAACGGCATGCCGGTCTGAACGGCATAGCGGTCGAAATCCGCCAGTCCTTCCTCGCGCAGCACGTCCTCGTCGATGAAGAAGTTCCCGGTGCACGCGTGTGGGTCTCGCAAGAGGATTGCATGCGCCGCATCTGCGACGATAGCCGGCGTGCGCATGTGCGCCGTCTGTTCCGCAGCGCCCGGGATCATCGCGACGGCAGACGTCGCAATCACCGTGCGCGGCCACAATGCGTTGACGGCGACGCCTTGCGCGCGAAACTCCTCCGCCATGCCGAGGACGGCCATGCTCATGCCGTACTTGGCGATCGTGTAGGCGACATGGTCCTTGAACCAGCGGGGATTGAGCTGGATCGGCGGGCAGAGCGTCAGGATGTGCGGAGCTCGCCCGGTGCGCGCCGCGGCGAGGAGATGCGGAAGGCACGCCTGGGCGCAGAGGAAGGTCGCCCGGGCATTCACGCCCTGCATCAAGTCGTAGCGCTTCATGGGCGTGGCAAGCGTGCCCGTCAGGCTGATCGCGCTCGCGTTGTTGACGAGCACGTCGATGCCGCCGAACGTGGCAACTGCCTTCGCCACGGCAGCCAGCACCGAGGTGTCGTCGCGCACGTCGCACACGAGCGGCAGGGCACGGCCCCCAGCCTGCTCGATTTCGGCAGCCGCCGAGTGGATCGTGCCCGGAAGCTTGGGGTGCGGAGTTACCGTCTTTGCAGCGACGGCGATGTTCGCACCATCGTGGGCTGCACGCAGGGCGATCGCGAGGCCGATGCCGCGCGAGGCGCCGGTAATGAACAACGTCTTGCCGCGAAGGGTGCGGGCGCCGTCCATCATCAGGACTTGGCAAATCGCGGCGGGCGCTTCTCGAGAAAGGCGGTGATGCCCTCCGCGAAATCTGCGGTGCCCGCGGCCTCCCCGAAACTCACGGCCTCCGCCTGCAACTGCTCAGACAGCGAATGCTCGAGCGACTCGCGGACGAGTCGTTTGGTGTTGGCCAGCGCCAGCGCGGGACCTTCCGCAAGCGAACGCGCCAGCGCGTCGACGGTCGGCTGTAGTTCCACATCGGGGACCACCTGGTTGACGAGCCCCAGGTCCGCGGCCCGGCGCACGTCGAAGCGCTCCGAAAGCAGCATGATTTCCATCGCCTTGCGCAGGCCGACCAGACGAGTCAGCGCAAACGAGCCGCCCCCGTCGGGCGTCAGGGCAATCTGCCGATACGCCGATGAGAAATAGGCGCTCTCACCGGCAACCACCAGATCGCACGCGTTCATCAACGAGAGCCCGATCCCTGCCACCGCGCCGTGCACCTGTGCGATCACCGGTCGCGGCATGCGGTGGAGCGTCTCGAATGCGGCGTGCACCTGCTCGACCATGCGCTGGAAATGCAAGCGCCGTTCGGGGCCGGGACGGTGGAGTTCGCCGGAGAAGACGCGGATGTCGCCACCGGCCATGAAATGCTTGCCGGCGCCACGCACGACCACGACACGAACGGCATCGTCCGCAGCGACGGCCGCGGTGTGCGCGACCAGCGCGTCGATCATCGGATAGTCGAGCGTGTTGAGCGCGGCCGGGCGATTCAATGTCAGTGTCGCAACCGCGTCGCACCGTTCGAGCAGTACAGCATCGTTCATGGCATTCAGGGAGGCGAAGTCCGGGGTCCCACCGGCGCGCCGTCGACGCGTGGCGAATCGCGATCGTCGGGCGAGTCTAGCATGCGTCCTGTGTCAAAGAGGGCGAGCGCCTCGCACACGGTGTTGAAGTGAATGTCGACGGTATCCTCCACCGGATTCGCATAACCACCCGCCATGGCGATGGCGACCGGCGCACCTTGTGCCTTGCAGAGCGACAGCACCTCGCGGTCGCGTCGGGCCAGACCTTCCTTGCTGAGCGCGAGCCGGCCGAGGCGGTCGCCCACGAACGGGTCGGCTCCCGCGAGGTAGACGACGAGATCAGGTTGCGCACGCGAGAACATCAGCGGAAGCACGACCCTCAGCGTGGTGAGGTAGGCCGCGTCGCCGGTGCCGTCGTCCAGTTCCACGTCGAGCCGACTCGATTGCTTGCGGAACGGGAAATTGTTGCGCCCGTGCAGGGACAGCGTGTGGATCGCGGGATCCTCCGCGAGTATCGCGGCAGTGCCATCGCCCTGGTGCACGTCGAGATCGACGATCAGTGCCCGCCGGATGAGTCCCTCCGCCTGCAGCACCCGGCATGCGACGGCCGCATCGTTGAACACGCAAAAGCCGGACCCGTTGGCGCGATGCGCATGGTGCGTGCCTCCGGCAAGGTTGACGCCGCAACCGTGCTGCAATGCGGAGCGGCTCGCCGCGATCGTCGCGCCGACCGAGCGACGTGAGCGTTCCACCATGGCCGGCGACCAGGGGAAGCCGATCCGTCGCTGTGCGCGCGCATCGAGCGTGCCGTCGCTGATCGCACGGATGTAGCCGCGGCTGTGTGCGAGTGCGAGTTCGTCGTCCGACGCCGGGGCGGCCACCCGCAGCGCTTCCGGCGCGCGTTTGGCGGTCCGCTCGCGCAGCAGCGAATATTTTCCCATCGGGAAGCGATGGCCCGCCGGCAACGGAAGCACGAAGTGATCGGTCGCGTAGATCCGCATGGTCAGGGAACGCCGGCGGCGGATTGCCGGAAGGGGCTCGAAGCCTCGAGTTCTCCCAGCGCATGCGCGACATCGACGCGTTCGCGTTCGCAGAATTCGCCAATTGCCGTGGCGAAGGACGGCTCGCCGATCGCATGTGCGGAGCGGGTGGCCGACGGCAGCAGGCCGCGCGCTAGCTTGTGGATGCCCTGCGCGCCGCCTTCGAAGCGGTGGATTCCGCGCTCGATGCAGTACTCGATCGCCTGGTAGTAGCACGCCTCGAAATGCAGACCGGGCGCATACTCGGCGGTCCCCCAATAGCGCCCCCAAAGCGTGTCGCGCGTGAACACGTCCAGCGCGGCGCAGAGGGGCTTGCCCGCACGTTCCCCGACGACCAGCAGCAGGTGTTCCGGCATCGTCTCGCCGATCCGCTCGAAGAAAGGCAGCGTGAGGTAGGGGGTGGATTGGTGCGCCCGATAGGTCGCTTCGTAGCAGCGGAAGAAGAACGACCAGTCGGACGCGGTGATGTCTCGCCCGGTCTTCCGCACGAAGCTCACGCCGCTTGCGCCCAGCTTGCGCCGCTCCTGGCGGATCTTCTTGCGCTTCTCGTGGTTGAATGCCGCGAGAAAGTCGTCGAAATCGCGGTAGCCCGGGTTGTTCCAGTGGAACTGCACGCCCGTACGGCTGATCATGCCCGACGCCTGGGCGAGCGCGGCTTCGTCATCGGGAAGGAACAGCACGTGCAGCGACGAAACGCGCCCTTCGCTCACCTGCGCCAGCGCGCGGTCGAGCAGCGCGCGGCGGACCTGGGCATCTGCGCCAAGCAGCCGGGGTCCGGGCACGGGCGTGAAGGGAATTGCCGCGACGAGTTTCGGGTAATAACGATGCCCGTAACGGCGATACGCGTCTGCCCATGCCCAATCAAACACGTACTCGCCATAGGAGTGTGACTTGGCATAGAGCGGCAGTGCGCCCGCGAGGTGGCTGCCACGCCACGCGGTGAGATAGCGCGGCTGCCAGCCGGTCGCCCGGGTCGCGCATCCCGACTGGTGAAGTGCGTGGAGGAAGGCGTGGGAAAGGAGAGGGTGACCCTCGGCCAGCGCGTTCCAATCGCGCGGCGCGATGTCGGTCAGCGCGACGTCGTCACGCACGAGCGGAGAAGCCGGAACGAGCAATGGAGTCGCACTGACGGGTACGGGAGCGCGCATGCAGCGGTCGATTGTCGCGGGATCTTGTTCGATGCTCAAGCCCGAAGGCGGTTGGACAGCGCAGCTCGTGCGGGATTCCGGGCTCGAAGGGGCGGCAGAATGACTGTGCTTGCGTGTTACCATGACACATGTTCGTCGCGGTCGCGCAACTCGACCAAGTCATTGGCGACCTTCCCGGAAACGCGAGCCGCCTCCTGGCGGCCGCAGAGCGCGCCCGCCAGGCCGGCGCCGCTGTCACGCTCACGCCCGAGCTCTCGCTCTGCGGCTATCCCCCTGAAGACCTGTTGTTGCGTCCGGCATTCCTGGATGCGAATGCCCGCGAGCTCGCGTCGCTCGCTGCCTGCGTGACCTCCGGAGTGTTGCTGGTCGGCTTTCCCGAGCGCGAGGACGGGCGCTGCTACAACGCCGTTGCGGTGTTGCGGAACGGGCGCGTGACGCAGGTCTATCGCAAGCACCACCTGCCGAACTACACGGTCTTCGACGAGGAGCGCTATTTCGAGCCCGGCGTTGGCCCGTGCGTCGTCGAGGTGGACGATGTCCGCTTCGGCATCCTGATCTGCGAGGACATCTGGTTCCCGGATCCCGCGCTGGAAGCGAAGGCGGCCGGAGCGCAAGTGCTGCTCGTGCCGAATGGGTCTCCCTATCACACGCGGCAGCAGGCAATGCGCAAGTTGCAGGTCGCGACACGTGTGAGCGAGGCGGGGCTGCCCGTCGTCTACTGCAACCGTACCGGCGGCCAGGACGAACTCGTATTCGACGGCGCCTCGTTCGTGATGTCGGCGGCGGGCGAGGTGGCGCAGCAGTTGCCGGCCTGGCACGAAACGCTCGGCCTCGTTGCATTCGACGGCGCACGCCCGAAACCCGTGCGCGGTGGGTTGGAGTCGCGGCTCGAGTACCACGTCTACCAGGCGCTCGTCACCGGTGTTCGCGACTATGTGAACAAGAACCGCTTTCCGGGGGTTCTCATCGGGTTGTCGGGCGGGGTGGACTCGGCGCTGACGCTCGCCGTGGCGGTCGACGCGCTTGGTCGGGAACGAGTGCGGGCGCTGATGCTTCCGTCGCGTTACAGCGCATCGATCAGCTTGCATGACGCGCGGGAAATGGCAGGGATCCTCGACGTCCGGTATGACGAGATTCCGATCGAAGGGCCGTTCACTGCGTTCCTCGAGGCGCTGTCCGCGGAGTTCGCCAACCTGCCGACCGACGCGACCGAGGAGAACATCCAGGCCCGCATCCGCGGGACGCTGCTGATGGCGCTCTCGAACAAGCACGGCTCGATCGTGCTCACGACCGGCAACAAGTCGGAGATGGCGGTCGGGTACGCGACGCTCTACGGCGACATGGCCGGGGGCTTCGCGGTATTGAAGGACATCAGCAAGACGCTGGTCTACCGGTTGTGCCGCTACCGCAACGAGCTTGGGCGGGTGATCCCCGAGCGCATCATCACCCGCGCGCCCTCCGCGGAGCTGCGGCCCGACCAGACCGACCAGGACTCGCTGCCGCCCTACGATGTGCTGGACGCGATCCTCGAAGCCTACGTCGAGCAGGACAAGAGCCCTGCGCAGATCGTTGCGTCGGGACTGCCCGCCGAGGCCGTGGGCAAGGTGGTTCGACTCATCAAGCTGAACGAATACAAGCGGCGCCAGTCCGCGGTGGGCATCCGCATCACGCCGCGCGGTTTCGGCAAGGACTGGCGCTACCCGATCACCTCGGCGTGGAACGAATGGGAGAGCATAAGCCTGCCGGGACGACGCGATCGTCCCTAGGCTGGGAGGGGCGGATTCCTGTAAGCTACGCATGCGCCGGGAGAACGGCGCCGGAGCAGATGGAACATGAAGAAGATCGAAGCGATCATCAAGCCGTTCAAGCTCGACGAAGTGCGCGAATCGTTGTCGGAGCTGGGCGTTACCGGACTGACCGTCACCGAGGTCAAGGGCTTCGGTCGGCAGAAGGGCCACACCGAGTTGTACCGCGGTGCCGAATATGTGGTCGACTTCCTGCCTAAGGTGAAGGTCGAGGTGGTGCTGCAGGACTCGCTGGTGGAGCGCGCGATCGAGGCAATCATCAAGGCTGGCCGCACAGGCAAGATCGGCGATGGAAAGATCTTCGTCACGCCGATCGATCAGGTGATCCGGATCCGCACCGGCGAAAGCGGCGAAGCCGCGGTATAGGGCCTCCGATCGCCGCGGATCGCGCACCCACGCCGATCCAGGCAATGGTTACTTGGGGAGGGTGGTGACGATGTCGTGGATGAAGGAGTTTCGCGAGTTCGCGGTCAAGGGAAACGCGATTGACCTGGCGGTCGGCGTGATCATCGGGGCGGCGTTCGGCCGGATCGTCGACTCGCTGGTGAAAGACATCATCATGCCGGTGATCGGGCGGGTTTTCGGCGGACTCGACTTCTCGAATCACTTCATCCTCCTCGCCAGTCCACCCGCGGGGTACAACGGGCCGACCACGTACGAGGCGCTCAGCAAGGCGGGAGTTCCATTGCTCGCCTACGGCCAGTTCATCACCGTGCTCATCAATTTCGTCATTCTCGCGTTCGTCATCTTCTGGCTCGTGCGGCGTCTGGGCTCGATGAAGTCGAAGCTCGATGCCGCCCCCGCGGCCCCCGCACCGACGCCGGAGGATGTACTGCTGCTGCGCGAGATCCGCGACGCGGTAAAGCGTTAGATCGTCCGCGCACCCGAACGACGGCGCCGCACGCGGCGCCGTCGTCGTTTCTTGATCCATCTCATCTAAACCCGGGATACCGCCATTGCCGATGGGCGGCAGGGGCACAATCGTGCGTTTCTCGTTGGCGCGGAGGACAGCGGATGAACGCATCAGTTGTCGTCCGGATTTGACCGTGCCGGCGGGGTTTGACAGAATCCCCCGGCGTCACGCGGGCCCATCGAAGCCGCGAACGCCCATTCCACGACGCCGTCTTGTCCCGGAGGAGCCATGCAATCCAGACGCACGCTGTCGGCACTTGCCGCATTCTTTGCACTTTCGCTCGCTGCCGCAGCGCAGGCCGAGATCAATGTCGGCGTGACACTGTCCGCCACGGGTCCGGCCGCGTCGCTGGGGATCCCCGAGAAGAACACGTTCGAGCTGCTTCCGACGACGATCGGCGGCGAGAAGGTGAACTGGATCGTCCTCGACGACGCGTCCGACACGACGCGGGCGGTGACCAACACCCGCAAGCTCATCACGGAGAACAAGGTCGACGTCGTCGTCGGGTCGACGATCACGCCGAATTCGCTGGCGATGGTCGACGTGGTTTCCGATGCCGAGACGCCGATGATCGCGATGGCGGCTTCCGCAGCGATCGTGAATCCGTCGAATCCGCGTACCAGGTGGGTGTTCAAGACTCCCCAGAGCGACGCGCTGATGGCGGACGCCATTGCCGTGCACATGAAGGCGAATGGCGTGAAGACGCTGGGTTACATCGGTTTCGCCGATGCGTACGGTGACGGGTGGCTTGCAGAGATCAAGCGCTCGGCACAGACCGCAGGCATCAAGGTCGTGGCCGAGGAGAAATACAATCGCAACGACCCATCGGTGACCGGCCAGGTCCTGAAGATCGTTTCGGCCAACCCGGATGCGGTGCTCATCGGCGCCGCCGGCACGCCGGGCGCCACGCCACAGAAGGAACTGGTTGCCCGCAGCTACAAGGGCAAGATCTACCAGACGCACGGTGTGGCGAACCCGGACTTCCTGCGCGTCGTGGGTGCCGACGGCAACGGGACATATCTGCCGTCGGGACCGATGCTCGTGTTCGAGCAGTTGCCGGACAGCTCCCCGATCAAGAAGGTCGCTGCGGAATACATCACGCAATACGAAAAGCGCTTCGGCACGCGCTCCACGTTCGGCGGCCATGCCTACGACGCCTATCTTCTGCTCAACCGCGCCATCCCGGTCGCACTGAAGAAGGCGAAACCCGGCACCAAGGAGTTCCGCACCGCATTGCGCGACGCGCTGGAAAGCGAAAAGGACATCATTGCGACGCACGGCGTTTTCGTGATGACGCCGACCGACCACAACGGACTCGACAACCGGGCGCGCGTGATGATCAAGATCGAGAACGGCAAGTGGGTGCTGCAGAAATAGCCCTCCACCGCTGAGCGCGGGCCGGCCAAGGGTATCCCCCGCGCGCCGGCCCGTTTCATATTCGGCGCCAACCCCGCAAGCCCAACTTCGACGGAGCGGTTCCCGATGGATTGGTCGATCGCGGCGATCCTGGTCCAGGACGGGATCACCAATGGCTCGATCTACGCGCTGCTCGCCCTCGCGCTCGTACTCGTCTTTGCGGTGACCCGGGTGATTTTCGTGCCCTCGGGCGAGTTCGTGGCGTGGGGAACGCTGACGCTGGCCGGCCTGCAGATCGGGAAGACGCCGGGCACCGTGGGTCTCCTCGTCGGCATGGCGGTCACCGCCGGCCTAGTGGAAACGACAGCCTGCATACGCCGCGGCGACGCTCGCCACATCCCGCGACAGCTCGCGATGTGGACGGTGCTGCCGCTCGCGATCGCGGCGCTGGTCTGGTGGATGGCGCCGATGCAGTTGCCGTTCGTTGTGCAGATCATCCTGACACTCGCCGCCGTGAGCGCCCTCGGGCCGCTGCTCTACCGGATCGCCTATCAGCCGCTTGCCGAAGCCTCCGTTCTGGTGCTGCTGATCGTCTCCGTCGCGTTGCACTTCGTGATGCTGGGACTCGGGCTCTGGTTCTTCGGCGCCGAGGGGTCCCGCACGCCCCCGTTCTCCGGCGCGTCGCTCATGGTCGGCAGCGTCAATGTAAGTGTGCAGAGCCTGCTGGTCGTCGTCACGAGCGTGCTGGCGATCCTCGCTTTGTACCTGTTCTTCGGGCGCACCCTCTATGGCAAGGCGCTGCGCGCGACCGCGCTCAACCGCGCCGGCGCCCGGCTGG
Source organism: uncultured beta proteobacterium (assembly GCA_963750585.1). Taxonomy (GTDB): domain Bacteria; phylum Pseudomonadota; class Gammaproteobacteria; order Burkholderiales; family Casimicrobiaceae; genus VBCG01. The sequence goes on from CAVVRH010000008.1 coordinate 125,850, forward strand.
TCGGCGTCTCGCCCAATTTCGCCGGCACGCTTACTTTCACGCTTGCGGCGCTGCTTTGCGCGTTCTGCGGTGTGCTGATCGGACCGATCACCACCGTCTACTACGATTCCGGCTTCCTGGTGTCTCTCAAAGGATTCGTCGGCGCGATCATCGGCGGACTCGTCAGCTACCCGCTCGCGGCGGTCGGCTCCCTCCTGGTCGGCGGAATCGAATCGTTCTCGTCGTTCTGGGCGAGTGCGTTCAAGGAGGTGATCGTCTTCACGCTGATCATCCCGGTGCTTCTCTGGCGCAGCCTCACCACCCAACACCAGGAGGAGGACGAGTGACCGGCGCATCGCGCAGAGGGGCGCCGTGAGCGGTCCGCAGGTAAGCGGTCCGCGTCCGCGCAGTTTTCGCTGGACTGGCGCGCTCCTCGTGGCGATGCTCGCGGGCGTCGTGGTGGTCCCGTTCGCCGCGCCCCAGTTCTGGGTGACGCTTGGCAATTACATCGGCCTCTACAGCATCGTGGCACTCGGCCTGGTTCTGCTGACCGGCGTCGCGGGCCAGACGTCGTTCGGCCAGGCGGCCTTCGTCGGGCTCGGCGCCTACACGAGCGCATACCTCACCACCCGCCACGGCGCTTCGCCGTGGATGACACTGCTGCTGGGGCTCGCGTTTACCGCAGTCGTCTCGCTGTTCCTCGGATTCATCACGCTGCGGATGAAGGGCCATTACCTGCCGCTCGCAACGATCGCCTGGGGCATGAGCCTGTACTACTTGTTCGGCAACCTCGATTTCCTGGGGGGGCACACCGGAATCACCAGCATTCCAGCGCTCTCGATCTTCGGTATCGAGCTGCGCAACGAGCGTTATTTCTACTTGCTGATCTGGGGTATTGCGCTGTCGGCACTCTGGATGACGAACAACCTGCTGGATTCACGACCGGGCCGCGCGATCCGCGCGCTCAAGGGTGGTTTCGACATGGCCGAGGCGTTCGGCGTGAACGGCGCGCGACTCAAGATCGTCGTATTCGTCTATGCCGCTCTGCTCGCGTGCACGTCCGGCTGGCTTTACGCGCACCTGCAGCGCTTCGTCAATCCGACGCCCTTCGGCATCAATCAGAGCATCGAATACCTGTTCATGGCGGTCGTCGGCGGTGCGGGCAGTGTCTGGGGCGCGGTGATCGGGGCCACGCTCATCACGTTGCTCAAGCAATGGTTGCAGGAAGGCAGCACGCTGATGATGCTCGCGCGTCAGATGCTCGACTGGGTGCTTCCGCCCGGAGCCGCGCCGAGCGGCAATTTCGAGCTCGTCGCGTTCGGGATCCTGATGGTTCTGCTGTTGCAGCGCGCGCGGGAAGGGCTGTGGCCATGGCTCGAGCGCGTGCTGCCGAAGCCGCCGCCGCCACCCGTTCCCCATGCGCAAGCGCTGCCGGGCCGCGACAAGCCGAAATCGGGAACGCTGCTCGAGGTGAATGCGGCCCGCAAGCAGTTCGGTGGCCTCGTTGCGGTCAACGATCTGTCGTTTCGCATCTCGTCGCGCGAGATCCTTGGCCTGATCGGACCGAACGGCGCCGGCAAGAGCACGACCTTCAGCCTGATATCCGGCGCCCTGCCGTTGACGTCGGGTGAAATCGTCTTCCGCGGCGAACCGATCGGCAGCCGGCGGCCCTTTGAAATCGCACAGCGCGGCATCGGCAGAACGTTCCAGCACGTCAAGCTGATTCCGGGCATGAGCGTGCTCGACAACGTCGCCCTCGGCGCCTACCTGCGTGGTCAGGCCGGAGTCCTCCGCGCGGCCGTGCGCCTGGACCGTGCCGAGGAGGCCTGTACGCGCTACGAGGCGTACCGCGCGATCCACCGTTGCGGCCTTGCGCCACACGTGTTCGACGCGGCCGGCAATCTCGCGCTTGGCAAGCAGCGCATTGTCGAGATCGCCCGCGCGCTCGCGGCGGATCCCGCACTGTTGCTGCTGGACGAGCCGGCCGCCGGATTGCGTTATCTCGAAAAGCAGGAACTCGCGAGGCTGCTTCGCTCGTTGCGCGAAGAGGGCATGACCATCCTGCTCGTGGAGCACGACATGGAGTTCGTGATGGGCTTGACCGATCGGCTCGTCGTGATGGATTTCGGGGAGAAGCTCGCCGAAGGGCTCCCCGCGGAAATCCAGCGCAATCCCGCCGTGCTCGAAGCGTACCTCGGTGGCGTGTGATGACGCGCCAGCCCGCTGCCGGTGCGCCTGCGGATCGGCCGTTACTCGAGGTTCGGAGCCTCGCGGTCAGCTACGGAAAAGTCGAGGCGGTCCACCATGTTTCGATGCGCGTCGGCGAAGGCAGGATCGTGACGGTGATCGGGCCCAACGGGGCGGGCAAGTCGACCTTGCTTGGGGCGATCATCGGCTTGCTGCCGTCGCGTGGCCACATCGACTACCTCGGCAGTTCCATGGCCGGCCGCAGCGTGGAGCAGCGGGTCGCGAGCGGGCTCGTGCTCGTCCCGGAACGGCGCGAGCTCTTCGCCGGCATGAGCGTCGCGGACAACCTCGAGCTGGGCGGATTTGCCCGCCGCCGCGAACGCGGACGCGCCACGCAGCGAACGCTCGACGAGGTCTACCAGCGCTTTCCGCGACTTGCCCAGCGCCGCCGCCAGCTGGCCGGCACGCTCTCGGGCGGGGAGCGGCAGATGCTGGCGCTTGGGCGTGCGCTGATGGGACGGCCCAGGCTGCTCATGTTGGACGAGCCGTCGCTGGGACTCGCTCCATTGATCGTCAAGGATATTTTCAGCATCATCGCCGGTCTGAAGGCGACGGGCGTATCCATCCTGCTGGTCGAGCAGAACGCGCGGGCGGCACTCCAGGTTGCCGACTACGGCTACGTGCTCGAAACCGGTGAACTGGCCGTCGAGGGGCCGAGCGCGGACCTGGCGGCCAATCCGAAGGTCGCGGCGACCTATCTTGGCCAAGGGGCAACGGGCGCGGGCGTGAGCGTTGCCCCTGTTGGTTTTCCGGTTGATTCGCCGCCGTGCGCCCCGACACTAGATGATCGGACTTGCCGGAAACTACCGGCGGCCCAATTGTTTCGAATTCCCGCTCCCTTCAGGCATCCCGTGACCGACCTCTCGCTTCCCGCCGTTTCCGCGACCGTACTCGCCGACGCCGAACAGTTGCTGCTCGCGCCTGCTGCGCTCGACCGTGTGCAGCTCTCCGCCGTCATTGCGTCGATCCACGCGCACGACGTGGACTTCGCGGACCTCTATTTCCAGCATGCGCGCTTCGAAAGCTGGAGTCTCGAGGAGGGCATCGTCAAGTCCGGCGCCTTCAACATCGAGCGCGGAGTCGGCGTGCGCGCAGTCGCCGGTGAGAAGCAGGCGTTCGCCTATTCCGACGACATTTCGTTTCGCGCACTGGAAGAGGCGGCAGTCGCGGTGCGTGCGATCGGCAGGCAGGGAACGTCGGCATCGGCGCCGCTCTCGCGGCCGGGTGCGGCACGCGCACTGTATTCGCTGCACGACCCCGTGGGTAGCCTGCCGGACGCCGAGAAGGTCGCGCTGCTGGAGAAGCTGGAGAAGTTGGCACGCCGGCTCGATCCGCGCGTCGTGCAGGTGATGGCGTCGCTTGCGGGCGAGCACGAAAGCGTGCTGATCGCGCGGAGCGACGGCCTGATCGCTGCCGACGCGCGCCCCCTTACTCGCATATCGATAACGGTCATCGTCGAGCAGCACGGGCGGCGCGAGCAGGGCTATTCCGGCGGTGGTGGTCGCTTCGACTACGGCTACTTCGACGATGCGGTCCTTGCGCAGTACGCAAAGGAGGCGGTCGACCAGGCGCTGCTCAACCTCGCGGCGCGCGACGCCCCCGCCGGGACGATGACGGTCGTTCTGGGTCCCGGCTGGCCGGGCATTCTGCTGCACGAGGCGATCGGCCACGGACTCGAGGGGGATTTCAATCGCAAGGAGACGAGCGCGTTTTCGAACCGGATCGGCCAGCGCGTTGCGTCCAGGGGCATCACGGTGGTCGACGACGGAACGCTTGCAAGCCGGCGCGGATCGCTCAACCTGGACGACGAGGGCAACCCGACGCAGCGCACGGTCCTGATCGAGGATGGTGTCCTGCGCGGCTACATGCACGATCGCCTCAACGCGGGACTGATGCACTCCCGCACGACCGGCAACGGGCGTCGGGAGTCGTTTGCGCACCTGCCCATGCCGCGGATGACGAACACGATCATGTTGAACGGCGAGCACGATCCGGGCGAGATCCTCGCCTCGGTGCAACATGGGTTGTACGCAGCGAATTTCGGCGGCGGTCAGGTGGACATCACGAGCGGCAAGTTCGTGTTCTCCGCGGCCGAGGCCTGGCGAATCGAGAACGGCAAGCTCGCCTACCCGGTGAAGGGCGCGACGTTGATCGGCAACGGTCCCGACGCGCTGACCCGCGTCACGATGGTCGGCAACGACATGCGCCTCGATTCGGGCGTGGGTACATGCGGCAAGGACGGTCAGAGTGTTCCGGTCGGCGTCGGACAGCCCACGCTCAAGATCGAAGGACTGACCGTGGGTGGAACGTCGTAGGTCGACGCAAGCGCCGGGGCGCAGTGCATGGGTCGCGGCAGGCGCCACCGAATTAATGCAGCGGCCCCGTTTCCCGAACCTGCGGCATCGGCGGCGAGGCGGAGGCGTGGTGGCAGACGATCCGCCAGCCCGACGGCGTGCGCATGATCACGTTGGTTGCAACGGCGTCGCCGTGGACCGTGTTGCCGCTGGCGACGATGTGCTCGATCGCGCTTTGCACCGCGAGGCCGACGGTCTCGATCGTCACCGGATCGTCGATCCGGAACGAGAGCTTCATCTCGCCGCCGAAGATCTGCTCCCATGAGGCGCGCACCGCGTCGTAACCGACGATGCGGGCGCGGCCGGGGTGGACGCAGATGATCTCTTCGTCGTCTGCCCACGTGGCCATCATCGCCTCCAGGTCGCGCGCCTCGAACGCCTGGTAGAACGCGAGGGCGGCATCCTGCGGCGATGTGTATATCGGTGGAGTGCGCGGCTTGGCCATTGGTATGCGATCAGGGCAGCGGAACGGCGATGCGGGCGAGATTGTAAACCGTGTCGGGCGAGAGTTCGCGCATGCAGCGGAAGTGGCCGAGCGGACATTCGCGCTTGAAGCACGGGCTGCATTCGATGTCGATCTTGGCCACGTGCGCCACGGGCGACAACGGCGGCGTGTACACGGGCGAGGACGAGCCGAAAAGTGCGACCAGCGGCACGCCGACGGCGGCCGCGGCGTGCATCAGGCCGGAATCGTTGCTCACGACCACCGATGCAAGCGAAAGCAGGTCCACCGCAGTGCCGAGATCCGTCCGTCCGGTCAAGTCGCGGATCTGGCGTCCTGTCTCCCCGGAGGCCTGGATCACCGAGTTCGCGGCGAGCTTGTCATTGGGGGAACCGACGAGCCAGACCTGCACACCGCTGGCGAGGAATCGACCGGCCAGATCGGCGAAATGCGTCGGCGGCCAGCGCTTGGCCGGGCCGTATTCAGCGCCGGGGCAGAGGATCGCGACCGGCCGGTCGGTGCGCAGATGCATCGCCCGCGCCGCGGCGGAGCGGTTGGCAATGTCCGGCACCAGCACGGGCGCCGGTGGCAGCGGTACGAGTGCCCCCGGGGAACCGGCGAGTGCCGCAAAGCGATGCACGAGCTGCGGCGCCGCCTTCTTGTGGAGCGGGCGAATGTCGTTCAGGAGCGTGTAGCGGAATTCGCCGCGGTAGCCCGTGCGCTGCGGGACGCGCGCGAACCATGGAATCAGCGCGGACTTCCACGAATTCGGGAGAACGATGGCGCGGGTGTAGCGCGATTGCGCGAGCTGGCGGGCGATCTCGCGCCGGCGCGCGAAGTCCATGCGGCCATGCGCAATCGGGTTCTCGATGATCTGTCGCACGCCCCGCATGCGCGCGTAGACTGGTGCGCACCATGGCGGCGCCAGCACATCCACGATCGGCAACTCGTACGGCTCGCGGCACAACGCGATCAGCGGCTCGGAGAGGATCGCATCGCCGATCCACGACGGCGCGACGATCAGGATGGGCTCGCTCATCGGGCTCGGCGTGACAGGCAAACGCCCCGTTGCACGGATATGGGGAGGCGCCGCATGAAGCGAGGGGCCGGACTGGCAGAGGATGGCCGTCCGCTGCGCCGCACGTTCAGTGACTGCCGGCTGGCGGAATGCCCTGCAAGCGATAGACCGTTCCGCAGTACGGGCACATCGCCTCACCCGTCTCGGTCAAGTCGAGGAAGACCCGCGGATGAGCGTTCCACAACGACATCGCCGGGTTCGGACAGAATGCCGGGAGATCCTCCGGCCCAACGAGCACCGGTCCGCGGTCGGGATTCGCAGCCATTTCGTCAAACTCGCGCGAGCCACGCCTGCTTTGCCGGATTGCGGCCGTTCACCGTGTCGAAGAACAATGATTGCAGCCGTGCCGTGATCGGACCGCGCGTCCCGGTACCCACCGGCCGGTTGTCGTACTCGCGAATGGGCGTCACTTCGGCGGCGGTGCCGGTGAAGAACGCTTCGTCGGCGATGTAGACCTCGTCGCGGGTGATGCGTCGCTCGAGCACTGGTATGCCGAGTTCCTGGGCGAACGTCATGATCGTCGACCGCGTGATGCCGGCGAGCGCGCCGCTCGCGAGGTCGGGCGTGTGCAGTACGCCATCACGGACGATGAACACGTTCTCGCCGGAACCCTGGCAAAGGTACCCGTCAGGATCGAGCAGCATCGCCTCTTCGTAGCCGTCGTGCGTGGCCTCCTGGTTCGCGAGGATCGAGACGGCGTAGTTGCACACCGCCTTGGCCTTCGTCATCGTGACGTTCGGGTGGTGATGCGTGAACGACGAGGTCTTGACCCGGATGCCCTTTTCCAGGCCTTCCGCGCCGAGGTAGGCGCCCCACGGCCACGCGGCGATCGCCACCCTGACCGGGTTCGATTTCGCGGCGACGCCCATCGCGTGGCTGCCGTAAAACGCAATCGGTCGGATGTAGCAGGAATCGAGGTTGTTGCGACGGACACATTCCTTCTGCGCCTCGTCGACCGCTTCCTTCGTGTGCGGGATCCTCATTGCGAAGATCTGCGCCGAGCGGAACAGGCGATCCGTATGGTCGCGCAGCCGGAAAATCGCGGGCCCGTCCACGGTCTTGTAGCAGCGCACGCCCTCGAAGACGCCGAGCCCGTAGTGCAGCGTGTGCGTCAGCACATGCGTCGTGGCATCGCGCCACGGCACCATTTCGCCGTCGTACCAGATCCAGCCGTCCCGGTCGGCCATCGACATCGCTGCGCTCTCCATTGATTCGAATCATCGATTCTAGCCGAAATCGACGCTGCGCCAGTGTGAGCGCTGCGAAGTGGCGTCGCCTCAGCGCCAGCGTTCGCCGAACACCTCCGTCCAGAACGCGAGTACCGCATCGCGTGCCGCGGCCATGGGTTCCGGATCGACTCTGGCGTGCGCGGCGCCCTGCAGTCGCAGCGCGTGCTGCATCCGTCGGTAGCTGCGATAGGCATCGGCGACCTGTTGCGCAAGCGGACGTGGCACGAGCCCGAGATCGCCGGCCATGCCGACGAGCGCGATATTGCCGGCGTTGCGTGTAAGCGCAGCGTGCACGTGGGCGTGCCGGAGCACGATGTACTGCACGGCGAACTCGATATCGACCATGCCGCCCGGATCGTGCTTGATGTCGAAGCGCGGCGTCCGGTTGGGATGACCGGCGAACATCCTGCGCCGCATTTCGACGACGTCGGCGGCGAGCTTCGCCGCATCGCGCGGCAGGCGCAGGATGGCGTCCCGCTCGGCCTCGAAGGCGGCGCCGATGGCCGCATCGCCCGCGACGAAGCGGGCTCGCGTCAGCGCCTGATGCTCCCACGTCCAGGCCTGCTCGCGCTGATAGCGGCAGAACGCCGCCAATCGGGACACGAGCAGTCCCGACGCGCCATCAGGCCGCAGCCGCAGGTCGGTGTCGTAGAGTTGACCCGCCCCGGTGGTCGCGGTGAGCCAGGTGATGATTCGCTGGGCGAGGCGGGCATACCGTTCGGACTGCGCATCGGCTTCGGGATCGTCGGCGGCGATGTCGAATAGGAACACGAGATCGAGATCGGATGCGTAGCCCAACTCCTTGCCGCCGAGCTTGCCGTAACCAATGACCGCGAAGCGCGGTGGCGGCGCGTCGAGTCCGCGCATGAATCCCCAGCAATGCGCGAGCGTGGATTCGATGATCACGTCGGCGAGCGCGGAAAGGTGATCGGCCAGCCGTTCGACCGTCAACTGCCCGGCAACGTCCTGCGCAAGCAGACGGAACGACTGTGCGTGCTGGAAGGTGCGCAGCACGTCCATCTGTTCCTCGGCGTCCCCCGCATGCGCCTCCATCTGCGCCGCGAGCTCCCGTCGCCATTCCGCCCAATCCGGCTCCGCCATCAGCACACGAGCGTCCAGCAGCTCGTCCAGCAGGATCGGATGCCGGGTGAGGTGGTCCGCCGCCCAGCTCGACGCGCCCATCAGGTGTGCAAGGCGCGGCAGCAGCGGTGGATGCTCGACCAGCAGCGCGAGGTAGGCGCTGCGGCGGCTCACCGCTTCCAGGAGCTCGAACAGGCGCACGAAGACCGTTTGCGGATCGCGTCCCGACGTCCGCTCCTGCGCCGCCACGTGCAGGAGCTGCGGCACGAGTGCGTCGAAGCGCTGGCGGGACATCGCGGGCAGCTGCAGGTAGCGGGCACCCGACTTGGCTGCGCGCAGCCGCCCGAGCAATGCGTCGGGGTCTGCGTAGCCTCCGGACTCGAGCGGGGCGCGCGCGGACGCCGCCTCGGGTTCGTCCCAGACCACGGCAAAGGGGGGCTCCGTGCCTTCGCTTTCCGACGCCTCCCCCAGTACCGCCGCGAACGGCTCGGCCACGGCACGGCGCTCTTGCGCAAGCCTTGCGTCGAAGGCGCCGATGTCCGACAGGTCCATCGCTTCGGCGAGCAGCGCGCGCTCGTTCGGGTCGTCGGGCAGTTGCTGGGTCTGCTGGTCGTCGCGGTACTGCAGGCGATGCTCGAGATTGCGCAGCCAGATGTACGCGTCGCGCAGTGCGTTGACCGCACCCGGCGGCAACAGCGCACGCGACCCGAGCGCCGCGAGGGCGGGCAAGGTCCCGCGCAGCCGCAGTCCCGGCTCGCGCCCGCCGCGGACGATCTGGACCGCTTGAACGACGAACTCGACTTCGCGAATCCCGCCGGGCCCGAGCTTCACGTTGCCCGCGTAGTCGCGCCGCGCACCCTGTTCGCGGATCTGGCGGTGGATGTCGCGCAGCCCCTCGTACGCGTCGAAGTCTAGATACTTTCGGTAGACGAAAGGAATGATCAGTTCCCCCAGCGCCTCGTGCTCGCCGCCGGTCAGCGGTCTGGCCTTGAGCCATGCATACCGTTCCCAGGCGCGGCCCTGGGTAATCAGGTACTGCTCGAGCGCGCCGTACGGAACGGCCAGCGGACCTGCCTCGCCGTAGGGCCGCAGGCGCATGTCCACGCGGAAGACGTAGCCGTCCGCCGTCATGTCGTGCAAGGCGCTGATCACGCGCCGCCCCAACCTTTCGAAGAACTCGCGGTTGGAGATCCGTTTCGGGCCGGTCGTTTCGCCTTCCTCGGGGTAGAGGAAGACGAGGTCGACGTCGGAGGAAACGTTGAGCTCGCCTCCACCGAGCTTTCCCATGCCGACGACGACGAGCGCCTGCGGCGCCTGCGACTCGGCGCCGATGGGCTCGCCATGCACGGTCGCAAGCTCACGGTGGTGCAGCGTCGTCGCGGCGTCTATCGCAAGCTCGGCCAGCCGTGTGACGCCGCCGCAGACTTCCGCGAGATCCGCGCGCCCGGTGAGGTCGCGCGCAATCGTGTGCACCATCAACTGGGCGCGGACCTCGCGAAGTGAGGCCGCGAGCGCCGCGGCGTCCCCGCCGGCAACGGCGGCCGCGATCGGCAGACGAACGCGATCCGGAGGGAAGGAGCTGTCGAGCGCGCCGGCAAGCCACTCCTCCCATTCCGGACGCGCGGAAAGCACCCGCCGGGCATATTGACTGAACGCGATGGCGCGCTGGAGTTCCATGGGTGCAACAGGGGTGAAAGGGCATCGGTCGACGCGCGTCTGGGGCCGCCGTTCCGATACAATCCGATGGGGCCGCACATTATGCCCGCGTAAGCTCCTTCCCTTGAGCGCATCTCGCTCCCCGCGCACGTCACTGCGCCTCGTCCGCCTGCTTGGTGCAGCCGTCGTCGCGGCTGTCGCCTTGTCTTGCGTGCTGCTGCTCGGCATGCGCTTCGTCGCGTTGCCGCAGATCGAGGCACATCGGGACGACATCGCCGGCCTGCTTTCCAGGCAACTCGGCCTGCCGGTCGAGATCGATGCGATCGCCACCGGATGGGATGGCTGGAATCCCGAGGTGACGGTGCGCGGACTCCGCGTGCGGGATCGCGGAGGGCTGGCCACGTTACCGCTGCTCGAATTGCCCTCGGTCAGCGGCGTCGTCTCGTGGACCTCGCTGCCGCTTGTGCGGCTGACGTTCAAGGAGCTGTCAATCGAACGCCCGCGCCTTTCGATCCGGCGCGACACCACCGGGCGCGTGCATGTCGCGGGCATCGAGTTCGATCCGGAGGCAAGCGGGGACGACCGCCCGCTGGTGGACTGGTTGCTGCGGCAGAGGCTGATCGTCGTGCGCGACGCACTGATCGTCTGGAACGACGACTTGCGCAATGCGCCCCAGCTGCTGCTCGACAACGTGCACTTTCGTCTCGAGAGCCGTTTCGGGCACCACCGCTTCGCGCTGCGCGGAACGCCACCACCGGAAATCAGCTCGCCGATCGACCTCAGAGGCGATCTCGCGGCCGAGTCGTTCAAGGACTGGCAGCGGGCGAAGGGCGAGCTCTACGTGCGGCTCGACTATGCCGATGTCGCGGCCTGGCGCGAATGGCTGCCGCTGCCCATGCCGCTCGAGAGCGGCGAGGGTGCACTGCGCCTCTGGTTCGAATTTGCGGAGGGTGTTGCCACACGCATCGTGGCGGACCTCGAGCTTGCCGAGGTGCGCGCGAGGTTCGAAAAGAACCTGGCGCCACTCGAACTGCTGCATCTCAGCGGCCGTGTGACCTGGCGCCAGGACGGGGCCGCGCGCGAAATCACGGCGAGCGAGCTCGCATTCGTTCCTCGGGTCGGCATGCCGCTCCCGCCGGTCGACTTCACGCTGGCCTACGAGGTCGCACCGAACGGCGGGACCGTTTCCGGCGAAGGGCGCGTCGATCGCATCGAACTGGAGCCGCTCGCGGCGATCGCTGCCCACCTGCCGCTTCCGGAGCGCTTGCGGAACGATCTCGAGCGCTACTCGCCGCGAGGGGGGCTGGTCGAGGCGCGCTACGAATGGAAGGGGGCGGTCGATGCGCCCGAGACTTTTCGCGCCCGGGCCGAGCTGAGCGAGGTCGGCATCAACCCGCAGGACGATGCGCCGGGTGTGACGGGGCTGTCCGGCGTGCTCGATGCGAGCACTGCAGGCGGCACGTTCCGCGTGGGCAGTCGCAATCTCGTCGTCGCCCTGCCCAGGATCCTTCCGACGCCGATCACGCTCGATTCGGCATCGGGCGAGGCGAAATGGGAACGTGGCAGCAAGACGCTGTCGGTACGGGCCTCCGGGCTCGAGTTCGCAAACGCCGACGCGACGGGCACCGGCGAGGTGGCATGGCGTTCGCGCGAGAACGGCCCTGGCGACATCGATCTGCGTGTGAAGCTCGCCCGTGCCGACGTTCGCCACCTGGAGCAATATCTCCCACAGCAGCTGCCTGCCGGTCTTCGCACGTGGCTCGTCCGCGCACTGCAAGGTGGCACGTTTGCCGATGCGCGCCTCGTGCTCAAAGGCGATCTTGCCGAGTTTCCGTTTGCCGACGGGAAAAGCGGCCGGTTCCAGTTCAGCGCTAAGGCGCAGGGGGCGAGTCTCGACTATGCCGAGGGTTGGCCGCCGCTCTCCGACATCGACGCCGACGTGCGCTTCGATGGTTCCCGCATGTCAGTCGTCGCGACCCATGGTCGAGCGCTCGGCGCGACGCTCGGCAAGACCACCGCCGAGATACCGGACCTGCGTGCGCCGCACCCTCGGCTCCGCGTGGAAGGCGAGGCGAGCGGTCCGAGCAGCGAGTTCATTGCCTTCGTCGGCACCAGCCCGGTCGCAGGTTGGATCGACCACGCGACCGACGGGCTCGAGGCGACTGGCAATGGCAAGCTGGACCTGCGCATCGACATGAGCCTTGGCGAGCCTGGGACGCGCGTTTCAGGTGAATACGCGATCGTCAACAATCAACTGCGCTTTCCTGGGATCCCCCAGATGTCGCAGGTTAACGGCAAGCTCCAGTTCACCGATCGCGAGGTGCGGGCGACCGACATCGCATTCGAGCTTCTGGGGGGCCCTGCGCACGGGAGCTTCACGACCGCCGACGGGCGAGTCAACATCACGGCCACCGGTACGGCGCGGCTCGTGCAGCTTCGCAACGAGCTCAAGTCGCCGCTGCTCGACCACGCGAGCGGCACGACCGATTGGCGCCTCGCGGTAGTTGCGCGTCCGGGCTTTGCAAGCTGGGTGCTGGAATCCCCGCTGCGCGGTGCCGCGATCGATCTTCCTTCACCGCTCGGCAAGGCAGCAGACGTGGCGGTGCCGCTTCGGATCGAGCGTCGTGCGCTTGCCGGCACGACCGCGCGTGACGAGATCCGTGTCGACTACGGGAACGTGGCGCGGGTAGTGGCGCAGCGTCGGCTGCTGGAGAGCGGTCCGGTTGCCGACCGCGCGCTGGTGCTGCTCGGCCGGGCGTTGGAGCGCGGCGGCGAGCCCGAGCGCCCGGGCATCGCCGTGCGCGGCGACCTGGCCTCCGTAAACGTCGACGAATGGCTTTGGCTATTGCAGGACGCGATCAAGCGCGACGTCGCCGCGGGTGCAGAAACGCTCGACGTGACGTCACTCGACCTGCAAGCTGCGCAATTCGACGTCTTGGGCCGGGGTTTTCACGACGTGGCGTTCGGCGCGCAGCGCAGCGGCAGCGACTGGCGGTTGACGATCGCCTCGCGCGAGATGGAAGGCGCTGCGACTTGGGAACCGAGCGGTCCGCGCCATGCGAACGGGCGGGTCGTGGCGCAACTTGCGCGCCTCGCGTTGCCGGGTCCGGGGGAGGTCAAGCCCTGGCCGGGCGCGCCGCGCGCTACGCTGCCGCGCGCAGAGGGATCCGCCAACCCGTGGCCCGAGATCGAAATCATTGCCGAACGGTACGTGGCCAAGCGAGGCGAGTTGGGCCGGCTCGAACTGGTCGCGAAGCCGGAAGGCAGCGATTGGCGCGTCGAGAAGCTTGCACTGACCAACGACGCGGGGACGATTGCGGCAAATGGCTGGTGGCGTTCCCGCGGAGAGCGAGCAGAAGACCCAGTTGGACGTTGCTCTCGATGTCCGGGATGCCGCGGCGTTCCTCGCCCGATTCGGGTTGCCGGACGCCGTGCGTGGTGCGCCGACGAAGATCGATGGCCAGCTCGCGTGGAACGGCGCGTCCGGAGGACTTCGACTACGCCACATTGACGGGTTCGTTCAAGGTGAGCGTCGGCGCAGGCCAGTTCACGAAGATCGAGCCCGGGATCGGCAAGCTGCTCGGCGTGCTTTCGCTGCAGGCACTGCCGCGGCGGATCACGCTCGATTTCCGCGACATCTTCAGCGAGGGCTTCGCGTTCGAGTCGATCGCCGGCAACGTCGCACATCGCGAACGGCGTCATGCGCAGCGACGATCTCGTGCTGACGGGGCCGGCTGCCGCGTGTTGCATCACGGGCGACGTCGATCTCGAGCGCGAGACCCAGCGGCTTGTCGTCCGCGTGCAGCCTTCGCTGGCGACCAGCGTTTCCGCGGGTGCCGGCGCCGCGGCCATGTTGCTGCTCGCGGCCAATCCCTGGTCGGCGCGGCGGTCGGGGCGGGAACGCTGCTCGCGCAGAAGATGATGAAGGACCCGATCGAGCAGATCTTCAGCTACGAGTACTCGGTGCGCGGCTCGTGGGCGGAACCGTTGGTGGAGCGCATGGTGCGCGCCTTCCGGAGACTGCGGGCGACGCCGGCAAGGCGGCCGCCGCGGCCGGAACGGGGCCGCAGAACTGACCTGGAGCGATTCCGCGTCGCAGCGGTGCAGACGGTGTCCGGCGGCGATGTCGCGGAGAACCTCGCGCAGGCGCAGCCACTGATCGCACGCGCTGCGCGCAAGAGGGGGCGCGTCTCGTGCGTGCTTCCGGAATACTTCGGACTGCTCGGCGCACGCGCGACCGACAAGCTCGCCGTGCAGGAGGCCGACGGCGACGGTCCACAGCAGGACGTTTCTCGCCGGGCAGGCGCGGACGCATCGCATCTGGCTCGTCGGCGGCTGCGTGCCGATGCGCACGGCCGATCCGCAACGCGTGCGCAGCGCCTGTCTCGTCTACGGTCCCGACGGCGATCGGGTCGCGCGCTACGACAAGATCCACCTGTTTCGCTTCGCGCAAGGCGACGAGAATTACGACGAGGCAAGGACGATCGCGCCGGGCGAGGTTCCGGTCGCGTTCGAGGCGCCGTGCGGTCGCGTGGGGTTGTCGATCTGCTACGACGTGCGCTTTCCCGAGCTCTATCGAGCGCTCGGCGATCTCGCGCTGATTCTCGTGCCGGCTGCGTTCACGGCTCCGACCGGCGCGGCACACTGGGAACTGTTGTTGCGTACCCGCGCCGTGGAAAACCAATGCTACCTGCTCGCCGCCGCGCAGGGCGGTTCGCACCCGAATGGCCGGCGCACCTACGGTCATTCCCTGTTCGTGGATCCGTGGGGACGGGTCCTCGGATGCCATCCCGTCGGGCCGGGAGTCGTAAGCGGGGATGTCGATCCGGGCACGATGGCCAAGGTACGCGGGGAGCTTCCGGCGCTGACGCACCGCGTGCTCTGAACCTGCTGTTGTGGGGACGCGGTCAGCTGCCGCGCAGCAGGATCAGCACCGCGCCGCCTCCGCCTGCGTGGCGCGGCGCCTCGCAGTAGGCGAGCACGTCGTCCCAGCTCGCCAGCCATTTGCGCACCTTGCCCTTCAACACGGGCTCGCGGTTCGGCGAGGTCAGGCCCTTGCCGTGGATCACCCGCACGCAGCGCGCACCGCGCGCGCGCGCGTCGAGCAGAAAGTCGGACAGCGCGTCGTGCGCCTCGGTCGTGGTCATGCCGTGCAGGTCGATTTCGCCTTGCAGTGACCAATGACCGCGACGCAGCTTCGACAGGACATCGGCACCGATGCCGCGGCGGACGAATGTCTGCTCGCCCTCGTGTTCCTGTCCGATGTCCCAGGCGTGCGGCGCGGATACGTCACCGTACTTGGAGGCGAGTAGCGCGTCCTGTTCGTCCGCGAGCCGCTGGCGGGGGATGGGTGCGGGCCGCTCGAGTGCAACGCGCGCCTTGTTCACCGGCGGCAGTGGCTGCACGTCGGCAAACGCCTGCGCGAGATCGACGTCGCCCGCGGCATGCTTGGCCGCCGCGACTGCGCGTTTCGGAGAAGTCGGCGCGGCGCGGCGTGGCAGCGGCGCTACCCCGACCCCACTGGCGGGGTCCGGTCGTGCCGCCGTCCGCGAATGCACCGAAGGGCGATCGGCATGGGCGTCTTCGGACGGCGGGGCGCGCCGCGCGTCGAGCAGGGCCTTCAGGTCGGTGAGCTTCGCCACGTTGAGTTGGCAGCGCGTTGGCGATGACTCCGATTGCGGGTTGGCGGTGCCCCGTACGCCGCGAGGATCCCCGGCACCGCCTGCCGCGTACGGGCCTCGGCCAGTCAGGGCGTCGCCGTTTCGAGATACGCCTCGGCATCGAGCGCAGCCATGCAGCCGGTGCCCGCCGAGGTGACCGCCTGACGGTAGACATGGTCGGCTACATCGCCGGCGGCGAACACGCCGGCAATCGAGGTCGCGGTCGCCATGCCTTCCGAACCGCCTTTCACCTTGATATAGCCGTTGTTCATCTCGAGCTGGCCAGCGAAGATCTGCGTGTTCGGCGTATGGCCGATCGCGATGAAGACGCCCTGGACCGGCAGGTCCTGCGTGGAGCCGGTCTTGCCGTTGCGCACTCGGACCCCGGTGACGCCCGTCTTGTCGCCCAGCACTTCGTCCAGCACGTGATCCCACAGCACGCGCATGTTGCCGTCGGGACCGGACTTGGTGACGAGCTTGTCGATCAGGATCGCCTCGGCGCGAAACCTGTCCCGGCGGTGGACGACCGTTACGTTGCGGGCGATGTTGGACAGATAAAGCGCTTCCTCGACGGCGGTGTTGCCGCCGCCCACGACGACGACGTCCTGACCCTTGTAGAAGAAACCGTCGCAGGTTGCGCAGGCGGACACACCCTTGCCCATGAACGCCTCCTCCGACTGCAGGCCGAGGTACTTGGCGGAGGCACCGGTTGCGATGATCAGCGCGTCGCACGTGTATTCGCCTTCGTCCCCCTTCAGTCGCTTGGGGCTCGCATGCAGATCGACGGTATGGATGTGGTCGAAGATCAGCTCGGTCTCGAAGCGCTCGGCGTGCTTCTGGAAGCGGGCCATCAAGTCGGGGCCGAGGACGCCATCGGCATCCGCGGGCCAGTTGTCCACGTCGGTGGTGGTCATCAGTTGGCCACCCTGAGCGAGGCCGGTGATGAGCACCGGCTTCAGGTTGGCGCGCGCCGCGTATACTGCGGCGGTGTAGCCAGCCGGTCCTGAACCCAGGATCAGCAGGCGGGCGTGCTTCGCGGGCATGGTCGTCTCGTCTGGCGGAATGCGTCGATTCTAGCCGAGTTGGGGGTGGCCCCCGACGGCGCAAGCCTCGGCCGTCGCTGTCGCTGGGCGCTCGTCGGCGGCAGGCTTTCCCGGTATAATGTGCCGCATGAACTATCGGCGCCAAGCTTATGTTTTTCAATAAGAACGGACGCGGTAACCGTAAGGTCGTCGCGACGCCTCCGCGCACGCTGTCGCCGCGTTTCGCGCGGCTCGTTCGCGAATCGTGGTGGCTGCTCGTCGTCGCCGCGCTCGTCTACCTCGCGCTCGTTCTGGGCACCTATCACAAGACCGATCCGGGTTGGTCGTTTTCAGGCGACGGAAACCCGGTGCGCAATCGTGGCGGCATCGTCGGTGCCTGGCTCGCCGACATACTGCTTTACCTCTTCGGCCTGTCGGCGTGGTGGTGTGTCGTCGCGGGCGTCGTACTGATCGTCGCCGGCTATCGACGGATCGGGGAGCCCGACCGTGAATCGGACCACCCGTTTGCCTACGGCGCACTCGGTTTCGCACTGGTGCTCCTTTCAAGCGCGGCGATCGAGGCGGTCCGCCTGTGGAGGATCTCCGCAATGCTGCCGACCACGCCGGGCGGCGCGCTTGGCGACGTGGTCGGCAACGGCCTTGCGCTCGCGATCGGCTTCAATGGCGCAACGCTTGCGCTGCTCGCGCTGTTCGCGGTCGGCTTCACGCTCTTCACGGGAATCTCGTGGCTCAAGCTGATGGAGCGGGTCGGCGCGGGCATCGAGCGGGGCGTCGCCTGGCTGCGTCGCAAGCGCGATGAACGCGAGGATCGACGGATCGGCGAGCAGGCCGCGGCGTTCCGCGAGGCGGTCGTCGGGAAGACGCGGGAGGAGGAGATCGAACGCGAGCCGATCGTGGTCGTGCCGCCGGTGATTGCCGTGCCGAAGTCCGAGCGCGTCGTCAAGGAGAAGCAGCGGCCGCTCTTCGTCGACATGCCGGACTCGAGGTTGCCGCCGCTCGCGCTGCTGGACGATGCGCCGGCCGCGACCGATTCCGTGCCGGCGGAGACGCTCGAGTACACGTCCCGGCTGATCGAGCGAAAGCTCGCCGACTTCGGTGTCGCGGTGAGGGTGCTGGCCGCCTATCCCGGACCGGTGATCACGCGCTACGAGATCGAGCCCGCGATCGGGGTGAAGGGCGCGCAGATCGTCAATCTGATGAAGGATCTTGCCCGCGCGCTCTCGGTGATCAGCATCCGCGTGGTCGAGACGATTCCGGGCAAGTCGTGCATGGCGCTCGAACTGCCGAACACCAAGCGCCAGGTGGTCAAGCTGACCGAGATCCTGTCCTCGACGGTCTACAACGATGCGCCTTCGCTGCTGACGCTTGCGCTGGGCAAGGATATCGCCGGAAAGCCGGTCGTCGCGGATCTCGCGCGCATGCCGCACCTGCTGGTCGCCGGCACGACAGGTTCCGGCAAGTCGGTCGCGGTCAATGCGATGATCCTGTCGCTCCTCTACAAGGCAGAGCCTCGGCAGGTGCGGCTGATCTTCATCGATCCCAAGATGCTCGAGCTGTCCGTGTACGACGGCATTCCTCACCTGCTCGCGCCCGTGGTGACCGACATGAAGCTCGCGCCCAATGCGCTCAACTGGTGCGTGGGCGAGATGGAGCGCCGCTACAAGCTCATGAGCCAGCTCGGTGTGCGCAACCTTGCGGGCTACAACCAGAAGATCGCCGAAGGAAAGAAAGCCGGCAAGCCACTCGCGAATCCGCTGTCGCTTACGCCTGACACGCCCGAGCCGCTGGAGGAAATGCCTTCGATCGTCGTCGTGGTCGACGAGCTCGCCGACCTGATGATGGTGACCGGCAAGAAGATCGAGGAGCTGATCGCGCGCATTGCCCAGAAGGCGCGTGCCGCGGGCATTCATCTCATTCTCGCCACGCAGCGACCGTCGGTGGACGTGATCACGGGCCTCATCAAGGCGAACATCCCATCGCGAATCGCATTCCAGGTCGCGAGCAAGGTCGACTCGCGCACGATCCTCGACCACATGGGCGCGGAAACGCTGCTGGGGCAGGGCGACATGCTGTTCCAGCCACCGGGCACGGGCTATCCGACGCGCGTGCATGGCGCGTTTGTCTCCGATGCCGAGGTGCATCATGTCGTCGAGTACCTGAAGGAGCAGGGAGCACCCCAGTACGTCGAGGGAATTCTCGAGGGCGGCGCGGCGGATGGCGGCGACGACGGCGTTGCCGTCGAGGGCGCCGACGCGGAATCGGATCCGATGTACGACCAGGCGGTGGCCGTGGTGCTGAAGACCCGGCGGCCGTCGATTTCGCTCGTGCAGCGGCATTTGCGCATCGGCTACAACCGTGCGGCACGGCTCATCGAACAGATGGAGCGCGCGGGACTCGTCTCATCCATGCAGGCGAACGGCAATCGGGAAGTGCTGGTGCCGGCGGGCAAGGGCGAGCCTGCGTAATGCCGATGCAATGGGCAGCGGGCTGGCGCGTTGTCTGCGCGAGCGTCTTCGCGGCAATCGCCACACCGGCATTTTGCGGACCGGTCGAGGTCTATCGCGAGGGTGAATTCTGTCCGCGCGACCGCCCGGCGAGCGCACGGCCGATGACCGAGGCGCAGGCGATCGAGCGCGCCCGGTCGCTCCTGCCCGAGCGCTTCTGCGGCCCCACGCTGTTCGTTTCGGGCTGTGACTTTCTCACCGAATTCACCTACGAAACCTGGCGCGTGTACGCCCATCAGTACAAGGACCGCGAGGGTCGCCACGACTGGGGCGGCCTCACCCACACCTACGTGATCCTCGATCGCGTCGGCAATTGCCACGCCAACATCGTCGGGACGGAAATGGGCGCGCCACGATGAACGCTACGTGCAGGAATCCGGTGCGAGCCGCCGCGCTGACATGGGGGCGCCGCCTCGTTGTGCTCGCGGCGCTGGCGGCGTCGAACGCTGCGCCGGCGGCCACGCTCGATCGGCTGCGCGCGTTCGTGCGCGACACGCAGACCGCGCGCACCCCGTTCACGCAGGTGGTGACCGACAAGTCGGGCCGCGTCGTGCAGAAGGCGAGCGGCGAATTCCTCATCGCACGTCCGGGACGGTTCCGCTGGGTGGTCGACAAGCCGTATCGATCACTGGTGGTCGGGGATGGTCAGCGAGTCTGGATCTACGACGAGGATCTGAACCAGGTTGTCGTGCGAAAAAGTGGGGAGGCGCTCGGCAATACACCCGCGGCGCTGCTCGCGGGGCGCGAGGACGTCGAGAAGGCGTTCGACTGGAAGGAACTGTCGGAGGCAGGCGGCCTCGACTGGCTCGCGGCAACGCCGCGCGGCGGCGAAGCGTCGTTCACGGAGATCCGGCTGGGCTTCGACGCCAAGGGGCTTGCCGCGCTCGAACTGTTCGATGCCTTTGGACAAAGGAGCGTCGTGCGATTCGGCGAGATGGAGCGCAATCCGACGCTGCCGCCCGATTCGTTCCGCTTCGTTCCGCCTGCGGGTGCCGACGTCATCGGCGACCGCTGAGCCCGGCTTCGCCACGCCTGCGTTCAAGGGAGCGGCAATCCCTTCTCCGCCATGACCCGTCGGGCGCGGTCCGGATAATCGGTGATCAGCCCGTCGGCGCCCATGTCGATCAATCGGGCCATGTCGGCCGGCTCATTCACGGTCCACGGCAGCACCCGGAGTCCCAGTTCGTGCGCTTCGGTGATGCGTTCACGCGTGAGGCTCGCGTAATTGGCTGACCAGGTGGTGCAACCCGCGGCGCGCGCCATGCGTGGCAGGGAGCCGTCGTGTTCGGACGGAGCGATGCCGGCATGCCAGGGCGAGCGGCCGCTCGCGTCGGGCTTGACGGTGTCGCCCGAGCCACCTTCCTGCGTGAGGCACACCGTCGGTATCTCGGGCGCAAGCCGCCTGACCGCAATAAGCGTCCGCCAGTCGAAGGACTGGATCGTCGTTCGCGACACCATTCCGGACTTGCGCACCGCGTCGACCGTGAGCTGCGCGAAGGTCTCGGCATCCACGGTCGTGCCGTCGGTCGTCGGCGTGAGCTTGGTCTCCAGATTGAAGCGTACGGGCTTCCCGATTGCGGTCGCGAGCGCGAAGACTTCATCGAGCGTGGGGAATCGCTCGCCATCGCGGGCGACTTGCAGCGGCCACTGCTTGCCGTAGCTGGTCGAGGGATTGGCGCGTCCGATGTCGTATCGCTTGAGGTCGGCGAGGGTCAATGTGCGGATCGCCGGTCCGCGACTGCCGATCCAGAGGATACCGTCACGGACGAGCGCCGGATTCAGATCCGGATCGTGCGAGATGACGAGGATGTCGTCCCTGGTTGCGGCGAGGTCGGTCTCGAGCGTCGTGACCCCGATTTCGAGCGCCGCACGGAACCCGGCAAGCGTGTTTTCCGGGGCGAGGCCCCGCGCGCCGCGATGGCCCTGCAGATCGAAGGCCATCGCCGGCGGCGAGAGCAACGCGGACAGCAGGGCGGCGCGCAGCAACGCGCTCAAGTTTCTTGGCATCGCGTCGGACTCCTTCGCCGGTTCCCCAACGATACACGAGAGCGCGTCCGCGCCGGCTCGGTAGAATGGGTCGATGACCGACCTTTTTTCCTCGCCCCTGCAATCGGGTGTGCCGCTGGCCGAGCGTCTGCGGCCACGCACGCTTGCCGAGGTGATCGGTCAAAGGCACCTGCTCGGCCCGGGCAAGCCGCTCGCAGTCGCGTTCCACTCCGGCAAGCTGCACTCGATGATTCTCTGGGGTCCGCCGGGCGTGGGCAAGACAACGCTTGCAAGGCTGATGGCGGACGCGTTCAACGCGGAGTTCATTGCGATCTCTGCGGTGCTCGCCGGCGTCAAGGACATCCGTGACGCGGTCGCGCGGGCGGAGGCGATCCGAGCGCAGTCCGGACGACCGACGATCCTGTTCGTCGACGAAGTCCACCGCTTCAACAAGGCGCAGCAGGACGCGTTCCTGCCGTTCGTCGAGCAGGGGCTGCTGACGTTCATCGGTGCGACGACCGAGAACCCGTCGTTCGAGGTCAACAGTGCGCTGCTGTCGCGCGCGGCGGTCTATGTCCTGGAGCCGCTTTCCGCCGATGAGCTGCGCGAGCTGTTCGAGCGTGCGCTGGCCGCGGCGATGCCCGAAACGCCAATCGATGCCGCGGCTCGCGACGCGCTGGTCGGCTACGCGGACGGGGATGGCCGACGGCTCGCGAACCTCGTAGAGCAACTCGCAATTGCGGCGCAGGATGCCAGCCGGGGGGACATCGACACGGCGTTCGTCGAGCAGACGATTGCGCGCAGCCTCCGTCGCTTCGACAAGGGCGGTGAGGTCTTCTACGACCAGATCTCCGCGCTTCACAAGGCGGTACGCGGCTCGGACGCCGATGCGGCGTTGTACTGGATGTGCCGCATGCTCGATGGCGGCGCCGATCCGCTTTATGTCGGTCGCCGAATGATCCGCATGGCAACCGAAGACATCGGGCTCGCCGATCCGCGCGCGCTGGCGCTTGCCCTCGATGCCGTAGCGACCTACGAACGGCTCGGGAGTCCGGAAGGGGAGCTGGCACTCGCGGAATGCGTCATTTATCTCGCGATCGCCGCGAAGAGCAATGCGGTCTATGCCGCATACAACGCGGCGCGTGCGTTCATTCGCGAGGATGGGACGCGGCCGGTGCCGCTGCGCTTGCGCAACGCGCCCACCAAGCTCATGAAGGATCTCGCCTACGGAAAGGGCTATCGCTATGCGCACGACGAGGCGGATGCCTACGCGGCCGGCGAGCGCTACCTGCCCGACGACATGCCGGACGTGTCGTTCTACGAACCGACCGAGCGCGGACTCGAGGCGAAGATCCGGGCCCGGCTCGAAGAATTGCGCCAGCGCGACGAGAAGGCGGGCCGTACGAAGGACGCGCGCCGCGGGCCGTAACGGCTCGAACGCACCGCCTTGCGCGAGATGCGCAGTCGCGGCTGCTCGAACGACTTGCGCGATGCCGCTGGGAGCGCGCAAGTCTCTGATAAAATTGTGCAATGCTTGAAATCAACCTACTTCGCAACGACCTTCCCGCGGTCGCTGCCGGCCTGGCCAAACGCGGCGTCGTGCTCGACGCCGCGGCATTCGAGGCGCTCGAACGCGAGCGCAAGGACATCCAGACCCGCACGCAGGACCTGCAGAACCGGCGCAACGTGCTGTCGAAGCAGATCGGCATCGCCAAGGGCAAAGGCGCGGACGCAAGTGCGTTGCTCGTTGACGTTGCCGGTGTCGGTGACCAAGCGAAGCGTCTCGAGGGGGAACTCGAGCGGGTCCAGAAGGCGCAACGTGATTTCCTGCTCGACCTGCCGAACCTGACGCACGCGACGACACCCGTCGGAAGGTCCTCCGACGAAAATGTCGAAGTGCGGCGCTGGGGTACTCCGCGCACCTTCGACTTCAAGCCGCAGGATCACACCGACATCGGCGAGGCGCTCGGCCTGCTCGACTTCCCCACCGCGGCCAAGCTCTCCGGCGCGCGCTTCTCGTTCCTGCGCGGCGATCTCGCGCGCATGCATCGCGCGCTCGCGCAGTTCATGCTCGACACCCATACGCGCGAGCACGGCTACACCGAGTGCTATACGCCGTACATCGTCAACGCAGAGACGCTGGTCGGCACGACGCAGCTGCCGAAGTTCGAGCAGGACATGTTCGCCGCGATCAAGGGCGGCGCGGAAGGAGACGAGCGGCTCTACTTGATTTCCACATCCGAGATCACGCTGACCAACACGGTGCGCGGCGAAATCCTGCCTGCCGACGCGCTTCCGCTCAAGCTCACGGCGCAGACACCGTGCTTCCGCTCGGAGGCGGGAAGCTACGGCAAGGACACCCGCGGCATGATCCGGCAGCACCAGTTCGAGAAGGTCGAGCTGGTGCAGATCGTGCACCCGGAAAGGTCATACGAAGCGCTCGAAGAGCTCACCGGCCACGCCGAGACGATACTGCAGCGGCTCGAGCTGCCGTACCGAGTGATGGCGCTGTGCACCGGCGACATCGGCTTTGCGAGTGCGAAGACCTACGATCTCGAAGTCTGGCTTCCGGGGCAGAGCGCCTTTCGCGAGATCAGCTCGTGCAGCAACTGCGAGGCGTTCCAGGCAAGGCGGATGCAGGCCCGATATCGCACTGCGCAAGGAAAGCCCGAGCTCGTACACACACTGAACGGCTCCGGCCTTGCGGTGGGTCGAACGCTCGTCGCCGTGATGGAGAACTACCAGCAGGCCGACGGATCAATCGCCGTGCCGGACGCACTCAGGTCCTACATGGGTGATGTCACGGCAATCGCGCGTCCGCGACGGTAACGCTCGTCACCCCGGCGTTCCTTCCCCAGGCGCATTCGTCGCAGCAGCCCCACCGCCGGACTCCCTCGGTTGAGTCGGGGCGACGTCGCTATCGCATGTTCCCCGTATGCCCGAGCGAGTAGCGGCCGGGTTGCGGCCAGACGGTCAGCCCGTGCGGCTCCTTGCCCACGGGAATCTGCTTCACGTCGCCACTCGTCGTATCCACCACGTAAACGACATTGTCGTAGCGACCTGCAAGCCATAGCGTCCTGCCGTCGGCGCTGACGTTTCCCATGTCCGGGCTGCCGCCGCCGGGAATCGGCCACGTAACGTCCACCTTCCGGGTGGCGAAATCGACCACCGAGACGCTGCCCTTGCCCTTCGGGGGGCCGTGGATCTTGTTGCTGCCCCGGTTGGCGACGAAGAGCTTTTTGCCGTCGCGTGTCGGATACAGGCCGTGGGCGCCCACACCGGTCGGTATGAAGTCGATCTGCTTGAACGATTCGCCGTCAATTACGTGTACGCCGTTGGCCATCATGTCGGCGACGTAGAACAACTTGCCGTCAGGGGAGACGCGGACGTCCTGCGGCATGCCCGTCCAGGTCGTGCAGATCGTCTCGTCCTTGCCGTCCGGACCCTTGACCACTTGCGTCGGCAGGCCCGGCTTGATGACCTGCAGATAGCCAAGCACCTTGCGGTTGACGAGATCGATCTTCGCAACCGCTCCGGTGAACTCGCACGTGAAGATCGCCCACTTCCCGTCGATCGAGAAATCCGCATGGTTGATGCCGCCACAGCGCGGGACCTCGATCGAATACTGCAGCGCCATCGTCTGCGCATCGCGGAAGTCGAGCCGCTTGAACGCCTCCGCAACGACGATCGCCTGCGTGCCATCCGGGCTCCAGTACATGTTGTACGGATCGTCGACGGGAATCGGCTTCCCTGGCTTGCCGGTCTTCGGGTCGATCGGCGTCAGGCTGCCGTGCTTCGTGTTCTCCGCGTTGTTCGCGACCCAGAGGGTACGCATGTCCCACGAGGGCACGACATGCTGCGGGTTGATGCCCACACGGAACTTGTCGACCACCTTGTACGTCACGGGATCGATCACGTACACGTCGTTGGATTGCAGGTTCGGTACGTACACGCGAGCGAGGTCGTTCGCGAGCGCCGGCTGGATCTTGCCCGCGGAGGTCTCGCTGTAGAGATTCTTCGGGTCGGTCACCGGCGGCATGCCGGGCACGGTGTTGACGGCCGGCGGTGCGGGCGTGGCGCCGGTCTGGCTCGACACCGGGGGAATGCAAGCGACGACAATGGCGAGTCCGAGGGTGAGAGCGGGGAAGCGCAATCGATGGCGAGCGAGCGTGGTCACGGCATGTTCCTGCAGGTTGTAATTGGGCATGGTGCGAATGGCTCAGCGGCGCCCTGCGACGCGGATCGCGTCGGTCGTGCGCGCAATGATGAGGTCGACGCCCAGCGCGCCGAGCTCGGCCGTCGATCGGGCGGGATCGCCTCGGACGCCATTGGCATTGCGGGCTGCCGGCGAGGCGAGCAGATCCTTGCGCACGAGCTCGGGCGCGAGCGCGAGCGTAAGCGAGGTGTCCGCCAGCGCGGCGTGCGTTCCGATTTCATCGTCGCGCAAGCCCCGGCTTCGCAGCACCGCCGGGTATGCGCTTTCCGTCACGCCGTAGTAGATGTCGATCGCGTGCGCGCGCACCGGCGTGCCGGACCATTCGCGGTTCAAGCGCGCCGCAACCGCCTTGAGGTCCTTCTGGTATCCACCGTGATCGCCGAGAAACACGATGTCCCGGAAGCCGGACTGGCGAAAGCTGCGACCCGCGGATTCGAGCAGGCCCGCAAAGATCGGCGAGGGCACGGTGATCGTGCCGGGGTAGCGCATGTGCGCAGTGGGCGGATCGATGTTGCCTTCCGGAACATAGGCGATCACCGGCGCAACGATGGCATTGCCGAGCGTTTCAGCGATGCGTTGCGAAAGCAGCTGCGCCCGCACGTTGTGCTTGCCGAGCGCCATGTGGGGCCCGTTCTGCTCGGTGCCACCGATCGGGACGATGATCGTGGTCTTGCCGGCGGCGATCGCCTCACGCAGCTCGGTCCAGGCAAGCTGCTCGAGCAACACGCTTGGCGCCGCGGTCGCGATCGGCGCCGCAGCCAGCAGCGCGCAAAGGACAAGGCAGGGACGAGATAGGTTTCGAGTCAGAAGCATCGTTGCAGGAAAACCGGCGGTCGCAGCATCAACGTCCGAAACGCGCAAACGGTGCACATTATCGCAGTGCGGCGCGATGGCACGTTTCGGCATGGCTGCCGGATTCGAATCGTCAGCGATTTTCCTTCGCAGTCTGGAGGCGAAGTCGCGGCTGGTGTGGCTGCTCCTGCCGCACCAGGATGTCGTAGTACGCGCGGACGCGGTCGACGAACGCGACTGGCATTCCGCCTCGCGCATAGCCGAGCCTTGCTTGCGCGTAGTACTCGGGCTCCGCCAGCAGCGGCAGTGCCTTCTTGACGTCCGACCACAGGTCCGGGTTGAGCTTGAGCCGCTGCGTAAGGACTCGCCCGTCCTCGAGATGGCCGAGGCCGATGTTGAACGCGGCAAGCGCAAGCCAGGTACGGTCCGGTTCCGGAATTCTCTCCGGCAGCTTGGTCTTCAGGTCGCGCAGGTATCGCGCCGCGGCGAGCACGCTCTGGCGGGGGTCGAGGCGATCGGCGACGCCTAAGTGACGTGCCGTTTCCTCGGTGAGTTGCATCATGCCCCGCACGCCCGTTTCGCTCGTCGCGAGCGGGTCCCATTGCGACTCCTGGTAGGAAATCGCCGCGAGCAGTCGCCACTCGATGCCGGTCGTCTCCTGGGCCTCGTGGAAGAGGCGGCGATAATCGGGCAGCAGCGACCGGACACGCTCCTGGAATACGCCGGCGTCGATGCGCTGTACTTCGCGCGGATGATTGAAATAGCGGTCGGCGTAACGCGCGATCGTCCCGTCCTTGTCGGCCCGGTCGAAGAACGCGTCGATCTGCTCGCGCAACTTTTCCTGCCCAGGGGAAAGCGCCCAGGCGAGTTCGAGCTTCATGCCCGCCGGGAACGCCACATCGAAATTGAGATAGATGTTGCGCGCGACCGCGGCCTGATTGGAGGAGACGATCGCGAACTCCAGCTGCCCGGTGTCCACCTGCGCAATCAGCGCGTCCGACGAAGGCGCAGAGCTCGCCTCCCATTGGATCTCAGGATGGGTCGCACGCACCGTATCGATCGCCTCCTCGATTCCGGTGCCGGCTAGGTAGGCGACCTTCGCGCCTGCGAGATCGCGCCAGGACTTTGGCTTGAAACCGTCTGCCGCGAAGATCACGACAGGCTCGACCGTGTAGTAGCCACGGGTCCAAAGCACCGGGGAGACTTCGCTCGACTCGACGCCCGTACGGCGGCTGCCTGGTTGCGGCCGGTAAAGTGCGCCGGCCGCGACCCTCGCGTCACCGGCAGACACGCCCGAGAGCATGTTGCGCGCGCTGTCGGCGACGATCATGGGGAGGAGCGGCAGGCGCGCCTCTTCGGCGAAACGCGTCAGCAGATCGTGGTCGAACCCTGCGGGGAATCCGTCGGGTCCCGTGAACCAGGTCGTCGGCCCGGAGTGCACGAGCACGACGAGCACCTCCGGAGAGGGCGGACCTGGCGGCGGTCCGGGCTTGCAGGCGGCGAGCGCGGCGAGCAGCGCAACGGCACCTATGCCCAACGTGCGGCGCGTGGGCTGAACGCGCCGCGCGCGTGGCGGGCGACGCGACGAGCAGACGTGTGGAATTCCGGTCAAGGCGAGCGATTATAGCCATGACAACGGCATTTATCCGCCCGTCCCCGACGGGCCTTTGCGGGAAGGCGGCTATAATTCCCCGCTTGCGCTCGACGCGCCCCCTACAACGGCGGGCCGCCCCGCATTGCATGGTCGTGAACCTGGTCAGGTCCGGAAGGAAGCAGCCACAGCGATTCTCTGCAAGTGCCGGGGGAACGGCTCGCCACCCGATACTCGTATGAACCCGCGCCGCCCTCTGTTCGGTCACCCATTGATCAGGTCGAGCCCTATTCACCTGCGCGCGCAGACCGCGCCCGACCGAGCGGGCGAAGCTCCGAGCGGGGCGCGTGGTGCCGTTTCCGCACGCGCGGCGACGGGCCGCCCCTAGCCGCGC
Organism: uncultured beta proteobacterium; assembly: GCA_963750585.1. Lineage (GTDB taxonomy): Bacteria > Pseudomonadota > Gammaproteobacteria > Burkholderiales > Casimicrobiaceae > VBCG01. The sequence goes on from CAVVRH010000008.1 coordinate 154,101, forward strand.
GTGGAAGACTTTCCCGTCCGGAAATTTCGACAATTCGTTCCGGTCGAAATTTCCGGACCTAGCGATTCATGAGCTACCAGGTCCTCGCCCGCAAGTGGCGGCCCAAGACGTTCGCCGAACTCGTCGGGCAGGAGCACGTGGTCACGGCGCTCGCGAACGGTCTCGCGCGCGGCCGGCTGCACCACGCCTACCTGCTGACCGGCACGCGCGGTGTCGGCAAGACGACGATCGCGCGCATCCTCGCCAAGAGCCTCAATTGCCTGACCAAGGGTGTCACTGCCGAGCCATGCGGCACCTGCGCAGCCTGCCTCGACATCGACGGAGGTCGCTTCGTCGACCTCCTCGAACTCGACGCCGCCTCGAACACCGGCATCGACAACATGCGGGAGATTCTCGACAACGCGCGCTACGCGCCGACGGTGGGCCGCTACAAGGTCTATCTGATCGACGAAGTCCACATGCTGTCGAAGGCCGCGTTCAACTCGATGCTCAAGACGCTCGAGGAGCCCCCGGAACACGTCAAGTTCGTGCTCGCGACCACCGATCCCCAGAAGATTCCGGTGACGGTGCTGTCCCGCTGCCTGCAGTTCAATCTGAAGCCGCTGCCTCCCGCGCAGGTCGCGCAGCGGCTCGCCGCCATCCTCGATGCCGAAGCGATCGGTTACGACGAACCTGCGCTTTCGCTCCTTGGTCGCGCCGCGCAGGGCAGCCTGCGCGACGGACTGTCGCTGCTGGACCAGGCGATTGCCTACGGTGGCGGACAGGTGCGGGAAACCGTGGTGCGCACGATGCTGGGCGCCGTCGATCGCGAGTACGTCTACCGCATTGCCGACGCGCTCGCCGCGAACGATGGCCAGGCATTGCTCGCGGAGGCCGACACTCTGGCCGAGCGTGGGCTCGCCGCCGCGTCCGCGCTCGACGAGCTCGCGTCGCTGTTCCACCGCATGGCCGTGGTGCTGGCGGTTCCCTCGGCCGCGGCCAACTTCGACGATGGCGAACGGGTCACTGCACTGGCGGCCCGCTTCACGCCGGAGTCGGTGCAGCTCTGCTTCCAGATCTGCGCGCAGGGTCGCGCAGACCTTGCGATCGCGCCCGACGAGGCGGCGGGGTTTGCCATGACGTTGCTGCGCTTGCTCGCATTCGAGCCGGTCAGCGGCGATGCGGAGCCGGCAGCCGGTCGAGGTGCCGCCCAGGCGCGCGCGACAGCCGCTCGACCGGGCGCGGCAACGGTGGCGTCGGCAAGGCCCGCGCCCGACGCCGAGCGTGCGGTGTCGCCTGCCGGGCTTCGCGTGGTGGCCGGGTCCGAGGCCGCGGCAGAGACTGCGGCCCCCACCGTGCCGAGAGCGGGCCTGCCGGACGATCCCGCCACTTGGCCCGCGTTCGTTGCACAGCTCAAGCTCGCGGGACTCGTCGCACAGCTTGCCGCGCAGACCGAGTTGCGCTCCGTCATCGGCAACGTGGTGAATCTCGCATTGCCGGCGTCGCACAAGCATCTGGCCGATCGCGTCTACTCGGACAAGCTGAAGCTCGCGCTGGAGCAGGCGACCGGCCGCAGGCTGCTGCTTGCGTTCGAGGTGGGCGAAGGCACCGATGACTCGCTCGCGGCGCGGGAGAAGCGCGAGCGCGCCGAGGCGCGCGCGAAGACCGAATCGCAGTTCCGCGAGGAACCGTTCGTGCGCGATCTTGTCGAGCGCTTTGACGCAAAGGTGAAAACGGAGTCGATCAAGCCGGTCGGCCCGGCGGAAGGGGCATCGCAATGATGAAGAACCAGCTCGCTGGCCTGATGAAGCAGGCGCAGCAAATGCAGGAGAACATGAAGCGCGCCCAGGAGGAGCTCGCGCAGCTCGAAGTGGAAGGGCAGGCGGGCGCGGGCCTCGTCAGGATCGTGATGACATGCCGACACGACGTCAAGCGCGTCACGATCGATCCCTCGCTGCTCGGCGAGGATCGCGACATGCTGGAAGATCTCGTGGCCGCCGCGATGAACGACGCGGTGCGCCGTGCAGAGGCCGCAACGCAGGAAAAGATGGCGGGGCTTACCGGGGGCATGGGACTGCCACCGGGTTTCAAGATGCCGTTCTAACCGATGAGCGAGCGCCGCACGACCGCACCGGCGCCCCCGCCGGAGCCGCTCGGAAGCCTCGACGAGCTCTCCCGAGCGCTACGCTGCCTGCCCGGGGTCGGCCCCAAGGCCGCACAGCGGATGGCGCTGCACCTGCTTCAGCATGATCGCGAGGGCGCGGTCGGTCTCGCCCGCGCGCTCGAGCACGCGAGCCGGTCGGTGCGTCACTGCGACCGCTGCAACACGTTCACCGAGGACACGATCTGTGCGTTGTGCCGTTCCGGCAAACGCGATCCCTCGCTGCTGTGCGTCGTGGAAACCCCGGCTGATCTGCTGATGGTCGAGCACACGCAAGCCTACGGCGGCCTCTATTTCGTGCTGATGGGCCGCCTGTCGCCGCTCGACGGCATCGGACCCAAGGAAATCCGCCTCGACCGGCTGCTGAAGCGCGCGACCGATGGCGTGGTGCGCGAGGTGATTCTCGCGACGAACTTCACCAACGAGGGCGAGGCGACCGCGCACTACCTGGGCGAGCTGCTCGCGGCTCGCGGGCTGCGGGTGAGCCGGCTGGCCCGTGGCGTGCCGGTCGGCGGAGAGCTCGAGTATGTCGACGCCGGCACGCTCGCGCAGGCACTGCGCGAGCGTCGTCCGCTGTCGGGTTGACCAACCTTGCAGCGATCCGGTGCGTGCCGGGCGGATTGCGCCGTTTGGCGAAGCCGGGACTATAATCGCCGCACGAACCGAAAAACCGGGCGCCGCGGCTTGCCGCCGGTACCTCGTAATGTGGGGGCGCACAAGAACAAGGTGCGGGCGCCCCTCAGATTCCGGCGCGCAAGGCGCTGAAAACCTAGGAGGAAGCATGACCCGCAAGACCAAGGCTCCGACGGAGTCTCAAGCCAATTCGCCAGTTTCCGATCGCCGCGGCTTCCTCAAGGCCGCGACCGGTGCCGCCGCCGGCGCCGCGACGCTGGGCTTCCCGATGATTGCCAAGGGCCAGGCGGGACCGATCTCGATGCGCTGGCAGAGCACGTGGCCGTCGAAGGACATCTTCCACGAGTACGCGCTCGATTTCGCGAAAAAGGTCAACGACATGACCGGCGGCGACCTCAAGATCGAGGTGCTGCCCGCCGGCGCCGTCGTGCCCGCGTTCGGCCTGCTGGATGCGGTGTCGAAAGGCACGCTCGACGGCGGTCACGGCGTGCTCGTCTACCACTATGGCAAGCAGAACGCGCTCGCGCTGTGGGGATCGGGCCCCGGGTTCGGCATGGATGCGACGATGCTGCTCGCGTGGCACCGCTACGGGGGCGGCCAGGCGCTCATGAACAAGCTCTACAGCTCGATCGGCGCCAATGTCGTCTCGTTCCCGTACGGGCCGATGTACTCGCAACCGCTCGGCTGGTTCAAGAAGCCGGTCACCAAGGTCGAGGACCTGAAGGGCCTCAAGTACCGCACCGTCGGCATCTCGATCGACATGTTCACGGCAATGGGCGTGGCGGTGAACGCGCTGCCCGGCGGGGAAATCATCCCCGCGATGGATCGTGGCCTGCTCGACGCGGCCGAATTCAACAACATGAGCTCGGATCGAATACTCGGCTTTCCGGACGTCTCGAAAGTGTGCATGCTGCAGAGCTTCCACCAGAACTGCGAGCAGTTCGAGATAACCTTCAACAAGACGAAGTACGACGCGCTGCCCGAAAAGATGAGGGCGATCATCTCGAATGCGGTGGATGCCTCCTCGATGGAAGTCCTGTACAAGTCGGTCGATCGCTATTCGAAGGACTACATCGAGATGGAACAGAAGCAGGGTGTCAAGTTCTACAAGACGCCGGACGCAATTCTGCAGAGGCAGCTCGTCTTGTACGACGACATCGTGGCAAAGAAGTCCGCCGAGAACCCGCTGTTCAAGGAGATCGTCGAATCTCAACGGGCCTTCGCCCAGCGCGCCGTCCGCTGGGACATGGACAACAACACCAACCGGCGCATGGCCTACAATTATTATTTCGGTCAGAAGCCGGGCGCGCCCACCAAGAAGGGCTAGGGCGACGTCGCGCAAAGGCACCATCCGGCGAACCCGGATGGTGTTTTTCTTCCTGACCCTGCCTCGCGATCGCCGGGCCGTCGGCCGGACGGATGAAACGGACAGACGATGCAACGATTACTGCTCACGATCGACAAGATCAGCACGTTCGTCGGCCAGTTCTTCTCCTGGCTGATCGTCGCACTCACCGCCCTCATCAGTTGGGAGGTGTTCTCCCGTTACGTGCTGTCGCATCCGCACGCCTGGGCATTCGACGCGATGATCATGTTCTACGGCACGCTGTTCATGATGGCCGGCGCCTACACGCTGTCCAAGAACGGCCACGTGCGCGGCGACGTGCTTTATGGCTTCTTTCCGCCACGCCTGCAGGCCGGACTCGACCTCGCGCTCTATGTCCTGTTCTTCATCCCCGGGGTGATCGCGCTTTGCTGGGCCGGCTATCGCTACGCCGGCGAATCCTGGGCGATCAACGAGCACTCGAACATCACGGCCGACGGCCCGCCGATCTACCCGTTCAAGACCGTGATCCCGGTCGCCGGAATATTCCTGCTGTTGCAGGGAATCGTCGAGATCGCGCGCTGCGTGATTTGCCTGCAAGCAGGGCGACTGGCCCTCGCGCGTGGAGGACGTCGAGGAAGTGGACGTCGACAAGCTGAAGCAGATGGTGCACGTCAAGGACGAGGACATCGCCAAGCTGGACAAGTTCGTCACGCATGCGAACGGGGGCGGCCGATGATCGACATCGTACTTCTCGCCGGGCACGCGCAGGTGCTCCCATGAGAAAAGAAGTCTGGTTCGGCCTGTCGATCATGGCCATGGTCGTGATCGCCGTGTTCGTGCTGATGCCCGCGCCGGCACAGATGACCAACGGGCATCTCGGCCTGCTGATGCTGGCATTGATCGTGGTCGCGATCATGCTGGGCTTCCCCACCGCGTTCACGCTGATGGGCATGGGGGTGATGTTCGCGTGGCTCGCCTACCGGTCGGTAAACCCGGACACCGCCGTACAGCAGACGCTCGACCTGATGGTTCAGCGTGCCTACTCGGTGATGTCCAACGACGTGCTGATCTCGATCCCGCTGTTCGTGTTCATGGGCTACCTGGTCGAGCGCGCCAACCTCATCGAGAAGCTGTTTAGGAGCCTGCACCTCGCGCTCGCCCGCATCCCGGGGTCGCTCGCGGTTGCCACGCTGGTCACCTGCGCCGTGTTTGCGACGGCAACGGGGATCGTTGGCGCGGTGGTCACGCTGATGGGTCTGCTCGCGCTGCCCGCCATGCTGCGGGCGGGCTACAACATCAAAGTATCTGCCGGTGTCATCACGGCCGGCGGCTGCCTCGGCATCCTGATCCCGCCTTCGGTCATGCTGATCGTCTATGGCGCGACGGCTGGCGTGTCGGTCGTGCAGCTCTACGCCGGTGCGTTCTTCCCGGGCATCATGCTGGCGGGGCTGTACATCGGCTATGTGATGGTGATCGCCAAGTGGAAGCCAGCGCTGATGCCGCCGCTGCCGCAGAGCGAGCGCCACGTGCCCTTGCCGGCGCTCAACGCGCGGATCGCGGCGACGATCACGTCGAGCGTCATACCGGGACTGCTGCGCGCGCTCGGCAGTCGCGATCCTGCGCTTCCCCGACCCGCGGTTCGAAAGGAACTCCTGGTCACGCTACTGCCGGCAATCGCATTCGCAGCCCTCATGGGTCTGACCTGGCATTCGCTGACCAAGCCCGACGTTGTCGAGGACGTATCCGGGTTGGAGCAGATGGGCTACGGGGGGGAGGCCTCGGAATCCGGGCTCGCCGAGACGCACGAGTCCGACACGTCGAAGGGTGGACTTGCCGAGCCGCCCGAGAGTGGCGGCTTGCAAGAGCCACCTGCGGCAGGAGGCTTGCAGGAACCTCCGTCGCCATCGTCGGCCACTTCGGCGCAGCCTGCGACGTCCACCGAGGCCCCCAAGGGTGTGCCTGCCGGTGCCGCAGCGCAGGGCACGCCCAAGGGCGCCGCTGCCGCGCAATGGCATCGGATCCCCGCACCGAACGTTTTCTGGATCGTATTGGGCGTGGGCGTGGCCGGCCTCGCCGTGCTTTACGCATTCTTTTCTTTCGCGCGGCTCGAGGTCTTCAAGCAACTGCTGTCTTCGTTCTTCCCGCTTGCGATCATGATCCTCGCGGTGCTGGGCTCGATCGTATTCGGCCTCGCGACGCCGACGGAAGCCGCCGCCATCGGGTCGCTTGGCGGATTCTCGCTCGCCGCGGTCTACGGGTTGCTCGCAAAGCCGCCCGGCGACCGGGGACGCATCTGGCGAATCTGGATTCCGCTTTGGCTGCTCTCCGGTGTCTCGGTGGTCTGGTTCCTGCTGCTCAAGTTCGAGGTGCTGGAAACGCCGGTGCCGATCTGGGTCGGCTGGGTCTCGATCGTGGCATTTGCCGTGTGGTCGATCGTTGCGGTCTTACAGGTGAACCTGCTCGGCAAGGTGAGGGAGTCGGTCTACCTGACCGCAAAGACCTCGGCAATGGTGTGCTGGCTGTTCGTCGGCTCGTCGATCTTTTCCGCGGCATTCGCGCTTCTCGGCGGACAGGAAGTCATCAACCACTGGGTGCTGTCGCTCGACATGACGCCGATCCAGTTCATGCTGCTCGCGCAGGTGATCATCTTCCTGCTCGGCTGGCCTCTCGAATGGACCGAAATCATCGTCATCTTCATGCCGATCTTCATCCCGCTGCTCGCGCACTTCCAGATCGACCCGCTGTTCTTCGGGCTGCTGGTCGCGCTCAACCTGCAGACGGCTTTCCTGTCTCCGCCAGTGGCGATGGCGGCGTTCTACCTGAAGGGCGTGTCGCCACCGCATGTGACATTGAACCAGATCTTCGCGGGCATGATGCCCTTCATGGCGATTCAGGTCGTCGCGCTGTTCATGCTCTACATGTTCCCGGGCATCGGCCTCTGGTTGCCGAGCATCCTCTACAAGTAATCAGGACAGCGAAGCCGTTGCGCCGCTGTCGTTGCCGGGAGTAACCTCCCCGGACGGCCGATGTCCGGCCGTCCGGGGAGCCACACATGCTGGTCAGCGAGATTCTGCGCATCAAGGGCAATACCCTGTTCACGACTGCGCCAAGTGGATCGGCGCTCGAGGCGGTCAGGGTGATGGCCCAGCACGACATCGGCTCGCTGGTCGTCATGGAGCATGGCCGGCTGACCGGCATGCTGACCTTCCGCGAGGTGCTCGACGCACTGGCGCGCCGCGACGGCGCGCTCGGAGATCTGCGCGTCGCCGAAATCTACGAACGCGAGCCGCTCACTGCGGCACCCTCGCTCGACGTGATGGATCTTCGCCATGCGATGCTCGACCGGCACGCGCGCTACGTGCCGGTGCTGGACGGCACGACGCTGCTGGGTGTCGTGTCGTTCCACGACGTGGCGAAGGCGGTGTACGAGGAACAGAGCTTCGAGAACCGGATGCTCAAGAGCTACATCAAGAGCTGACCCGACGAGGAGACCCAGTAGCCACTTCGCGGCTGCGCGCGTGCGGTCGAAGCGCGACTGCGCGACCGCTTCTTCCGATCCGAGTTCGGGCGCTACGCCAGAATCAGGAAGATCGCCGGACGCTTGGCGTACTGGGAGAAATCCCGCCCGCGCCACGCGGATACGGATTGCGAGACGATGCTCTCGGTTGGCAGCGTCAGATCGCAGGCGACGCACAAATGCGTGCCCGGCCTGAGCGTCTCCGAAAGCGACTGCAGCATCACCACGTTTCGGTAGGGCGTCTCGATGAAGACCTGCGTGCAGCCCGTCGTACGCGACGCGTTTTCCAGGCCGCGCAGGGTCGACCTTCGCGCTTCTGCAGCCACCGGCAGATAGCCGTGGAACGCGAAACGCTGTCCGTTCATGCCGGCTGCCATCAGCGCAAGCAGCAACGCCGACGGCCCCACCAGCGGAACGACGCGCAGTCCTTCGGCGTGGGCTGCCGCAACGAGCATCGAACCTGGGTCCGCCACGCCCGGGCAGCCCGCATCCGACAGGATGCCCAGATCGCTCCCGGCGCGGGCTGGTGCCAGGAGCACCGCCAGGCGTGCCGGCGGCGGCGCGTCGCCCAGCGCTTCGATCGACAGTTCGGCGATCGGGCGCGGCATGCCAAGGCTCTTCAGGAACGCACGCGCGGCCTTGGGCGTCTCGACGACCCAGTTCGAGATGCTTCGCGCCGTTTCGAGCGTGCGCAGAGGGAGCACACCTTCGGGAGCGACGGCACCGAGCAGATTGGGCACGAGGACAACGCGGCCAGCCATCGTGTGAACAAGTGCTAGTTCGCGTGGGCGAGCACGTCGAGACCCTCGGTGGCGAGCATGCGCACGATCGTGATCAGCGGAAGTCCGATCAGCGCGGTCGGATCGTCACTGCCTATTCGCTCGAAGAGCGCGATGCCGAGTGCCTCGGAGCGCACCGAACCTGCGCAGTCGTAAGGTTGCTCGCGTTGCAGGTAGTGCTCGATGTCGTCGTGCGACAGCCGCCGAAACACGCTGGCGACCTCGACCAGGTCGCGCTGAACTCGTCCGGTGCCCGCATTGACGAGAGCGACCGCGGTGTGGAACACGACCGTGCGGCCGGAGAGTCGGGAGAGTTGCCGTACGGCGCCGTCGTGGTCCCCGGGCTTGCTGATGGCCTCGCCGTCGCAGTCGGCCACCTGGTCGGAGCCGATGACGAGCCCGGCTTCGAGTGTCGCGGCAACCGCCCGCGCCTTCGCCTCCGCAAGCCGCAACGCGGTCGCCGCCGGGCGCTCCCCGGGAATTGGGGTTTCCTCGACCTCCGGCTTTGCAACCGTGAATGGCACGCGGAGGCGTTCGAGCAGCTCCCTCCGGTAGCGGGAGGTTGACGCGAGCACGAGCGGCGGCCTGGGAGTTTCCATTGTTTTATCGGTCTTTTTTGACAGTTTGCGGCCTTTTCGCTATTATGCGCGGTTTACGTCGTCGGCCCAATGCAGCGACGACCGATGCAGGTACTGCGGCGATGGTGTCCAGAGCGCGGCACGCAAATGGCAAGGCGAAACGACCCGCGCTTCGACGCCTTCCGGCTTTCTTCGGCCGGCAGCGTACTCGAAGGGCGGGTGGACCCGGCGCAGTTGCCGCGACTGGCTGACGAGGTCGGGTCGGACGCGGGCGAGGTTGCCTGGCGGGTACTCGGGATCCGGGACGAAACCGGCCGCCCGGCGATCGCAGTCGAGTTGTCCGGTCACGTGCGGCTCGAATGCCAGCGTTGCCTCGGCACTGTCGAGGTTCCGGTCGAGCAGCGCACGGAGTTGCTACTCGCGCATGACGAACAGGAGCTCGCCAGGCTGGATGGTGACAGCGAGCTCGAGGTCGTGCTGGCGAAGGAGCCGCTCGATGCGCAGACGCTTGTGGAAGACGAGCTGTTGCTGACGCTGCCGTACGCGCCACGACACGAGGGTCAATGCCCAACGGCCTGACACCGCCGAGGGTCTGGAATCGACCGCCGCGCCCCATGCGCGTCGGAAGCAATCGAGAACAAGGAGAACGACATGGCTGTTCAGCAGAACAAGAAGTCGCCGTCGAAGCGCGGCATGCACCGGGCGCACGATTTCCTGCAGGCGCCTGCCCTCGCGGTCGAGCCGGTAAGCGGCGAGACGCATCGCCGACACCACATCAGCCCGAGCGGCTTCTATCGTGGCAAGAAGGTCGTCAAGACCAAGGCCGACGAGTGATGTCATCGCCCCCGGCCGCACCGGGGGAACTGCATGAGTCGTCAGCGGCCTGGCCGCTCGCGTCCGCCACCGCACCGCGACGGACTGTCTCTTCGCGTCGTCGGTAACGCCGTAGCCGTCCGGATCCCACGCCGCCTCCGCGGTACCATCCCGCCAACCAATGCCGGTAACGGTCGCCGTCGACGCGATGGGGGGGGACCACGGTCCCTCGGTCACCGTCCCCGCAGCGCTGCAATTCCTCGCGCAAACGGACGACACCCTCGTCATTCTGGTCGGACTCGCGGCCCCGCTGGAAGCCGCGCTCGCCAAGGCTGCGCCCCGGCTTCGTCAGAGGATAGTCCTGCACGCCGCGAGCGAAGTCGTCGAGATGGACGAGCCGCCTGCCGACGCGCTGCGCAAGAAGAAGGATTCCTCGATGCGCGTCGCGATCAACCTTGTCAAGGACGGCGCGGCGCAGGCTTGCGTGTCGGCCGGCAATACCGGCGCGCTGATGGCGATCGCGCGCTTCGTGCTGAAAACCCTGCCCGGCATCGACCGGCCGGCGATCGCCTCGCAGCTTCCGACCAAGAAGGGCGTGACGACGGTGCTCGATCTCGGCGCGAACGTCAACTGCACGCCGGAGCAGCTCGTGCAGTTCGCCGCGATGGGCAGCGCGCTCGTCACGGCAGTGGACGGCGTCGATCGACCCACGATCGGCCTGCTGAACATCGGCGAAGAGGACATCAAGGGCAACGAGGTGGTCAAGCAGGCCGCCGAACTGCTCAAGGAATCGGGGCTCAATTTCCACGGCAACGTCGAAGGTAACGACATCTTCAAGGGCACCACCGATGTCGTCGTGGCTGACGGCTTCGTCGGCAATGTGGCGCTCAAGGCCTCGGAGGGCCTGGCGCAGATGCTCTACGAGTTCCTGAAGGCCGAATTCACGCGCAATCCCTTGACCAAGCTGGCCGCGCTGATCGCCTATCCGGTCCTGTCCGCGTTTCGCCGTCGAATCGATCCGCGCCGCTACAACGGTGCCACACTCGTGGGTCTCAAGGGCGTGGTCGTGAAGAGCCACGGCGGGGCCGACGTGCTTGGCTTTCGCTTCGCGCTGCAGAAGGCACATGCGGAAGCGACCCACGGTGTTCTGGAGCGCATCGCGCAGCGCATCGCGGCCATGCCCGCGCTCGCTGCGCCCGCATCCGCAGCTTCGACTGGAGCGGCGCCGCCGCCTTCGCATGCATAGCCGGATCGTCGGCACCGGCCGCTATCTGCCGGCGCGCGTCCTCACCAACGACGAATTGTCCACGCACGTCGCGACCAGCGACGAGTGGATTCGCGCGCGCACTGGGATCCGCCAGCGACACATTGCGGCCGCCGACGAAACGACCTCCGACATGGCCCTGGCGGCGTCGCTGGAGGCGCTTGCGGCAGCGGAACTTGCGCCGAGCGAGGTCGACCTGATCGTGCTTGCCACGACGACAGCGGACATGGTGTTTCCATCGACCGCGTGCATCCTGCAGGCGAAGCTCGGTGCTCGCGGAGGTCCGGCATTCGACGTGCAGGCGGTGTGCTCTGGCTTTGTCTACGCATTGGCGCTCGCCGACAAGATGCTCGCGACCGGTGCGGCACGCAACGCGCTCGTCGTCGGGGCGGAAATCTATTCGCGCATACTGGACTGGAGCGATCGCACGACCTGCGTGCTGTTCGGCGATGGTGCCGGCGCTGCCGTGCTCGTGCCCTCGCAGGCGCCCGGCATCCTGACGTCCCATCTTCATGCCGATGGTCATTACAAGAACATCCTATGCGTGCCGGGACAGCTGAGGGACGGTGGCGTCACTGGAACACCGTTCGTGCACATGGACGGCGGGCACGTGTTCAAGTTCGCGGTCAAGGTGCTCGTCGAGACGTGCGACGAAGCGCTGGCGGCAACCGGCATGGCCCGCGAGTCGATCGATTGGCTGATTCCTCACCAGGCGAACATCCGCATCATGGATGCCACCGCGAAGAAGCTGCACCTGCCGCACGACAAGTTGATCATCACCGTCGATCAGCACGCGAACACGTCTGCGGCGTCGATTCCGCTCGCGCTGGATGCCGCAGTGAGAGACGGCCGCATCCGGGCCGGCCATCACGTGATGCTCGCGGGCGTCGGTGGCGGATTCACCTGGGGATCGGTGTTCCTTCGCTGGGTGTGATCGGGGGACTGAGATGAAGCTCGCATTCGTGTTTCCTGGGCAGGGTTCGCAGGCAGTCGGGATGATGAGCGACTTCGACGCGCATCCCGCGGTCCGGGAGACGTTCACCGAGGCGTCCGACGTGCTCGGACAGGACCTCTGGGCGCTCGTCACCCAGGGTCCGGAGGAGGATCTCGACCTGACGGTCAACACGCAGCCGCTGATGCTGACCGCCGCAGTCGCCATCTGGCGCGCGTGGCTCGACGCGGAGGGGCCGCCGCCGGCAATCGTAGCCGGGCACAGCCTCGGTGAATATTCGGCGCTGGTTGCCGCGGGCGCATTGGCATTCCGGGATGCCGTTCCGCTGGTACGCTTCCGTGCGCAGGCCATGCAGGAAGCGGTCCCGGCCGGCGAGGGCGCCATGGCGGCCGTGCTCGGCGCGGATGATGCGACGGTTGCAGCGGCGTGCGCCGAAGCCGCGCAGGGCGAAGTTGTCGAGCCCGTCAACTACAACGCACCGGGACAGCTGGTCATCGCGGGGAGCCGTGCCGCGGTTGAGCGCGCAATCGTGGCGGTGAAGGCGCGCGGGGCTCGAAGGGCGAAGTTGCTGCCGGTGTCCGCGCCGTTTCACAGCTCGTTGTTGAAACCGGCGGCGGAGCGGCTTGCCCAGCGTCTCGCCGGCGTGGCGTTCTCTGCGCCAACGATCCCGGTGCTGCACAATGTCGATGTGGCCGAGCATGCGGCTCCGGAGGAGATTCGGCGAGCACTCGCGCAGCAGGCGGCCAGCCCGGTGCGCTGGACCGGCACCATCCAGGCGATGAAGTCGCGCGGCGTGACACACGTCGCCGAATGCGGGCCGGGGCGCGTGCTGACCGGGCTCGTGAACCGGATCGAGGAGTCGCTCACGGCGTTGCCGCTATCGAGCGGCTCGATGCTCGATCAGGCGAAGGCGACGCTCGCAGCGGGCTGAAGGGGAATGCGCCGGACCAGCGACTCCGGTGCCACGCGCCGGCGTGCGAGGCGTTGGCTCGGGCCCACCGCAGGGATTGTCGGCCGTCGGACGTGAATGGCCGGCGCTGGCCATCTCAACGAGCGAAACGCAGACTGGGAGGACGAAAGGGATGGCGGAGCAGGGACTTGCGGGTCAGATTGCACTCGTCACCGGCGCGACGCGCGGGATCGGGCGCGCGATCGCTACCCGACTGGCACGCGACGGTGCCGTCGTCGTCGGCACCGCCACGACGGAAGCAGGCGCGGCGCAGATCACCGCCTATCTTGCCGAAGTCGGCAACGGTGGCACGGGGCTTTCCGTCGACGTCACCGATGCCGCTGCGACTGACGCGGCGCTTGCCACCATCGAGAAGCGATTCGGGGCGATAACGATTCTGGTTAACAACGCCGGCATCACACGCGACAATCTCCTGCTGCGGATGAAGGACGAGGAATGGGACGCGGTGATGGCGACAAACTTGAAGCCGGTGTTCCGACTCGCCAAGGCGGTACTGCGCGGGATGATGAAGGCGCGCACCGGTCGCATCATCCAGATCGGATCGGTCGTCGGGACGAGCGGAAGCGCGGGGCAAGCGAATTACGCGGCCGCCAAGGCTGCGCTGGTCGGCTTCACCAAATCGCTCGCACAGGAGGTCGCCAGCCGCAACATCACCGTAAACTGCGTTGCGCCGGGCTTCATCGACACCGACATGACCAAGGTATTGCCGGAGGAGCATCGCGCCGCGTTGCTGGCGCGGATCCCGCTCGGGCGGATGGGTACGCCGGACGAAATCGCCCAAGCCGTCGCGTTCCTCGCGAGTCCCGCGGCCGGCTATGTCACCGGGGCGACACTGCACGTCAATGGCGGCATGTACATGGCTTGAAGCGCGGGATGCATGGCTGGGGTTGCGGCAGCGGACTTGCCGCTTTCCGGCTCGCTGTGCCCCGATCTGGTAGAATTCACAGGTTTTGATTTTCACGTCCCCGCAAGGGAGGAGACGCATGGAAAACGTTGAACAACGGGTCAAGAAAATCGTCGCCGAGCAGCTCGGGGTGAACGAAGCCGAGATCAAGACCGAATCGTCGTTCGTCGACGATCTGGGTGCTGATTCGCTCGACACGGTCGAGCTCGTGATGGCGCTGGAAGAGGAATTCGAGACCGAGATTCCGGACGAAGACGCCGAGAAGATCACGACGGTGCAGCAAGCCATCGACTACATCAATTCCCACCTCAAGAAGTAGCAGAGCCATGCAATGGCGCGTCCCGTTCGCGGGGGCGCCCGGCCCGCATCGTGCGGGCGACGCGGGTGCGGCGCCGCGCGCCTGATTCCCGCCACCTGACATGCACATGTCCAGTCGTCGCGTCGTCGTCACCGGCCTTGGCATCGTGTCCCCCGTGGGCATCGGAGTCGAGCCGGCATGGCGCGCGATCGTGACCGGGCAATCTGGCATCGGTCCGATCACGCGCTTCGATGCCTCCACGTTCCCATCGCGAATCGCGGGCGAGGTGAAGGATTTCGATGTCTCCAGATGGCTCTCGGCCAAGGAGGCGCGCCGCTACGACACGTTCATCCACTTCGGCCTGGTGGCGACGATGGAAGCGGTGCGCGAGGCCGGTCTCGACAATTATGCGGGCGACAAGGAGCGCGTCGGTGTCTGCATCGGATCGGGGATCGGCGGGCTGCCGATGATCGAGGAGACACACGAGCACTACAGGACCGGCGGCCTGCGCAAGGTCAGCCCGTTCTTCGTTCCGGGCTCGATCATCAACATGATTTCGGGACTGGTGTCGATCCACTACGGCTATCAGGGACCTAACCTCGGCATGGTCAGCGCGTGCTCGACCGCCAATCACAGCATCGGTGAGGCTGCGCGGCTGATCGAGTATGGCGACGCCGACATCATGGTTGCCGGCGGTTCCGAGTCCACAGTCTCGCCTCTCGGCGTCGGCGGATTCTGCGCATCGCGCGCGCTGTCGCACCGCAACGACGACCCGGCGACGGCGAGCCGGCCGTGGGATCGCGACCGCGACGGCTTCGTGCTGGGCGAGGGCGCCGGTGTTCTCGTGCTGGAGGAACTCGAGCACGCGAAGGCGCGCGGCGCGCGCATCTATTGCGAACTCGCAGGCTACGGCATGAGTGCCGACGCGCACCACATCACCGCGCCACCCGAGGACGGTGGCGGCGCGCGGCGCAGCATGCTGAACGCACTGAAGAACGCCGGCATGCAGCCGGCCGACGTCGACTACATCAATGCGCACGGAACGTCGACGCCGCTCGGCGACGTGGCCGAGTGCAAAGCGGTCAAAAGGGCGTTCGGCGAGCACGCACACAAACTCGTCGTGAGTTCGACCAAGTCGATGACGGGGCATCTGCTCGGTGCGGCCGGTGGCATCGAGGCGGTGTTCACCGTGCTCGCAATCCGCGATCAGGTGGCCCCCCCCACTGCCAACCTGTTCAACGTCGATCCGAAGTGTGATCTCGATTTTGCGCCCCTCGCCGCGCGTGCAATGCCGATAGCAGGTGCGCTGTCCAACTCCTTCGGCTTCGGCGGAACCAACGCGACGCTCGTGTTCCGCAAGCTCTGACGCACCGCACCCGCGCAGTCCCGCAGCAAGACCAATCACAATGTCCCTTATCGTCCAGAAATATGGCGGAACCTCGGTCGGCACGACCGAGCGAATCCGCAACGTCGCCCGACGTGTCGCCCGGTTCCACCGTGAAGGTCACCAGCTCGTCATTGTCGTTTCGGCGATGGCCGGCGAGACCAACCGCCTGCTCGCGCTCGCGAAGGAGCTCTCGGACCGCCCGGATCCGCGCGAGCTCGACGTTGTCGCCGCGACCGGCGAGCAGGTCACGATCGGCCTGCTCGCGATCGCGCTGATGGAAATGGGGCTCAAGGCGAAGAGCTACACCGGCGGGCAGGTGCGCATCCTGACCGACAACGCGTTCACCAAGGCGCGGATCCTTGACATCGACGACAAGGCGATGCGCGACGATTTGGCGGCACGCACCATTGTCATCGTTGCCGGCTTCCAGGGCGTGGACGAGGCGGGCAGCATCACGACACTCGGCCGCGGCGGATCCGACACGTCGGGTGTCGCGCTTGCCGCCGCGCTCAGGGCCGACGAGTGCCAGATCTACACGGACGTCGACGGCGTCTACACGACCGACCCGCGCATCGTCCCCGAGGCACGACGCCTCGACAAGGTGACGTTCGAGGAAATGCTCGAGATGGCGAGTCTCGGTTCGAAGGTGCTGCAGATCCGTTCGGTCGAGTTCGCAGGCAAGTACAAGGTCAAGCTGCGCGTGCTGTCCTCGCTAGAGGATCCGGAGGTCACGTCTCCCGGCACGCTCATCACGTTTGAGGAAGACGAGAACATGGAACAGGCGATCATTTCCGGCATCGCATTCACCAAGGACGAAGCCAAGATCTCGGTCATGGGCGTGCCCGACCGTCCAGGCATCGCATATGCGATCCTCGGACCGATCGCAGCCGCCAACATCGACGTCGACATGATCGTGCAGAATATCGGCGCCTCCGGCCAGACCGATTTCTCGTTTACCGTCAACCGCAACGAGTACCAGAAGGCGCTCGATGTGCTGGCGCGCGAGCGTGGCAAGGGCTTCGACGCGCGCGAGATCCTCGGCGACAACAGGGCCGCCAAGGTCTCGGTGGTCGGCATCGGCATGCGCTCGCACACCGGGCTCGCGTCCAAGATGTTCAAGGCGCTTGCCGACGAGGGGATCAACATCCAGATGATCTCGACCTCGGAAATCAAGATCTCGGTGGTCATCGACGAGAAATACCTCGAACTCGCGGTGCGGGTGCTGCACAAGGTGTTCGAGCTCGAGAAGAGCGGCGCGGCGGCGTAGCACCGCTTCTTTCGATTCGATCTTTATGGGCGATCGCTACGCCGCGCGGTCCGTTGTGGCAGGCATGGCGGCGCATTCCCGGTCGCCGCGGCGCTGTATCCGGATCGCGGCGTTTGCATGCGCCGTGGACGGGTGGGAGGCCGCCCGGTAGAATTCGTCCTCCACACGGAGACGTGGCCGAGAGGTCGAAGGCACTCCCCTGCTAAGGGAGCATACGGGCCAAAACCTGTATCCAGGGTTCGAATCCCTGCGTCTCCGCCAAGAATTGCAATTTTCCTCGCCAAGTCTCGCCAGATCTGCAACGGCCGAGACGATCAAAATCCGTTGATTCCCCCCATGAGACGCCCCGTCTGGGGTACGCTCGGTCGCTATTTGTCGCTAGACTTGCCGCGCCACCCGTTCCAGTCCGTCGAACCTTTCGAAATTCGGTTCGGGGACCGCAATCGGCTACCACTTGCCATTCGGCTCGCGCTGTCAATTCGCCAGATAGCGGCCGTCAGAATGAAGCAGCGGTAACAACTGCTGCCAGGCGCCGGGTAGCAGGGCCGGAACTCTGTCAGGCGCTCGCCAAGCTTGCGACGATGCGCTCTTGGTCGAAGTGGTGTTTCCGTCCATGTCGCGCTCTTGCGTAGCAGCAGAGCGGCATCGCGCCAGCGTGCCTTCGGGAATCTCTCCCCAAGGACGGGTATCGCATATTTCGGCGCGCTGCCGTCCATCGCAGCGCACAAGATTGGCGGTCGGGCGTTTCATACCACTGCGCGGCGATCCATGCGGACCCGGCTCAACGCTTGACAAGTTCGTCCAGAAGTGGGAGTAGTATCAGTTGACGCCGTCAATACGAAACCAAGGCCAAGGCGTCAAATTAGTTCCTTCGGAGGATGCTGGAACCTATCTCCGAAACGTGGCTGCTGGCTCGTTCTCTTGAGTTTCGGCATCGAAGTGTTTCCTCGATAGGGAGATCGATGATGAAGAACACGAAGACATTTCTTGTGACCGCGGCGGTGGGCCTGCTGGGCAGCATCTCGGTGGCGAGCGCGCAAACCCCGGGCGTTTGGGCGCCGTGCGCGTTCACCTGGTGCGCGAACCAAGTGGTGGTCGGACCGAGCGGTGCAACGCTCGAGTGGAAGGAAATCCGGATGGACAAGGGCAACAAAGACGCCATGATCGCCTGGATTCTCTACGGTGGCCCCGACGACGAGTTCCGTGCCGACAGCGTCGTTTTCACCGGCGCCAATGCGACCGGTGCGGCGACGCAGTTTCCGCTTCGGCAACTCGCGCCGAACCGCTTCGTGCTGGATAACCTGAACACCAGTGGTCTCACTTACACCTATCAAGTCCGCGTCTACAAGAAGGGATCGTCGCCGGGCACGGCGCCGGTCACTTTGGACGGGTCCATAGTCAACCCCGCCAACTAGCCGTTCCTTGTCGACCGCCCAAGCATGCTGTAGGGCGGATCCGACGTTATTTGGCACCGCATTGGGCGGTGCCGGGCGCGCTTCCAGGCGTGCCGTTGGTGTTCGCACTGCTGCAGCGTTGCGCCGACAGCGTTTCCGAACGGATTCGACCCGTATTGGGAGCGGGAACGCGCACTGAGTTGACGATGGTTTCGCCGAGCGCGGCTGGTTACGTTATGGCCGCGTTCTGCAATGCCTCCCCGGTGCAACTTCCTTCAATAGACGGTTGCTGTCGAACTGTCGACCTTACTTCCCCGATGCCGGCGCAGAACGGCAGCATCGGGGTTCGCATATCCAGCGACCTGACACCCGAGATTAGTACGCGATAGGATTGGAGTCCGCCCCAGCAGGAGCGGACGATGAAGACAAGGCGGTTCACCGAAGAACAGGTCATTGGGGTGTTGAAGGAGGCCGAGGCCGGCGTCGAGCCGTCGGTGGGTAGCGTGGTGATTCCTGCGACAACGCGCTGGCCGAAACCATCATCGGGTTGTACAAGGCCAAAATCTTTCACCGCCGCGGCCCGTGGCGACATGGGGAGACCGTGGAATACGCGACCTTGGAATGGGTCGACTGGTTCAACCACCGTCGGCTGCTGGAACCGATCGGCAACGTGCCGCCGGCGGAGTTGGAGCTGGCGCACTATCGCCAGCAAAACGAGTGGGCGTTGGCAGCCTGACTCAACATCAACAGTCTCCGGAAATCCCGGGGCGGTTCAGTCTTGACGGACTCGGTGCTCCGACACCACGCTCTCAAGGATAAGCAAAGGAAGTGGCTGCTTGACTGCACCGCTCACCTTGAAATGACCTCGTCCGTGGCACGGCGGCGTGTTTCGAACCTCACGACGTGCAGCCGCTCGACCTTGAGCGAACCGAACAGCGTTGCGCTGCACGCATTCCCAGCAGTTCATCATTCCTGAAGCCAAGAGGAGGCTGCAAGGTTTGCTCGGCCTCGACCTGGCCCGATGCCAGGTCGAGGCCGAGCGCGGTATCAGACCGTCAGGACCTATCCTCCGAGATCACTTGAGGTCGAAGCGATCAAGGTTCATCACCTTGTTCCAGGCCGCCACAAAGTCACGCACGAACGTCTTCTGCGAGTCGCTGCACGCATAGACTTCCGCCAGGGCGCGGAGCTGGGAGTTCGAACCGAAGACCAGATCCACAACGGTACCCGTCCACTTGAGCTCGTCCGTTGCCCGATCGCGCCCCTCCAGCACGCCTTCAGACGTGGCGGACTTCTGCCACTTCGTGCTCATGTCGAGGAGATTCACGAAAAAGTCATTGGTCAATGTCTCGGGTCGCTTGGTGAAGACACCGTGCTTGGACTGGCCGACGTTCGCATTCAGGGCGCGCAGGCCGCCGATCAGAACCGTCATCTCAGGGGCGGTCAGCGTCATCAACTGCGCCTTGTCCACCAGCAACTCGGCCGCCGATTCCTCGAGTCCCTTGCGGATGTAGTTGCGGAACCCGTCTGCGGCCGGCTCCAGTGCGGCGAACGAGTTCACATCGGTCTGCTCCTGCGACGCATCCATGAGCCCCGGCGAGAAGGGAACCTTCACGTCGTGACCGGCCATCTTCGCAGCCGCCTCGACGGCTGCGCAGCCGCCCAGAACGATCAGGTCAGCGAGCGAAACCTTCTTGGCGCCAGACTGTGCACTGTTGAAGTCCTGCTGGATCGCTTCCAGCTTCTGCAGGTGCTTTGCCAGTTCCGCCGGCTGGTTGACTTCCCAATTCTTCTGCGGCTCCAGGCGAATACGCGCGCCGTTCGCTCCACCGCGCTTGTCGCTGCCGCGGAACGTTGCAGCAGACGCCCAGGCCGTGGTGACCAGCTGGGAGATGGACAGGCCAGATGCGAGGATCTTTGCCTTCAGGGCGGCAATGTCCTTCTCGTCGATCAATTTGTGATCCACTGCGGGAACGGGGTCCTGCCAGATCAGTACTTCCTTCGGCACCAGCGGGCCCAGGTAGCGGGCGACCGGGCCCATGTCACGGTGCGTCAGCTTGAACCACGCCCGGGCGAACGCGTCCGCGAACTGATCTGGGTTTTCCATAAAGCGCCGCGAGATCTTCTCGTAGGCCGGGTCGAAGCGCAGGGAGAGGTCCGTGGTCAACATGGCTGGCGCGATGCGTTTCGAGCGTTCGTGGGCATGCGGCACCGTACCGGCGCCCACGCCACCTTTAGGAGTCCACTGGTGCGCGCCTGCCGGGCTTTTTGTCAGTTCCCATTCGTAGCCGAACAGGTTCCAGAAGAAGTTGCTGCTCCACTTCGTAGGCGTCGTGGTCCAGGTGACTTCCAGGCCGCTGGTGATGGTGTCACCGCCTTTGCCATTGCCAAAGCTGCTCTTCCAGCCCAGGCCCTGCTCCTCGATGCCGGCAGCTTCCGGCTCGGGCCCCACATGGGACGCAGGGCCGGCGCCATGGGTCTTGCCGAAGGTGTGGCCGCCAGCGATGAGCGCAACCGTCTCTTCGTCGTTCATCGCCATGCGAGCGAAGGTCTCCCGGATGTCCCGCGCCGCAGCAAGCGGGTCCGGGTTGCCGTTCGGGCCTTCCGGATTGACGTAGATCAGCCCCATCTGCACGGCACCGAGCGGATTTTCGAGGTTCCGTTCGCCGGAGTAGCGCTTGTCATCCAGCCACTTGCTCTCAGAGCCCCAGTAGATGTCTTCTTCCGGTTCCCAGATGTCCTCGCGTCCACCGGCAAAGCCGAAGGTCTTGAATCCCATCGATTCCAGAGCGACGTTGCCAGCGAGGATCATCAGGTCGGCCCACGAGATCTTGCGGCCATACTTCTGCTTGATCGGCCAAAGCAGCCTGCGCGCCTTGTCGAGGTTGACGTTGTCCGGCCAGCTGTTCAGGGGAGCAAAGCGCTGGTTGCCACTCCCTGCGCCGCCGCGACCGTCGCCGACGCGGTACGTGCCGGCGCTGTGCCATGCCATGCGAATGAACAAAGGTCCGTAGTGGCCGAAGTCAGCGGGCCACCAGTCCTGCGAATCCGTCATCAGGGCATGGAGATCCTTGACGACGGCGTTCAGGTCGAGGCTCTTGAACTCCTCGGCGTAGTTGAACGCCTCGCCCATGGGGTCGGACTTGGAGGAGTGCTGGTGCAAGATGTTCAGCTTCAGTTGATTGGGCCACCAGTCTGCGTTCGATGGGCCGCCGAGCACCGTGTGTTTGCGAGCGTCGCCCGAGAACGGGCACTTGGTTTCGGTTGACATGGTTCTCTCCTTTGGTTGCTACCTTAGCGGCTCGGCGTACGACGCGCGCGGGTGCAAATGAGCACGGGCAGGACGGCCGTAACGTCACGCGCACCTTCCTTGGCCACTGCACCATGGCTTGCGCACTTTCAATAGGATAGAAAGCCGATTCGGATGCGTCCAATCAATTGTTCCTAGATCGTTGATAGTCGTAGGCTATCCATCTCGTGCGCTGGACGAACTCCCGCCGGATTCCGCTGCGAGCATCGACTCCCGCCGCGCATATGGTTTCGGCGCGGTCGCGCGTGCATCGACTCGGCGTAGTACGACTGGCGCTTCGCTCGCTAAGTGGAGCGCGCACAGCTTCGCCTGCAACACGGAATCGCGATGACGCGACCGGCCGCCGAGCCATGAATGGGAATCCCACGGCCGCCCTTCGCTTAGTCGCGACGCGCCGACTCGATCCTTGGATCTACAGAGGATCGAGTCCGGGGATCGTCCCGTGCAGGTCCTCGGATTGAAGTTCTCACGGCTTTGGAGCCGGACCGTTTTTGATCCCCGCCGCACCATGCGGCGGACGGCGGCCTTCTGCGATAACTCGTCACCGTCCGGTCCGCGCAGCGCCGTCGCGGCCGACGATGCACGGCCGTACTCCGCAAGCGGAATCGGCGATGCGCGCTCTGCCGCGGCAACGGTCGTCGCAAGTGTCGCGAAGACGATCGCACCGCCTGCGCCGGAGCCGACTCGCGCCGAGGTCGTGCGAGGGTCCGCCGCCGCTTCGTTCGATGCCGCGTTCGTCGATCGTCTAGCCGAGGATGTCGTTCGCAACTTTGCGATGCGCCGGCAGCAATACCACCTTACAATGCCGTCGTCCCAGAGGCGACGTGGGGGTCGACCATTTCCCGGCGATGGCGAGCTGTGGCTGCACTCGCTGCTGGATCTCCTCGCGGACGGCATCCCGCTGTCGATGGAGGTTCCGCGGCAACGGGACGCCGGTCGCTCGACGCGGGAGCGCGCGCAGCTGGCGGCGCAAGCGATGCATCGCTATCTGGGAAACCGCTGAGGGCGCAGTTCAGCACGTTCGCAGGTGACGGAAGTCGTCGCTAATCATCGAAGGGAACAGGAATGACGCTTGTCATGAAATTTCGTACGGTTGTCACTGCAATACTTGCGGTGGGCGCGGTGGGCGGGGCCGGCGTTGCGCTGGCACAGGACATCCAGGAGCGGGTCATTCGCTTCGGGCACCTGAACAATACCGATCACCCGGTGAGCATGGGCGTGAAGAAATTCGCCGAGATCGTCGCTGCCAAGAGCGGCGGGAAGATGCAGGTAAAGGAGTTTCCGTCGAACCAGCTCGGCTCCGAGCAGCAGCAGACGTCGGCGCTCCAGGGTGGCGTGCAGGAGATGCAGTCTCCCGCGACGACGTCGCTGGTCGGCATCGTCAAGGACTACGGTGTCATCGATTTCCCGTTCACCGTCGCCAATCACGCCCAGGCGTTCGCGCTGCTCGACGGTCCGCTCGGCAAGGCGCTGTTCGAGAAGCTGCCGGAGAAAGGATTGGTCGGACTCGCGTACTGGGATCTCGGCTTTCGCAACGTCACCAACAGCAAGCGGCCGATCACCAAGCCGGAGGACTTGGACGGCCTCAAGCTCCGGGTGATTCCGAACCCGGTGTTCCTCGACACGTTCAAGGCCTTCAAGGCCAATCCGGTGCCGATGAGCTTCAGCGAGCTCTACACCGCGCTCGAGACCCGGACGGTTGACGGCCAGGAGAATCCGTACTCGGTCATCCTGTCGAACAAGTTCTACGAGGTGCAGAAGTACGTGAGCGGCACCAACCACGT
>CAVVRH010000009.1:0-38256 GCA_963750585.1 uncultured beta proteobacterium
TCAACCGGTCGTCGCAACATTCTCGATTTCGGTGGATCGTAGCGCTGCGTTCAGCGCTTCGGCCGGCGTTTGCCAATTGAGAGTCTTCCGCGGCCTGGTATTGACCACGAGAGCGACGGCAGCGAGGTCCTCAGCGCTGTGCGCGCTCAAGTCCGTGCCCTTGGGAAAGTACTGCCGAAGCAATCCGTTCGTGTTTTCATTGGTTCCGCGCTGCCATGGACTTTGCGGATCGCAGAAGTAGACCTGCAGTCCAGTGTCGATGCGTAGCTTGGCGTGCTGACTCATCTCCGCGCCTTGGTCCCAAGTCAAGGATCGCCGAAGCTGCTCGGGAAAGCTCGCCATCGTGCGCGTGATCGCATCGCGCACCGCCTCGGCGCCGTGACCTGCAAGCGCAGGACCGTGCTTGTCGCGTGGCTGTTGCCGATGTGCCGGGAGCGGTGGCAGATGCAGCAACATTGTGAACCGCGTCATTCGCTCGACCAGCGTTCCAATGGCGGAGCTGCTCAGCCCAAGTATGAGGTCGCCTTCCCAGTGACCAGGGATGGCGCGATCGTCTACCGTGGCTGGGCGCTCGCTGATGAGAATCTCCGGCGTGATGAAGGACTTGCCACGACAGCGCGCTCGCTCCCTGGGTACGCGCAGCGCTCGTCCTGTGCGCAGGCACGCGGTGAGCTCCCGACGAAGGGCACCGCGCCCTTGGATGTACAGTGCTTGGTAGATCGCTTCGTGGCTGACGCGCATCGAAGTATCTTCTGGGAAGTCGATCGGCAAACGGTGAGAGATCTGCTCCGGACTCCATGCATGCGCCCACCGTCGATGCTGTCGCGGTCCATGGCGTCGTCCCTTCCAAGCTACCATGGGGCCGGCGATCGACTTCCCCGCAGGGGTGGCGACCTTGCCAGCCAGCCGGTCTTGGACATAGCTCCTCAGTGCAACATTGAGAGCCAATTTGGCAGGCTTGGGACGTCGCGCCGCCCGATCGGCATGCCACTGCGCCGTAATCGCGCGATACTCGAAGCCACCGCTGCGGGTCGCGGCGTTGCGGCGCAGCTCGCGCGAGATCGTCGACGGGGAACGGACAAGTTGCCGCGCAATCTCGCGAACCCCTTGACGCTGCGCGCGCAAGAGGGCGATTTGCTCTCGCTCAACCAATGACAAATAGCGCCCCGTCGGCGGCGGCGCCGACGGCGCAAGTTGCGATGGGGGCATGCCTCCACACTCCCGAAACCATCGGACCCCAACCGCCGGTGATACCCCAACACTTCGAGCCGCGTCCTCGCTCGAGCAACCATCGGCGATCGCCCGCCAGAACGGCCGCCGCTCTGATCGATGCAGAACAGGAGGCCGACCTGGCGACCTCATCTTCGCACGCCCGGCCCGACCCGACCGCCGCTTCCTTGCACCCATCACAACCTCCTATTGAAGGGTGTTGCGACGATGGGTTGAATTCACCTTCAATACCTTGGAACAACGGCAAGTTGCTCGGCCAGAAGCCCCCGCTGAAGCTGAAAGAGATCTGGGCCATCCGGATTCGACTGCAACTGGATCATCGAGCCCCAGAACTCGCTCTCTTCAACCTCGCCATCGATAGCAAGCTACGCGGGGGCTATCTGGTTGGGCTTCGCGTCCACGACGTGGTCCAGGGCAGTCATGTCGCCGCCCGCGCGATTGTCATGCAGAAGAAAACCCAGCGGCCGGTGCAATTCGAGATCACCGAGTAAACGCGGGACGCGGTCGCTGCCTGGATCACGGCGGCACATCTGAAACCGGAGCAGTTTCTGTTTCCGAGTCGTGTGGCGGAGTCACCGCATCTTTCGACCCGGCAGTATTCCCGGATCGTCGGTTCCTGGGTGGGATCGATTGGGCTCGACCCCGCGGCGTACGGCACTCATTCGCTCAGGCGCACCAAGCCGACGTTGATCTACGGCCGGACCAAGAATCTCCGGGCCGTTCAACTCCTGCTGGGGCACACCAAACTCGAAAGCACGGTCCGATACCTCGGGATCGAGGTCGACGATGCGCTGGAGATTGCGGAGCAAACTGAGGTGTAACTTTGCCGCGCTGGTCGCGACCGCCGAACTCGACGGTCGCTGATCGGCCATCACCAGCCATACGACTCATTCGCTTGAAGCAGTCACCCGCCGCCGAATTCCAGAACGCCAGCGTCGCCCCCGCTATTGGCATCACGCCCGCGACGGTTCACAGTAGCGACACTCTAGGTGCAGCAAGACCCCACGCGTCGGAACGATGGCCAGCGGGTAACTGGTGCTCGCGGCTCTAGTCGACCATCAAGAATCGGGATCGCTGTGGTACCTGAATGCCCCGACGCCG
The DNA here is from genome assembly GCA_963750585.1 of uncultured beta proteobacterium. GTDB lineage: Bacteria > Pseudomonadota > Gammaproteobacteria > Burkholderiales > Casimicrobiaceae > VBCG01. The sequence continues at coordinate 2,332 of CAVVRH010000009.1, forward strand.
CAAACTGGAGGACAGCGCAATGACCTCAACCGGAATAGAAACGACTGTGCAAGTTGCCGTGGTTCAGGCCGCAGCGGTGCCCTTCAATACGGAGGCATGTGTGGACAAAGCGGTTCGCCTGATCGGGGAAGCCGCAGCCAAGGGCGCGAAGGTAATTCTCTTTCCCGAGGCATTCATCGTTGGCTACCCAAAGGGGCTGGGTTACGGACTTGTGATTGGCGCGCGCGATGCAGCTGGGCGCGAGGAGTTTCGAATCTACCTCGACGCGGCGATTGAAGTTCCAGGCCCGCAAACTGAACGCCTGGGCGAGGCCGCGGCCGCACACGGTAGCTACGTGGTGATGGGCGTGATCGAGCGCGAGCGTGGCACCTGCTACTGCACCGTCCTCTTCTTCGGTCCCGACGGGCGGCTGCTCGGTAAGCACCGCAAGCTGATGCCGACTGCATTGGAACGGATGATCTGGGGCTTCGGCGACGGCTCGACGCTCACGGCGGTGGATAGCCCCTACGGCCGGATCGGCTCGGTCATTTGTTGGGAAAACTACATGCCAATGCTGCGCATGGCGATGTATGCCAAGAATGTCGCGCTGTACTGCGCCCCCACTGCGGATGACCGGGACACTTGGTTGTCCTCGATGCAACATATCGCGCTCGAAGGCCGCTGTTTCGTACTGTCGGCTTGCCAGTTCATCCGCAAGAAGGAGTTCCCGGATACCGTCCGCGTGTCGCTCGGCGATTCGCCGGACGCGATATTGATGCGCGGTGGCAGCGCCATCATCAGTCCATTGGGCAAGGTGCTCGCAGGCCCCCACTTCGAAGGGGAAACCATCCTGACGGCGACCCTCGACCTCAACGACATTGGAAGAGGCAAATTCGACTTTGATGTCGCCGGGCATTACAGCCGCCCGGACGTATTCCAGCTGAATGTCAACGAAGCGCCGATGCGCCCGGTTGTGGCAACGCCAGATAAATAGGTCGGCGGATGCTCCCCAACGCGGTCCAGCCCAGCGTCGGCGCTCGCCGGAAGCACAGCGACGAGCGTGCGGATCAGCCGGCTGCCGCCTCGAACTTACGGTTGACCGGCACCACCGACCCCACCACAATCAGGCTCGCGTGGTTGAATTTGCCAATCTTTCGAATGTCCATCACATGATGTTCTCGCGTCGCAAGGTCTTGCTCGCTTCGGCCGCTCTGCTCGGCTCCTCTTGGTCCGCCCTTGCGGCCGCGAGCAGGAGCATTCTCCAGTTGCGGGTGGAGTACACGGCGACGAGCCTGATCGGTACCGATGAGCGCACCATGCCCGGCCGCCTGTGGCGCACCCACTCGGCGTTGCGCCACGAAGGCAAACAGCATGGTCGTTCGCTGACCGTAATCGCGCGGCTCGATCGTAATCTCTGCTGGCTGGTGATGGCTGATCCCCGCTTCGCGATCGAGACCGACCTCTCCGCGCTCGATCTGCCACTCGATGTGCTGAACGGCGGCGGCGACATGCGGCAGATTCGTGAAGGACGCGAGCGGGCGAATGGGCTGGACACCATGCGGGTTCGCGTCGAGCGCAATGCCGGTTCGGGGAGCAGCTTCACCGGCCATGTCTGGGCGACCGACCAGGGTGTCATCGCGCGCCTCGCTGGCGAGGGCGAGAGCCGTGGCCGACGCGGTCGGACGCTGATGAATTTCCGCGATGTGCAGATCGGACCGCTCGATCCTGGCCTGTTTGAGGCGCCCCGCGGCGTCCAACTCGTCCGGGTCAAGGGCGGCGATCTCGCTACGTTGCTCGAAGGCATGGAAGCGGCCGGCCAGATCGGGCAGCGTCGCTGACCGGCCACGAGCGGTCCTACGCCGAAATCCCCGAAAGCAGCAGTCAGCGCCGTTATCGACCCAAGCAGCCTTGCCGTGCGCAACAATCGGATGTTTGCGAGCGCGCATCGCGTCGGGCAAGTGAAATAGATGGCCCGCCAGAACTTAAGCGGCAAACGCATCCTGTAGGGGTCCGGCCATGATCGTCGTCGCTGGCCAAGCAACCAGCGGGAAAGTGACTTCGTAGCTCGCGCTGGTGCTCTGGGAGTCTCGCCCGGACTCGCCAGCTTCCGACGGCTGCGGGCGTATCGGAACTGTCAATGCCGGGTTTGTAGGAATCGTCCGATCGCCCAATCAGTGTCCTGCCACTAGAGCGTCGATCGCCCTTTCTTCAGTATTGAGTCGTCGTCAGCGTTGTTCGAAGTCATAGCTTCTACCGCAGTTCGCTGCGGCGCTATCAGCCCAAGGGCAAAGGCGACCGAGACTAGACTTCGACCGAAGTGATCTCACTTCGTACGTGACCGACACCAGCGGCCGCCTCCGGGCGGCTGCTCTCTTTTCCGCGCTGGCCTAGCGTAGGGGAATAGCCGTCGCTATGCGATCTACTTCGAGTAATCTCGCCTATGCGAAGCACGAGCACATCGTTGACTCCGGCCTCCGGCATCTCATCTTGATGGAGAAGTGACATGGTGAAGCCAGCAAAGAACACGATTTGCCTTTGGTACGATCGCGACGCCGAGGACGCGGCGCGGTTTTACGCCGAGACTTTTCCCGATTCGTCCGTCGGCGCGGTGCACCGCGCACCGGGAGACTTTCCGTCGGGGAAGAAAGGGGACGTGTTGACCGTCGAGTTTACCGTGATGGGCATTCCGTGCCTCGGGCTCAATGGCGGACCTGCATTCACGCACAACGAAGCGTTTTCGTTTCAGGTGGCGACCACTGACCAAGCCGAAACAGATCGCTACTGGAACGCGATCGTCGGCAACGGCGGTCAGGAGAGCGCGTGCGGCTGGTGCAAGGACAAATGGGGATTGTCTTGGCAGATAACGCCGATCGCCCTGACGAAAGCGATCACCGATCCCGATCCCGCTGCCGCCAAGCGCGCGTTCGATGCGATGATGCAGATGAAGAGACATCGACATCGCTGCAATCGAGGCGGCGCGTCGCGGTTGAGATGGCATCTTCGACGCGTGCATCCCGGAAGTAAGGCACATGTCGGGCGGCCGAACCCGCTCGGTCCTAGCCTGCGACTCTTGACCGTTGGGAGCATAGTCGCGGTCGCACGCGATCCGGCGGATGTCCGCTCTGGGTTGTGGATTCAACCGATCGACGCAACAGACTGGTCAAATCGTTGAGCAGGTGTTTCGTAGTTCAGTGTCTTTCTTGGGCAGGCAGAGCCACCGGCTTGAACGCTTGAGACGGAACCCGAGTGCCCGCCTCATTGCGTTAGATATATTTCTCAATTGCCGCACCGAGAGCGGCGGCATCTGCATGGCTCGTTTCATTGGTGAGTACTGCTTCAATATCCGGTCGTATCTCGACCCCCGCGCGAAACAACGACAACGATACAAGGCGGGCCGATCAGTACCGCGATGCTGTGCGCCTTTGCGCAATCGGCCAAGTGGTTGCCCCCCAAAAATGGGGGCAACGGTGACGGCAAGGGGCGTTTGGGCGCTGAGAAGGTTAGCGGTTCCGCTAGCCTCTTGAAGCTATTGGCTCCCCGACCTGGGCTCGAACCAGGGACCTGCGGATTAACAGTCCGTCGCTCTACCAACTGAGCTATCGGGGAAGAAAGGAAGCCGAGAATTCTAGCGTTTTCGGCGCGTCCCGGTCAAATCTGCATTTATCGGGCGTCGCCACCGTGCTTCACCTGTCCAATTCGTCGTGCAGATGGGGAGCGGCAAGCCGCAGATAGTGGAACATCGACCACAGCGTGAGGATCGCGGCGATCCACAGCGCGACCGTTCCAAGCACCGGGGTCGAGATGGTGGGAATCACGGGCTCGTAGAGCAGCAGCGCGATGATCGCCGTCATCTGCGCGGCGGTCTTCACCTTGCCGATGAACGCAACGGCGACGTTGCCGGTCTTGCCGAGCTGTGCCATCCATTCGCGCAGCGCAGAGATCGCGATCTCGCGCCCGATGATGATGATGGCAAGGTAGGCAGGTGCGCGGTCGAGCCAGACGAGGATGATGAGCGCAGCGGCAACCATCAGCTTGTCGGCGACGGGATCGAGAAATGCGCCGAACGCGCTCGTCTGCCCCCACCGCCGCGCGAGCCATCCGTCCAGCCAGTCGGTGATCGCCGCCACGGCAAAGACCCACATCCCGGTCCAGTTGCGCGTCGAAGGCGACATCCATGCGTCCGGCGCGTAATAGACGGCAACGAACACGGGGATCAGGATGATCCGCAGCCACGTAAACGCCGTCGGCAGGTTGAAAGGCATCGCGTCCGCTATCTCGAAGGCATTCTACCGTGCAAGTGCCCAGTGCCTGCGCGGATAGCATCGAAGCGCGATCCATGCTCCAATCTCAGCGTATTCGTGCGACGATGCCGCCGCCCCTGCTACTTTCATGAACATTCTCGTCCTTGTCTTCGCGGTCGCGCTCTGCCTCGTCAACGCAGCGCTTTGGACCCTCTATTCGCAGATGCCGATCGCGGGCGCCGGATGGGTGCTCGCGGCCGGCGCATGCATCGTTCTTCGCCGATGGTCGATTTGGTGACGTGCGCTCATGCGACCACATCAACATGGCACGCGACCCGCATGGAACCTCGACCTAATGTAATTCGGCGAAGATGCGCTCGGCGAGCGACCGGGAAATGCCCGGCACGCGCGTAAGGTCCTCGACGCTTGCCGCCTGAATTCCGCGCAGCCCACCGAAATGCGCAAGCAGCGCCTGCCGCTTCTTGCTGCCCACGCCGCTGATCTCCTGCAACGATGACGACGTGCGTGCCTTGCCGCGGCGCGCGCGGTGGCCCTGGATTGCGAAGCGGTGCGCTTCATCACGGATCTGTTGCAGCAGGTGCAGGCCTGGGTGATCGGGCGGCAGGTTCAGCACATCGTCGCGCGCCGCGAATACGATGTCCTCGAGTCCCGGCTTGCGGGTGGGACCTTTCGCGATGCCGATCAGCGCCGTGTTGTGCAACCCCTGCTCCGCGAGCACCTCGGTCGCGACCGCCACCTGACCCTTGCCGCCGTCGATCACCAGCAGGTCGGGCGCCGGGAATTCGCCGGCGACGATGCGCGCGCACCGCCGCGTGAGCGCTTCGCGCATTGCCGCGTAGTCGTCGCCCGCCTGCGCCGGGCTCACATTGAAGCGCCGGTACTCGCCGGTCTGCATCGCGAGGCGATCGAAGATCACGCAAGACGCCACCGTCGCCTCCCCCATGGTGTGGGAAACGTCGAAGCATTCGATCCGCTGCGCGGTTGCCGGGAGGCCGAGCGCCTGCTGCAACGACGCCAACCGATCCTCCTGCGTGGCCTTCTGCGCGAGCTTCTGCCGGATCGCGAACGTCGCGTTCTGCACTGCCATTGCAAGCCAGACGCGCCGCTCCCCGCCCGGATTGCCGACGATCTCGACCTTGCGCGCCGTCTGCTGCGAAAGCACGTCCGCCAGCGCGGCGTGATCCTCGGCATCGGGCACGATGATCGTCGGCGGCACCGGCCGCTCGACGTAGTGCTGGGCGAGAAACGCCGGCACAACGTCGGAAAGCGCATCCGGATCCGCGTGTTGGGGGAACCACGTGCGATCCCCGACATGCCGGCCGCCGCGAATCATCACGACGTTCACGGCCACGAGGCCGTCTTCCGCAACAGCAGCGACGACATCGATGTCGCCCGCCGTCGCGCTCTCGACGAACTGCCGCGACTGAAGCTGATTCAGTCGCGTGATCTTGTCGCGTATGCGCGCCGCGCGCTCGAACGCGAACACACCGGCCGCCGCCTCCATCTGCGCCTGCAGCTGTGCACGCACCTGGTCGGTCTTGCCCTCCAGGAACAATACCGCCGATTGCACGTCCTCCTGATATTCCTCGGGCCGGATAAAGCCGACGCAGGGCGCGGTGCAGCGCTGGATCTGGTGCAACATGCACGGACGCGAGCGGTTGGCGAACACCGTCTCCTCGCAGGTGCGAAGCTGGAAGACCTTCTGCAGCAGCGCAATGCCCTCGCGCACGGCGCCCGCGCCCGGGAACGGCCCGAAGTAGCGGTGCTTGCGGTCGAGCGCCCCGCGATGGAAGCGAAGCTGCGGATAGTCGCCGCCGGTGATGCAGACGTACGGATAGCTCTTGTCGTCTCGGAACAGGATGTTGTAGCGGGGCTCGAGCGCCTTGATCAGGTTGTTTTCGAGCAGCAATGCCTCCCCCTCTGAGCGCGTGACGGTGGTGTCCACGCGTGCGACCTGCGCCACCATCGCCGCGATGCGCAGTTCATGTCCGCTCTTCTGGAAATAGTTCGCGACCCGTTTCTTCAGGTCGCGCGCCTTGCCGACGTAGAGCGTCTCGCCGATCGCGTTGAACATCCGGTAGACGCCCGGACGGTGCGGCAGCGAAGCGATCAGCTCGCGCGCGGCGAAGGTCGGAGCCGGCGCGGCATCGGCCGGAGGCGCTGCCGTCACGCGCGAGAGCCGCGAAACCTTGGACATCACCGAGTCGGCAGCATGCGGCGCTGCCCGCTTCGCTGCCACGCCGGCCGGGAAAGAGGTCGTTGGGTCGATGCATTCATGCCCCGGGCCTTCCGTTGTTCAGGTGCCGCGCGATGTTCGAGAAAACCGAGCGAAACATCTCCGCCGTGAGTCGGCGGGTGTTGGTGTTGTAGCGGCTGCAGTGGTAGCTGTCGAAGAGCGCCACGTCCGGCGCTGGCAAACCGATCGCGTGCCGTGCGCCGTGGGAGAATGTGAACGAGCGCAGCTTGAGGCCGAGCGCGCGCAGCACCGCATCGTGCGCGATGCGGCCCAGCGCGAGGATCGCGGCGCCGGACGGAAGTTCGGCCAGGTCGGCGACCAGGTAATCGTTGCAGTTGCGGATCTCGGAGGGCTGCGGCTTGTTGTCCGGCGGCAGGCACTTGACCGCGTTGTTGATCCGGCAGCCCGAGAGCGTGAGCCCGTCGTCGCGGGCCACGGCCACCGGCGCGGATGCATAGCCGAACGCGTGCAGCGTTTCATAGAGGAGAATGCCGGCGTAATCGCCCGTGAACGGCCGGCCGCTCGCATTCGCGCCATGCATCCCCGGCGCGAGCCCGACGATCACGAGGCGCGCGAGCGGATCGCCGAACGGCGGTACGGGACGGCACCAGTACGAGGGATGGGCGCCTCGCACGTCATTCAGGAACGCGGCGAGTCGCGGGCAGCGTCGGCAAGCAGCGTCGTAGCGCGCCGACTGCACGCTTTCTGGCAAAATGGAAAGATGCGCCGGAGCGTTCATGGACAGGTAGCAGCGCGAAAATCCTAACACGCGCCCCCCGCCCACTCCCGTACCGCTACCCTGATGCTCCCGGCCGAACCCCATCTCGAGGTGCGCTCGCGCGTGCCTCCCGCCCCGACGAAGAAGCCGCCGCTGCTGTTCGTTCACGGCGGCTATTGTGACGCGTGGTGGTGGGAACCGCATTTCCTGCCATGGTTTGCCGCCCGCGGTTATCCGGCGCATGCGCTGTCGTTGCGCGGGCACGGCACGAGCGACGGTCAGGACACGCTGTGGCTTACCGGCCTCGACGACTACGCCGCAGATGTCGAACACGTTGCCGCAAAGCTCGGTGGTGCGCCGATCCTGATCGGACATTCGATGGGCGCCGCGATCGTGGAGCGAATCGTCGCCAAGCGCCCCGTTCGCGGCGCCGTGTTGCTCGCACCGCTTCCACCGTCGGGCCTCCTGGCGACGGCGGCGCGGCTTGCCGCCGATCATCCCGACTACCTGCTGCAGATGGCCATGCTCGACCCGCTCAAGCTTTCGAACGATGTTCTGTACGCGCTCGAGCCGTTCTATTTCAGCGAGAACGTCGCCCGCGACCTGTTGCGCGAGGCGGGCCGCCACCTGCAGGCGGAGTCGGCGCGCGCACTCTTGGACCTTGCGCTGCGGCTGCACTGGGCGACACCCGAGCGTGACGGCCGCCCGCTCTTCGTGCTGGGCGCACAGGACGACCGAATCTGCACCGTCGAAGACGTGCGCGCCACCGCGGCGCATCATGGCGTGCCGGCGACGATCGTCCCCGGTCTCGCGCACATGATGATGCTGGAACCCGGCTGGGAAGCGGTGGCGGCCGCGATCGAGAAATGGGTTGCGGCGTTGCCGACTTCGGGGCGTGCCCGCGCCAGCGTTTAGGGAACCTCTGCACAACCCGCGCACGGTCGCGACGGGGCTTGGCGGGATACCCCCGCCGCAGCGTTGCGCTGCGGAACGAGCGCAGCGGAGGCGGGGGCGTGCGCCTGCTTCGCGGTCGCATCCCCGGGCTCACGCGTTCCGCGTTCGCTCCAGGGCCCCTGCTCCACGCTTCGCAGGCGTACGCGCGTCGCGCGGCGAAGCCAATGGTCGACCCCCTTGGCAAGCCGCGCGACAAAGCAGACCGCCCGCCAAGCCCCGTCCCATCGGGCTGTTGCGAAATGCGGCGCCTGCTTCGCCTCGCTCCTCGGCTTCGTAGTCTCTGCTACGACCGTCGTCGCTCGGCTCACATTCATCCGCATTTCGCCCTGCAGCGCGGCCGTGCGGGGGTTATGCAGAGATTCCTTAGGTCGCTGCTTGGGGCCGCACCCGCGCAAGCTGGGCGGCGTCAGCCTCCAGCCTGCTTGCGGCAGAACTCGAGGAAGAACTCGGGTGGCATCGGCCTGCTGATCCAGAAACCCTGGAACGCGTGGCAGCCGCGCGCTTCGAGGAATGCGAGCTGCTCCCGTGTGCCGACCCCTTCGGCCACCACCTTGAGGCCAAGGCCGCGGGCAAGTCCGATGATCGCTTCCGTGATCGCCGCGTCGCCCGGATCCGTCTCCAGATCCGCGATGAACGAAATGTCGATCTTGAGCGTGTCGATCGGGAAGTGCTTGAGGTGCGTTAGCGACGAGTAGCCGGTGCCGAAATCGTCGATCGCCACCGCGAAGCCCTGGTCGCGGAGCTCCTGCAGCGATGCACGGATCGCGTCGAGGTCGTGCAGCAGGCTCGTCTCCGTCACTTCGAGCTCGAGCCAGGACGGCTCGCAGCCGTTGCGGCGCACGATGTCGGTGATCCGCTGCGCGAGACCCTCGCGATAGAACTGGCGCGCGGACATGTTGATCGACACGCTGAGCTGGAGCCCGGCCTCGCGCCACTCGGCGCACTGGCGCGACGCCTTCTCGACCACCCATTCGCCGAGCGCGTGGATCAGGCCCGACTCCTCCGCCAGTGGGATGAACGTCTGCGGCGGCACGTCGCCGTGCTCGGCATCATGCCAGCGCAGCAGCGCCTCGGCACCGACGATCGCGCGGTCGGCGATGCGCACGATCGGCTGGTAATGGAGCTGCAGCACATCGTCGCGCAGCGCCGCCCGCAGGCTCGTCTCCAGCGTGTGCTGGCGGACGCGATGCTCGGCAAGATCGGCGTCCAGGAACTGGTAGGTGTTGCGGCCGAGCTCCTTGGAACGGTACATCGCGACGTCGGCATACTTGAGCAGTTCTTCGGGATTGTCGGAATCGTCGGGATAGACGGCGACGCCCACCGAGCACGTCACGTAGATTTCGTGCTCCTCGATCGTGAAGGGCTGCGCCACCGCCTCGCATACCTTTTGCGCGATACGCCCGAGGAGCAAGGCGTCGTCGACATCCTCGACGATGACCATGAACTCGTCACCGCCCAGGCGCGCAAGCAGGTCGGTCTCGCGCAGCACGCCGGACAGCGCGCGCGAAACGAGCTTGAGCAGCTCGTCACCGATGCGGTGCCCCAGCGTGTCGTTGACGTTCTTGAAACGGTCGAGGTCGATGAACAGCACGCCCACACGCAAACCCGACCGCTTGGCGTGTGCGATGGCCTGCGTCAGGCGTTCGTGCAGCAGCAGGCGGTTGGGCAGCCCGGTCAGCGCGTCGCGCGTGGCCAGGTACTGGAGACGCTCCTCAGCCTGGATGCGCGACGAGACGTCCTGCACGAACGACAGGATCGACACAATCTCGCCGCGATCGTCGAGCAGCGCCGAGTGGTACCACTCGCACCAGATCGTCTCGCCGTCCTTGCGGTAGTTGCGGGTGAGGCCGGTTGCACGCGGCTCCTCGCCGCTCGTGAGGCGGTGCACGAGACCGGTCACCGCCTCGCGGTCCATGTCGTGCATCAGCGCGTTGTCGGTGAGCGGCATGCCCAGGACTTCCTCGGCCGACCAGCCGAAGATGTGCTCGGCCTGGGGCGACCAGCGCACCAGCCGGAAGTCGCGGTCCCACTCGACCACCGCGAGCGGCGTGTTGCTGATGTGCGACGAGAGCATCCAGTTCGCTCGCCGCAGCGCCTCCTCGTTGCGCTTCTGGTCATGAATGTCGGTGTGGACTGCGTAGATGCCGATGACGCTGCCCTCGCCGTCCCGGTGCGGCGCGTAGTGCACCGACTCCCACTGCAGGGAGCCGCCGGGCTGGGCGAGCAGCAGCTCGGTCGACACGGTTTCGCCGCGCAGCACGCGGTCGAGCAGCGGCTTGACCTGCGCGAACCGTCCCTCGCCCACCACGTCGGCCACGAGCCGCCCGGCGAGATCCTTGCGGCTCTCGCCCAGCCACTCCTCGTTGTAGCGGTTGAGGATCCGGTACCGGTAGTCCCGGTCGATGTACGAGACGCGCGCTGGCACGTTGTCCATGATGAGCCGAAGCTCGGCTTCGGATGCCCGCAGCGCCTCCTGCGCCTGCTTCAGCCCGTGGATGTCGTTCATCAGCACGAACGCGCCGTGGACCTCCCCGGAGGGTCCGCTGTCCGGCACCACGCGGATCGTCATCCAGCGGCGGACGCCGTTCGCACCCGGGACCAGACGGTCGAACGCCGTCGATTCGCCCTCCAGCGCGCGCGCGAGCATCGCCTGCGCGCTCTGGTAGATGCCCTGGCCGACGACGTCGCGGAAGCGCATGTCGCCGAGCTGCTCCTGCGTCAGTCCGAAGTACTGTAGGAACGTGCGATTGACGTAGTGACAATGCTCGTCGCGATCGATGTAGGCGACCGGCGCCGGAACACCGTCCATGATCGCGCGGAGCTGCAGCTCACGCGTGGCCAGCGTCTCTTGCGCCTGCTTGAGGTCGGTGATGTCGTGCGCGACGGCATACAGGCCCTTGATGCGGCCGTCGAAGTGGAAGTCCGGCACGATGCGCCCCCGCACCCAGCGGGTTCGTCCGACGACGTCCACCACGGGCCGCTCGTAGGTCACGGCCTCGCCGCGCATCGCGCGCTCGACGTACTCGGACAGCATGAGCGAAGCGTCATCGCCCAGCACTTCGCTGTGCATGCGCCCGATGACCTTGTCGCGCTGGAGGCCCGTCAACAGCAGAAACGCTTCGTTGACGAACACATAGCGGCCCTCGCCATCGAGATAGACGACCGGTTCCGGAATGTTGTCGGTGAAAAGCCGCAGCTGCTCCTCGCGGGCGGCAAGCGCCTGCTCGGTGAGCTTGAGGTCGTTGATGTCGTACTCGGTGCAGTAGAGACCGCGAACCTCCCTGCGCGCGTCGAGGTCGGGCACGATGCGGCCGTGCATCCAGCGCCGTTCCCCCTGCGCGGTGTTGCCTACACGCTCGTATTCGACGGCTTCGCCGGCCTGGGCGCGTTTCAGAATCGGCCGCAGGAACTCTCCGACGTCGGCCGCGAGGACATCGTAGGGCGTCCGTCCGTAGATCTCGTCCTGCGGTCGCCGCGCGAGGTTCGCGAAAGCCTGGTTCACGAAGCTGTATTTCAGATTGCGGTCGAGATAGGCGATCGGGCCCGGAATGTTGTCGGCGAACAGGCGCAGCTGCGTTTCCTGGGACTTGAGCGCGTCGCGGATGCGGACGTCGTCCTCGATGTCGTTCATCACGAGGAACGCTCCGCCCACCCGCCCCCCGATCTCGCGCTCGGGGAAGAGCGTGATGCGCACCCAGCGCGATTCGCCGGAGGCCTTCTTCTCCTGCCGCTCGTACGAACCGGTCGCGCCCGCGAATGCCCGCTCGACATACGGCTGCATCACGGCGAGCGAGTCCGCCGGCATGAACTCCTTGAGCGAGTGGCCGAGGAGATCGTCGTCGGGAATCCCTATCCACTCGGCGTAGGGGCGGTTGGCGAAGCGCAGCTTCTGCATCCTGTCGAAGTACAGGATCGGTACACCGACGCTGTCGGTGACGAGCCGCAGGCGATGCTCGCGCCGGCCAGCCTCGAGCTCGAGGCGTTTGAGATGGTCGACGTCGCTGTAGGTGAGCAGGAAGCCACGGACGTATCCCTGCGGCGAGCGATCGGGGTAGTAGTCGACGCGAATCCAGAACGGCGGACGACCGGGCGTGGCGAGCTGGCGTTCGAAGCCCGTTCGCTCGCCGTCGAGGGCGGCATCGACGTACGCGTGGTAGAGCTGGTAGAGATCGTCGCCAAGCACCTCGATGATCTCGCGGCCGAGGACGTCGTCGGGCCGCTTGCCGAGCCAATCGAGGAACGCCTTGTTGGCGAAGCGGTAGCGCTGGTTGCGGTCGACGTAGGCGAGCGGCGTGCCGAGCGCGTTGAGCTTGCGCTGGGACAGCGCCTGCAGCGCGTCCCGCTGCATGAGCTCCCCCATGGTCTGCTGGAGCGTGTTGAGCTCGGATCGGGTAAGTGGGCGGGTCAGGGCCATGGGGCGGCGGATGCAGCCGGGCGTACGGTCGCCGTGGCAGCCGGGCAGTTTCGCCGCGCGGGGCCACGGGACGGGTGTTGGGGCGTCGAGGTTCCGGTCTGGTGGATGTAGCGGACAAGCAAGTTACGGGCCGGAAGATCCGGTCGCGCTGTCGAGCGATCCCCCGCGGCTTGCCAATCTCCGCGCCCGGCGTCGGCCCTGTGACTTGCCGCTTTCCGCGAGAATCGACGCGCATCCGCGGTCCCGAGCGGGCACGGCTTGGCGACGACAGATCGCCGGGGCCTACACCCTTGCGTTCAGCCGGCGATCGCATGAACTGCCGCACGGCGGGCGCGGGCCGCACAATTCGGCACCCAAGACGCCGGCACCACGCGCCGTCGCAGCGCCAGAGGTCGCCTGCACGCGGCCGCCGGTGCCCGCCGTCGGATGAAGGGACATGCGTCGACGGGCAAGCGTACGCCGGCAGTGCGGTTGTCGCGCGTCCCGATTTGCGACAATGTGCATCGATCGAACCAGGTCTCCGGAAACGCGGAGGTCCCAACCGCCTCGACTCGCCTGTCGCGCCAACGCAACAGACTCAGGAAAATCGTCATGCGCTGCATTCGAACGCTGTTGTGCGCGCTGCTTCTCGCCGTCGCGGCGCCGGCGTCCGCCCAGTTGCAGCTTTTCGAGCATGACAACTATGGCGGCGCGAGCGTCGAGCTCTACGAGCACTCGCCAGATTTCGCCAGCAACGGCATGAACGACCGCGCGTCGTCGGTAATCGTGCGTGGCGGCTCGTGGCAGCTCTGCGAGCACGCGAACTTCGGTGGTCGGTGCGTGACGCTGACGCCCGGCAGCTATCCGTCACTCGGGTCGATGGGAATGAACGATGTCGCATCGTCGGCAAGGCCCCTCGGCGGCGGGTCCTCGCCTCCCTCGCGGCCACCGATCGGCGCGGCCACCGGAGGCCGTGTCGTGCTCTATGAGGTAACGGATTTCGGCGGCCGCTCGATCGCGATCGACCAGTTGGTCTCGAACCTCGACCGCGTCGGATTCAACGACCGTACGGTCGCGGTGGTCGTCTACGACGGCACCTGGGAACTGTGCGAGCACGAGGACTTCCGCGGGGACTGCATGACCCTCGGACCGGGGCAGTACCCCGAACTCGGCCGGCTGAACCGCAAGGTCAGTTCGCTGCGACCGGCGGGACACGCCCCGCCCGGAACCGGGCCCGCCCTCCTTCCCCCCGCGGGCGGCAGCGGCCGCGGGCGCGCGATCCTCTATGAGGGATCCAACTTCGCAGGCCGGGAACTCGCAATCGACCGCGATCGCTTCGCGAACCTCGCGGAAACCGGGTTCAACGATCGCGCCTCCTCGCTGCGGGTCGAGCGTGGCTATTGGTTGTTCTGCAGTGACGCCAACTTCGAAGGGGAGTGCCGAACGTTCGGTCCGGGCGACTATCCGTACCTGTCCCCCGGACTGAACAACCGCATTTCCTCGGGCCGCCGCATCTCCAACGACTACCCGTATACCCAGAATCCCAATTGGGGCGGTCGCTGAAACGCATGCCGGTCATCGACGACATCGCAGGGCTTCGTCGCATCCTCACGCACGCGCACACGATCGCGGTCGTCGGTTTGTCCGCCAACTGGTACCGGCCGAGCTTCTTCGCGGCGAAATACATGCAGGACCACGGATATCGGGTGATCCCCGTCAACCCGAACTACGCCGAAGTTCTGGGCGAGCGATGCTATCCGAGCGTGACGGCGATTCCCGGGGACGTGGACATCGTCGACTGCTTCCGCAAGCCGGAGGAGATGATGCCGCTCGCGCACGAGGCGATCGCCAAGGGCGCGAAGGCGCTGTGGATGCAGCTTGGCATCCGGAACGAGGAAGCAGCCCGCATCGCGAGCGATGCCGGCCTCGACGTCGTGGTCGACCGCTGCGTCAAGATCGAGCACGCGCGCATCCTGGGCGGCTTGAACTGGGCGGGTGTCAACACAGGCGTGATCTCGGCGCGACGGGCCGCTGCGCAGGTCGGGCGCTAGGGCGACGCTGCACGCGAGAGTGCCACTCTGGCAAAAGCGCTAGAATCCGCGGGTCCTCGGACCCGCCGCCCTGTCCTCGCGTCCGCGCGTGGGTCGGATGGCGCGCCGTTCCCGACCGCATGACGCTCTCCGCCCTCTCCTCCTGCTATCGGCCGGTGCTGCAGCCGCGCGATGCCTGATCGCCGCTTCGGCTTCGATACGCTATGCCTGCACGCTGGACAGATTCCGGACGCGCAGACGGGCGCGCGCGCACTGCCGATCTACCAGACGACCTCGTTCGTCTTCGACAGCGTGGACCACGCTGCGAGCCTCTTCAACCTGCAGACGTTCGGCAACGTCTACTCGCGCATCGGCAACCCGACGGTCGCGGCGCTGGAGGAGCGCGTGGCCGCGCTCGAAGGCGGGCGCGCAGCGCTTGCCACCGCCACCGGCATGGCGGCGCAGATGGTCGCGCTGCTCACGCTCTGCAGCCATGGCGACCACCTTGTCGCCTCGCGCACGCTCTACGGCGGCACCTACACGCAGCTTGCGGTCACGTTCGCCCAGTTCGGCATCGAGACGACGTTCGTCGACGCGGACGACCCGGAAAATTTCCGCCGCGCGCTGAAACCGAACACGAAGGCGCTGTACGCGGAGACGATCGGCAATCCGCAGCTCGACGTGTGCGACATCGCGGCGGTCGGGGCCATTGCGCACGAGGCTGGCCTTCCGCTCGTGATCGACAACACGCTGGCGTCGCCGTACCTGTGCCGGCCGTTCGAGCACGGCGCGGACATCGTCGTGCACTCGGTCACCAAGTATCTCGGCGGGCATGGAACGACGATGGGCGGGATCGTCGTCGAGTCGGGCCGGTTTCCGTGGGACAACGGCAAGTTCCCGCAGATGACGGAGCCCTCGCGCGGCTATCACGGCGTGCGCTTCTACGAGACGTTCGGCGATTTCGGCTTCACGATGAAAGCGCGCATGGAGACGATGCGCACCCTCGGGCCGACACTCGCGCCGCTGTCCGCGTTCCTGCTGCTGCAGGGGATCGAGACGCTCCACCTGCGCATGCCGCGCCACTGCGAATCGGCGCTCGCGGTTGCGCGACACCTCGCCGCGCATCCGCTCGTCGAATGGGTCGGCTATCCGCGACTCGCCGGCAATCGCTACGAGGCGCTGGCGCAGCGTTACCTGCCACGTGGCGCAGGCGGCATCCTGACCTTCGGCGTGTGCGGCGGTGCCAAGGCCGGCGAGCGGTTCATCGAGGCCGCGCAGTTCCTGTCGCACCTCGCGAATGTCGGAGATGCGAAGTCACTGGTGATCCACCCGGCCTCGACCACGCACCGCCAGCTCTCGGAAGACGAGCAGCGGGCCGCCGGTGTGCCACCGGAGATGATCCGGCTGTCGGTCGGCCTCGAAACGCTGGACGACATCCTCTGGGACATCGACCAGGCACTGGAGAAGTCCCAACGATGAATCGCTACGCGACCGTGCAATGGCCATGGATCGGCCTTCTCGTCCTGCTCGCGCTGCTTGCGCAGGAACTCGTGCTGAAGTCGGTGCCGGCCCCCACCGACATCTCGCTGACCGCATGGCGCGTGGGGGCGATGACGCTGGGCGTCGCGTCGCTCGCGTTGCTGCTCATGCCGAGGCGCCGGCTGTCGTACCTGCTGGGCGCCATGGTGTGCGCCGGATTGATGGGCTACGCGCTGTACGTGCAATACGGCCTCAAGCTCGAGCCGTGCCCGCTCTGCGTGTTCCAGCGCGTGGCGGTGATCGGTGCGGGGGTCGTCTTCCTGGTTGCCGCCGTCCACAACCCAGGCCGCGCCGGAGCAACCGTCTATGCGCTGCTGATCCTGCTCGTTGCCGGGGCGGGCGCGGCCGTCGCGGGGCGTCACGTGTGGCTGCAAGGATTGCCGCCCGACCAGGTGCCCGCGTGCGGGCCGGGCCTTTCCTACATGCTGGAGACACTGCCGTTCTCGGATGTGCTGTCCACGGTGTTCAAGGGCAGCGGCGAGTGCGCGACGATCGATTGGCGCTTCCTGGATCTCTCGATGCCTGGCTGGACGCTCGTGTTCTTCCTGTCGATGATCGTCGCGGCATTCGCGCTCATCCGGCGCGACTGAACGGCCCTTCGGTTCCCGGATTCGACCGGTCCGTCCGAGGCGGAGCGTCCCGCATGCACCAACACGACGCGAAACTCGACGCCTGTCGGACGCGCCGACTGTACGAAACGCGCGCGACCGCAGAGCGCGACGCTGCGATCGAATTCGCTATTTCGGGGCCATGCGAATGGCACCGTCGAGGCGGATCACTTCGCCGTTCAGCATGACGTTGCCGATGATCTCGCGCACGAGCGAGGCGAACTCAGCGGGTTTCCCGAGCCGAGGAGGAAAGGGCACCATCTTGCCCAACGCCTCCGCGATGTCGGGCGGGACCTGGCCCATCATGGGCGTCTCGAAAATCCCGGGCGCGATCGCCATCACGCGGATCCCGTAGCGCGCGAGCTCGCGGGCGACCGGGAGCGTCATGCCGACCAGCCCAGCCTTCGACGCACTGTACGCCGCCTGCCCGATCTGCCCGTCGAACGCGGCGACCGAAGCGGTATAGACGATCACGCCGCGCTCGCCTTCCTCGTTCGGCGCGCCCCTGGCCATCACTTCCGCCGCAAGCCGCGTCAGGTTGAACGAGCCGACCAGGTTGATGTTGACGGCACGCGCGAAGCTCGCGAGTGCGTGCGGACCCTCCTTGCCGATGATCTTCTCGCCGTGGACGATGCCCGCGCAGTTGACGAGACCTTGCAACGCCCCGAAGCCGTCGACCGCTGCGGCAACGGCGGCCTTCGCACTCGCCTCGTCCGTCACATCGGTGCGGACAAACCGCGCCGAGGCGCCGATTTCCTTCGCAAGCGCCTGTCCTTCTGCATCCTTGACGTCGGCTACGACCACGGTGCCGCCACCGGCCGCGATCATGCGCGCCGTTGCGGCACCGAGTCCCGACGCCCCGCCGGTGATGATGAACGTGCTGCCCTTGATCTGCATGGTTGTGCCCTGGATTGTGTCGAAGAATCGAAGGACGATGGGTTCCGGGTCGCGCGCGCAATTTCAGGTCCGCTGACCCGCCGCGCTCTCGCCATTGACCACCGCCATCGCGGTCGCGTTCGCCTCGGCGATCGCGACGATGGCCGCCGCCTCGCCTTCCGCGCGATTGATGTCCGCCTGTTTCCGCAGCGTCGTCTGCGCAAGCTGCGTGATCGCGATCACGTGGTTCGACGAACGCTCGACCACCCACGCGTGCTGCTGCGGCACGACACGGATCGCCTTGACGACGACGATGAGCCCGACCAGCAACAGTGCGAACGTGACTGCGGAAGCGTCGATGGCCATGACGTGTCCTTCGAGCAGCAGACGGTGACGATCAGCCGGAGGCAGGCCGGCGGTCGGCGACAATCAGCGTCGAGCCACGGGCGGCGACGATGTACATGATGTCGCCGCGCGGCAGGTTCGGCGCGGCAAGCTCGGCAGTCCACAGCGATCCACGATAGGCGACCCGCGCCGAGCCATCGGGATTCCACGCTTGCACGCGCACCGCCTGCCCGAGGTCGAATGCCGGCGGCGGCGGCGGCGTTGCATGCCGGCCGCGCCAGCGATGCGCGACAAACGTGCCGGCGATGCTCAGCACCCCCGCGAGAAGCAGCTGCACCTCGGTCGGAGCGCCGAGCCACGCTGCGAAGCCTCCGACCGCAAAGGCCACGACGACCGCGAGCAGGTGGAACGTCCCGGTCAGGAGCTCGACGCCGATCAGAACCGCCGCGAGGATCCACCATAACCAGTACGCTGCCATTGCCCCTCCGCCGTTGCTCCGAAGCATAAAGCACTTTGCAGGCGCCGGCCGCCGCCCCCATATGGGAGGGTGCGTCGGCGACGCAGGCCGCGCCGCCGGACCCGACCGATTTGCGTTAGAATTTGCACTTTTGAATCAAGCGCTTTTGCGCGCTCGATCCAACCGATACGCAGGGAACTTTCATGCCGATCTACGAATACCGCTGCACGAACTGCGGCCACGAACTCGAAGCGCTGCAAAAGATCAACGAACCGGTGCTCACCGGCTGTCCGGATTGCCACAAGGAGTCGCTCGTGAAGCTCGTGTCCGCCGCCGGATTCCAGTTGAAGGGCAGCGGCTGGTACGCGACCGATTTCCGCAACGGCAGCAAGCCCGCCGCGAAGAGCGAGCCGAAGACCGAAGGCGCAAGCGCCGAAACGAAGTCCGAAGCCAAGTCCGAAGCCAAGTCCGAAGCCAAGTCCGAGAGCAAGTCGGAAGGCGGTGCATCGTCGGCCCCGTCGGGCGGCTGCGGCTCTGGCTGCGCCTGTCACTGAACGTCCGCCTGCACGAATCCGCACGATGAAGCGCTACCTCGTCGCCGGACTGTTGGTCTGGGTGCCGCTCGGCATCACGATCTACGTGCTGCACTTCCTGGTCACCACGCTCGACCAGACGCTGCTCGTGCTGCCGACGTCGCTGCAGCCGGAATCCGTACTGGGCTTCCGCGTGCCGGGACTCGGCGTTGTGCTGTTCTTCGTGATCCTGCTTCTGACGGGCGTCATCGCCGCGAACTTTTTCGGGCAACGGCTGATCCTCGCGTGGGAAGCCGTCCTGGGTCGCATTCCGTTCGTCAAGTCGATCTACTCCTCGGTCAAGCAGGTGAGCGACACGCTGTTGTCCGACAAGGGCAACGCGTTCCGCAAGGCGCTGCTGGTCGAGTTCCCCCGTGAAGGCAGCTGGACGATCGGCTTCCTCACGGGGACGCCCGACCGCACGGTGGCGCCCTATCTGCCTGGCGAGCATCTGAGCGTCTACGTGCCGACCACACCCAACCCGACCGGCGGTTACTTCATCATGTTGCCGCGCGACCGGGTCCGCGAACTCGAGATGACGGTCGACGAGGCGCTCAAGTACATCATCTCGATGGGCGTCGTCGCACCGCGTGGTACCGTGATCCCGCCTCCGCCGGCAATTGTGATCCCGCCGCCGCCGGCGACTGCGATCCCGGCGAAATCCATCTCACCCGCATCGACCCGAAACTGACTCGCGCGCCGCAGCGCGCCGGCGCGGCCGGGCGGTGCGGCGGTCACGCCCCCTGTTTGACCCAGCCTGTCCGGAGAATTCCTTGAAACGCACCGACTATTGCGGCCGCATCGACCGCCGCTACCTTACCCAGACCGTCACGCTCATGGGCTGGGTGCATCGTCGGCGCGACCACGGCGGCGTGATCTTCATCGACCTCCGCGACCGCGAGGGACTCGTACAGGTGGTCTGCGATCCGGACCGCGCCGACACGTTCAGGATCGCGGAAAAGCTGCGCAACGAATTCTGCGTACGCGTGACGGGCATCGTGCGGCCGCGCCCCGAGGGCTCGACCAACCCGAACCTGGTTTCCGGCGAGATCGAGGTGCTCGCGCACGAAATCGAGATCCTGAACGCCTCGGCAACGCCGCCGTTCCAGCTGGACGACGAGAACCTCTCGGAGACCGTGCGCCTCGCGAACCGCGTACTCGACCTGCGCCGGCCGGTCATGCAGAAGAACCTGATGTTGCGCTACCGCACGGCGATGGCCGCGCGCAAGTACCTCGATGCGCAGGGCTTCATCGACATCGAGACGCCGTTCCTCTACAAGTCCACGCCGGAGGGCGCACGCGAGTTCCTCGTGCCGTCGCGCCTTTACCACGGCCAGTTCTATGCGCTTCCGCAGTCCCCGCAGCTCTTCAAGCAGATGCTGATGATGGCGGGCTTCGACCGCTATTACCAGATCGTCAAGTGCTTTCGCGACGAGGACCTGCGCGCCGACCGCCAGCCGGAGTTCACGCAGATCGACATCGAGACGTCGTTCCTTGCCGAGCTCGAGATCCGCCAGATCATGGAAGGGCTCGTTCGGGCGATGTTCCGCGATGCAATGGGAGTCGAGCTGCCCGACCCGTTCCCGATCATGACATTCGCCGAGGTCATGCGGGACTACGGCATCGACAAGCCCGACCTGCGCGTGCCGCTCAAGCTCACCGAGCTCACCGACCTTGCGCGGACGGTCGACTTCAAGGTGTTCCGCGCGGCGGCCGACCTGCCGAACGGCA
Organism: uncultured beta proteobacterium; assembly: GCA_963750585.1. GTDB lineage: Bacteria > Pseudomonadota > Gammaproteobacteria > Burkholderiales > Casimicrobiaceae > VBCG01. The sequence goes on from CAVVRH010000009.1 coordinate 23,032, forward strand.
GGGTTGCGGCGCTGCGCGTGCCGAACGGCGGCACGATGTCGCGCAAGGAGATCGACGACTACGGCCCGTTCGTCGCGATCTACGGCGCCAAGGGCCTCGCCTGGATCAAGGTGAACGACGCCGCCAAGCCGAACGAGGAAGGACTGCAATCGCCAATCGTCAAGTTTCTGTCCGAGCCGGTGCTGCGCGAGATCCTCGCGCGCACCGGTGCGCAGACTGGGGACGTGATCTTCTTCGGCGCCGATCGCGAGAAGGTCGTCAACGACGCGATGGGCGCACTGCGTGCGAAGATCGGCCACGACCGCGGATTCGCGGAAAAGGGCTGGAAGCCGCTTTGGGTCGTCGACTTCCCGATGTTCGAGTACGACGAGGAAAACAAGACCTGGGCGGCGCGACACCATCCATTCACCGCGCCGAAGGACGGCCACGAGGACCGGTTCCTGAGCGACCCCGAGCATGCGTTGGCGAAGGCCTACGACGTCGTGCTGAACGGATGGGAGATCGGCGGCGGGTCGGTGCGCATCCACAAGGCCGACGTGCAGGCCAAGGTGTTCGAGGCGCTGAAGATCAGCCCCGAGGACCAACGCCGCAAGTTCGGCTTTCTGCTGGATGCGCTTTCATATGGCGCACCGCCGCACGGTGGCATCGCGTTCGGCCTGGACCGCATCGTGACGCTGATGTGCGGCGCCGAGTCGATTCGCGACGTGATCGCGTTCCCGAAGACACAACGCGGGCAGGACCTGATGGTCGATGCACCGAGCCCGGCGACCGAGCAGCAGCTGCGCGACCTGCACATCAAGGTTCGCCCCTCCGATTCGGCCAAGGTCGCGTAGCAAGCAAGAATATGGCAATTCGCGCCGCATCCCGGATGCTCGTCGGCTTCATTGTCGCGCTCGCGCTGTTGGTCGGCGGCATGCCAGCGGCCCTCGGGCTCGCCGTTCCCGACGTCGCACTGACGGCGCTGCCGACGCAGGCGCAGGAGACCTACGCACTCGTTCGCGCCGGCGGACCCTTCCCTTACGAGCGCGACGGCGTCGTGTTCGGAAATCGCGAAAAGATCCTGCCACTGAAGGCTCGTGGGTATTATCACGAGTACACGGTGCGCACGCCCGGCGCCAAGGACCGCGGTGCCCGGCGCATCGTGTGCGGGGGCGCGAAGTCCGCGCCCGATTCGTGCTACTACACTGACGACCACTACCAGTCATGCCGCAGCATCGAAGCGTGCCGGGTGGCGTGGCGGTCATCGACCTCGGGCCGTCGAGCGAGCCGCCGCGGGCGAGCCTGGGCACGGTGCCCGTGCTGGTCGTCGGCGACGCGGCACGGTGGACGGCCGTGGTCGGCATCGCGCTCGCGGCCAAGCCCGGCACGAGCCACGTCCTGGTTCAGCGCCCGGCGCGGCCGATGTGCGCCAATCGTTCGTGATCGACCCGGTGCGTTATCCCGAGCAGAGACTCACGGTGGCGCCGGGCAAGGTCGATCTGTCCAAGCAGGACATCGAGCGCTACGAACGCGAGCGCGCGCATCTTGCCGAGGTGGCGGCCACGCTGAGCGACACCGTCCCGGCCTCGTTGCGACTGCGCCAGCCGACCGCCGGGCCGCGCTCCAGCTCGTTCGGCCTGCGGCGCATCTTCAACGGCCAGCCGCGCAGCCCGCACAGCGGGATGGACATCGCCGCGGCCGCGGGCACGCCCGTCGTCGCCGCGGCGGCCGGCCGCGTGATCGACACCGGCGACTACTTCTTCAACGGCAAGACGGTCTGGCTCGACCATGGCCGCGGCCTGCTGACGATGTACTGCCACCTGAGCGCCATCAACGTCAAGGCGGGCGACATCCTCGCCGCCGGTGACGTGCTGGGCGCGGTCGGCGCCACCGGCCGCGTGACCGGCGCGCACCTGCACTGGTCGGTCAGCCTCAACCGCGCGATGGTCGACCCGGCGCTTCCGGAGGATCCGCGAATGAAGGCGCCCGACCTGACCGCGCTGGACGATGCCGGCGTACACCAATGGCAGGGCCCGGCGGAACCGCTCCGAGCCGCGGCCACGCATGCACATCTCAAGTTCGCGACCGTGAACCTCGGCAAGGCAAAGGACCGGGCGACGCTCTTCTCGGAGCTCGACCGCGGGCTCGGTCTGCCCGATCACTTCGGTCACAACTGGGACGCCCTTGCCGACGTGCTCGAGGATCGCGATTGGCTGGGCAAGAGCGGAAGAGTCGTCCTGCTCGCGCACAGCGCCGCATACCGGAAGGACCACCCGAACGACTGGGGCACGCTCGAGGAGCTTCTCGCCGAGGCCGCCGAGTTCTGGCAGGAGCGCCACATTCCCTTCTGGGTGTTCGTCGCGTAGAGCGTGGGCAGCATCACCCGATTGATCGCGACCGACGTCATCCCGCGGCGGTCCGCTTGCCTCCGCTGATCACGCGGAGCCGACCGGGCACCGGTGTGTCACTGCCAGAGATCGACTTCCGCCGGACACCGGATGCGGTACAAGCAACCCGTTTCGGCCCTGGTCATCGTTTACACGAGGGACTTGCGCGTCCTGCTGATCGAACGCGCCGATTTCCCCGAGCATTGGCAGTCGGTCACCGGCAGCCGCGAACCGGGCGAAGTGCTGTCCGCGACGGCCGTACGCGAACTCTTCGAGGAGACGGGAATCGAGGCGGCACGTTTTGGCGGGATCGTCGACTGGCAGATGGCGAACGAGTACGAGATCTATCCGAAATGGCGGCACCGCTATCCACCGGGAACCACGCACAACACCGAACACGTGTTCGGCCTGCAGGTGCCGGAGCCCGTGCCGGTTCGGCTCGCGCCGCGGGAGCATCTCGCCAGCGCCTGGTTGCCATGGCAAGACGCGGCAGCCAAGGTCTTTTCGTGGACCAACCGCGACGCGATCCTTGCGCTTTCGACGCGGGTCGCATCGCTGCGAGGGAGTGAATCGAAATGACGCCATACCCTGCAGCTGCCATGATTGCCGCCGCCCTGCTGTCGATGTCGGCGATGGCGGCCGACACGCCGTCCTCCCCTGCCTATGCGCCTGCGCCAGGTCCCATGGTCGCCGTCACGGGTGCGGCGACCGCAACCGTGCAGAACGATCGCATGCACGCGTCGCTGCGCGCGGAGGTCGAATCGCCGACCGCGGCCGCCGGCGCGAACGAGGTCAACGCGAAGATCGCGCAGGCGCTGGCGCGGGCGAAGGCCGTGCAGGGCGTGGAGGTCCGCACGGCGGGCTACAGCACGTGGCAGATCAACGAGAAGGGCAAGCCCGTGCGCTGGCACGTGGCGCAGACTCTTGCGCTCGAAGGCTCCGACTTTGCGCAGCTCGCGACACTGGTCACGCGACCTACAGGAGGACGGGCTGCTGCTTTCGGGCATGAGCTTCAGCGTGCGCGCGGACACGCGTCGCCGTACCGAGGAGGCGCTGACGCAGCAGGCCATCAAGGCGTGGCAGACGCGCGCGGAACTCGCGGCCGCGAGCCTTGGCTTCGGCGGTTGGCGCCCGGGTCGGGTGACGGTGAGCTCGGGTGATGTGATCGGGCGCCCCGAGCCGATGTTTCGCGCACAGGCAGCCGCCGCATCGCCGATCGCGCCGGTCGCCGTGGAAGGTGGCACGACCGACATCACGATCACCGTCAGCGGCGACGCGGTGCTCGACAAGCCGGCACCACGCTAGGCGGCGTTGGGCAGGTCACCTGCATGAAAAAGGGCGCCCGTGGGCGCCCTTCGCGTGCGGCGGGATGACTGCCGTCGTCAGGATGCCGGCGTCTCCGCGGCCGGTTGCGCCGTCTTCTGCGCGTCCTCCTCCGCCGCGGCCTTCATCGACAGGCGCAGCCGCCCCTTGTCGTCGGCCTCGAGCACCTTGACGCGCACCACCTGGCCTTCCTTCAGATAGTCGGAGACCTGGTTGACGCGCTCCTTGGCGATCTGCGAAATGTGCAGCAGGCCGTCCTTGCCGGGCAGCACCTGGACGATCGCGCCGAAGTCGAGGAGCCGCAGCACGGCGCCTTCGTAGATCTTGCCGACCTCGACCTCGGCCGTGATGTCCTCGATGCGCTTCCGCGCGACGTTGCAGGCATCGGCGTTGACCGAGGCGATCGTGATCGTGCCGTCGTCCTGGATGTCGATCGTCGTGCCGGTCTCCTCGGTCAGCGCGCGAATCACGGCGCCACCCTTGCCGATCACGTCGCGGATCTTTTCGGGATTGATCTTGAACGTCATCATGCGCGGCGCGTGCTGCGAGACCTCGGTGCGCGCGTGCGGCAGCGCCTCCTGCATCAGCTTCAGGATGTGCATCCGGCCTTCGCGCGCCTGCGACAGCGCCACCGCCATGATTTCCTTCGTGATGCCCTGGATCTTGATGTCCATCTGCAGCGCGGTGACGCCGCGGTCGGTGCCGGCGACCTTGAAGTCCATGTCACCAAGGTGGTCCTCGTCGCCGAGTATGTCCGTCAGCACGGCGAAGCGGTTGCCGTCCTTGATCAGGCCCATCGCGATGCCCGCGACATGCGCACGGGTCGGCACGCCAGCGTCCATCAGCGCGAGGCTGCCGCCGCACACCGAAGCCATCGACGAGCTGCCGTTCGACTCGGTGATTTCCGAGACGACGCGCATCGAATAGGCGAACTCCTCGGCAGTCGGCAGCACGGCCAGCAATGCCCGCTTGGCCAGCCGTCCGTGGCCGATCTCGCGGCGCTTGGGCGTGCCCACGCGCCCGGTCTCGCCGGTCGCATAGGGCGGCATGTTGTAGTGGAGCATGAAGCGGTCGGTGTACTCGCCCATCAGCGCATCGATCCGCTGCTCGTCACGCGCGGTGCCGAGCGTGGCCACGACGATCGCCTGCGTCTCGCCGCGCGTGAACAGCGCCGAGCCGTGCGTGCGCGGCAGCACGCCGGTGCGGATGCCGATCGGACGAACGGTGCGCGTGTCACGGCCGTCGATACGCGGCTCGCCGGAAAGGATCTGGTTGCGCACCAGCTTGCTCTCCAACTCGAACACGAAGTCGTTGACCTGGTTGGCGTAGCCGGCCGGTGCATCGGCCGGAATGCACTCGGCGGCGACCCTGGCATAAACGTCCTTCAGCGCCTGCTGGCGCGCCTGCTTCGAGCGCATCTGGTACGCCGCGCGCAGCGGTGCCTCGGCGACAGCAGTGACGGCGGCGATCATCGCGTCGTTCTTTGCCGGCGCCTGCCAGTCCCACAGCGGCTTGCCGCCTGCTTCAACGAGGGCGTGGATCAGCTCGATCGCGGCCTGCTGCTGCTGGTGGCCGTAGACGACGGCGCCGAGCATCACTTCCTCGGGCAGCTCGTTTGCTTCGGATTCAACCATCAGCACGGCGGCTTCGGTGCCCGCGACGACGAGATTGAGCTGCGACGCCATGAGCTCGGTCTTGGTCGGGTTCAGCACGTATTGCCCATCGACGTACCCGACGCGCGCCGCGCCGATCGGACCGGCGAACGGCACACCCGAGAGCGCGAGCGCGGCCGACGCGCCGATCATCGCCGGAACGTCGGGATCGATTTCGGGATCGACCGACATCACGGTCGCGATCACCTGGACCTCGTTGAAGAAGCCTTCGGGAAACAGCGGACGGATCGGGCGATCGATGAGCCGCGAGGTCAGCGTCTCCTTTTCCGATGGGCGGCCTTCGCGCTTGAAGAACCCGCCCGGGATCTTCCCCGCCGCGTAGGTCTTTTCCTGGTAGTCGACGGTCAACGGGAAGAAGTCCTGTCCGGCCTTGGCTTCCTTGCGCGCGACGGTGGTGACGAGAACGACGGTGTCATCGAGGCTTACGACGACCGATCCGGCGGCCTGGCGCGCGACTTCACCGGTTTCGAGCTTCAGTGTGTGCCGGCCGTAGGGAATCGACTTGCTGACTTTGTTGAACATGTTTTGCGTTCCGCAGAAACGACAATGGCCGCGCCTCGTGCGCGGCCACTCTCGTAGGTTAGACGAGGGGAAGTACCGGGCGGGCGGGCACGAAAGCCACGCGTCGCGGCAGGTCGGGAAGAGTGGAGATCGACAGCGCCGCTTACTTGCGCAGGCCGAGCCGGTCGATCAGCGCCTTGTAGCTGTCGGCGTTGCGCGACTTCAGATAGTCGAGCAGCTTGCGCCGGCGCGACACCATGCGCAGCAGGCCGCGACGCGAATGGTGGTCCTTGACGTTGCTCTTGAAATGGTCGGTGAGACCGTTGATGCGGGTCGTGAGCAGGGCGACCTGCACTTCCGGCGAACCGGTGTCGCCCTTGACCCGCTGGTAATCGGCGATCACTTTCGCCTTGTCGGAAACCGAGACAGCCATTGTCTTCGTCCTTCGTTTCTCTGGTCTTTCGGAAAGGATGGGATTATAGCGGCAAAACTGCTTAGATTTCAAGCACTCATCGAAGCGGTTGCGTCCCCGCTCGGCCGCATGGCCACGACCCGCCGCGGCCGCGCCAACCCGTCGTCGCCGATGTCCGCGACACCAATGAGCTCGGCACCGGAGAACACGGCGCAAGGGACCTCGGCCAACCTGGGGCGCGACGGCGGCCATGCCGTTACGGAAGCTCTCTGCCGCCCCACCGTCGAGTCTCAGCCGCGGCAAGTCCGTCGAGCAGGATCTCGGTCGGCAACAGCAACGCGTCACGTGCCGGAGGTGTCATCGCCTCGAGCGCTTCCAGCGACACGGCATCGGCAAGCCGAAATCCACCCGTCGCCGTACGGCGCAATGCGGCCAGGTGCGCGCCACATCCCAGCGCCTCGCCCAGATCCTCGGCCAGCACCCGGATGTAGGTTCCCTTGCTGCAGCAAACGTCGACGATCGCTTGCGGCGACTCGAAGGCGACCAGGTCGAGCGCATGAATGGTCACCGGGCGCGCGGTCCGCGGAATGTCGATTCCGGCCCGCGCGTAGGCGTAGTACGCACGCCCCTGGAACTTGAGCGCTGCGTGGCGCGGCGGGACCTGGGCAATCGGTCCGCGGAAGCGCGCCAACGTGCCTTCGAGTGCGCGCGGTCGAAGTTCACAGATCGCGTCGCGACCACTTCGCCCTCGGCATCACCGGTGGTCGTGGCTTCGCCGAACCGTATCGACGCCCGATACGACTTGGTGGCGTCGAGCAGGAAAGCCGCGAACTTGGTCGCCTCGCCCAGGCAGACCGGCAGCAGCCCGGACGCAGCGGGATCCAAAGTGCCCGTGTGCCCCGCCTTCTGCGCGGCATAGAGACGTCGCGCCCGCTGCAACGCGGCGTTCGACGTGATGCCCGCGGGCTTGTCCAACAGCAGCACGCCGTCCACGCGCCGCCGCGGCACGCGCGGCTGCGGCGCCCGCGCGGTCACGATTCGCCGTGGTGCTTGCGATCCTCGGCGACAGCATCGTCGATCAGCTTCGACAGGTGCATACCGGACTCGATCGAATCGTCGTAGAGGAAATGCAGCTGCGGCACCGTGTAGAGGTCGAGCCGGCGCGACAACTGGCTGCGCAGGAAGCCCGCCGTGCGGGCGAGCGCAGTTTCCGCGTCGCGCGCATGCTCGCGCCCGGCCAGATTGGTGAAGTGCACCTTCGCGTGCGCCATGTCGGAGGAGACGTCCACGTGCGTGATCGTCGCCATGCCGACGCGTGGGTCCTTGACCTCGGTGCGCAGCAACACGGCGAGTTCGTGCTGGATCTGCTCGGCGACACGCTGGACGCGCTGCGATTTCATGGCGATGGCCTTTGGATGGAGGATCTGGACGATCGCCCGCGCCTCACCCGCGCACTGTTCGTAGGACACGGTGCGAGAACGGCGAAGCGCTGCGCCAGGCGGCGCCCGTCAATGACTCGTTGAGCGTGTGGCACTGGGCAACGCATGCAACGTGCGGTTTCGCGCCCGGCACGTCCTGCGGCGCCGATCCGGGACCGGGCCGACAGCACGATGCGCGACAGACTAAAGCGTGCGCGCAACCTCGACGATCTCGTAGACCTCCAGCTGGTCCTTCTGCTCGATGTCGTTGAAGTTCTTGATCGACAGGCCGCACTCGAAGCCCGCCTTCACCTCGCGCACGTCGTCCTTGAAGCGCTTGAGCGAATCGAGCTCGCCGTCGTGGATCACCACGTGGTCGCGCAGCACGCGGATGCGCGCGCCGCGACGAACGACGCCTTCGAGCACGTAGCAGCCTGCGACCGTGCCGACCTTCGAGATCTTGTAGACCTCGCGGATCTCCACCAGGCCGAGCTGGTTTTCCTTGCGCTCGGGCGCCAGCATGCCCGAGAGGGCGGCCTTCACGTCGTCGACCGCCTCGTAAATGATGTTGTAGTAGCGGATCTGCACGCCGCCCGACTCGGCGAGCTTGCGCGCCTGCGCATCGGCGCGGGTGTTGAAGCCGATGATCACCGCCTTGGAGGCGAGCGCCAGGTTGACATCCGACTCGGTGATGCCGCCCACGCCGGCGTGAACGATGTTCACCTTCACTTCATCGGTTGACAGCTTGGTCAGTGCCTGCTGCAACGCCTCGTAGCTGCCCTGAACGTCCGCCTTGACGATGAGCGCGAGCGTCTTGACCTCGTTCTCGCCCATTTGCTCGAACATGTTCTCGAGCTTCGCGGCCTGCTGCTTCGCGAGCTTGACGTCGCGGAACTTGCCCTGGCGGAACAGCGCGATCTCGCGCGCCTTGCGCTCGTCGCCCAACACCAGGAGCTCCTCGCCCGCGAGCGGGACGTCCGACAGGCCCTGGATCTCGACCGGGATGGCGGGACCCGCCGCGGCGACCGGCTTGCCCGTCTCGTCGGTCATCGCGCGCACGCGGCCGAACACGGAGCCGACCAGCGCAATGTCGCCGCGCTTCAGCGTCCCGGAGTTCACGAGGATCGTTGCCACCGGGCCGCGGCCCTTGTCCAGGCGCGATTCGATCACGATGCCCTTGGCAGGCGCGTCCTTCGGCGCCTTGAGTTCGAGCACTTCGGCCTGCAGAAGGATCGCATCGAGCAGCGTGTCGATGCCCTGACTGGTCTTGGCCGACACCGGCACGAACTGGACGTCGCCGCCGTATTCCTCGGGCACCACGCCCTCGGCCACGAGTTCCTGCTTGACGCGCTCGGGATGGGCTTCCGGCTTGTCGATCTTGTTGATCGCGACGACGACGGGAACGTTGCCGGCCTTCGCATGCGCGATCGCCTCCTTCGTCTGGGGCATGACGCCGTCGTCCGCAGCGACAACCAGCACGACGATGTCCGTCACCTTCGCACCGCGCGCGCGCATCGCCGTGAACGCCTCGTGACCTGGCGTGTCGAGGAAGGTGATGGTCCCCTTCGCCGTTTCGACATGGTATGCGCCGATGTGCTGCGTGATGCCGCCGGCTTCGCCGCTGGCCACTCGGGCGCGGCGGATCGTGTCGAGCAGCGAGGTCTTGCCGTGGTCGACGTGGCCCATCACGGTGACGACCGGCGGACGGGGCAGCGCGACGAGATCGCTCTCTTCGGCGGCCTCGGCGAGCAGCGTATCCAGGTCGTCGAGCTTCGCGGCCTTCGCCTTGTGGCCCATTTCCTCGACGATGATCATCGCCGTCTCCTGATCCAGCACCTGATTGATGGTCACCATCGTGCCCATCTTCATCAGCGCCTTGATCACCTCGGCGGCCTTGACCGACATGCGATGCGCAAGGTCGGCGACGGTGATCGTCTCGGGCACCGTGACCTCTCGGACGATCGGACCCGTCTGCAGCGCCTCGCCCGGGATCTCGTTGCCCTCTTCGTCGCGGTGGCGATGCCCGATCTTCGGCTGGCGCCAGCCGGCAGTCGTCGCGCCCGCAGTATCTCCGCGCAGCTTCAATGCGCGGCGACGCGCAGCCTCTTCCGAAAATACCGGTCCGGTCGTCTTGCGCGTTGGCTTGTCGCGCTTCTCGCCTGGTTTCGCGGCCGGGCGATGCAGCGTCCCTTCCCGCGGCGGACCCGCCGGCGCCTTGGCCTTCGCTTCGACTTCCATCTTGGCCTTGGCTTCGGCCGCGACGCGCGCAGCCTCCTCGGCGTCCTTGCGCGAGCGCCGCGCCGCCTCGGCTTCCTGCTTGGCCTTGATGTCAGCCTGTTGTCGGGAGAACAGCTCGCGCGCGCGGGCCGACTCGTGCTCGCGCTCGGCGATTTCCGCCGGAGACAGTACCGAACGCGGTGCGGCCGGCGCGATCGGTACGGAGATCGGCTCTGCTTCAAGTCGCGGCTTCGGGCTCCGGTTCCGGCGCCGGTGCGGGAACGATCTCGGGCATCGGCTCGATGACCGGTGCTTCGGCGATCACCGGAGGCAGCGCCTCGACGACCGGTTCAGGCGTCGGCGCAATTTCCTCAACCGCCGGACCTGGCGCCGCGGCTTCGTCCTCGCGGCGCACCAGCACGCGCTTCTTGCGCACCTCGACCTGAATCGTGCGCGCCTTGCCCGTCGAATCCGAAGCACGGATCTCGGTCGTCTGCTTGCGGGTGAGCGTGATCCGCTTCTTGGGTTCCGCCGCGGCACCGTGCTGCTTGCGCAGGTAATCGAGCAGGCGTGTCTTGTCCTGCTCGGTGAGCTTGTCGCCCTGCTTCTTGCCCTCGACGCCAGCGGCAGCCAGCTGCTCGATCAGGGCGCCGGCCGGCATCTTGAGCTCGGTCGCGAATTGTTCAATCGTCGTCTGCGCCATGGCGCTCTCCTGCTGCCTTCCTAGTGCACCTGCGCGACGGCAGGCGCCTCTTCGAACCAGTGCGCCCGCGCCTTCATGATCAGATCCTGCGCGCGCTCGTTCGACAGGTTGGTCAGTTCGACCAGCTCGTCGACCGCGAGGTCGGCGAGCGCATCGCGTGTGGTGATGCCCTTGGCCGCGAGCGTGCTTGCAACCTCCGTGTCCATGCCCTCGAGGTTGAGCAGCGCCTCCTCGACATTCTCGACCGACTCCTCGCGCACGATCGCCTCGGTGAGCAGCGCGTTGCGCGCGCGGCTGCGCAGCTCGTTCACCGTGTCCTCGTCGAACGCCTCGATCTCCAGCATCTCGTTCATCGGCACGTACGCCACTTCCTCGAGCGAGGTGAAGCCCTCGGAGATCAGGATTTCGGCGACTTCCTCGTCGACGTCGAGCCGCTCCATGAACAGCGCGCGCAGGCGCAGCGTCTCCGCCTCGTGCTTCTGTTGCGACTCCTCGACGCCCATCAGGTTGATTTCCCACCCGGTCATATCGGAGGCAAGCCGGACGTTCTGCCCGCTGCGGCCGATCGCGATCGCGAGGTTCTCCTCGTCGACGACGACGTCCATCGCGTGGCGCTCTTCGTCGACGACGATGCTCTGCACCTCGGCAGGCGCGAGCGCGTTGACGACGAGCTTCGCGGGATCGTCCGACCACAATACGATGTCGACCCGCTCGCCGGCGAGCTCGTTCGTCACGGCCGTGACGCGCGAGCCGCGCATGCCGATGCAGGTGCCTTGCGGGTCCAGGCGCGGGTCGTTCGACTTGACGGCGATCTTGGCGCGGATGCCCGGGTCACGGGCTGCTGCGCGGATCTCGATCAGGCCTTCCTCGATCTCGGGAACCTCGAGCTCGAAAAGGCGCACGAGGAACTCGGGAGCGATGCGCGACAGGATCAGCTGCGGGCCCTTGGCCGCGCGGTCTATCTTCATGACGTAGGCGCGGATCCGGTCGCCCACGCGCAGCATCTCTTTCGGAATCAGCTGGTCGCGCGGGATCATTCCCTCGATGCGGCCCGATTCGACGATCACGTTGCCGCGCTCGATGCGCTTGACCGTGCCGGTGAGCAGGTTGTCCTGCCTCTCGAGAAAGTCGTTCAGGATCTGCTCGCGTTCCGCGTCGCGGATCTTCTGCAGGATGACCTGCTTCGCGGCCTGCGCGCCGATGCGGCCGAACTCGACGGGCTCGAGCGGCTCCTCGACGACGTCGCCGAGGTTCAGCGCCGGATCGCGCTCCGCCGCATCCGTGATGGCGATCTGGTGCGCGGGCTCCTCGTGCTCCTCGTCGGGCACGACGGTCCAGCGGCGGAACGTCTCGTAGTCGCCGGTCTCGCGGTCGATCGAGACGCGCGCGTCGATCTCCTCGTTCGGGAAGCGCTTCTTGGTTGCAGAGGCGAGCGCCGACTCGAGCGCGGTGAAGACGATTTCCTTCGGCACGTTCTTCTCGCGCGAGAGGGCGTCCACCAGCAGCAGCAGTTCGCGATTCATGACTTTCTCCACTCGATCTTTGGCACGAGGCGTGCACGCTGGATGTCGGCGAGCGGGATCGTGCGCACCCCGGCGGCGGTCTCGACAAGCGCGGCATCGCCCTCCAGACCGCGCAGCACGCCCTTGAAGCGGCGGGCGTTGTCGATCGGCTCGCGCACCGTGATTTGCGCCTCCTGGCCGCGGAACCGCTCATAATCGGCGGCCTTCGTCAGCGGGCGGTCGAGCCCCGGCGAGGACACCTCGAGGCGGTCGTATTCGACGTTCTCCACCGCGAGAACCCGGGTCAGGTGATTGCTGACACGGGCGCAGTCCTCGACATCCACGCCGCCCGGCTTGTCGATGAAGACGCGCACGAGCCGGCTCTTGGGCGACGTCTCCCAATCGACCAGCTCGTACCCCAGCGGGGGCAGCGTCTTCTCGAGTAACAAGGCCAGGCTCACCTTCGCTCCGAACGCACCATTCGACACCGGAAAAAAAAATGGGCTGTGCCCAGCCCATTTCTCATCCTTAACGACCTGAAATGATAGCACCTTCGGTCTCGGAATTGAAGGGCACGCTGCCGCCACACCGGGCGCCGGCGGCAGGCTTCGCCCGGTTCCCCGCCGAAATGCGGCGGAGGGGGCCAACGAGAGCGGGGCAAGAACGGCCCCGTCGAGCAGGTAAACTTCCTCATCCCGACCTTCGCCGGACCTCGACCATGCCCGAACCACTCGTAATCGCACGCCACGACGAAGTCGAACTGGCGCTGCTGCCCGCGCTCGCCAACCGCCACGGCCTCATCACCGGTGCGACCGGCACGGGCAAGACCGTCACGTTGCAGGTGCTCGCCGAGCAGTTCTCGCAGATCGGCGTGCCGGTGTTCCTGGCGGACGTCAAGGGCGATCTCTCGGGCATCGCCAATGCCGGCAAGTTCACGCCCAAGATGAAGGAGCGGCTCGCCACTTACAAGATTCCGGAGCCGAACTGGAAGGGCTGTCCCGTCGCGTTCTGGGACGTTTGGGGCGAACAGGGACATCCGGTGCGCGCAACCGTCTCCGACATGGGGCCGTTGCTGCTCGCCCGTTTGCTGAACCTGAACGAAACGCAGGAAGGCGTGCTCGCGCTCACGTTCAAGATCGCGGACGACAACGGCCTGCTGCTGCTCGACCTCAAGGACCTGCGCGCGATGCTGCAGCAGGTCGGCGACAACGCGGCGCAGTACAAGACGCAATACGGCAACGTGTCGGCGGCGTCGGTCGGGGCGATCCAGCGCGGGCTCCTGCAGATCGAGGAACAGGGGGGCGAGCGGTTCTTCGGCGAGCCGATGCTGAACATCGACGACCTGATGCAGACCAACGGAAGCGGCCAGGGCATGGTCAACATCCTGGTCGCCGATCGCCTTCTCGGTGCGCCGCGGCTCTACTCGACGTTCCTGCTGTGGCTGCTGGCCGAGCTCTTCGAGAACCTCCCCGAGGTCGGTGATCGGGACAAGCCCAAGCTCGTGTTCTTCTTCGACGAGGCGCACCTGCTGTTCAACGAAGCGCCGCCGGCGCTGCTCGAGAAAGTCGAGCAGGTGGTGCGCCTGGTCCGCTCGAAGGGCGTCGGCGTGTATTTCGTCACGCAGAATCCGCTCGACGTGCCGGACAAGGTGCTCGCGCAACTCGGCAATCGAGTGCAGCACGCGCTGCGCGCGTTCACGCCGCGCGACCAGAAGGCCGTGAAATCGGTGGCCGAAACGATGCGCCCGAATCCCAAGCTCGACATCGGGCGGGCGATTCTGGAACTTGGCGTCGGCGAAGCCCTGATATCGTTGCTCGACCCGAAGGGAACGCCGCAGATGACCGAGCGCGCGTGGGTTGTCGCGCCCGGCTCGCAGATCGGCCCGATCACACCGGACGAGCGACAGAAGCTGATCGCGAATTCACCGGTCGCCGGCGTGTACGACAAGACCGTCGATCGCGAATCGGCATTCGAGATGCTGAAGGCGCGCGTGCAAGCAGGTGGAAAGGCCGGAGATGCTGCCGGCGTACCCGCTCAGCAAGGCGGCGCGGCGGGCAATGGCAGCGTGTTGGGCGGCATCACCGACATCCTGTTCGGCTCCACCGGGCCGCGAGGTGGGCGCCGCGAAGGCATGGTCGATGCGATGGCAAAGTCGGCCGCCCGTTCGGTCGGCTCGTCGCTCGCCCGCGAACTCACGCGAGGCGTCTTGGGTTCCCTCCTGGGCAAGCGGCGTTGATTCGACTCGTCATCGCAATCGCGGAGCCCTAGGTCTGGAGATCCAGGACGTTGTGTCTCGTTCGTGAGTCGGCGGGTCAACCGTCGGTTCGCGCGGCGCAAAGCGAGAACCCCGATTGTCGGTTCTTGCGGGGGGGTGCTCGACGATGCCTACTTCGCAGGACTCCACACTATCATCGGCGCGCCGCCTTTCGCGTCCTGTTCGGGATGGGAAGGGGGGTCCGCGGGGGCGACGCCGAGGAAAGGACAGGTCACTCACAATTCGGGGAAACAGCCTCTTGACGCTTCCACCGTGGCCGCCGCGAGCGGGGATGCTCCAACCGATTCATGACTGGAAGGTAGGGGGGCGGTTGCGCCACGTCGCGTGCGGGCAGGTTTGCGACGGGTCGACCGAAATGTTGCTTCGCGCGTCGCGCAATTATGGAGCAAGCCCCACGGGCTTTTTGTTGGGGAGGGTGCCTGACGATGACCTACTTTCGCATGGGTAATCCACACTATCATCGGCGTGCCGCCGTTTCACGGTCCTGTTCGGGATGGGAAGGGGTGGTTCCAGCGGGCTATGGTCGTCAGGCGTTGACGGGGGTCAGGAATCAGGGGACAGAAGACAGGGGACAGGCCTGTCGGCGCTACCGGTGGCGCGCGCAGGCGCGGATCCGGGCTCCTGCTGATTCCTGACTGGAAGGTAAGGGGGGTCGAGTTGCGGCGCATTCACGCTGCGGGAATCGGATTTCTGAATTCTGTCGTCTGAATTCTGCTTCCTGAGTCGCACAATTATGGAGTCAAGCCGCACGGGCCATTAGTACCGGTTAGCTCAACGCGTTACCGCGCTTCCACACCCGGCCTATCAACGTGGTGGTCTGCCACGACCCTTCAGG